>CAIYNU010000029.1 GCA_903927615.1 uncultured Rhodospirillales bacterium | reverse complement strand
TCGCCCCATGGGGCGAGGGTCCGGCCTTTTTCGTTTAGCGACCGAGCCAATCTTCAATCAGCCGTCGGGAAATGGAATCGGCGCGGGGCAGGAGAAGGGGTTGGTGGCGGGGGTCGGTTGGTGCGCTTGCCAGAAGATCATCGCGGCTGAACCAGCAGGCATCCTCCATCTCGTCGGCCTGGACTGTAATGTCGGTGCTGGCGGCACGCGCCAGGAAGCCGAGCATCAGGGACGAAGGGAATGGCCAGGGCTGGGACGAGTGATAACGGACATCGGTAATCCGGATTCCGGTTTCTTCGAGGACTTCGCGCGCCACCGCCTCTTCAATGCTCTCGCCGGGTTCGACAAAGCCCGCGAGCGTCGAATAGAGACCGGGCGGGAACCGAGGCTGCCGTCCGAGCAGACAGCGATCGTCATCATGGACAAGCATGATCACGGCAGGGTCGGTGCGCGGGAAGTGATGCACCGCACAGGGCGAGGCGGTGCAGATTCTGACATGGCCGGCCTCCGCAGCCCTGGTGGCGTGACCGCAAACACCACAATATCGGTGACGCTGATGCCACCACATCAAGCCACGGGCGTAAGCGGCGAGGCTGGCTTCGGCTCTGGGCAGTAGTGCGCCAATGGTCCGCAATTCGACGAACGCTCCCCGTTCCGCCAGGGCCGGATGTTGTCCGGGATCGTCCATGGCCGACAAGTCGACCGCGAAGAGGGCCGTGTCGCCGTCCAAACCGAGCAAGGCGGTTTCAACGCCGGGTCTCTGGGCCAGCTCGGCGCCGATGCCGCTCGGAAGCCAGCCGAGCCGTGGCTCATGAGAATGCGGGTGCTCGACAAAGCTCTGGCTTCGCCAAACCGGCAAGCGTCTTGAATCGGGAGCGGTCAGCATCGCTGTGACCCAACCCGCATCTTTGCGCCGGGGCGCCGCCCGATCGAGGGCGCCACCGGCATAGAGATTAGTTTTTATCGTCATGCGTCCTCTGCCATATCCCAGGCCGCTGGCCGGCGTTTTTGGTTTCCGTCAACGCCGCCGGCGGATACTATCCCACCACTGGATTCTTGGGCGCAATGGATGATGATTGACAACTGTCCGACTCCCCTGATTGTCTTGGCGGAGCGTCTGGTCGAGGCCAGTGGCGCCATCGTCCGGCGATATTTCCGATCGGGTCTGGTTGTCGCCGATAAGGCCGACCTGTCGCCGGTGACGGCGGCCGATCGCGAAGCCGAGAGCGTGATCCGCGCCATCCTTGAGGCGACGCGGCCGGACGACGGCATCATCGGTGAAGAGTACGGGCAGAAGAATGTGGATGCCGAATATGTTTGGGTGATTGATCCCATCGACGGAACCAAGGCCTTCATCACCGGCCGACCGACCTTCGGTACCTTGGTCGGCTTGCTGTACCAGGGCAAACCGGTGCTTGGGGTGATCGACCAACCCGTGCTGGGCGACCGGTGGGTCGGTGCAACCGGCCATGGGGCAACCTTCAACGGTGTGGCAACCAGGGTTCGGGCCTGCGCCGGGCTGGCGGCCGCGACCCTGAGTGCCACCACGCCGGAGATGTTCGTCACCACCGAGGACGTGAAGGCGTTCAAGCGGGTCGCAGCTTCGGTCCGGATGACGGTTTATGGCGGCGACTGTTATGCCTATGGCTTGCTGGCGTCGGGTTTCCAGGACTTGGTGATCGAGGCCAGTCTCAACTTTTATGACTTTGCCGCGCTGGCCCCGGTGCTGACCGGGGCGGGTGGGCAGATTACCGATTGGCAAGGGCGCGCCCTGGACCTCTACAGCGATGGCCGGGTTGTTGCCGCGGGCGATCCCCGACTCCATGCCGAGGCTCTGGCGCTGCTTCAGGGCGGTTAGGCTCCCACGACTTGGCGGTTTTCTCCGGGAAGATCGCGAAGTCGGGTGATGGCGGCAGCGGCCATGTCGACATAGTTGGCGTTGATTTCGGTACCGATGGCCATGTAGCCAAGCCGGGCGGCCGCGGCCAGAGTAGCCCCGCCCCCGAAAAAGGGGTCGTAGACGACGCCGACACCCAGAGGCAGAATCGCCCGCACCACCTGTCTCATGAACCGCTGAGGCTTCAAGGATGGATGGGGCGCAATGTCGCGCTCGCAGGCTGGTGTCGGCGAGGAGGTGATGACATCGCGAAAGGGCTCCGATGGGGAAACCCGGCGCAATCCGCCGGTTCCCCACCGCCGCAAATTCGCCGCCACGGTCTTTTCGCGGATCGGCTTTCGAAACAGTCCCCAAGGTTCCCAGCACGAGCGGGGCATGACCGTGACGTCCCGAAACTCGTCCTCGGCATTTTTTGGTCGGTCACCGCCTCGCAGGGTTTGAACCAGGCGGATGATTTCACCCCGCTTTTCAAAACCGGCGGCTTCCAAACAGCCGAAGGTCACCGTGGACAGCAGGGGATTGGAAGCCAGGATCACATGAGCACCCGGGGCCAGTGCCCGGAGGGCGGCTTGCGCGAAGTGAACGAAAAAATTTTCAAGCCGTCCCCGGTCCCGGTCGGTCAGAACGGTGAAGCGAGGCAAAGGCAATCGCTCCGCGCCGTCGAAGGACGGTGGAATCCGCCAGAGACCGCCGCGCCCGGCGCGGAGCTTGTCGTGATCCTTGGCTTCGTACTCGATCAACCCATAGGGGGGGTCGGTCACGATGCCATGGAGTGTGTCGTCGGGAACCGCTGTGAGCCAATCAAGCGCGTTGGCAGCGGCGAGCATGGTTCCAGGGCAGGGCTCAACGGTCCGTTCACAAGGAAGATTGCATAGTGTGTTCCAGACAATCTGTTCCCTTTCGCGCAAATCGGCCATAAAACCATTATTTGAACAACACGGTTGAGAAGCTTCGCTTTCGCATGGGACGACTCGGCCTATGGTTATCGCGATATTCGACGCCGACATGGGGTTCCTTGAAAAGTCCGGCTAAAGCTGCAGGTCAACCAACAAGGTAAAGGCGTTGAACAGAAGTAGCACCCCGCTGGTGGCAAACAGGTAGGACAGAACCAGCACCCAACGACGGCGCGCAACAATACTGGCCGAAGCGAGTACGATGGCGATTTGTAATAAGGCCTCGGCGTAGTCGAGAAAAGGATCCTGTCGAGCAGCGTAATCTCGAATTGCCTCGTATTGGCGCGCCTTGGCGAGTAACTCCACTTTCCCGTCGCCCGTTCCGGGTTCCGATTCGTATTTGGCAATGGCGGCGTTGTAGGTCTTGAGCCGCTCGTCGATCGCCGCCTCAGCCGATGCCGGCAGCCAGAGTGCCGAGGCTTTGATGGCGGTCAATTGGTCGGCAGCCAGCCGGAAGTCGGTTTGGCGAATGACTTTGGATTGATAAAAGGCGTAGGTATCGCTGGCAACAATATTTGCATTCATGATGTCATGCGCAACATTGCCGCCGGCCATGGTGGTGATGGCAAGAATGACGGCCAGTACAGATATGAATATGGCGACCCACTGGCGCGATTGGGCTTCGTGATGGTCATGATGGGCGTCTTGGGAATGATCGGCGCGGGGCAGAGCGGCGGGTTGCTCGTCCTCGCCTTCCTGGATTTCGGTCACGGCTTCATGTATTTCGGTGGCTTCCATCGGTTTTCTTGTCTCCCCATCAGATGGTATCAGGTGGCGCGGCCCCTCGCCTTGTTCGCCCTCTCAGGTGAGCGCGGCGCGGGCACTCTTGCGGTCGGGTTGGTGCGCCGGGAAGGCTGACGCCGGTTAAGGTGGCCATCCGGTCGGCAGTCTACCCGATCCATCATGAGTCTGGCAAAGTGGATACCGAGGCCGCCAATCTTACCGGCCAGTCCCTGATCAACCTCGTGGGGCCGAGGATATCGCTTGCGGTGTCGGCGACCGCCAACCGGATTTCGTCAAAAGGACTGCAATGAGCAAATTTCTGGCCAGGCATCCGATGCAGAACAAGTCGCATGCCGTTATGGCGCAGCGTTATGAGGCTGGAAATAGCCCCGATGATTTCCCGACGCCGCCGTGGGCGACGCGCGCGCTGATGGAATATGTCCTGGATAATCCGCGGGCCTTGAGGGACAAAACCTGCCTGGAGCCGGCTTGCGGCGCTGGACATATGGCGCGCGTTATTAAAGAATATTTTGGCATTGTCCTATATTCGGATGCTTTTGATTATGGATATGGCCCTTGCCGTGACTTTCTTACATTTCCCTTCGATGTCAACTCGGTCGATTGGGTCATCACCAATCCGCCATTCCGCCTGAGCGAAGAATTCACGATCCGTGCTCTTGAGATCGCCAGAGAGGGTGTCGCTATTTTGGCCCGCACCGTATTCATCGAAAGTGTCGGCAGGTATCGCAATCTGTTCGAGAACACACCGCCAACCAAGTTTGCCCAATTTGCCGAGCGCGTTCCGATGGTCAAAGGTCGTTTGGATCGAAAAGCATCGACGGCGACCGGCTATGCCTGGCTCGTATGGGAAAAGAAAAGCACAGGCCAAAGACCGCACCTGATATGGGTTCCTCCATGCAGAAAGCAACTTGAACGAGATAATGATTATGACTCTAAAATGATGTGAATCGCTTAAACATGCTTAACGGTGAATGGAACTGCTTACAATGCCATCATTAGTAGAATGCTCGGGATTATCTGATGGGCCATGCTCTTGGCTTGCCGGTGGCAGTGAGACAAACCGTCGCATCCCATCGGTCGCCGCAAAAATGTTAATTAAGCATCAACCGAATTATTTCCAATAATTGACACGGTGAGCAATGCCCGGTCGCAGTGGGAACGCATACGTATTGAGTGCGACCGCGTTGTGTCGAACGAGAAGCTTAATGGTGATATCCCACTTTTGTTCGGTGTTGGGTATCATTGGGCTGCTCTGCTCAGAATTCTATAATGTCGCGCGCGTTTTAAATATTTTTCAATGGAAAAACGGCGAAAAACAGCGGAGGTCTTCATCGAGCGGAGGCCGGTTCTTATGGTTGCAAGGGTTGGTAATCGGTACCACGATCGTTGTTGCCATGGTGGTCGGATCTGCAGTCGCCATGGCAGGCGACCGACCGCTTAATGTCCTATTTATTAGTTCTCAATCGAAAGATTTGCCCAGCCAGATGGAAACGGAAGATGGCTTGGATACGGTTCTGAGCTATCGATCCGGACGGCATAACCTGTATTTCGAGTATCTCGATGGCGCGCGCTTGTCACCGCCCGATGTCGAACGGGGTTTGACGGCTTTTATTGCCGTGAAGTATGCCGGCATCCACTTCGACGCGGTGGTCGGGCAGGGCTGGCCGGCGGCATCGTTTGTCGCCAGACACCGGGAGGCCTTTGGCACGGCCCAGCGCATCTATGTCGAGATTTCGACCACCGATGTTGGGTCGCTGAAACAGGCCGATGACAGCGCGAAAATTATTTTGGCGCAGTCCGATTATGGGACGTCGGTGCGGGATGCCCTGGCGGTCAGTGGTGCCAAGCGCATTGTTGTGACCGGGGAGACGCTCAGCCCCTCGGGCCGCGTCCGCATTTCGGCATTCCGGAAAGCGGTCGAAAACCTGCCGCCGTCAATCTCCGTCGATTACCTGCTCGACCAGAAACTGGATACGCTGCTGGACCGGGTGTCGACGCTCCGCACCGGGGCGATTCTTTATTATCTCCTGATCTTTGACGATGGCGACGGCCACCGGATGCGGCCCTACGATGCGGCCGCCCGCCTGTCCGAGCGAGCCTCGGTGCCGGTGTTTAGCCAATGGGAATCCTTGATTGGAAGCGGTATCGTCGGTGGCTATGTTCTGAGTAGCGAAATGGTGGGGCAGGCCATCGGCACCGTTATTCTGGGCGGCGGGCCTGAACAGGGGAATAACTTCCGCCATGTTTACGATGGGCGGCAGATGGCACGCTGGCATCTATCGCTGGCCCGACTGCCCGACAATTCACTGGTTCGCTTTCTTAAACCCACTCTGTTGGAGGAATACCGCTGGCAGATTTTGGGCGTGGCTCTGACCATGCTGGTTATGGTGGGGATGCTGATCGTTCTCGGCCGGACGGTGATGGAACGGAATGCCGCTCTTCGGATGTTGGCTGATGACCGGGCGATGCTGGCCGATCGCGTTCGTGAACGCACCGCCGAATTGGCGGCCGAAAGCGAGCGACTGTTGGCCGCAACCAAAGTCGCCGAGGCGGCCAGTCGGGCGAAATCGGCGTTTCTGGCGATGATGAGCCATGAAATTCGGACGCCGATGACTGCTATTATTGGTATCGCCGATCTTTTATCAAAATCGACATTGCCTGACGATCAACGGCAGTATATCGAAACCATGCATACGTCGGCGCTCAGTTTGCTTACGGTGCTGAATGATATTCTGGATTATTCCAAAGTCGAAGCGGGCAAGTTGACCTTCGAGCACAAGGCGTTCGATGTCATCACATTGATCAATGATGCCATCCGGCTGTTCGGTCCGCGGGCTGACGAACATGGCAACACCATGATTGTCGACACCGGACCGCTGTTCACTCTGGTGGTCAAGGGGGATCCGACACGGGTCAGGCAAGTCTTGGGCAACCTGATCGGCAATGCCATCAAGTTTACCAAATGTGGGAATATTACCATCAGGTTGCGCCATCAGGAGGTCGATCATCGACTGCGTCTGATGTTCGAGGTCGAAGATACCGGAATCGGGATTTCTGATGAGAACCTGGGACGGTTGTTTCAGCCGTTCAGCCAGGTGGAGACGGACGCGACCCGCAAGTTCGGCGGCACCGGACTTGGACTGGCCATCGGCAAGCGACTGGTTGAACTGATGGGGGGCGAAATCGGGGCCACCAGCCGCGTCGGACGGGGCTCGGTGTTCCACTTCACCTGTCTGGTCGACCGCGGCGCGGCGGAAGACCTGGCCGTCGGTCAGGAACAGGCGATGGTTGTTCGACCCATGCGCATTTTATTGGCCGAAGACAATTCGGTTAACCGGATGATCGTGAAAGTCGGGCTTGAGCGGCGGCGTCATCAGGTTGTGGCGGTGGAGAATGGCGCGCAAGCCTATGATGTTGCGGCATCCCAGCGATTTGACGCGATTCTCATGGACATGCAGATGCCGGTGATGGATGGCGCCGAAGCGACCCGTGTGATTCGAACCTTACCCCCGCCGTTTGGTGATGTCCCCATCGTCGCTCTTACGGCCGATGTCCTTTCCGAGCATCGGGCGGCCTACATGAAGATGGGGTTGACCGACTTTTTGACCAAACCGATCGAGTGGCACGAAGTTGATGCGGTTTTAGCCAGTTATGACCAAAGGAGGCCTGCATCGGCGATGATTGGGGGTGAACACTCACGCGCCAAACAAAAAATTCCTGAAAATAATAATAGTCTGGTTCCGTTGATGGATTATGCCCGGCTGTTGGAAATCAAATCCTTGATGCCGGAGGCTGCTTTTGATGAATTGGTCCAGAATTTTGTTCTCAGCAGCGCCAGCGAGGCCTCTCAAATCAGGGCCGCGATGGAACAGGGTGAACTTCCCATGGCCAATCGTCTTGTCCATACGGTCAAAGGGGTGTTTAGTAATTTGGGCGGCCGTCGGGTCGCCGCCCTTGCCGAAGACTTTAACGCCTGTCAGGATGGTGACAGGGCTAGGGTGCTGTCAACGGCGCTGGTCGCGGCGATGGCCGATACGGTGCGTGAGGTGGAAAAAATGATGGTAAGCCCCCCGCCCTGACCGTCTCCGGAGACCCAGGCGGGAAGCTCTTAGGTTGTCGGTCTGGTATGGCGGTGCGGGCGATGGTCGTCGTCGGGGGCGGTATCTCGGTCGATGTCATGGCTTTCCCGCTGACCATGCCGGTGACGACTGTGGACCATCTCCGCGGGGACCAGATGCAGATTGCCGTGCCGGACCCCGGTTTCCGCGATGGTGGTTTCGGCGAATGTCCGCACTTCGGGGGTGTGGCCCTGGAGCAAGACCACCTCCAGGCAGTTGTCATGATCAAGGTGAACGTGGAGGGTTGACAGCATCAGGTCGTGATGACGGTGTTGGGCGCTGGTCAGGCGGCGCGCCAATTCCCGCAGTTCGTGATTATAGACATAGGACAGACAGGCGACCACATGGTCGGCTTGCCCTTCGGCCAGGCGGTCCTCTTCAAGGCAGCGGCGCACCAAATCCCGGATGGCCTCGGAGCGGTTTTCATACCCCTTGCGCCGCAGGTGGTCGTCAAACGCCGTCAGCAGGTCCTCGTCCAGGGAAATCGTCACCCGCTCCATGCAGCGTCCTCACGTCGCCAGTTCGTCGGTCCAGACCCGGAAGCCGACCAGCGTGTTCGGTCCGAAGGTATGGGTCAGGGGCACATCGGCGGCGTCGCGCCCGTGCGCAATCATGATACGACCAATCCGGGGGGCGTTGTTGCGCGGATCGAACACCCACCAGCGGCCGCTGAGATAGACTTCGATCCAAGCCGCAAAGTCATTGGGCGCATACGGGGGTGGCAGGCCGACATCGCTGATGTACCCCATGCAATACCGGGCCGGAATGTTCAGGCATCGGCAAAATGTGATGGCCAGGTGGGCATAGTCGCGGCAGACGCCACGGCCTTCGGCATAGGTTTCCGCGGCGGTTCGGGTGGCGCGGGAGTGCTCGTAGCCGAACACCACATGGCGATGGACAAAGTCGCAAATCGCCTGGACCCGCGGCCAACCGGCGGGCATTCCACTAAACAACCGCCAGGCTTCTTCCGAGAGGCTGTCGGTTTCGCAGTAACGGCTTCCCAGCAAAAACATCAGCGTGTCCGACGGCAACTCTTCGACCGGATGCTGGACGGCCGTGCGGTCGATGGGATCCGTCTGACCGCCGTCATGAATCACGGTGTCGGTCCCCAGGGTAAACCGCCCCATGGGAGCGACCAGTCGACAACACCAGTTGCCGAACATATCCCGGTAGCTTTGGATCGGAACCGGAGGTGTGGTCATCAGGTGGTCAGGGTATTCCAGAGTCCCGACTCGGGAGTAATGCACATTCAGCATCACAATCATTGGGGTTGGCTTGGGGAAATCGTAACTCAGCTCGCAACCCAGGCGAATGCGCATGGCGTCCTCTCCTGACCGTCACCGCAGCGAGAATTCGCCGCCAAGGTCCGGTACAGCAATAGCATGAACGTCGCCAACCGGCGGCGTCAACCTGTTGGGAAAAGGTCCGGCGGCGGGACATCCGTCCGCCGCCGGCCAGGCGACCTACGCCTTGTCGATGGTCGGTTGGTACAGTTCGGCGCCGGTTTCCAGGAACCGGGTGCTCATGTCGGCCATGCCTTGGGCCGCCTCCCGAACGTCCTGGGTCAGGTTCATGGAGCAGAATTTGGGACCGCACATGGAGCAGAAATGCGCGAGTTTGGCGCCCTCGGCGGGCAGGGTCTGGTCATGGAACTGACGGGCGGTCTCGGGATCCAGCGACAGATTGAACTGGTCCCGCCAACGGAACTCGAAGCGCGCCCGGGACAGGGCGTCGTCCCGGGCGCGGGCGGTGGGATGGCCTTTGGCCAGATCGGCGGCGTGAGCGGCGATCTTGTAGGCGATCACCCCCTGGCGCACATCGTCTTTGTCGGGCAAACCCAAATGTTCCTTGGGCGTGACGTAGCACAGCATCGAAGTGCCGAACCAACCGATCATGGCGGCGCCGATGGCGCTGGTGATGTGGTCGTAGCCGGGGGCGATGTCGGTGGTCAGCGGCCCCAGGGTATAGAACGGCGCCTCGTGGCAGACGGCCAGTTGGCGGGTCATATTTTCTTGAATTTTATGCATCGGCACATGGCCGGGGCCTTCGATCATGACCTGGACGTCGTGTCGCCAGGCGATGGTGGTCAGTTCTCCCAGCGTTTCCAATTCGGCGAACTGGGCGTCGTCGTTGGCATCGGCGATGGAGCCCGGGCGCAGACCATCCCCCAAAGAGAAGCCGACATCGTAGGTCCGCATGATCTCGCAGATGTCTTCGAAGTGAGTCAGCAGGAAATTTTCCCGGTGGTGGGCGAGACACCACTTGGCCATGATGGCGCCGCCCCGCGAGACGATGCCGGTGGTGCGCCGTAAGGTCAGCGGGATGTGCGCCAGCCGGACGCCGGCATGGATGGTAAAATAGTCGACACCCTGCTCGGCCTGCTCGATCAGGGTATCGCGGAACACCTCCCAGGTGAGCGCCTCGGGGCGGCCACCAACCTTTTCCAGCGCCTGATAGATGGGCACGGTGCCGATCGGGACCGGGGAATTGCGGATGATCCATTCCCGGGTGGTATGGATGTTGCGGCCGGTGGACAGGTCCATCACGGTATCGCTACCCCAGCGGATCGCCCACACCATCTTCTCGACTTCTTCCTCGATGGAGGAGGAAACCGCCGAATTGCCGATATTGGCGTTGATCTTGACCAGAAAATTACGGCCGATGATCATCGGCTCGGCTTCCGGATGGTTGATGTTGGCGGGAATGATGGCCCGGCCGCGCGCCACTTCGTCACGCACGAACTCCGGCGTGACGCGATCGGGCAGCGCCGCCCCGAAGCTGACGCCGTCCCGGGGCGTGGCCGCCCGTGCCGCCTCGCGGCCCAGGGTCTCACGCACCGCGATGTAGTCCATCTCGGGGGTGATGATGCCGGCCCGGGCGTACGCCATCTGGGTAACGGCCCGCCCGGCTTTCGCCCGCAGCGGCCGGCGTCGGCTGGCTTCGGGGAATTCGGCCAGATTGGCCGGCCCGGCGGCCGGCCCACGGCCGTCATCTTCCGGTCGGATGGCCCGGCCGTCATAGGCTTCGACATCGCCGCGGCCTTCAATCCAGGGGCGACGCAACGCTGGCAGCCCGGCGCGGATATCGATCACCGCTGCGGGGTCGGTGTAGGGGCCGGAGGCGTCGTAAACGCGCAACGGCGGTTCACCGGACGACGCCTCGAGCGCGATTTCGCGCATGGCCACCCGCACCTCGGGATGGCATTGGCCCGCCAGATAGACCTTGCGCGAGGCCGGCAGCGGCCCGGTGGTCACGGTAAAGGCGGGGTCAAGCCCGGTTCCAGTCACGTTTCCGTCCGGCGGCATGGGGGAGTCCTCCCTGGTGGTCTGATGCCCACGGTTACGAACCGATCAGGCCCAGTTGTGGGCTGGATGGGTCGGCGTGAAGGCGCTTCGGTATCCGGCCGGCGCGGTGTGCGTCCCGACCGGCTTCGACCGCCGCGCGCATCGCGGCGGCCATGGCCACCGGTTGCCGAGCCTTGGCGATGGCGGTGTTGAGTAGGACCCCGGCGCAGCCCAGCTCGAGGGCCAGCGCGGCGTCCGAGGCGGTCCCGATGCCGGCGTCGAGGATGACCGGCACCGCGCTCTGGGTACAGATCAGTTCGATGGCCCGGGGGTTGCACAGGCCCAATCCCGAGCCGATCGGCGCTCCCAGCGGCATCACCGCCGCGCATCCGAGATCGGCCAGCTTGCGACAGGTCACCGGATCGTCGTTGCAATAGGGCAGCACCACAAAGCCGTCGGTCACCAGTTCCGCCGCGGCCTTCAGCAACTCTTCCACGTCGGGATAGAGCGTCTCGCGGTCGCCGATGACTTCCAGCTTGATCCAGTCGGTTTCCAGGGACTCGCGCGCCAGGCGCGCGGTCAGCACCGCGTCGCGTGCGGTGGCGCAACCGGCGGTGTTGGGGAGCAACAGGTAACGATTGGCGAGCACGTCAACCAGGCTCTCGGAATAGCCGCTGAGGCTGATCCGTCGGATCGAGACCGTCACGACCTCGGCGCCGCTGGCGACGATCGCATCCAACATCACCTGTTGGTTGGGATAGCCGGCGCTGCCGATTAACAACCGCGAGTTCAGACTGCGTCCACCAATGATCAGGGTATCACCCATGGGTGTCTCTGCCCTCAGTAAGGGGGTCCGGGGCTGCCGCCCCGGTGGGGTCCGGGGGCCATGCCCCAGGGTCACCGAAGGTTACCTATCCACCTTGCAGCGGCTGAACAATTTCCACGTCAGCGCCGGCCGCAATGGTGGCCTCGGACCAAGTCCGACGCGGCACTAACGCCCCATTCATGGCGAGCGCCAAGCCGCGCCGTTGGGGATCGATGCCCAACCGGGTCAGCAATCCGAGCACGGTGAGGTTGGCCTCCACCGTTTCGGTGTTGCCGTTGAGGCGGATGGTCATGCTCATGGGCGCGCCCCCGGCTCCGGCCGCCGGAAACGGTCGGGGAGAAAGGGCTGAATGGCCGCCATGACCTTGCCGGTCAACACATAGTGACTGATCGCCTCCACCGTCACCGGGGTCAGCAGAATGCCGTTCCGGTGATGACCGGTGGCCATCACCAGCCCGTCAATCCCGGTGGGTCCCAGGATCGGCGCATCATCCCGGCTGCCCGGCCGAAAACCGACGACGATTTCATCCAACACCAATTCCTCAATTCCCGGCAGTGCCCGCCAGGCCCCTTCCAGCAGACTGAAGACGCCGCCGGCGGTTGGCCTGGGATCAAAGCCCCGCTCCTCGGTGGTGGCGCCGATCAGCAACCGGCCGTCGCGCCGAGGTATGACATAGGCCTTGGGCGCCCAAAGGACATGGCGCAGCAGCGGTTCGGCCGGGTTCATTTTCAGCACCAGCAACTGGCCGCGGATCGGCCGTACCGGCGGCCGCTCCGCTTCGGGCAGGCCGGGCAGATCCCGTGACCAGGCGCCCGCGGCGACCACCACCACGTCAGCCGCGTGGAACGTCCCGCCGGCGTGAACGCCGCTGACTTTGCCGCTGGTGATCTCGATGCCGGTGACGTCGCAGTGCTCGTGCAGCACGCCGCCGGCCTTGAGCAAAGCCGGCTTCAACGCCGTGACCAGTGCCCGATTGTCCACCTGATGGTCGTGGCGGCAATAGACCGCGGCAGTGGTGCCGCTATTCAGATAGGGCTCGCGCCGGCGGACCTCATTGCCGGCCAGCCACTCCAACTCGATCCCCAGGCTGCGCTGGAACTCATAGTTGAAACGCAACTGCTCCAGGTCGTCGCGAGTCAGCGCGATGACCAGCGTGCCTTCGTCGCGATACCCGATGTCCAGGCCGGTGTCGGCTTGGAGGGCATAGCGGAAGTCTGGCCACAGCCGCTGGCTTTGCGACGCCAGCAGCCACAGCGTTTCCTCTCCCGGCTCGGTTTCGACTCCGGCCGCCAGCATGCCGCCGGCGGCCCAACTGGCCGCGTGCCCGGCTTCGCCCCGGTCGAACACCGTGACCGGACAGCCGGCGCGCGCCAGCCGCCAGCCGATCCCCAGTCCGATCGCCCCGGCCCCAATCACCGCCACCCGCGGGCCGTCGGTTGTCCCGACATTCTGGGATTTGCTCACCCTGTCGCTCCCTTCGCCGGCATTACCCGGACAGGTTCCATGGGTTTGATCTCAGCCACCAGGCCCGCAGGGCCGATAGCACCCCAGTCGCTGATTCGAGCATAACAAAACCGTCATCGGCCGGGAAAGGGTTTTCGCCTGTCGCCAAGGGGCCCCGTGGCCCCAACCGATCAAACTCTTGGTGATTTAGGGCGCGCTCCGGGATATCTCTACACCCGGTCGCCCGTTTTTTCGCCGGTCGTTGGGTCGGCGGAGCAGAGCGGCCATTGGTCCTACCCGCCCGGCCGAACCACCCAAGAAGATTTCGCAATGAATGAGTATCCCAAACCGCGTCATGCCTTTGGCGTCGATCCCCGGCGGCCTGAATTCTATAGTCTGCGGCAGGCCCGTTACGAGGCCATGGCCCAGGATATCAGCCAATGGGCCGAGCAGGCGGCCCGATCCGGCCGGAAGCTGTCGGTCCTGGATGTCGGTTGCAGCAACGGCACCTTAGGCCGTTATCTCGAGGTCAAACCGAATTTCGAGAATATTGTGTTATCGGGGACCGAATTTGTCGATCGTGGGCTCTATAAGCCGGAACTGTATCATGAATTTTTCATGGGTGATTTGACCGCCGGACACCCTGAAATTCGCTCGGACGCCTATGATGTGGTGGTTTGCGAACAGGTGCTCGAACATCTGGGACAATTGGACGTGGCCATGGCCACCTTGGAACGTGTGTTGAAGCCGGGCGGTCGCTTGATTGTGGGCGTTCCGATTTTCTTGCCGCCGTTTCCGTTTTTCCGGAATTGCCTGCTAAAAGTAACCAAACGCCTGAAACCGGAGAAGACCTGGAGTCACTTGCAGACCTTTTCCTATTGGTCCTTTCTGGCCCGGATGCGCGCCGTGACGCGATTGCGGCTGGTGAGAACCCGGGGCTTTCGCATTGTCTCCGGTGGGGTCTTGCGGCGTCTGGAGAATCATCGTTGGTGGTGGGCGTTTAACTGCACGTTGGGCCGGCTGTTACCCGCCGCCTGTATCGAATTCCAGGCGATCATGGAAAAGCCGGAGGCGGTTGTCGCGCGATGATGGATCGCCTTAAAACGCATTTCTTTGGCCGCCGGGGGCCGGTCTTGCTGGCGATGGGGCTGGCGGCCCTATTGCTTCCGACGGTCGGATTGTATTCGGGCGGCTCTTACACGGTGGTGGTGCTGGCGGTCAGCCTGGCCTTGCTGGTGTCGTGGCGGCTCCAACGCCACCGGACGCCCCTGCGGCCCGACCTGCGCCTGATCGGCCTTGTCGGTGCTTATCTGGTGATCGGTTGGCTGTCGGTCGTGTGGTCCATTGTGCCGGTGGCAACGGCCAAGGCGGCGTTCGACATGACCCTGTTGGGGGTGGTCCTGTTGCCGCTGGTGTTGATTCCGGATCGGGATATTGATCTTCATATTATTCTCGATATCCTTGTGATAACGGTGATCGGAGCCGTCGTTCTGGCGACAGTCGATATTTTCATTTACGATTGGTATGGTGCGGGCGCGGCGCCGGGCCATTATACGGTTCATCGGGTGGTCAAATACAATCGGGGCATCAGCTATCTGGAAATGATGCTCTGGCCGCTGCTGGCCTATTACTGGCTCTATCGTTCAAGGGCGGTGGCGGTGGGGCTGGCGGGTGCGGTAACCCTGATCACGGTGGCGTGTGCGTCGTTGACCGCAAAGTTTGCTCTGCTGGCCGGGTTCGCCGTGCTGGCCCTGGGGTTGGTGGCGACGGCCGGAACCTTTGTGGCGATCGGGGCGGTGGTGGTGGTGTTGGGCGTTGCCATGCCGGTGATTCTCAAAGGCGCCTCGGCGTTGCTGTTGGGCGAGGCCCAGCCGCTGATCAAACTCTCGGGAATTCATCGGCTGGAGTTTTGGGACTATATGGCCGACCGGGTCTGGGATCGGCCGCTGTTCGGTTGGGGCTTGCAAAGCGTTCCGGCCTTGCCCATCCAACCCGCGGAACTGGCTCGGTATCATGTGGTGACGGCCGACGGCATCGGCCACGCCCACAATTTATGGCTGCAAGTTTGGGTCGAAACCGGTTTGGTCGGCGCGGTGCTGTTTCTGGCTTTTGCCCTTTACGTGCTGCGCCAGACCTTGACCTTGCCGGCGTCGATGCAGCCGTTTGCTCTGGCCGGCTATACCACCGTGCTGGCGTTGACCATCTCGACCTATAATCTGTCGGCGGATTCGTGGTGGGCGGCCATCGCCTGGACGGTGTTCCTGTTTATCCTGATATCGGACCGTTGCCGGGCAGACGGTACGACTACGCGATAGTGTGCAGCGCCTGTCGCACGGTCAGGGCCAGGAGTTGGTTGGCCAGCGGATGGTCGGGTTGAATGGCGAGAATGTGATGGTAGAGGAATTCCGCCTCTTCCAGATTGCCGGCCCGGTGCAGGTGGGTGGCGTGTCGCAGGGTGGTGATGATGTGATCCAGCATCCGGGTGGCCGGACGGTTCCCTGGATCGGCCGACAGGATCGCGAGCAACCGTGGGACGCACGCGTCGGTGCGGCCGGCCTTCAGGTGGGCCAGGGCGGCGTCCAGTTGGATTGTGATCGGGTCGGTGCCGCTTCGGACGGTTTGGCGCAGACCGTAGTGGCGGGCGTATTTCCGGCGGGCGTGCCGGGCCTCAAAGGCGGCGGCCTGTCTGGCCAGGACCGGTGGCCGACGGCGATGTTCGATCGCCGCGAGAATGGTCTTTTGCTCGTTGGTGACGCTGTTGGACTCGGTCAGGCCGCAGTGGACGAGCCGGAAGCCGGATGCTTCGAGGAGATCGGCAAATTCGGTCCGGCACCACTCGCGGATATGGTGCGTATTGGACGGCGGGCCGTCGTCGTCGGTGCCCCGGGTTAGGTCGCGTTCAGGGGTCGAAACGAGCGCGAAACGGGCAAACGTCAGCATATGCTTGAGGGTTTGCAGGAGGCGTGCGGGATTGAGCAGATGCTCGATCACATCGGACGAAATCACCACGGCCTGCTTCAGGATTTTGTGGTCGATGTCGAGCATGTCCGGACGTTCCAGGTCCCACGCGATCCAATGGCCGTGCGGAAAACGGCGGCGGGCCAGGTCCAGGTTGCGTCCGGTGTCAATGCCGATAATTTTGAAGCGAGGGTGGAGTTTGGCCAGTTTGGAGCCGTTGCCGCAGCCAAGATCAATGATCCAGCGCGCCCCGGCGCGGGCGGCCAGGGCCCCGGCAATATAATAGACATAGGGCTGCCATGCGGCGACGGTGGACACCGAGTCATCGAAAGCGTGCGGCTCTTGGCGGTGCTGGTAAGCGGGCTTGAGGTAGCAGTTCCGGGCCGCCAGAAGTCGCGATTGGGGGGCAAGCACCAGGGGCTTCAGGCGACCGATCGACCGGGAACGTTGTCTCATGTTAGCACTCGGATCAACGTGAACGGCGGCGCCCGCAGTCGCTGCCGACTTGACAGGGCCGGCGGCATGCTCGACATCCCTGTCACCGGACTTTGGTGCATCCGCGCGACGGTTGCAAGAGGCTGGGGGGAGTGGACGAGATGACCCTAAGCGTGTCGAACCTGGAAATGGATATCGCCCAGGCTTGCAATCTTCATTGTTTCGGATGTTGCCATTACTCTAACTATGGGTTGAAGGGGGTGATTCCGTTCAGTCAGGGCCAAGAATGGATTGCCGCCTGGGCCCCGCGGGTGACGCCGCGGGCGTTTTCGCTGCTGGGCGGTGAACCCGCGCTCAACCCGGACCTGATCCAATACATCGTTTTTGCCGCCGAGGTCTGGCCCGAAGCGGTCCGGACGGTCGTGTCCAACGGGATGTACTTGCATCGGCATGAAAACCTGTTCCCGACCCTGAAGGCGACGAATACTCAGGTCGAGGTTAGTATTCATTCCCACGATGACCCGGTTTATACCGCCCGTTCCCATGGTCCGATCCAGGAGTTGAAGGACCGTGCGGCCGAGCATGGCGTCAGGTTGACCACCCGCGAGCGCAAGACCTTGTTTCACGTCACTTATCGTGGCTATGGTCCGACCATGCGGCCCTTTACCGATGAGAATCCGCGCCAATCCTGGGAAGTTTGCCAGAACAAGCGGTGCATCACGCTGTGGCAGGGCCGACTGTGGAAATGCCCGCCGATCGCTTTTTTGCGGCTGATCCTGGAGCGGTATGATCTGGTTTCGTCTCCGGACTGGCAGCCTTACCTGGAATACCTGGGCGTGCCGCCCACCGCCAGCGATGCCGGGATCAGTCGGGTCTTCGCGTTGGGTGAAGAAGACATTTGTGGGATGTGTCCGTCCAGGCTCAACTTGATTAAGAAGACCAACGTGACCGATCCCTTTAAATTCGGCGATCCGTTGCCGTTCGAAGTGGTGCGGGGGCAACTGCCGGATTAGGTTTTTGGGGCAAGCCAGCGGTGAGGTTCGGGTGACGGGCCGACGGTTGCGCGGGGCGGGGGCCTGTCGAGGCAGGGCAGGGACGCCACATCCCCGGGGGCGAGCTTGAGGCTTCACCATGACTCCGGTTGGTGCTAAACTAACGTCGCTATGGTGCGAGGGTTTGAAAGTTTTTGGGGTTTGGGACGGTGGGCAGTGTTGTCTGTCGCCTTATGGTTTGAGCAGCGCCGGTCAGGCGGTCAAAGCTGTCGCGGTCTGGTGTAGGACAATTGCCATGAAATACCTTCAAGGCATGAGCCATGGACTTCCCGTCCTTTTGGTTTGTGCAACGGCTGTCGTGGGTTCCGCGTTGTTGCCCTCCGTGGCCGAGGCGCGGGTGGTGGTGGACATTGGTGTGCCGTTAGGGTGGTACGGTCCCCCGTATTATTACGGACCGCCGGCCTATCCCTATCCGCCGGCCTATGCCTATCCGCCTCCTTATGTCGCGCCGTCGCCGGTCTATGTGGCGCCGCCGGTACAATATCTGCCGCCACCGGAGGACCGGGGGCCGGCCGCGGCCCCGTCCTGGTACTATTGCAATAGCCCGAAAGGGTACTATCCCTATGTCAGAGCCTGTCCGGGTGGTTGGCGCCAGGTTCAGCCGACCCCGACCCAGTAAGGGGAATTCCATGAGACACGCTAAACGAACGTTTGCTCCGGGCGCACTTTCGCTACTGGCGCTGCTGTGTGCCTGTGCCACCCCGCCCATGGGGCCGACCGTCGATGTCATGCCGGCTCCGAACAAGCCGTTCGAGGCGTTCCAGGGAGATCAGGCCGACTGCCGGCAATATGCCAGCCAACAGGTGGCGGGACAGGCGGAAGCCACCAATCAGCAGGCGATGGGCGGCGCGGTGTTGGGGACGGTGTTAGGGGCCGGCCTTGGGGCTGCGATCGGCGGCGGGCGGGGGGCGGCGATCGGCGCCGCGGCCGGCAGTATCGTCGGTGCGGACTCCGCCGTCGGTTCTTCCGAGGCGGGGCAGCGCGGCATTCAGAGGCGCTATGACCTCGCCTACACCCAGTGCATGTATTCCAAGGGCAATCAGGTGCCGGGCTACCGGGCCGCGACGGTCGCGCCGCCACCCAGGTATGCCCCGTCGCCGCCACCGCCGCCGCCGCCGAATTATCCGCCGCCACCGCCGGCAAGTTATGCTCCGCCGCCACCGCCGCCGAATTACCCACCCTCAAATTACCCGCCGCCGAATTATCCCCCGCCGGGATACTGAGGCACGGTAAAAGCGCCAACCGGGAGCGTCGATGGATGATCTGCCGCTCCCGGTCACACGGTCTGACCTGATCACAAAGTGCGCGAGTGGCTCGGTTGGTCGGTTGGGGTTTCCGGCGGGCAAGCCAGGGCATAAACGCCAAATCCGACCGCCGCGCCAAGATAGGCGCCGGCGACGATGTCGCTCAGCCAGTGATAGTCGGCTCCCAGCAGGCCAATCGCCACCAGTCCGACCATGCCGGCCCACAGCCACCGCCAACGGGGCAGGGTTTGCCAGAGAATCGCCATTGGTGCCGCGATGGCGGTGGTGTGTCCGGACGGGAAAGACGCCCAGCCGGGACCGCCGTGAAACGGTTCGAAGCCGAACACGCCGTTGCCGATCCATGACGGGTTGTCGTGGATCCAGGTTTCCGGCCAGGTTCGGCCGAACGCGAATTTGAGTTGATCCTTGAGCGCAACCGCGACCAGCGTCGCCACGCCGCCAGCGATCAAAATCCGCCCGCACCGGCCGGGCCGCCAGCCACCGGCGATCGCGCAACCGGCGCCAAGCAAGATCACCGCGGCGACCGGCACCGGGGCTTCGGCAATCCAGGTGAGCCAGATAAACCCGATCGCGGTGTGGAGATACTGGTGTGACCACGACGATACTGCCCGGTCGAGGAAAGCAATCGACAGGCTGACCAGGATAAGGCAAGATAAACCCGCCAACAGGGAGCGGCTGGCGAACAGGGGAAGGCCGATCTGCATGGTGGGCTCCTGCGTGTCGTGCAAAGGGTCCGGGTGATGGTCGGTCGGACGGGGGCGGGTGCCGTGAAAGGTGTTCAGCCAGAACTTGGGGGGCGTGCATGAAGATCAATCGCCGTGATTTCAGCATCCTGGCCGGCGGTTGGGTGGTCGGTCTCAGCGGTTTGGTGGTCCGCCCGGCGCCGGTACTGGCCAATCCAACCCCCTTTTACACCGCCCATGTTTACCCGGGAAGTCCGATTACGCTTTCGGAAAAGGCGTTGCGGGCTCATGGCGAGATGGTCATCGCCCTGACCTTTGATGATGGCCCGGATCCGACCAACGACACCGAAATTCTGCGCTTGCTGGCCCAATATCACGCTGTGGCGACGTTCTTCGTGATCGGCAACAAAGCGGTCAATCATCTCGATCTGCTGAAAACCATGGTTTCGGCCGGATGCGAGATTGGCAATCATAGCTGGAGCCATCCGATGCTGACCCGGCTGAATGCCGATGCTCAAGCCGCCGAGATGCGACAGACCAATGAAGTGTTGGCTGGGGCCGGTATTAAGGTGAACTGGCTGCGACCGCCTTATGGTGACTATGACCGGCAGACCAGAGCCATCGCGACGGCCGAGTCCATGGAGACGATCCTTTGGAGTATTGATCCCAGCGACTGGAAAAGCCCACCGGCCGAGACCATTGCCAAGCGCATTACCCGTGACCTGGCGCCCGGCGCGGTGGTGCTGATGCACAGCATCCGCGCGCACTCGGTTGAGGCGTTACCCCGGATTCTCGATTTCGCCGCCGAGAACCATTACCGGTTCGTGACCCTGTCGGAGTGGAAGCAGATCATGCTTCGGGTCAGTTCGCCAACCTCGTAAGGGCGGAAGCAACGGCTGATCTCGCAGGCCTTTAAAGGCTTTTCTGAAGGTCTTTCCTTAATCTTCCGCTGTCCTTAAGGGTCTGGCGGTGTCTCGTTCCGGGCCAGAATCTGACCGGCCAGATACAGGGAGCCACAGATCAGCACCCGGCATGGGCCGGAACCGGTGGCGGCCAACGCAGCCAAGGCGTCCAGGGCCGCTTCGGGGGTGTCAACGGGGGCCGCGTCCCGAATGCCGGCGGTTCGGGCCTGGACGGCGGCCTCGGCCGCGGTCAGGGCGGTGGCCTCACCGGGGATCGGGACCGCGCGCAGGGCGGCGGCATGGCCGGCCAACGGCGTCAGGAAGGCGGCTGGGTCTTTGGTCCCAAGCATGCCGAACACCAACAGCAGCCGCTTTGCTGGTGTTTCTTGGGCCCAGGCCGCCGCCTGGGCTGCCAGCACTTCGCCCGCGGAATCATTGTGGCCGCCGTCCAGCCACACGTCCCAGTCCGGCGGCAGCCGGGCGGGTAACGGGCCGCGGGTCAGTCGCTGGAGACGGGCGGGCCAAGTTGCGCCGGCGATCCCCCGCCGCAGCGCCTGATCGTCGACGGTCAGCCCCGCCAGACCCGCCAAACAGGCGATGGCGGCACCGGCATTGATGAGTTGGTGGGCGCCGGTCAGACTCGGAGGCGGCAGCGACAGGCTGCGTTGGGGGCTTTCGAAACGGAAACCGCCGTGAGGTTCAGGGATCACCCGCCAGTCCAGGATCGGCGCCGCCCGCGCGCGGGCCTGCCGGAATAGAGTGGCTTCGACCTCGGGGGCTGGCTGGGGGGCCAGCACCACCGGGACCCCGGATTTGAAAATGCCGGCCTTTTCCCCGGCGATGTCGGCGAGGGTGGTGCCGAGATAGTGCATGTGGTCGTAGGAAATCCGGGTGATGGCGGTGACGGCCGGGTGTTCCACCACGTTGGTGGCGTCAAGCCGTCCGCCCAGCCCGGTTTCCAGCAACACCACGTCGGCCGGGGTGCGTGCGAAGGCCAGGAAGGCCGCGGCGGTGGTGATTTCAAAAAAGGTGATGGGCCGACCGGCGTTGACCGCCTCGCACTCCTCGAACAGGGACAGCAGGCGGTGGTCGTCGATCAGGGCGCTTGGGCCGGTGGTGCCGGCCAGCCGGACGCGCTCGTGGAAGCGGACCAGATGGGGCGACGTGTAAACGTGGACCCGATGACCGGCCGCTTCCAGAATGGCGCGCAGGAACGCCAACGTCGAGCCTTTACCATTGGTCCCGGCCACATGAACCACCGGCGGCAACTGCCGCTGGGGCTCGCCGAGCGCCGTCAGCAGATGCCGGATCCGGTCCAGCGACAGATCGATGACCTTGGGATGGAGCCGCTGGAGCCGTTCCAACACCGGATCCATCGGGTCGGCCGACCGGTTGTCGCGCATGGCAATAGCGCTCAGTCGCTACCGGATTGGGGGCCGGTTCCGGCCGGCGCCGTTGGGGCCGGGTCGCGCTTTGGTGTGGTCGGTGCGTAGCCCAATTTCGGAACCGCGTTGGTGTCGGGGGCCGGCAACACCACCACTTCGGCGGACGGGCCGGGATGGCGCAACAGGTGCAGCACCCGCACCAGGGTGGACCGCAAGTTCTTGCGATGCACCACCATATCGACCATCCCGTGCTCCAGCAAATACTCGGAACGCTGGAAGCCTTCGGGGAGCGTTTCGCGGATGGTGTCCTCAATGACCCGGGCGCCGGCAAAACCGATTTGCGCCCCCTGCTCGGCGATCTGGATATCGCCCAACATCGCAAACGAAGCGGTGACGCCGCCGGTGGTCGGGTCGGTGAGCACCACGATATAAGGCAGGCCTGCCTCTTTCACCATTTCCACGGCAATGACCGTGCGCGGCATCTGCATCAACGACAGAATGCCTTCCTGCATGCGCGCCCCGCCCGAGGCCGGGACCACGATCAGCGGCGCCTCTTGGAGGACCGCCAGCCTGGCCGCCGACAACAGGCCTTCGCCGACGCCGATGCCCATGGAACCGCCCATGAAGCGGAAGTCGAACGCGGCAATCACCACATCCATCCCAGCCATCTTACCGAAGGCCACGATGATCGCATCGGCGCGCTGGGCCTTGGCCTGCGCCTCTTTCAGGCGGTCGGCGTAACGCTTGGTGTCGCGGAACTTGAGCGGGTCGACCGGCGTCTTGGGCAGTTCGACCACCTGATAATGGCCATTATCGAACAGGATGCTCAGGCGCCGGTCCGGGTCCAGGCGCATGTGAAAGCCGCAATGCTGACAGACATGGAGATTTTCTTCCAGTTCCCGATGGAAGATCATGGCCTCGCAGCTTGGGCATTTGTGCCAAAGATTTTCCGGCACTTCGCGCGGCGCTACCAGGGCGCGAATTTTTGGCCGGACATAGTTATTGAGCCAGTTCATGCGGTGTCCCTCGCGCTCTTGCGTGGCATGGTCCTGAAGATCGGCGATCAGCGCCGCGCCGTGCGGACCCCAGTGGCCAAACGGCTGACCAGAGCCAGCACATGGTCAACCAAGCCGGGTTCAGGCTGGCCCCGGTCGTTCAGGGCGGCGGCCAGGCGACTGACGATGGCCGATCCGACCACGGCGGCGTCGGCGACCCGAGCGACCGCGGCAGCCTGTTCGGGGGTGGTGATCCCGAAGCCCACGGCGATTGGCAGGTCAGTATGACGGCGCAACCGGTCCACCGCCGTACTGATGGCGTGGTCCGATGCGGCGGCAGTTCCGGTGATACCGGCAATGGAAACGTAATAAACGAACCCCGAGGTATGACGCAACACCGCCGGCAATCGGGCGTCGTCGGTGGTGGGGGTGGCCAGACGAATAAAGTTCAGTCCGGCGGCCAGGGCCGGCAGGCACAACTCGTCGTCCTCTTCGGGCGGCAGGTCGACCACGATCAGACCGTCGACGCCGGCGGCTGCCGCCTCGACCAGAAAATGATCGACGCCAAACCGGTAAATCGGGTTGTAATAGCCCATCAGAATCACCGGTGTGGCGTCATCGCCATCCCGGAAGGCCCGAACCAGCGCCAGGGTCGTTGCCAGGGTCGCGCCACCGGCCAGGGCCCGCAAGGATGCCGCCTGGATCGCCGGACCGTCGGCCATGGGATCGGTGAAGGGCATCCCGATCTCGATCAGGTCGGCCCCGGCGGCCGGCAGTCCGCGAAGCAGCGCCAGGCTGGTTCCGGCGTCGGGATCGCCTGCGGTCACGAAGGTGACGAGGGCCGCGCGCCCTTCGGCGCCCAGGGCAGCGAAACGGCGGCCGATGCGACCGGATGCAGGACGGGCGCTCACATCTCTACTCCCAGGGCCGACGCAACCGTGAAGATGTCCTTGTCGCCCCGCCCGGACAGACTCATCACCAGCACGTGATCGGTGGGCAACGTCGGCGCGGCCTTGATCACATGGGCCAGCGCGTGGGCGGGTTCGAGGGCCGGCAGGATGCCCTCGGTGCGGGCGCACAGCTTGAAGGCCTCCAGGGCCTCGGCATCGGTGGCCGACTCGTAGCGGACGCGGCCGACATCGTGCAACCAGGCATGCTCGGGGCCGACCCCGGGATAATCGAGGCCGGCGGAAATCGAGTGGCCCTCGAGAATCTGGCCGTCGCCATCCTGGAGCAGGTAGGTCCGGTTGCCGTGGAGCACCCCGGGCGCTCCACCCGCCAGGGAGGCGGCGTGCTGGCCGGTGTCCAGGCCCAGGCCTGCGGCTTCGACGCCCACCATCGCCACCGAAGGGTCGTCGAGAAAGGGATAAAACAGGCCCATGGCGTTGGAGCCGCCGCCGATGCAGGCGACCAGGCTGTCGGGCAACCGGCCTTCGGCCGCCTGAAGCTGGGTGCGCACTTCTTCGCCGATCACCGCCTGAAAGTTGCGGACCATCATCGGGTAGGGATGGGGGCCGGCGACGGTGCCGATCAGGTAGTAGGTGGAGTCGACGTTGGTAACCCAGTCACGCAACGCCTCGTTCATGGCGTCCTTGAGCGTGCGCGACCCCGACGTCACCGGTTTGACTTCGGCCCCCAACAGCCGCATGCGGAAGACGTTGGGCTTCTGGCGCTCGATGTCCACTTCGCCCATATAGACCGTGCAGGGCAGATCGAAGAGCGCGCAGACGGTGGCGGTGGCCACCCCGTGCTGGCCCGCCCCGGTTTCGGCGATGATGCGCCGCTTGCCCATGCGTCGGGCCAGCAGTATTTGGCCCATGCAATTGTTGATCTTGTGGGCGCCGGTGTGGTTCAGCTCTTCTCGCTTGAGGTAGATCCGGGCACCACCCAGGGCTTTGGTTAGCCGCTCGGCAAAATAGAGCGGGCTTGGCCGGCCGACATAGTGAGTCAGATAATATTGCAATTCGCGGTCGAAAGCCGGGTCGGCCTGTGCCGCGGCGTAAGCTCGCTCGACATCGAGGACCAACGGCATCAGGGTTTCGGCGACGAACCGACCCCCATGGATTCCGAAATGACCACGCTCGTCCGGGCCGGCGCGATAGGTGTTGCGCTGCATGATGTCCGTAAAGTCACGTCCCGCCGGGCTCGCCAAGTCCCGGTCCCACGGTCGCCACCATAACCGGGCTGGGGTCGGTTTCCAAGAGGCGTTCGCCTTCGGCGCGCGTTCGCTGGTGGCCTTAAGTGCGGAGTTCAGAGCCAGGCTGCTCCCGAGGCCGGTCATCATAGCGTCCCACAAAGCGCGAATATAGCTTATTAAGTGTCTCTGTGGGATCGGCCGTAACGCCGGAGCCGCTCGCAGGAGCGCAGATAAAGCAAGAGTCGTCGTCAGGAAGAATCTTGGTTGCAATCGCTCGCGCGTCTCTCGGTTGTTCGATCGGATTTCTGGCCCATAAATATGACGAAGAGTTGATTGACATCTCTATATTTATAAGAGTTTCCTTGACGATGTCTGTATCAATATCGGGAAAAAATTTCCACAAGCGGTCGGTTGTGTGGCGAACTTTGACACCCAGGAAGCCAGATTCAGGCTCATGAACAACGACTCCGACATTGACGAACTCGCCTGCGACCGGGTCATGTCGGTAGCGCAGCAGAACATATGAATAGGTTCGTTTGGCGTTCATGTCAGTGGTGCTCGCTTCAGTTCGGCGAGGCCGTCGTCGATCATATCCCGTACCTCACGCCCATGAGTCAAGGCGGTCGCCACAGCATCGCTGACGGGCTCACAGGGAAGGCGCGTGGCTCATCAGACCGAGACCACCGGATACCCCCTTTCTGATCACCAAACCAAGTGTGTATCGATGGTCTGGTTCCGGGCGGTTCCGATCTCCCTGTTGCCGATCGGCTCCCGGGGTGGTGCCCACATCATTCTTGAAAGGCGTTCGGGCGTTGCGCGGGGCCGGGCCGGTGGCTAGGATGCCGCGCCTGCTGCCTTCCCCCCGACCAGTCACGGGAGTTCCGCCATGAATCTTAAGGACCACATTCGCAGCGTTCCGGACTTTCCCAAGCCGGGGATTCTCTTCTACGACATCTGTCCGCTCCTGGCTCATACCGGGGCTTGGCGGGAGGCGGTGCGGCAGTTGGCCGATGCCTTGGGAGAACACAAGCCGGATCTGCTGGTGGGGATCGAGTCGCGGGGCTTCCTGGTGGCGGCGCCGCTGGCGCTGGCCTTGGGCTGCGGCTTCGTGATGGTGCGCAAGCGCGGCAAGTTGCCGGGCGCCACCATCAGCCACACCTACGACTTGGAATATGGCTCGGACATCATCGAAATTCAGGCCGATGCCGTCAAAGCCGGGCAACGGGTGGTGGTGCTCGATGATTTGCTGGCGACCGGGGGGACGGTCAATGCCGCGGTGACGCTGTTGCGCAGCGTTGGTGCCGATGTCCGGGCGGTTGGGGTGTTGATCGAACTGACCTTCCTCAAGGGTCGCGAGCGGCTGGACGTGCCGTGTGTCTCGCTGATGAGCTACGACGAATGATCCGAGCCGGGCACGCGCGGGCCGGGGGCGTCCGGTGGTGAGGAGCGGCCTTCACGGGCAGATGTCCGTCGACTCCGAGGTTGCGGAAGCCCTGGCGGATCGACGGCCGGTGGTGGCGCTGGAATCGACGATCATCGCCCACGGCCTGCCGCGACCGGTGGCGGCACAGACGGCCCGGGCGGTCGAGGCCGTGGTCCGGGCCAGCGGTGCCACGCCGGCGACCATCGCGGTGCTGGATGGCCGCATCCGCATCGGGCTGTCCGACGACGACCTGGCCCGGTTGGTCGCCGAACCGCCGGTGCCCAAGCTCAGTCGGCGCGACCTGCCGGTGGCGCTGGCCTGTGGCGGCGATGGTGCCACCACCGTTGCGGCGACCATGATTTGTGCGGCGCTGGCGGGCATTCGGGTTTTTGCGACCGGCGGGATCGGCGGCGTTCATCGGGGCGCCGAGTGCAGTTTCGATATCTCTCCCGACCTGGAAGAACTGGCGCGCACCGGAGTCGCCGTGGTCTGTGCGGGCGCCAAGTCGATGCTCGACCTGCCCAAAACCCTGGAGTATCTCGAAACCCGGGGAGTCCCGGTGCTTGGTCTCGGCACCTCGAGCTTTCCGGCGTTCTTCGTTCGGGACAGCGGGCTGCCGGTTTCCCACCCCTGCGCCGATGCCGAAACGGTGGCACGGGTGTTGCGGATGCGCTGGCTGCTGGACCCGAACGGCGGCGTGGTGGTCGCGACCCCGATTCCGCCGGCCGACGCCCTGTCGGCGGCGGACGTCGATGGACTCCTGGCCCCGGCCCTGGCCGAGGCGACGGCCCGGGGCATCACCGGCCCGGCGGTGACGCCGTTCCTGTTGTCCCGCTTGGCCGAACAAAGCCAGGGACGGACGGTGGCGGCCAATCTGGCCTTGGTGACGGCCAATGCGCGGGCGGCGGCGGCGGTTGCGGTCGCCTATGGCCGCAGGTGTCAGGAGGACGAGGTCATCCGCCGTCAGGTCCCGTTGCGTCCCCGGCTGCTGCGGGCCTGAACGGCGGGGCGGCGGCCGACTGATCCGGTCCCGAGTCGCTGACCCGACTTCATTTCCGGGCTTCGCAGAGTCCCAAGACCTCGTCTTGGGACAGGCGGCCGTCGTGGTTCGCGTCGAGTCGCGCGAAGGTCGCCCTCGACTGGGTCATGAAGGCGTCGAGGGTGACTTTGGAGGCAAGGTCGGTGTCGGCCGACATCACCGGATCGGGTTGGGATTCGGCTGACGGGCTGCGGCCGGCGTCGGCCCCCGCATCCGAGCCGTCCGACGACCGGTGACGGCCGGAATGCGGCGGGGTTTCCGCTCCGTCTCCGACCCCGGCATCGCCGTGGCGGTGGTGGCTGGGCGGTAGCGGCTGGCGATAGGGCAGACGAAACCGGTCCAGCTCCTCGGGAAGCAGATACCCATTGCCGTCGATGTCCATCCGCCGGAACTGGGTCCTTGCGTCGGCCAGGAAGGCGGCGTTGGTGATCACATGGTCAGAGGAACTGGCGAGGCGGTCAAACCAGCGGGTCAGGGCCTCCCGGCAGGTCGGCTTGCCCAAGGGACCGCCGTTCAGGGGCTCCCCGTTGGGACTATAGAGCATGGTGACGGGCGGCGCGTTGGGATCGATGGCGGGTTCCGCGCTGCTGACCCAGGCACATCCCGGCAGTGCGACGGTCAGCAAGAGCGTTACGGCGGCGCGTGCGGCAACGGCTTCCGGCATTCGGCGGGGCGACGGCCCCGTGGCGCGACATCGAGTCATGGTTTGGTCCTGATCCTGGCCCACAGACGGGCGCGGGCGGCTTCGCCCTCGGCACTGATGGCGGTCACGGTGAAAAATTTGGCGCTGATCTCGGCCGGCGGGTAGACCGCCGGATCATCACGCACCGCAGGGGCGAGCATGGGCAGCGATTGCGGCACGGCGTTGGCGTAATGAACGGTGTTGCTGATGCCGGCCATCACCTCGGGCCGCAAAACATGATTGATGAAGGCGTAAGCGCCGGCAGGGTTCGGGGCATCCGCGGGAATGGCCAGGGTGTCGAACCAGACCTCCGCGCCCTCCTTGGGGATGATGTATGCCACATGATGGGTGCCGCCGGCCGCCTGTGCGCGTTCCCGGGCCTGTAGCGCGTCCCCGCTATAGGAAAACGCCAGACAGGCCTCGCCCCGGGCCAGCATATCGATGGTCTGATCGGCGACGAAGGCCTTGATGTAGGGCCGCAGCGCCATCAGCACGGCTTCGACCCGTTCCAAATCCTCGGGCTTCTCGGAATTGGGATCAAGGCCGAGCGTGTGCAGGACGGTGGGAATGACGTCGATCTCGGAGTCGAGAAGGGTGATGCCGCAAGGCGCCAGCTTGGCGGCGATCTCGGGCTTGAACAGAAGATCCCAACTGTCCAGTGGAGCATCGGGCAGCAGCGCCTTGATCTGGTCCGGATTGACGCCAAGGCCGATGGTGCCCCACTGATAGATCACGCCGTAGGCGTTGCCGGGGTCAGCGCCGGACACCAGCCGCATCAAGGCGGGATCCAGGGCCTTGAGGTTGGGAATCCGGCTTTTGTCGAGCTTTTGCAGTGCCTGGGCCTGGATCAGACGGGACAGCGTCGGTTCGGCGGTCGGCACCACCACGTCGTATCCCGAATGCTCGACCAGAAGCTTTTGTTCCAAGGTCTCCAGGCTGTCGTAGACGTCATAAGTGGTTTCAAGCCCGGTGGCTTTGGTGAAGGTCTCGAGGGTGTCGGCTCCGATATAGTCGTTCCAGTTATAGATGGCGACCTTTGGCGCTTCCGCGGCGACGGGGTCGGCGCCCGACACCAAAGCGAACAATCCCAAGAGGCAGGCGACAATCGGTTTGGTCAAGGATAAGTCCCTCGGGTCCGACGCACGCACTGAAGTCCGGCAGACCGGCGACATCCGGCAAGCCAGCGGACCATGAGCGGCATTGCAGCCGTAAGGGTGGAGGTTGTCAACCGCCTATCCCAACAGGGCGCTTCTGAATTCGGGAGCCGCCAAGAGACTCGGTTCATCGGCTCTTGTCGAACCCGGGGCGGTTGGTTCACCATAGGCGCCAAGCCGGGCAAACCGGGCGGGGGAAGCGGCACCGATCGTCCCGGTCGAGCAAAAGGCCGAGCAACAAGGGGGGATGTGATGGACAGAAGTCGGGCAGACTATCAGCCGTTTAGCGTGGTGGTGATCGAGGATCAGGCGTTCGTGCGCAAGACCGTCGTGCAGTTGTTGGGGCAACTGGGTTTCGGCCGAATCAGCGAGGCCGAAGAGGGCGAAGCCGGGCTACGCGAATGCCAGCGCAGCCATCCCGACATTGTCGTGTGCGACGTGGAAATGCGACCGGTCAACGGCATGGATTTTTTGTCCCGACTGCGCGCCAGCACCGAGGTTCGAAACCCGCGGACCCCGGTAATCTTCCTCACCAAACACAGTGAGTCGGAGGTGGTGAAACAGGCCATGGCACTGGGCGTCAACGCCTTTGTGGTCAAGCCCCCGACGCTTCCGGCGTTGCGCGAGCGGATTGACCGTTTCCTGTTTCCCGACTGACCTCGACGCCTAGGCCCCGAGGTCTTGCCTCGGGGTCAGGAGTGCGGCGCCCCTGGTCCCTGGCCGCCCGGTCCGCTTTTGGCGCCGGAAAAACGCCCGACATTCCCCAGCATCTGCTCCAGGAAACTCAGGTCCTTACCGGCCGTCGGGGTGGTGCGGGAGACGATGTCGATGTCTTGCCCGGCGGCAAGATCGACCTGATCGATCTTGCGCAAGACGCTGCTTTCGTCAAAGTGGAATACTACCACCTTGCGCTCAACCACGTCGGGCGCGAAGAACGCCACCTTTTCGGTTCGCTGGCCGATATAGTACCAAGTGTTGGGATCGAGCGTGCCGGTAGCGGTCGGCGTCCCCAAGGTGTTGGCGACATCGCTCTTGTTGCTGGTCCCTTCGTGGATTTCGCCGAGGCGTTCAGCCTCCACGATATTGCCGTGGGTCGCCACGATGGGCGAACAGCCCGCCGCGGCCGAAACCAGCAATCCGAGGGCAAACAGTTTGACAGTGGCCGATCCGGTCATGACAGTCGACTATCGTGATGTGGTTGGGGGCGAAGCAGAAACGTAGGGGACAATTGCACCGGTGGGTTTGCTCTGTCAACGTATCGCTGGCATGAAAATGATCTCGCTGTGGAATCGTGTCTTTGGAGCGCGGCCGGACGATCCCGAAGCCCGGTGCTATGCCGTGCTGGCGGCCCAGGCCCGGCGGTCGGAATTTTACCGGTGGTGGGGGGTTCCGGATACTCTGGAGGGCCGTTTCGAGTTGCTGGTGCTTCACGTCTTTCTGGTCCTGCACCGGCTTAAACGACAGGGGGAAAGGGCCAGGCGGTTCTCCCGGCGCCTGTTCGAGGTCATGGTGGCCGATGTGGATCGCGCGACGAGTGGATGGGGGCGTGGGGCGTGGACCGGTCGGTCGGGCACGGCGGTGCCGGTGCGGGCATTGGCCCGGGGCTGCAATTGCCGTATCCATGCCTATGACAACGGCCTGGTGGCGGACGGTGACGGCGAGGCGCTGGTGGCGGCGTTGGCCGTCAACCTTTACCGGATCCGATCGGCGTCCGCCGTGGAGGTGGCAGGGATGGTCGGTTATGTCCGTGCGGCGTCGGCGTCTCTGGCACGGCAACCGCTGGAACACATATTGGCTGGCAGCGTCCGTTTTCCCGAGCCGCCGGTTCCGGAAGCGGTCCCAGAGCGGATGAGTGCAGGGATGGAGAGTTTACCATGAGGGTGGTGATGCCGGAGTTTTCGCGGACGGTACCCGAGGAGGCTATGGCGCGCGGTGAAGTGGTCCGCGAGATCGAAGCCAGCCCGGGCGAGTGCCGGGCTTTGGCGACCCGGTTGGGGCTGGTGGCGGTGAATCGCCTGAGCGCCACCGTCCGCTTGCGGCGACTGGAAGGCGGGCGGATGGTGCGCGTGCGTGGGCAACTGTCGGCCGACGTGGTCCAGACGTGCGTCGTTTCCCTGGACCCGGTGCCGGCCCAGGTCGTCGAAGCGTTCGGGGCGTTGTTCGCGCCTGCGGCCATGATTCCGGTCGATGACCCGGATGGGGCCTCCGGGGATCTGGTGATGGACCCCTTCGCGCTTGATGAGGATTTGCCGGAACCCATGGGCGAAGCCGGCATCGATATCGGCGAACTGACCGCTCAACACCTGTCACTGGCACTGGAGCCGTATCCGCGGCGTCCAGGTGTGACATTTGCCGGTTTCGACGACGCGGCGGATGGTGCCGAAGCCGTCACCAATCCGTTCAAGGCCCTGGCGCGGTTAAAGTGTTCCGACTGACCCCGGATAACGCCGGATATCGCTTGCCCTGCACCGGCATTGCTAGTATTGAATGCGCCGCGTGAGGGGCGGCCTGTTCGGGCCGCCCTTTCCACTCGGACGGTGTGCCGGGAATCGACTGGAGTCCCCCGCCGGAACAAGATTTTCACCGCGTTGAGACCGAGCAAAGACCATGGCTGTTCCGAAGAAAAAGACATCGAAATCCCGGCGTAACATGCGGCGGGCCCATCACGCGCTGACGGCTGAGTCGCATGCCGAATGCCCGAACTGTGGCGAGTTGAAGCGCCCCCATCATGTTTGTCTGGCCTGCGGTTATTACGATGGCCGGGAAGTTGTGAAAACGGCCGCCGCGTAGACACGGCGGATGGCATGACCAGCGGCGAAGGAGCCCGGCGGTGAGTGGACGTCTGACCATCGCGCTTGATGCTATGGGGGGCGATCACGCGCCCGATATGGTCGTTGCCGGTGCCGCGCTGGCCCGCGAGCGTCATCCCGGGGTCGACTACCTGATGTTCGGCGACGAGCATCAGATTGGCCCCCTGTTGGCAAAGCGGCCGGCCCTGCGGGACGTGTCCACGGTGTTGCATACCCCCGACTCCGTTTCCAGCGACGCGAAAGCGGCCGCAGCCTTGCGCGGGGGGCGCAACACCAGCATGCGCCGCGCCATTGATGCGGTGGCCGAGGGCAAGGCCGGTGTCGTGGTCTCGGCCGGCAACACCGGCGCGCTGATGGCCATGGCCAAGATGGTGCTGAAAACGCTGCCCGGAATCGACCGGCCAGCCATTGCTTCGTTCTTTCCGACTCAACGCGGAGAGAGCGTCATGCTGGATCTTGGCGCGAATCTGGAGTGTGACGCCGATAATCTGGTCCAGTTTGCGGTGATGGGATCAGCCTTTGCCCGGACCGTTCTCGGCTTGGTCGAACCCACCGTGGGCTTGCTTAACGTCGGATCCGAGGACCAGAAAGGCCACGAGGCGATCAGGGAAGCCGCGGCGCGACTGCGGGCCAACAACCTGCCTCTCCGCTTTCACGGTTTCGTCGAGGGGAACGATATTGCCGCCGGCAAGGTCGACGTGATCGTCACCGATGGCTTTACGGGCAATGTTGCGCTCAAGACCGCCGAAGGCACCGCCCGGCTTTATTCCGAGCTGCTTCGGCGCACCTTTGAGTCATCGTTGTTGGCCAAGCTCGGCTATCTGTTGGCCCGGCCGGCGTTCAAGAAACTCAAAGCGCGCACGGATCCGAGACGCTATAATGGCGCGATGTTCCTGGGTTTGCGCGGCGTGTGCGTCAAAAGTCACGGCGGGACGGACGAAATCGGCTTCGCCAACGCCATCGGTGTGGCCTTTGACTTGGCGACCCAAGGGTTTAACGAACGGATCAAGGACGAGATGCCGCGCCTGGGCGCGACAGCGGTTTCCGATATCGAGGCGGCGGCGGTCTGAATGGTAGTACGATCCCTTATGATTGGCTGCGGCTCGTGTCTGCCGCGCCAGTCGGTCAGCAATCATGAACTGGCCCAACGTGTTGATACCTCCGACGACTGGATCGTGCAACGCACCGGGATTCGCAGCCGGCACATTGTCGGCGAGGGCGAGACCACGTCGGAACTGGCGTTGGGTGCGGCGCAGCAAGCTCTGGCCCATGCCGGAATTCCGGCAAGCCGGGTCGATCTGATTGTTCTGGCCACCACGACTCCGGACCATACGTTTCCGGCAACGGCGGTCAAGGTTCAAGCCCGGTTGGGAATCACCACGGGATTTGCCTTCGACGTGCAGGCCGTGTGCTCGGGCTTTATCTACGCGCTGGCGGTTGCCGACAACTTCTTGCGTCTGGGACAGGCCCGCACCGCGCTGGTGATCGGGGCCGATACCTTTTCGCGGATTTTGGACTGGGAAGATCGCACCACCTGTGTGTTGTTTGGTGATGGGGCGGGGGCGGTGGTGTTGGAGGCCGCCGATGGCCAGGCCGGCACGGTGGCGGATCGGGGCGTGTTGTCGACTCACCTGCATTCCGACGGTCGCCATTACGACGCCCTCTGGGTGGATGGCGGGCCGTCCGCGACTCAGACCACCGGCCATGTCCGGATGAACGGCCAAGAGGTGTTCCGTCACGCGGTGTCGCGTCTGAGCGAGACGGCAGCGGAAGCCCTGGCGGTCAACGGTGTCGACCCCAGTCAGCTTGACTGGCTGGTCCCCCATCAAGCCAATCTGCGCATCATTGAAGCGACCGCACGCAAGCTGCATCTGCCGCTCGAGCGCGCGGTGATCTCGGTTGACCATCATGGCAACACCTCGGCCGCCTCGATTCCCCTGGCCTTGACCGAGGCGGTGACGGACGGACGGATCAAACGCGGCGATCTGATCCTGATGGAAGCCATGGGCGGCGGTTTTACCTGGGGTTCGGCGCTGGTTCGTTGGTAGCACGGTTGCCGGCATCCGCCGGTTTGCCGACGCAGGTCCGGGCGTGTTCCGATCAACGGCCGCCGGACCATTCTGTAACCCGTTGTTTTCCGCTGAACATGGCGCACAACAGGCTTTTTTTCGGCCCTAGCGGCCGTGCTTCGCGTCACGCTTCGAACCCACGTCGCAAGCTTTTGAATTGACGGGGTTAGTTTGGCGGATTAGGCTGTCAATCCGGGTTCTCGGAGGGGCACCGTCATGCCGAACAGTACTGTGACACGCGCTCAACTTAGCGAAGCAGTTTATCAGGAAGTCGGCTTGTCGCGGAACGAGTCCGCTGAGCTGGTGGAAACCATCCTCAATGAGATATCCGACGCGCTGGCCCGGGGCGAGATGGTCAAGATCTCGTCATTCGGCAGTTTCTCGGTGCGTCAGAAGGGGCAAAGGATCGGCCGTAATCCCAAGACCGGGGAGGAAGTGCCGATTTTGCCGCGGCGTGTGCTGGTGTTCCGGGCTAGCCACGTCCTGAAGAATCGCATCAATGAGGTTTTGGCCGAGGCCGAAAATGCCGGGTCGTCCTGAGGACGAGTATGGACAAAGAAGAAGCCAGACCACGCGCAGGCGTCAAATCGGCGACGGCGTTTCGGACCATCAGCGAGGTGTCCGACGAGCTGGACGTACCCCAGCACGTCTTGCGGTTCTGGGAGACCAAGTTTCCCCAGGTCCGGCCGCTTAAACGCGGCGGCGGCCGGCGGTATTACCGTCCGGAAGACGTGGCGCTGTTGCGCAATATCCGGCGCTTGCTCTACAGCGAAGGCTACACCATCAAGGGGGTGCAGCGGTTACTGAAGGAGTCGCGCTCGGCCGGAACCGATGGCGAGGCGGAGGGGCTGGTCGAGGGGGGGCTGGACACCGATGGGGACGGGGCAGAGCCGTCATCGGTGGAACGGTCCTTGTCGGTTGCAGACGTGCCGCCGCCGGCGGCTTTGGAACCCGGTCCGCTGCCCGCCGCGGCGTCGCTCATGGCCCAGGCGGCGTCCCCCGTGGCCGCGCCAACGCAAACACCAACGCCAACGCCAACGATGCCGCCGCCGGAACCGACGCCGATTCGCGGCGAGTCCGTCGATGGCGGGGTTCTTCCGGCCTGGCACCGACGGCAACTGGTGGCCTTGCGGGCCGAGCTGATCGAACTGAAGGTGCTGCTCAACAAGACGATGGATCGGACCTGAGAGCCGATCCGAGGACGCCGCGGCCCGACGCCGGTTCCAGGCGGGTGAGCTTGCCGTCACGGCAGACGATTGCGGTCGCGCCGGTGCCAGCAGTCCGCAGCCAGGGCGTCGGCGTCTGCCGGGGACGACGCCCGGCCCAGCAGGCGCAACGCCACGGCCGCAGAGCCGATCACCAGGGCGGTTGCGTGGTCATCCCGAGTCTCGCCGTGCCAAAGAGCGGCCGGCGTTGTCGATTCAGCCGGGCCTGAGCCGGGGTGGGGCCGGAGTGCTGGCCACGACTCGCAGTCGAGGCGACCGTGGTCGACGCCCGCCACGTCACAACTCTTCAGCGCCGGGCGTTCCGCTTCGCCGCGCCCCCCCTTGAACACCGCCAACCGGGGTTGTCCCAAAAGGGCGGCAGCTTGCTGTTGCAGGACACGATAGGGTGGATGAAACACCCCCTGGATCAGGTGCGGTGCCTCGAACGGGTTCAGCAGACGGGCGACCGTATGAGCGGCGGTTCGCAGCCCAAGCTGTTCGCGTAATGCGATCAGTTCTTGGAGTCGCGGGCACAGGCGGGATAACGGCATGAAGGCGAAGCCCCGGCAGGCCAGGGCGAGACTGGCTTCGGCGGGGGTGCGGGATGCGGGCACGCCCAATTCGGCCAGCACGTGTTCGGCCCGTGAGGGTTGGCTCTGGTCGCTGCCGGCGCCATGCATGAACACCCGCACGCCGGTTCCGGCCAGCAACAGGGCCGACAGGACGAACCACGGGAGGCCGCGGGTTCCGCCGCTGGCATAGGTTGGCCAGTCAAGGTCCGGCGTGGGCCATGGGTGCGACCGAGCTACGGTTGCGCGCAGCGCGCGGACCATGCCGGCGAGTTCCGCCGGCGTCTCCCCACGGTACCGCAGCAACGCCATCAGCGCCCCGATCTGAAGCGGTTCGACCGTGCCGGCGCAAATCATGGTCATCGCCGCCTCGGCTTCCTCGAGGGTCAAGGATCGCGACCCGTTGGGGCCGCGTCCGAGGATGCGGATGAAGTCGGCAAAAGGATGGAGCCCGCGTTCGGCGGCGTCATGGGGTCGGTTGGGCCCGGGCGGTGGTGTGATCATCGATGACTGCTCCTCTCGGCCCACGGGGGCGGCAATGCGTCGGCCACGTACTATCAATAAAAACCCCAAATTTTTCACCAACTGCGACATTGTGCAGACTTTATCGATGAGAACTTTAGGAGTAGTACTTATGTTTAGGGTGCGGTCATTTGTTGCCATAACTGGTTGCAATCTGACCGCCAGCGGGAGTCCGGTGGGCAGAACGGGAACGTGGTCCCCAGAGGGTCAAGTGTTTGCCGTTACTGAATTGAGAGGCAAATATTAGTTCTACCACTTTGTAGAAAAATCGTATTTACCAGCGGAAAAGTCAAGATTTTTCTTAATTATATTTATACCTTACACAAAGTATACTGACTGGAATCGGCGTTCTGTAATCTAAATTAAAGAATTGATTTACCATTGAGGGCTGGCGGGGGAGTGAAGGACGCTGAATACGGTGAGATATGTTCATAGAGCCGTTTCGGGGGACTCGCGATGCGACTGACACGGTATACCGACTTCTGCTTCCGAGTTTTGATGCATGTCGGCCTGAAGGGTGACAGTTTATCGACCACCAAGGAGATTAGCGACCACTATCAGATCTCCAATAATCACCTGATGAAGGTGGTCTATGACCTCAACGTCATGGGGTACCTCGAGACCGTCAGGGGAAAAAACGGCGGAATCAGACTCGGCCGGGCGCCCCAAGAGATCAACCTTGGTATGCTGATCCGGGAGACCGAAACCGATGCGGCCCTGGTGGAATGCCAGACGGCGGGCGATCAGTGCCGAATTTCTGCGAGGTGCCGGCTTCGGGGAATTCTGGGCGAAGCGCTGGAAGCGTTCCTGGCCGTGCTGGACCGATACACGCTGGCCGATTTGCTGGAACCCAAAGACGAGTTGGCGCGGTTGCTCGGCCTGGACATGGTGTTGGAAACCCGGGCGCCTCGTTTGAAACGAGTCGCCCGGTGATCATGAGCGGCTTTGCCTCCGGCGTTGGCTTGGTGGGTGCAGTTCGACTGTGGCCCCGGGGGCCGGTGCCATCCGGCCCCCGGGGTCGATGCGGGGGTGGGTGGTAACGGACCAGCGGGATCGCTCGCCGATCATCACCCAAGTTCCGCCATACTTCGGGAACAAGGAATTGGCGGCGGTGTGCTTGATGGCGCAGAAGTCCCGATCGGTTAGGGGATCAACAAGACGGTAGGACGCATGCCGGCGAGAGGGTTGTGGTGTTGGGGTGAGGTGTGAAGGAAGACTGGGCGACGATCTCATCCAGGATAAATGGCGGCCACCGGCATTCTCCAGTGGTGCGGTGGGCGGTGGGTCGGTCCTGCGATCTACGACTCGGTCCGGGCGGAGCCTCAGTCCGGGACATAAGACATCTCGCCAAATCACACAAGGCGACGTATACAGTCTCGGAATGACAGCGTGAGGCGCCGTGGTGGCGGTTCATTGGAACCGGATGGCCGGGAGGAGTGATGAGATGAGAATCCTGCTGGCGGATGATCATGTGCTGTTTCGCTCGGGGATGCGCTATATCTTGGCGGACCTCGACACGGAAGTGATCATACAGGAAGTGGGCTCGGGCGATGAGTTGGTGCAGGCTGCCCGTGACCAGTCCTACGATCTGGTGCTCATGGACATGCTGATGCCAGGCATGACACAACGCGACGTCATCGGTACAATTAAGGGCCTTCAGCCGGAACTGCCGATCATTATCATATCGATGTTGGACAGTCCCAGCGTGATCCGCTCGGCGGTGGCCGCGGGAGCTTCGGGGTTTATTCCCAAGACTTCAACCTCGGAGATCATGACCGAGGCGATTCGGCTGGTGCTGGCCGGCGGCGTTTATCTGCCACCGGCGGTGCTGGGTCCCGAGGGCGACAGCCGTTTTCCCGATGAAGAGGTGGCGCCCGCGGCGCCGGTTGACACCCATCTGACCCGGCAGCAACGCGCGGTGCTGGCCGAGTTGTCGCTGGGCAAGTCCAATAAAGAGATCGCGCAGTCATTGGCCATCTCCGAAGCGACGGTCAAAGTCCATCTCGCGGCGATCATGAGGACACTCAAGGTTCGTAACCGGACTCAAGTGGTGTTGGCGGCCAGGCAGCATAACCTGTTGGCGTGAGTGGCCCGCTTGTCACGGGAACCGGACGGATTAAGGCGGAAGAGCAGTTGATGCCGGAGCGGCAATCGCAGTACAGGGACACTGACTCCGGTATTGCTCAATCAGCCGGACTGCTGAGGCCGGACCGATCACAACACTCATAGCACCACAACATTCATAGGGAACAAAGCCGTTACCGCTAGGGGGTGACGGCCAGAGGGATGAAGCGGGGTGACGTGAGGTGTGGAAAGAATGACAGGGAATAAAAGAGAATAACAGAGAATAACAGAGAATAAAAATAAGGAATGCTATCGAAGCGATGTGATCGAAAATCATTATAACGACACGGGATGGGTTCGGGACCGCCGTTGCTGAACCGGGGCGGGTGCGGTCGCCGTGGAGGATCGGGAACGTGGCGTCGATCATGACCACCACACTGTGTTTGGCCGCGGCGGCGGCCGAAGGCTCGCCGGACTCCGAAGGCCGGGCTGACGCGAGCCACGCTGCGGGCCCGATCCTGGTGATCGAGGATGACCGGTTGGTCCGGGCGGCGGTCTGCGCTTTTCTGGAGGAACTGGGGTGCGAAGTGCTGGCGGCCCCCAGTGCGGCGGCAGCGTTGGCACTGATTGCTGCGTTGACCCGTCGGCCACGGCTATTGATCTGCGACTACGGCTTGCCCGGTGGTGTGGACGGCCTTCAGGCGATCCTCTCGATTCGGCGGGAATTGGGGGATGAGGTGGTTGCGTGCCTGATGACCGGTTTGGTCAGTCCCGAGGTCCGGAGTCGGTGTCATGAGGTTGGAATTCCCTTGCTGTACAAGCCGGTGTCACCGGCGACCCTGCGCTTGATGGTGAAGCAGGCTTATGACTGACCCGGTACGCACGTTGCCGTCGGTGTGCCGGTCGGGCGTTCACGGCAGGTTGTCGGCGCCGGTCTGGTTGGGTATTGGCCAGGACGAGGAAACGGGGGCGGCCCGCTCGGTGGCGACCGTCGCTGCGGCTCTGGCGGCCTGTGTGGTTCTCGGCGCGCTGGTGTTTGCGGGCGACCTGATGGTGCGTCTGGGCGAGTCGGGGCCGCCGGGTATGGCCATTCCGATCCTGTATCTGGCGGTGCTGGTGCCCTGCCGGTGGTTGCCCTGGCGCCACGCTTTGCCGGCGGTGGCGGTGGTGGCGGCGGTCCTGACCGGCCTGGCCGGGCTGGCGGGGTCGGTGACGGCGGCGGAAATCGTCAACCGCTTCCTGTTCGTGGCGGCGATCGGGGCCGGGGCGTTCATGATGCACCGTTGTCAGGCCCTGGAGACGGCGTCGGTTCGGGCGCAGGCCGAGGCCGAACGCGCGAGTCGCAGTACGTCGCGCTTCCTGGCGTCGGCCGGTCACGATCTGCGGCACCCGATACAGGCGGGTCTGCTGTTTCACGATTTGTTGGGCCGGCGTCTCCGCGGCACCCCTCACGCCGAGTTGGCGGCCAATTTGGGTCTTTCCTTTAAGGCCATGCAGGAGTTGGTGGATGGTCTGCTGGAGATGTCGCGGTTGGACTCCGGCCGGATCGTGCCGCGACGGGTTGATCTGCCGGTGAGCACGGTCCTCGAGTCGCTGGCCGATCGGTTCACACCGGCTGCCAAGACATCCGGGGTGGTGCTTCGGGTGGTCGGGTGCGGTGCCGTGATTCGCACTGATCCCGAATTGATCATGCGGCTTCTCGAAGGGCTGCTGGCCAACGCCGTCAAATATACCAATAACGGCCGGGTCCTGCTGGGCTGCCGGCGTCGGGGCCGCCTGCTCGGTATCCAGATCTGGGACACCGGGATCGGCATTCCCTCCGAGCACCTTCGCGACATCTTTGAAGAGTTTCAGCAGTTACGAACCGCCGGCGGTGAAGCCGGTCAGGGTCTGGGCCTGTCGCGGGTCAAGCGATTGGGGCGCCTCCTCCATCACCCCATCGGTGTCCGCTCGGCCGTCGGTTGCGGTTCCATGTTCGAGGTTGTGGTGCCGTTGGTGAGGTGAGAAGGGCCGGACCAGGGGACCACAGCACCTTCGTTCCCATCATTCGAATCCCGCCTTCTTACGCACGTCATAAGTACGACGCTGGGACCACTTTTCAATGAACTGGGTCAGTTCCGGGTCGGCGGGTTCGGGGAGCACCACCTTCAGCTTGACGTAAAGATCGCCGCTGCTCCCCTGTTTGGGCTCGGTAATTCCCTTGCCCTTCAGCCGCAGCACCGTGCCGGTGTTGGAGCCCTTCGGCACCTTGAGCGCCACGGTCCCGTCCAGAGTCGGCACATTGATGGTGGCACCCAACAGGGCTTCGGGCAGCGTGACCGGCACCTCCACATGGATGTCATTGTCTTTGCGGGTGAAAAACGGGTGGGGCTCGACCTGAATCTCGACGATGGCATCCCCGGCCTGCCCGCCACCGCTGCCGGGCATGCCCTGGCCCTTCAGCCTCAGCTTCTGCTCGTTGGTGGTGCCGGGCGGGATGGTCAGATCAATGCTTTTCCCGTTGGACAGGCTGATACGCCGCTTGCCGCCGACGGTGGCCTCCAGAAACGACACGGTTACGGAATATTCAATGTCGGAGCCGCGAGCCCGTCCCTCCCGGCTGCCCCGAAACAGGTCGGCGAAGATGTCGTCGGCGGAAAAGCCGCCAAAAGGGTCGCCATTGGCGCCGGCACGCCCCCGCGCCCGGTTGGCGTAGGCCCGATTGAAGGCATGGTCAGCCCGCTCGGCGCCGCTGGCGTCGATCTCGCCCTGGTCGAACCTCCGTCGCTTGGCCGGATCCGAAAGGAGGCTGTAGGCCGATGAAATCTCCTTGAATCGTTGCTCAATATCGCTGCGTCCGGGATTGAGGTCCGGGTGGTACTGTTTGGCGAGTCGACGGTACGCCTGTTTGAGGTCGTCGGTGGTGGCGGTTCGGCCGACCCCGAGGACCTGATACGGATCGCGCATGGTGGCCACGATCTGGTGCTTTCCTCCCTGTTCCAAGACGCCTGGCGCCGGTCACCCGCCGCTGCGACAAATTGGGTAGCGTTGCGAAACGATACTGGTGAACACTCATATAAGCCATCATATGGTGGCTGTGAATTGGCTGCTGAGCGTTGACTGGAATCATCCCATGAGCGAACACGCCGAAACGGGCCCGATCGAGCAGTTCCGGCGCTGGCTGACCGAGGCCGAGGGCTCGGAACCCAACGATCCCAATGCCATGGCGCTGGCCACGGTGGATGCCGCCGGCATCCCCTCGGTGCGGATGATGTTGCTGAAGGGTGTCGATGCCCACGGTTTCGTCTTTTACACCAATCTGGACAGTCGCAAAGGGCTGGCGCTCCGGGCGACCGGTCGGGCGGCGCTCTGTTTCCATTGGAAATCCCTGAAGCGCCAGGTCCGAGTCGTCGGACCGGTCGAGCCCGTGACCGATGAGGAGGCCGACGGTTATTTCCGCAGCCGGCCGCGGGGCAGCCAGATCGGCGCCTGGGCCTCGGAACAGTCCCGGCCGCTGGCCAGCGCGTGGGACCTGGAACGTCGGGTGGCCGAGTTCGCCCTGAAGTTCGGGATCGGCGCGGTGCCGCGCCCGGCCCATTGGTCCGGCTACCGGGTGGTGCCCGAGGAAATCGAGTTCTGGCGCGATCGGCCGTTCCGGTTGCACGAACGCATGGTCTACCGGGCCGATGGCGCGGGCGGTTGGACGGTGGTGAGGGTGTTTCCGTAAACGCGCTGTCCGAGACCGTAAGCTTTTGGATCGCCCCCCAAAGAAAAAGAAAGCGCGGGCAAGATGCCCGCGCGGCCAGGACAGAGTCAACACCGGGGCCTATGGGGCAAAGCCCCCGGGTTGCCGTCGCTATCCCTCACATGTTCGAATAATTCGGCCCGCCGCCGCCCTCCGGCACCACCCAGGTAATGTTCTGAGTCGGGTCCTTGATGTCACACGTCTTGCAGTGGACGCAGTTGGCGGCGTTGATCTGGAGGCGCGGGGCCCCGCCGGGCTGGTCATTGACGATTTCATAGACGCCGGCCGGGCAGTAACGTTGCTCGGGGGCATCGTAGAGAGCCAGATTGATCTTGACCGGCACCGTATGGTCGCGCAATCGCAGATGGGCCGGCTGATTTTCCTCGTGATTGACATTGGCGAAGGCCAGGGAGGACAGGCGGTCGAAGGTGATGATCCCGTCGGGTTTGGGGTATTCGATGCGTGGGACATCCGAAATCCTGCGCAGGGTCTCGTGGTCATGATGATGAAGATGGAGTGTCCAGGGCGCTTTGCCCCGGAAAACGTAGGTATCAATGGCCGAATAAGCGATGGCTGCGTATAGGCCATACTGGAAGGATGGCCGGACGTTGCGGGTGCGATAGAGTTCCTCCCACACCCAGGACTGTTTCAACCGCTCCGGATAGGCGGTGAGTTCGGCCTTGACCGTCTCGGCGTCGGCGGCCTGGGCGCGGAAATGGTCGAAGATGGCTTCGGCCGCGACCATGCCCGACTTCATGGCGGTGTGGGTGCCCTTGATTTTCGAGATGTTCAGAAAGCCGGCGCCGTCGCCCAGCAGCAGGCCGCCGGGGAAGGTCAGCTTGGGGATGGCCTGGAAACCGCCCTCCACCAGGCAGCGGGCGCCGTAGGCGATGCGTCGGCCACCGTCCAGCAGGGGCCGAATCGAGGGGTGGGTTTTGAAACGCTGAAATTCTTCGTAGGGCGACAGGTGAGGGTTGGTGTAATCGAGGCCGACCACGAAGCCGATCGCCACCTGATTGTTTTCCAGATGATAGCAGAACGAGCCACCATAGGTTTTAGCATCCATCGGCCAGCCGATGGTGTGAACCACCCGGCCGGGGTGATGTTTGGCGGGTTCGACCTCCCAGATTTCCTTGATGCCGAGGCCGTAGGCTTGGGGGTCGGCGTCCCGGGCGAGCCCGAATCGGTCGGTCAGCACCCGGGTCAGCGAACCGCGACAGCCCTCCGCGAACAAGGTCTGGCGTGCGCACAGCTCGACTCCCGGGGTGTAGCGGTCGGTTTTCTCGCCGTTCTTGCCGATGCCCATGTCACCGGTGGCGACACCGCGCACCGCGCCGGCCTCATCGTAGAGGACTTCGGCCGCGGCAAAGCCGGCGTAAAGTTCGACGCCCAAGGCTTCGGCCTGTTCGGCCAGCCAGCGGGCCAGCAGGCCGACGCTGCCCAGATAATTTCCGTGGTTTTCCATCTGCGGCGGCGTGGGCAAGGGAATCGCCCAACGGCTGGTCAGGAACACGAAATGGTCATCGGCAGCGGGCGTCACCAGCGGCGCCCCGTGGCTGCGCCACTCGGGCAGCAACTCGTCGAGGGCGCGCGGTTCGATCACCGCGCCGGACAGGATGTGGGCGCCGATCTCGGAGCCCTTCTCAAGGACACAAACGCTGACCTCGTGCCCCTGGTCCGCGGCAAGCTGTTTCAACCGAATCGCGGCGGCCAGCCCTGCGGGGCCGCCGCCAACGATCACGACGTCATAGTTCATGACTTCGCGTTCCATTCCCTGATCCCTTTATGCGAACCGGTCGGGGCCCCGACGCTGGCCCCGACGCTGATGGATTCCCGCCGGCACCCGCACCGGATGGCATCACGACTTTATAGAAAGGCGGAAGGCTTGCGAAGCCTGTGCCATGATCCGTGTTGAGGGGCAGGTCGACGAGGAACGGATGCCGATGCAGTTGGAGATCATTGCAGCCCTGCGCTGGCAGGGCGAGATCGGGATCGACGAGGCGATTGCCGAAGAACCGGTTGATTGGACCGGACTGCCCGCGCGTCCGGCACTGGTTCGTCGGCCGGACCCGACGCCGCAAGGGTCCGTGGGTGCAGTTCGCCCGGGTGAGACCCCGACTCGAAGTCCCCCCACGCCCGGACTGTCGGCATCTGGAACGCCGATTGCCGGGCCGTCGGGTCCTGCCGCCGCGACTCCGGCTTCAGGGGTGGCCGATGCCCGCAGCCTGGCCGGGGCGGCGACCAGTCTGGCCGGATTGGCCGAGGCCCTGGCGCGCTTCGACGGTTGCACGCTCAAGCATACCGCCATGTCTCTGGTGTTCGCCGATGGAAACCCGCAGTGCCGGGTGATGTTGGTGGGTGAAGCGCCCGGAGAAGACGAGGACCGCCAGGGCAAACCGTTTGTCGGCGCCAGCGGCCGTTTGCTCGATCGCATGCTGGCGGCGATTGGTCTTGATCGCCGCCAAGTTTACATCACCAACATTCTACCCTGGCGACCGCCCGGCAACCGCAGTCCGACGTCTGCCGAAATCGCCCTCTGCCTGCCGTTTATCGAACGCCATATTGCCCTGGTGGCGCCGCCGGTGCTGGTGCTGCTGGGGGGCAGTGCGGCCAAAACACTCCTCAATCGCGCTGACGGCATAACACGGTTGCGTGGTCAATGGTTTGAGATTCAGCCGCCCGAAACGACAGCGCCCATCGCCACCATCGCAACCTATCACCCCGCGTACCTTCTGCGCTCGCCGATCCATAAACGAGAGACGTGGCGAGATTTGTTAGCCATAAAACGAAAATTGTTCTGAGCTACCGCCGCTCACAACGCGGTTCCATTAAGGTAAAGATAAGCGTAAGCTTCCTGTTTCCTGATTCCAGGCTTGCGCTTTGGGGGATTTCAGGATATGCGAAATGAATGCTTGGGGTCTGTTCCATAGCGAGTTTGCCGCGTGCGCTCGCACAGAGACTGCGGTGGGGGCTGGCGACAGCGTTAGGGCTGTGGTTAGCAGTGTCCTCGGTGCTAACGCCGGGGATGCTTGGTTTTGCCGTTACGGAAGCGCAGGCTGAAGAAGCCCGGGGCGCGGCGTCCGTCCAGCTCGTACCGGCCAGTCTCACGCCGCTAACCTCTGCCGATGCCAACGACGAATACCTGCCGCGTTCGCCCGCCGACGATCCTGTCGGGACCGGGATGGAGGCGCTGAAGGGGAATCAGGCGGCGTTAGCCAAGATCCGTCTTTCCGATGAAGACGTTCAGAGTTATCGCCGTATTTTCGAGCGTCAGGCTGCGGCGGCTTGGGAGGCTGCCGACGCGGAAATCGGCCGGTTACAGGACCGGAGACTGTTGGGCTATGTTTTGCGCCAGCGTTACCTGCACCCGGGTTATGCCAAGGTCGGCTACGATGAGTTGCGGTTCTGGCTCAAGCGATACGGCGACGAGGCCGGGGCGGACCGTATCCACGCTCTGGCCGAGGTGCGTCAACCCCGGGGCGCGCCGCCGCCGCCCGACCAACCGGGGACCGAGCCTTCCGGCGGCTTTTTGGAGGAGCGGGCGACCTGGGGTGAGGTTGCGCCCCGCAGTCGGTCCACCGGGCGGGCGCCGGAAGGGCCGGTGGTGGAGCGAATCGACGACTGCCTTCGGGATGGCCGGCTGAGTACCGCGCTCAAGCTTCTGGGCGACGATGCGCTGACCCGTCGGTTGACCTCAATCGGCTACGACACGTTGCGGACTCGCATTGCGTCGGCGCTCTTCTACAACGGCAGCCCGCACGAGGCGCTGCTCCTGGCTGCGGCCAGTGCCGCCCGGTCCGGCAACGTCATTTCTTCCGCCTACTGGATCGCCGGACTGGCGTCGTGGCGTTTGGGCGATGCGGCGGGGGCAGGGCATTATTTCGAAGCCATGGCCGGCGACGTCACCCTGACCCCGTGGGATGCCGGGGCGGCGGCTTATTGGGCGGCACGGGCCGAGACCCGACAGGGTCATGTGGACCGCGCCGAGCACTGGCTCGATCGCGCCGCCCGTTACGACCGCACGTTCTATGGCCTGATTGCCCGGCGCAGCTTGGGGCGGGCCAGCGTCTTCCATTGGCAGGTGCCCCCCTTGACCCCCCGCCATCTGGTGGCCATCGCCGAAACGGCTTCGGGCTTTCGCGCCATCGGGCTGCTGCAAGTGGGCGAGGATGATCTTGCCGAGCAGGAACTGCGGCGCATCCATCCGAACGGGTCCGCAGGCAATCCGATCCTGGCCGAGGCGCTGGTGGCGCTGGCCGATCAGGCGGGCCTGCCGGCACTGGCCTTGCAGGTGGGCAATGCCGTGGCCGCACCCGATGGCGGCACCTACGATGCCGCGCTCTATCCGCTTCCGCATTGGAATCCGCCTGACGGCTTCGCCCTTGATCGGGCCTTGCTGTTCGCCATCATGCGTCAGGAGTCGCGCTTTGAGCCAAGGCTGGTCAGTCGGTCCGGAGCGGCCGGTCTGATGCAACTGATGCCGGAGACCGCTTGGGATATGGGGCGGGATCTGGGGATTCGGGACACCGACCCAAACGGCGACGTTTCGGGGACCATCCGGCGCCGGCTGTTTGACCCCAAGTTGAACTTGGTCCTTGGCCAGCGGTACGTGGCGAGTTTGCTGGCCAATCCGTCGATTTCGGGTAATCTGATTCATCTGGCGGTCGCCTATAATGCCGGTCCGACCAATCTGGGCCGCTGGCGGCATGAACTTGCGAACATCGACGATCCGCTGCTGTTCGTCGAAAGCATTCCCATGCGCGAGACTCGCGACTACATCCACAAAGTACTGGCGAATTTGTGGATCTATCAGATGCGTTTGGGCCAGCCCTACGGGACACTGGATGCCGTTGGGGGCGGCAGTTGGCCCATCTATCAATCCGCTGGCGATCGCAATGCCCAGGCTGGGAGTGATCCGACCACGCAAGTTGCGATTCATGACGAGAGCAACTGATCGGGAGACGCCGCCGCTGACTCCGGAGCGCCTGGAGCGCGCGGCGTTGCGCTATCTGGAACGCTTTGCCGCCTCGGTGGCGAGTCTTCGGCGGGTGTTGGTGGCGCGGGTCGATCGCTCGGCCGCCGTTCACGGGACCGATCGCGCCCAGGGGGTGGCCTGGGTCGATGCCCTGCTGGTCCGTTACCAGGCGAGCGGGCTCCTTGACGATGGTGTCTATGCCGAGGCCAAGGCGGCCAGCCTTCGTCGCCGTGGCCTGTCGGGGCGCGCCATTCGCGAGCGTCTGGCGGTCCGGGGGGTGGTCGCCGAAACCGCTAAGGCGGCTTTGGCCCGAACCGACCTGGACCGAGACGGTGATACGGACGAGTCAGCGGATGAAACGGCGGCCCGGGCGCTGGCCCGCCGACGGCGCTTGGGGCCTTTTCGCCCACCGGAACAGCGGGCGTTGCATCGCACCCGTGACCTTGCGATCCTGGGACGCGCTGGTTTCGCTTACGAGACCGCGCGCCGGGTCATCGACGCCCAGGACGACGACGGGCCAGGCTAATGTGTCGTGTCAGCAAAATTGCCAGGTTAACGGTTTCCAAAGGCCGTCGGCCTTTGGTGGGGTCGTAGGGGCAAAGCCCCTACAAAATGCCTTCGGCGACCAGGGCGTTGCCCTGGACC
>CAIYNU010000028.1 GCA_903927615.1 uncultured Rhodospirillales bacterium | reverse complement strand
CCGGCGCTGTCGCCGGCGGCCGACCTTTCGGCCGAGGGGCCGGGCAATCCCTGGCTGTTCAAGACCCTGACGGATCAGACGGTGGAAATCCGCTTTCTGGCCAACTACCTGCGCAACGTGGTGGGCGAGAAGACGGTCTCGATCATCTACCAGGCCGGCCCCGACAACGAGGCGCTGGCCCAGGCCTTCGATCAGGTGATGCAGCGGTTCGGCACCAAGGTGCTGTATCGCTGGGATTATGACGGCGCTTCCCCCCAGGTGGCCGACCGTCTCAGTGCCATGACCGCCGAGATCAAGGACAAAAAGCTGATCGGCACCTTTCTGGTGCTGGGTGACGCCCAGGGCAGCGCCCGGGTGCTGGCGGCCCTGCGCCGGGATGGCGTCACCAACCGGGTCATCGGACCCCGGGTGCTGGCCAGCGACGCCTTCCGGAAGGCCCTGACCGCCGAGTGGCAGAGCGGCAAGCGCCCGGCCACCGATCAGCGGATGCCGGCCTCGGCAGCCTCGGTGTTCAACGGTGCGCTGATGACCACGCCGCTGTTGTTCGACACCGCCGGTGAACTGGCCCAGGGCTTCAAGAACGACTACCAGAAGGCCTATCGGGGGGCTCCGGACTGGGTGGCGGCGGCGGGCTTCGACGCCATGCGTCTGTTGGTCTATGCCCACGGCCGGCCCGATCGCGGGCACACGGCCATCACCGCGGAACAGTTACGGACCCAGATTCGCGATCGTCTGCTCGCCCTCAACGGCGACCGCGGCGCGGCGACCGGTCCCCAGGCGCAAATCATGGGGCTGTTCGGCCCGGTGGTGTTCAACGCCCGGGGGATGTCGTCGCCCCAGACCATGATCGGCAGCTACGACGGCGCCGATGTGGTGGCGGCACTGACTCAATTGTCGCCGATCCGGGCCGAAAACGCCGGAAACTATCTCGACGAACTGGTGGCCGGGCGGGTGTTGTACGTCAACGACCGCTTCATGTACCGGACCAACGTGGTCTATGCCGGCCTCAAGATGGAGAAAATTTCCGATCTCGATCTTGCCGCCCGCACGGCGCATCTCGACTTTTCCATCTGGTTCCGCTGGCGGGGCGGGTTCGAGCCCCAAGATCTGGTCTTTACCAACGCCGTCGAACCGATCAAGCTCGACAAGCCGGAGCGCGAGGTTCGGGTCGGCGATATGACCTATCGCGTCTATCATGCCAGCGGCAAATTCTACCTGAATTATTCAGGGGTCGATCGGGCCTATGGCAGTCAGGTGATCGGCGTCTCGTTTCACCATCGGACGCTGAGCCGGGATAACCTGATGTATGTCAGCGATATTCTGGGCATGGACCTGAACACCGGCTCGACCCTGGCCGAGCAGATGCTGACGTCCAATTTGGTGCTGGATCTGGGCTCCGGCAGCAGCGACGCCTCCCTGTTCCAGGGCCTGGCGCATCTGCTGGCGCCCGGTTCCGTGGGCGAGGATCCGCTGCTGGCGGCCATGAGCCGCTCCCGGGTGCTGGCCGGGCTGAATGGCTGGCAGATCGACCGGGCTTGGATTTCCCAGGACATGACCCGCCGGGGGGCCGAGGGCGACCCCGCCTTCGTCGGCTTCGGCAAGCCCCAGTCCGAGTTTTCCCAACTCGACATGGGCGCGATGATCAAATCCGACCAGATCGATCCGCGCGACTTCATCCCGTCAGAATGGTTCGTGTTCATCGCCATCTTCTCGCTGGTCGGCGCGGTGGTGGCCAATCTGCTCGACCGCAAGGACCGCGGGCAGTTCTGGCGGATGCAGACCCTGGGCCTGCGCATCGTCACCTGGCCGCTGCTGCTGCTCTCGGCGGGCAATCTGGCGCTTGATTATGGCGTCCACAACCTGGCCACCTCGACCGTCGACACCGTCGTCATGATCTATGACTCGCTGTGGTGGCTGGTCCCGGCCCGGCTGGTGGTGATCTCGGTCGAGCGTTTCGTCTGGGTGCCCCTGGAAATCCGGGCCGGACGCAAAGTCCCCAACATCATCCGGGCGGTGGTGGCTTTGGCGATCTATCTGTTCGCCTTCTTCGGGGTGGTCGCGTTCGTGATGGGCAAGACCATCACCAGTCTGCTGGCGACGTCGGGTCTGATGGCCATGATCATCGGCCTGGCGATTCAGGCCAACATCGCCAATGTCTTTTCCGGGATCGTGCTCAACATCGAGCGGCCGTTTCAGGTCGGCGACTACATCAAGCTCAATGCGACCATCATGGGGCAGGTCATCGACATCACCTGGCGCACCATCCGCATCCGCCATCTCGGCGGCCAGTTGGTGTGCCTGGCCAACTCCAAGGTCTCCGAGGCGGAAATCCACAATTTCAGTAATCTTGGGGACAATTTTGTCCGCCTTCAGTTGTTCGTAGATCCGGGTTACGATCCCCGGTTGATCCGGCGGTTGATCAAGGAGGCGCTCGACAGTTTCGATATTTTTATTTCCCTCGCCAGCGCCTATTTCGGTCCCGACGCCCAGTTCAAGGGCGTCGAGTGCGTGAATGGCCTGTGGGCGGCCCACTATCGGGTCAAGTTCTATGTCGCCAAGGGCAACGACGAGAATGTCGTGATCAATGAGGTGTTGGCGCGCATCTGGGAGCGTTTCCACGCCAACGGCGTCGAGTGGAACAATCCCGGCAGCGAGGCCGTCCGTCAAAGCATCGACCATCGGCCCCTGTTACCGCCGCCGCTGGCGGGCGTGGTCAGCATCGGGGGGGATGCGTGAGGGAGCTGGTCCGACGCCTGGCCGCCAGGCCCCAGGCCACCGCCTATCTGGTGGCGGCGTCGTTGCTGGCGAATCTGCTGGGACTGGCGTCGTCGCTCTATGTCATCCTGGTGTTGAACCGGTACGTCAGCTACGGCGTGACCGCCACCCTGATCAGTCTGACCTGCGGCGTGGCCATTGCCATCGCCGGCGAGTGGGTGTTTCGACGCATCCGGCTGAGACTGGCGCAGGAGATCGTCGGCGATGCCGACGAGCGCCTGGCCACGGGTGTCTACGGCCTGTTTCTGACCGCGCCGACCGCGGCTTTGGAACAGCGGTCACCGGGCCAGCGGGCTGAACTGGTGCGCGGCATCGAGCGGGCGGAATTGGCCCTGGG
>CAIYNU010000027.1 GCA_903927615.1 uncultured Rhodospirillales bacterium | reverse complement strand
GAAATCCGGCCCCGGGCCTCGATGTAGGCCCGATAGTGCCGGTTCTCCAGCAACTGGTCGATCACCCGGCTGCCGCCCTTCAGCGCCTTTTCGGTCTCGAACAACGGCGAGATGTCGACATGCCGCTCGACCCCGAACAGCTTGGCAAAATAAAGCGCGGTCAACACCGTGAAGGCGCTTTCGCATTCGGCGATCAGGAAGCGGATCGGTACCGTATGGTCGCTGTACTTCAGCATTTGCGCGACCACCATGAACAGTTGCTTGACCGAAGTCCGTTCACCCATCAAAGATCCGAAATTAATGTGCTCCGGCTGGCAGTCATCCAGCAACTGACCGATCCGGTTGAGATAGGATTGCCGGTGCCGGGGGTCGTTGGGATCGGCGGCGACGCCCACCGACTTGCGGATGGCGTTATGAACCTGGGTGGCGTTGATCCGCACATGGGTGTGGGCCAGACCCAGCCCATGGGTGGCCAGCTCGGTCCGTAGAACAGCCAGCCCACGGGCGACCGCCAGGGCTTTGCTGGGCTCGACGCCGGGGGCATCGGTCAACCGGTCCAGGGCACGGTCGATCATGGCAATCAGCGTGCCGGCGTCGGACAGGCGCAAGGCCTGGTTCCGGAACATGCTGTTGGAAATGCGGCGAATACGACCGCGAAAATCGCTGTCGGTGCCCACCGTCCCCAGAACCTCGATTTCGTCGCGGATTTGCGCGGCGGCCAGTGCGATCCGGCTTTCCATCAATTCCAGGGTATCGCGAAGCGCCCGCGCCAGCGGTCCCTCAACGCCAACCTCGGCGCACAACGCCCGCACGGTGCCAAGATAGCGGTCAAGCTGAACCTCCTGGACCTTGAATCGCTTGTGCAAGGTATCGGTCCAGCGGATGTCCGAGCGGCCGTCCAGGTCGTAGCCAACCCACGAGGCCACCGTCAGCAGCCGGGGCCGCAGCTCTTGCCAGCGTTCAGGGTACAGCCGCTGGGCAACGTCGAACAGAATTTCCGTGGCCCGGCGCAAGGCCCGCTCGATATGGCCGATCGCCTCCACCGACAGCGTATGCTCCCGGGCCAGCGACAGGTCCGGGTCCGGGCGATGCTCGGTGCGGGTGGCGCGTTCGATCAGCCGGGCCCGGGCTTCGGCGGTCAACTCCTGTCCGTCCGGCCCGTAGCCGGTGGCCAGCGCCGCCAGGTCCCGCATCAAGCCGGTGGTCAGGCTGAAGGTCGGGTGGGCGGTGATGACGATGCCGAACAGTTCGCGCTCGACCCGAACGCGAAAGGCCTCCAGCGGCAGCACCGAGCCGTCGGCCGCCCGGGCCTGGGCCTCGAACAGCGCCGCCAACCGGGCGGCATTGGCCCCGGGGTCGGTCTCGCCCAACATCCGGCCCAGCCGCGCGGCCCGATCAACGAAGCCGTCAACCGTCAATTGCTGGATCATCTGCTCCAGGGCCGACGAGCCGATGCTGCCCTTGGCCAGTCCGCGCGCCAACCCCAGCCCCAACAGCAACACCGGACTGCTCAGCGGATCGTCGCGGGTGGTTGCCGTCAGCCGATGCAACTCGGCGGTCAGCTCGGCAATCAGCGCCGTCACGTCCACCCCGGGTTCGGGCGAAAAACAGGCGGCGCCATCGAGCACGCAGGGCGAGACGCCCCCGGTCGGCAGTGCGGCAACAGCAGCGGTCATGGGGCAGCTCTCCTGGAACAACGGCAGGTGTCGGGACACGTCCTTCTGACCCGATCGGCGTTCGAATATCAGGTGTCCCAACCCATGAAAACCCACTTCACCGCGCCAGCCCGGAATTCGGAGCCGTTATTCGTTCATGTCGCATAGACCCCTTATTTCGCAGCGGTATGGACCGCCCAAGCATCTCACGGTGACGTCGACGCGGCGGCGGCCAGGTCATCCTTAAGAACGTAATGGCTCTCGCCGTTCGGCAGGCGGATCAGTGCAAAAACCCGGGCATCCTGATAACTGTAAGCCCCGACCTGCACCTTGGTGTCGGGCCAGTCAAATCGGGTTTCCAGCGCCTTCAGCGCCGAGTCGCGGTACAGACTGGCACCCTTTTTCAGCATCGTATCATGCCATCTCACATCCAGCGAGCGACTGTTAATCGTGCTCCGGCCACCGGCCTCGGTCCAGCTCCCGCCCGGCTGCGGACACAGCGCGCCGTCCACCGTGGCGTTGACGGTACCGGCCACGGTCAGATGAAAGGCCCGGCATTGCTGGGCGTCCGGCGGCGTGGTGGCCACGTCAAAAGTCAGGCACTTGTAGCCGCCGAGGCCCTGGCCGGTGCCGGGGCCGAGCGTCGACAACAGCAACGCCCGGGCAGCGACGGCGGCATCGGCGCCCACCCCTTGAGTGGCCATCGCCGCAACGAAGTGTGCCGCCGCCGGCTTGTCAAAGGCTGCGGTCTTATAAACCGACATGGAGATCAGAGCCGCGGCAGCCAGCATCAGGATTTCTTGCATCGCGCCCTTCCAAATCCGTTCCAGCCTTCGAAATCCGGCTCCCGGCAAATATACGACCGCCGGACACCGGTGGGAAGTGATCCGCGCGGGTTCAGCCGCCATTAACGGGCCGGCATTCCGGGGTGCGCTGGGGGGGCGGCCGGGGCAGGCGACCACTCCGAGTATCACCGAATTATTTCTATCGCAAAAGGCCGTCACCAAAGTCTCTGGAATCGCCAGATTAACCAAGCTGTCATCACGAACAGTCTTGATAAAAGACAACCCCGAGTACTCGCGGCTACTTCACATTTTTTCTGTCGTTGCGCTAGTCATAGAGACCACTCCGCGCCTTTATTCATGATATTTCTTGATGCAAACCGATACTTAGGAGCAAATACATGCACGGAAATTTCGTCTTGACTTAATGGTTTCAGGACACCAGTATTGCTGCAAAGGGGGGAAGGCCATCATGGATGCGGACCAGCCTCACACCGATCGGCTGCTCTTGGTTGAAGACAGTCGTAATGAAGCTTATGTTATCCGTCGGTGCCTCTCGGCGTCGGCGAGTGTTTGCTATGAAATCGCGGTGGCTGAAAGCCTTAATGAGGCTTTGGCTAAGCTGGAAAGTGCCCATTATGACTTGATCCTGCTGGATCTGACCCTTCCGGACTCGACGGGATTGTCAACTCTGGAACATATCGTTGCTATGGCTCCCGAAGTGCCGACCGTCGTACTCACCGGGCACGATGACGACGGCATCGGAATGGCTTGTATCGCCGCCGGTGCGCAAGATTATTTATGTAAGGGGCGAATGACGCCCGATAACCTTCGGACGATTGTCAGTTTTGCTTTGGGTCGGTACCGCGAAGCACAGGCCAAGTTATTGCGTATGGTGGTCCAAAGTGATCACGCACTATCGTCAAATTCAGCCGTCAGCCCGGTGACACAGTCGTTGTCCGGTGCATCGCCCATCCGAGACCGTGACCCCACGGCATTTCCCAAATTTCAGACGGATTACCAAAAATTGTTGCAACTCTACCTAGAACACCTTAATAACAATAAAAAGATCAAGCCAAAGACAGCTATGGAGATTCTGGCCACCCAACTCGGGGATGCCGGCGCGACGCCCCGAGACATGATGGACATACATACTTCATCGCTGGAGGTCCTCAGAAATAACGTCGACAAGATATTTGCATACCGGGTTGCCACCGACAGTCGCCTCTTCGCCCTCGAAATGATGGGGATGCTGGTAGAATATTATCGCACCGGGTTCAGGCGGCTGTTCTCGGGGAGGCATGAGACATGAAGTGTGTTTTAAGGCTTTACATCACCGGCTGCTCGCTCGCCTCCCAACATGCGGTGATGAATTTGCGCCTGTTATGTCAGGAAGAACTGCAAAATATGTGTGAAATCGAGATAATCGATATCCTGGAGAACCCGGAGATCGCCGAGCAGGAGAAGATACTTGCCACTCCGACCCTGGTCAAACGGTTTCCTGCACCGGTCCGCAAGGTTATCGGTGATCTGAGCCAAAGGGAGAAGGTGTTGTTTGGACTTGGCCTGGATCTCCGCAAGCCTGGTCGGACCTATGATTCCAAGCCGCCTGGCCGTGTTAGTGAAGAGGATGCAGGCCGATGACGATGACGCACGCCGCGAATGAGGTAGTCCTTAAGATGCCGGTCGGGATCGCCGGCTTCGATCAGATTGCCGACGGTGGTATCCCGAAAGGACGGACCACCCTCCTGGCCGGCACGGCCGGCAGCGGCAAAACCATTTTTGCCCTTCAATTCCTGGTCAACGGAATCCAGCAGTTCAACGAAAACGGCGTGATCGTCACCTTCGAAGAATCGCCCGACGACCTGGCCCGCAACGTCGAGAGCCTGGGCTGGGACATTCGGCGTTATGTCGCCGAAGGTCGGGTCGCCATGGTCGACGCCTCCCCCGAACCCGGTGAAACCGTGTGCGAGGCCGGCCCGTACGACCTGACCGCCCTGCTTGCCCGCATCGAACACGCGGTGAGCAAGGTCAAGGCCTCGCGGGTCATTCTCGATTCGGTCGGCGCCATCTTCCCACAATTTGCCGATAGCAACGTGGTGCGCCGCGAGTTGCACCGGGTGGTATCGGGCATGCGCCATCTGGGCGTCACCTCCCTGATCACGATCGAGCGGGTTCACGAATACGGCGAGATCGCGCGCTTTGGCGTCGAGGAATTCGTGGCCGACAACGTGATTATCCTGCGCAATCCCCTGGAACAGGAAAAGCGCCGGCGAACCATCGAGATTCTCAAGTTCCGGGGCACGACTCACCAGAAGGGCGAGTACCCGTTCACCATCGACCCGACCACCGGCGTCACCATTATCCCGCTGTCGGCCATCGAACTGAAGCAGAAATCGTCCAACATCCGCATCTCGTCGGGTAACGCCGATTTCGATAAGATGTGCGGCGGCGGTCTGTTCCGGGATTCGATCATCCTGGTCAGTGGTGCCACGGGGACCGGCAAGACTCTGATGGTCAGCCACTTCATGAAGGCGGGAATCGAGGCCGGCCACCGGGTCATTCTGTTCGCCTTCGAGGAAAATCGGGAACAATTGGTCCGTAATGCCACCTCGTGGGGCGTCGATTTTGAAAGCGCCGAACAGCAGGGACTGCTGCGCATTATCTGCCGATACCCGGAAACCATGGGCCTGGAAGATCACCTGATCCAGATCCAACGGGAAATTGATCGCTTTCGGCCGGTGGCCATCGCCATCGACAGCCTGTCGGCCCTGGAGCGCGTTTCCACCATCAAATCATTTCGTGAATTCGTGATTGCGCTGACCAGCTTCATCAAGCATCGCGAAATTGCCGGCATGTTCACCAATACCTCCACCATGCTGATGGGCGGAGAGACCATTACCGAAACCCATATCTCGACCATCACCGATTCAATCGTACTGCTCCGGTATGTTGAACTTCAGGGTAACATGCATCGCGCCATCACCGTGCTCAAGATGCGGGGCTCGTGGCACGACAAGCAGATTCGCGAATACATGGTCACTGATAGCGGTATGGAAATCGCAGGCACCTTCCGCGGTATCGGCGGCATCCTGACCGGCAGCATCACCTACACGCTGGGTGAGGAAAGAGAATATCTGGAACGAATGTTTTCGGCAGGTGCGTGATGATGCTTTCTTCTGGTGCATCTCTGGGGTCGCCCCAAAAGCTGATCCGCTTGTTGCTGGTGGAAGACGACCCTGTCGAAGCGGGCCTGGTCGAGAAGGTTCTCAGCGAAGGGCGCGCGGTGGATTTTGCGGTCCAACGGGTGCCCGACCTGACCACGGCCAAGATGGTCGCGCAGGCCGCGTCGTTCGATATGGTCATCCTCGACCTCAACCTGCCGGACAGCCAGGGCGTGGAAACCCTGTCGCAATTCCGCTCGGTGGTCGGCGACTCCGTGCCGATCGTGGTGCTGGGCGATACCGACGATGACGGCAATGCCGAAACCGCCCTTTATGGCTGCGAAGCGGAGTTTTTGGGCAAGCTGCACCTGGATCATCGGATCGTCCCGCGACTCCTCTATCATTTACTGCAACGTCAGCGGAGTGAGTCCGGTTTGCGGCAATTGATCGCCACATACCCTGACGGTATGGTGGTGGTGAATGTCGACGGCGTGGTTCTTTTCGCCAACCCGGCCGCATCCGACCTGTTTGGCCGGCCCATCGGTGATTTGATCAATCAGCAGTTTGGAATTCCGGTGGTTGGCGATGGCGCCATTGAGATTGAGATCAGCGGACGTCGCATTGCCGAGATGCGGGTGGTCAAGATCAATTGGCTGGAGCAGAATGCCTGGCTGACCTCGTTGCGCGAGATCACCGAACGCAAGAAGATGGAAGACGAGCTTCGTGACGCTAAAGTTGAGGCTGAATTAAGCAACGTCGCCAAGACCCACTTTCTGACCTGCATGAGTCACGAGCTGCGCACACCTCTCAATTCGATTATCGGTTTTTCCGAGATGATTGAGCACGACATTCTTCCCGATCGGCACGAGACCTGCCGTGAATACGCCGGAATTATTAATTCTTCAGGCAAGCATTTGCTCGCCATCGTTAATGACGTGCTCGATGTAGCCGCCGTCGAGGCCGGCAAGGTCGTGCTGGATTGCCAATTGCTCGATGTCAATCTGGTTATCACATCCTCTTTGCAAATGGTCAGCCGACTGGCCCGGGAAAAGGGCATTGAACTTCGTTATCAGCCGCTCCCTTATATGACGCCGCTTTATGCCGATTATCGTAGATTACGACAGATTCTGATCAATCTGATGGCCAACTCCATCAAATATACCATGGCCGGCGGCACTGTCATCCTGACCTGCCAATGTAACCACGACGGGACACTGACGCTTACGGTGGAAGATACCGGGGTCGGCATCCCCAGCACGGACCTGTCGAATCTGATGAAGCCGTTCAGTCGGGTCGGAGATCCTTACACCAGCCGAAGCCAGGGGACCGGTCTCGGCCTCTACATTACGCGGGTCATGGTCGAACTTCATGGGGGCTCGATGACGATCACCAGTGAATTGAAACGCGGCACCACCGTGGTGGTCAGTTTCCCCGCCGAGCGGGTGCTCCCTTACCGGGCCTAGTGTTGTGAACGAGACGCTTCGTTCCTGACGATCGTGTCGAGGGCGCAACGCAACACATTGAACACGCTAGTGTTCCGGCCCAACGGGGTCGGAATGGTCCGTTGGAGTCGGAACACTAGCCCCACGACCGTTCATTGCGCTTGATATCGACCCGGCGCGGTCCTGTTCGCGCCCTCAGGTAACCGCACCGTGCCCGGCTGTCCGGCCCCCAAAGGCGTCGGACCTGCCGTTACCATCACTAAGGCAGTGAGCCGGCGATGAGCGATTACGATACATTCCAAACCGAATACGCCACCTATACCGGTCCGTGGCTCCTCCGGCTCTATATCGCGGGTCAGAGTTCAAAGTCGACCACCGCCATGACCAATTTGCGCCGTATCTGTGAGGAGCATCTGGCCGGTCACTTCTGCATTGAGGTCATTGACCTGCTGGAAAAGCCTCAATTGGCCGAAGGCGACAAGGTGATCGCCATTCCGACCGTGGTACGAAAGCTTCCCGAACCGCTCCGCAAGATCATCGGCGATCTTTCGGATACCGAGAAGGCTTTGATTGGCTTGCAACTGAAGCAGAAGCCAACGGCGCCCTGATGGTCGCGGCCAGAGTCGCCGCCAGTTCCGCCACTTGATCGGACATGGTCCGGACCTGATCTTCGGTCCCGGTCACCGGGGCGACCGCCCACTGGCGAACTCGCTCGCGCACCGGTTGATGTTCCCCATGGGACCAACGAACCTCCCAACTGGCGGTCAGCACCATCCGACCGGTGGCGTCGGGCTCGAAGCTTTCCAGATCGACCGGCACCTCGATATCGGCTTGGGCCGCCCGATCGGCCCCGGTGGCAACCCAGAATGCGGCGCCAAGCCCCCGTGCCAGGTCTGCCGCCAACACCCGTTGCAACCCGGCGCGCAGGGGTTCCCCCCAACGTTCGCGGTCGGCGGTGGCCAGCCGGTTATCCGACGCCCGCCGGACGATGTCGGTCCGATCCAGGTAGTCGGGCACCGTGACCGGCCCCAACACCACCATCAGCGGAACCACGTTGGCGGGTCGGGCGACATCCGTCACGACCGGATCGGCCGCCTTCAGGACATACAGGGTAGACGGCGGCACCTCGGCGCATCCCGCACCGGTCAGAGTCACCACAGCAAGCGACAGCAACGACAGGCGAACGGCGGTCATCGGGAGGACCTTCCCATCAGGAGGGCATTGGGATTGCGGTCCACCTGATCGGCGAACGACCGCAGTGAAGCGGCGGCAGCGGCCAGGCTGCGCAACAGGCTCTGGACATCCTGGATCATGGCCGAACGCGGCGCCACCAGGGTGCGAACATCCCCCAGCGTGGCCTGCCCCTCGGTCAGCGTCCGGTCGGCCGCGCCAAACAACGTGTGCAAATCACCGGCAACCTGCCCGGTCCGCTGGTCCGCATCCGTCACCAGATGGCCCACACCGGTCAGGGTGGTGGCGAGTTGCGGCTGCAAGGCCCCCAGCAGGGCGTCGGCATGCTCGACGGTGCGACGGGCCGCCTCGGTGACCGCGACCGCCCCCTTGCTGGCCTGTTCGATATATTTGAGACTCTCGCGGGTTTCCGGCGCCGAGACCAGTTCATTCAGCGAGCGCAAGGCCGACACCGCGTTGTCGCCCAGTTCCTGGAGCGGCAACCGGCTGAGGGTATCCTTCATGGCATTGAAGCCGCCTCGGGCTTCGGGAATTTCGGGTAACCCCAGGTTGATTCCGGTCAGGACTTCCTCGGTCGGATCGTGATAGTCAAGTTCAATCGCCAACTGACCGGTAATCAGGCTTTGCATGACCAGCGAAGCCCCCAGACCGTTGGCCAGCATCCGTTCGGCAAAGCCGGACTTCTCCGAGCCCCCGAGCACCGTCACCCGCTCCGGCTCAAACTCCATGATCACCGGAATCTGGGCCGTACCGCTGTGGGAATTGATCTGAAGGGAGATTTTGACCACCGAGCCCACCCCGACCCCGCGGAACGTGACCGGTGCGCCCACCACCAGGCCAGCCACCGAGCCATGAAAAAAGGTCACGGCCTGGGGCCGGTGCTCGAAATAGCTGCGGCTGCCGAACGCCACCAGTCCCGCGACCACAAGCGCAATCGCGCCGAGCACGAACAGGCCGATCATCCGGGGATTGGGTTGATTCATGACCGTCTTTCTCTTCTCGGCGCGCTTAACCGGCTTCCGTGCCACCACGACTCAGAAAGGCCCGGACCCGAGCGTGTTCGCAGGTGTCGCGAAGCACCTTTGGCGGCCCCCAGGCAATGGCGGTCCGGGTCTCGGCATCCAAAAATACGCTGTCATCGGCAATGGTAAAGATGCTGGGAAGCTCGTGCGTCACCACCACGATCGTGGTGCCCAGATTGTCACGCAATTCCAACAGCAATTGGTCGAGCCGGTGAGAACTCAGCGGGTCCAGTCCGGCCGACGGCTCGTCGAAGAACAGGATGGCCGGGTCCAGCGCCATCGCCCGCGCCAGCCCTGCCCGCTTGCGCATGCCGCCGCTGATTTCGGCGGGCAGATAGTCTTCGAAACCGCGCAATCCCACCAGCGAGAGCTTGTACGAAACCACCTCGGCAATCTCCCGGGGCGACAGTTTGGTATAAAGCCCCAGGGGCAATGCCACGTTTTCGGCCAGGGTCATCGAACTCCACAACGCGCCGCCCTGAAACAGAATGCCGAAGCGCCGCCGGAGCACGATCTGCCGGTCTTCGCCGGCCTCCCAGTAGCTTTCACCGTCGTACCGGATGCGCCCGCCCGCCGGTTGAATCAGGCCGACCATATGCCGCAACAGCGTGCTCTTGCCGCAACCGCTGCCGCCCATGATCACGAAGATGCGGCCCGGGCAGACCCGGAAATGGACGCCCCGCTGAACCACATAGCTGCCGAAGATCATGTCGAGGTCTTCAACCACGATGCCGGTGGAGTCCGGGAACCCGGTCATATCCCATAGATCTCCAGCAGCACCGCGAAGGCCGCGTCGGTGATGATGATATAAAGAATGGCCGTGACCACCGCCGACGTGGTGGCCTCGCCGACGGCTGCCGCGCTACGCCCGCACCGGATGCCGCGCATACAGCCGGCAATGGCGATCAATACGCCAAAGACCACACTTTTCCCCAGCCCGATCATGAACTGCGTCGGCCGAAGCGCCCATTGGGTCTGTTGCCAGTACTCGGTGGGCGACAGGTCCAGCACCGTGGTACCGATCAGCATACCGCCAGCCAAACCGATCCCGCAGGCATACAAATAAAGCAGCGGCATCATTAACGCGAGCCCGATGATCCGGGGCAACACCAGGAAGTCGATGGGCGACACCCCCAGCGTGGTCAGCGCGTCAACTTCTTCCTGGGCCTGCATGGTGCCGATCCGCGCGGCAAAGGCCGCACCGGTTTTGCCCGCGATCACGATCCCGGTCATGACCGCCGCCATCTCCCGGGTCATGGCCAGGCCGACCAGATCCGCCACATAGATACCGGCACCGAAGCGCCGCAACTGCACCGCCCCGATGAAGGCCAGAATCATCCCGATCAGGCCGGCAATCACCGAAACGATCAGCAGCGAACGCGGCCCGGCGTCATCCAGGGTTTCCACCACGTCACGCCAGCGAAAACGGGCGCGCCCCGTCGCGAGACGGCCAAAAGACAGGCATAGCTCGCCGAAAAAACGCACCTGACTATCGGCTTCGCGCAACACCGCCAGGGCTTTCCAGCCCACCCGATCGACGCGCGGCACCGAACCGCCCCCCTGCTCGGTGCCCACCTGTTCGGGCACGGCCCGCGCCAGCGCCACCAGGGCCGCGACTCCGGACTCGACGCCCGAGAGGTCGCAGCGCACGCCCGCCGCCGCCGCCAGGTCATAAACCACCACCAGATAAACCATCAGCGCGCTGTCCGCCCGCTCCAGCCCCTCGGTCCGCACCGCCAGCGTCTCGATGCCCCCGGCCGCCAAGGCCTCCTTCACCGCCGCCGGGTCGGCCAGACCATCCGCCAGGACCCACGCGCCCCCCACCACCAGCCCCAGCACCGCTCCCCCCGGTTCCACCCGGATCAAGCGCCGGGCACCGGTCCCCCCCGCTCCTCCCGTCATGCCCGACTCCGTCCGTGGTTCGAGGTCCATTGTTTCGGGTCAAGGGCCTCTGCGACGGCCGCGGGCGGATGATAGCCGCATTGTTTCAGACCGCAGCACGCCCATTTTCGCATTGGTGATCCGGGCCGGTGACCGTTGCCTGGCGGTGCCACACCGTATTCCCAGGCTGGCATAGTTTTTAAAGCCCAAAGAGCCCATTTTCGCAAAAGATTACCGATCAATACACCCGTTATACTCCCAATCCCTCGGGACGCCCCCCCCTCGCTCCGAAGGTCCGCTCAGGAACCGGCCTGCTGGTGCCGGTCCCTCTCCCCGGCCTCCGCCGACGGCAGTTGCGAGGCATCCCAGCCGCCGCCCAGGGCCTGAATCAGGGCCACCGAAGCCGCAAGCCGGCTCTGGAACAGGCTCAGGGCGGTTTCCTCGTTGCTCAGGGCGGTGGTCTGGGCCGTGATGACGCTGGTATAGGCGACGGTGCCGGCCTTGTACTGATTGAGGATCAACCGCTCGGCATCCTGCGCCGCCGTCACGGCTTGGGCCTGGATGTCGGCTTGCCGGGCCAGCGTGCCCAACGCCGCCAACTGGTCTTCGACCTGCTCAAAGCCGGTCAGCACGGTCTGGCGGTAGGTCGCCACCGCCTGATCGTAGGTGGCGCGGGCCTCCTCCACCTGAGCACTGCGCAAGCCGCCGTCGAACAGGGTCTGCGCCAGTTGCGGCCCCACCGACCAGACCCGGTTGGCCGCCTGCAACAGAGTCCCGAGGGCGGCGCTGGTATAATCCAGGGACGCCGAGAGCGTCAGGGCGGGATAAAAGGCGGCGACCGCCACGCCGATTTCGGCGTTGGCGTTCGCCACCCGCCGCTCGGCCGCGGCAATATCGGGACGGCGCTCCAACAATGCCGAGGGCACCCCGACCGGGATGGCCGGCACCTTCATCGTCACGACCGCCGGCGGAATCGAGAAGAGCGCGGGCGGCTGCCCGGTCAGAACCGCGATGGCATGTTCCAGTTGTGCCCGCAGCACCCCGACATTGACCGCCTGGGCCTGGGTGGACTTCAACTGGGTTTCGGCCTGGGCAACATCGGCGCGCGACACCACCCCCGATTTGTACTGATTGCCGGTAATCCGCAAAGACTCGGCATAGGCGACCGCCGCCTGATCGAGCAGCCGCCGTAATGCATCCTGGTTGCGCAACTCGAAATAGTCCAAAGCCAGCGCGGCCTGCGCCGACAGCCGGGCCGAAGCCAAATCGCCGGCACTGGCCTGGACATTGGCCTGCTCGGCTTCGACGGTCCGCCGGATGCGGCCCCAGACATCCAGTTCCCAGGTCAAGGACCCGGCCAACCCGTATTGGGTTTCGGCGGAAGCCTGGCCGCCATGACCGCCACTGCTCCCGGTCCCGGTCCCGGTCCCGGTCCCGGTCCCACCGGACACGCGATGACCGACCACCGACGGAGTCTCGGTCACGGTGGGGTAGAAACTGGCCTGCCCGGCCCGCATCACCGCCATGGCCTCGCGATAGGCCGCTTCCGAAGCCTTGAGGGTCTGGTTATCCACGGCCACCTGGCGTTCCAGGCGATCCAGCAGCGGGTCCTGATAGATCGACCACCAAGGACCCCGATTGACGTCGTCCCGGGGCGTGCCGGGCTTCCAGCCGTCCTGTTCCTTGAAGTTGGCCGGTACCACCGCGGCCGGGCGCTGGTAGTCGGGACCGACCGTACAGGACATCAGGCACAGCCCCAGGCCCGCCTGCACCACCGTCTTCCAGCCCGTCATCCTGTCCAACCTCACCTTATGGAGTCCAAACCATCACCCCCCGGTGGGGGCCAGGGTCGCCGGCCCTGGTCGCCGAAAGCTAAACCGCCCCAAAATCAGGTAAATCACCGGTGTCGTATAAAGCGTCAGAATCTGGCTGACCGCCAGTCCCCCGACAATGGCGATCCCCAACGGCCGCCGCAATTCGGCGCCGTCACCACTGCCCAGCGCCAACGGCAACGCACTCAATAGCGCCACCATGGTGGTCATGAGGATCGGGCGGAAACGCAGCAAACAGGCCTGGTGGATCGCCTCCCGGGGGGCAAGCCCCCGGGTGCGCTCGGCGTCGAGCGCAAAGTCGATCATCATGATGGCGTTCTTCTTGACGATGCCAATCAGCAAAATCACCCCGATCAGCGCGATGACGGTGAAATCGGTATCGCAGGCCATCAGCGCCAGCACCGCGCCCACCCCGGCCGAGGGCAGTGTCGACAAGATGGTGACGGGGTGAACGTAACTTTCGTAGAGCACACCGAGCACGATATAGACCGCCACCAGCGCCGCCAGAATCAGAAGCGGTTCGTTGGCCAGGGACTCCTGAAACGCCCGGGCGGTCCCCTGAAAACTGCCATGAATGGTGGCAGGGGCGCCGATCTGGTTCATCTCCCGGCTGATCGCGTCCACCGCTTCGCTCAGCGAGCGGTCGGGCGGCAGATTGAAGGAAAGCGTGGAGGCCGCGAAATGGCCCTGGTGGTTGACCGCCAGCGGCGTGGTGCCCGGGCCGAAATGGCTGAACGCCGCCAGCGGCACCATGGTTTCCACCGCCGTACTGACCGCCGTCCCGGCCGAAGCGCCGCCGCGACCGGTGTTGGCAATGGCATTCTGGGCCAGATTGCGGACGGCGTCGCTGGCCACCGCGGCGGCGTCGTTGCTCGCTATGGTGGTGGTGGTGGTGGTGGTGGCCTTGGCCCCACCCGACAGCGTCGAGGTGCCGGCCACGGCATTGGTCGCCTGGGTTCCCGACGCCGAACCGCCCGAGGTGCTGACGAAAAGCTGTTTGAGGGTCTCTGGGCTCTGCCAGTACTGGGGCGCCACCTCCATGATCACATGGTACTGGTTCAACGGATTATAGATGGTCGAGACCTGCCGCTGGCCAAAGGCGTCGTACAGCGTGTTGTCAATCTGGCTGGTGGTCAGGTGCAGCCGTGCCGCCGTGCTCCGGTCAATCACCAGATCGGTTTCAAGCCCTTTGTCCTGCTGGTCGGAATTGACGTCGGCCAATTCAGGGGCATGTTGCAGCGCCGTCGCCAGCTTGGGCGCCCAGGCCTGAAGATCGGCGATATGGTCGGCCTGAAGCGTGAACTGATACTGAGCGTTGCTTTGCCGGCCGCCGATCCGGATGTCCTGAACCCCTTGCAGGAACAGCGCCGCCCCCGGCACCACCGCCAGTTTCGGCCGCAGCCGCCCGATGACCTGATCGACCGACAGGGTGCGTTCGGTCAACGGCTTCAAGGCCACAAAGACAAAACCCGAATTGGTCTGGCCGCCGCCCGTGAAGCCGACCACGCTGTCCACCGCCGGGTCGGCCTTCACGATATCGATAAACTGCGTCAGTTTTCGGCGCATCAACTGAAAGGAAATGCTCTGGTCGGCCTGAATGCCGCCCATCAGCCGGCCCGTGTCCTGTTGCGGAAAGAAACCCTTAGGAACCACCACAAACAGATGAATGTTAAGACAGACGGTGGCCAATAACAGCAGCATGGTCAGCCAGGGATGGCGCAAAGCGACACCGAGACTGACCTCATACCACCCCCGCAACGCCATGAACCCGCGTTCGCTCCAGCGATACCACCGCGACCGCTCGCCCGCCGGCCGATGCCGGAGCAGCCGGGAGCACATCACCGGCGTAATGGTCAGCGACACCACCAGGGACACCGCGATCGCCACCGACAGGGTGACGGCGAATTCCCGGAACAGCCGGCCGACGATGCCCCCCATCAGCAGAATCGGAATGAACACCGCCACCAGCGACAGGCTCATGGACAAAACGGTAAAGCCGACCTCCCGCGTCCCCTGAAGCGTCGCCTTCATCCGCGACATGCCGCCTTCCATGTGGCGCATGGTGTTTTCCAGAACGACGATGGCATCATCGACCACAAAGCCGGTGGCGATGATCAAGGCCATCAGCGACAGGTTGTTAAGGCTGTAGCCCAACAGGTACATGGCGCCGAAGGTGCCGATCAACGAAACCGGCACGGCGACGATGGGAATCAGGGTGGCGCTGGGGTCGCGCAGGAAGGCGAACACCACCAGCACCACCAGCGCGATGGAGATGGCCAGGGTGCGCTCGACATCCCGCAGCGAGGCGCGGATGGTGGTGGTGCGATCCATGGCCACCGACAGGTCGATGTCGGCGGGAATCGAGGCCCGCAGTTGCGGCAGCAGGGCGGTGACCCGGTCAACGGTGTCGATGATGTTCGCCCCCGGCTGGCGAAACAGGATCACCAGGACCGACGGATGACCATTGGCCAGACCCTGGTTGCGCAGATCCTCCACCGAGTCCACCACCTCGGCGACATCGCTCAAGCGCACGGCCGCGCCGTTCCGCCACGCCACCACCAGATCCCGGTATTGATCGGCGCGGCGGCTCTGGTCGTTGGTGTAGATCTGGTAATGCCGGCCGTCGTCCTCGATGGCCCCTTTGGGACTGTTGGCGTTGGCCGAGGCCAGGGCCGCCCGGACATCTTCCAGCCCAATCCCGTACTTGAACAAGGCATTGGGATTCAGCTCGACGCGGACCGCCGGCAGCGAACTGCCGCCGACATTGACCTGCCCGATGCCGTTCACCTGAGACAGCTTTTGCTGCAACACGGTCGCCGCGGAATCGTAAACCTGGCCCTGCGTCCGGGTCGCCGAGGTCATGGCCAGAATCATGATCGGCGCGTCGGCCGGGTTGACCTTGCGGTAGGTCGGATTGCTCTTGAGACTGACGGGCAGATCGGCCCGGGCCGCATTGATGGCCGCCTGGACATCCCGAGCGGCGCCGTCGATGTTGCGGTCCAGACCGAATTGCAGCGTGACCCGCGTCTGCCCCACCGAACTGGATGACGTCATCTCGGTCACGTCGGCGATTTGGCCGAGATGACGCTCCAGCGGCGTGGCCACGCTGGTGGCCACGGTCTCGGGGCTGGCTCCGGGCAGGCTGGCCTGAACCGAGATGGTGGGAAAGTCCACCTGGGGCAGCGGCGACACCGGCAGCAGGAAGAACGCCACCGCCCCCGCCAAGGTCACCCCCAACGTCAACAACGACGTAGCGATGGGACGGCCGATAAAGAGGGCAGAAAGATTCATCGGCCCCCGCCTTTCCCGTCATCCTTCACATCCCCCTTCAGGCGCCGGGCCAGACGGTCGAACATCAGATAAATCACCGGGGTGGTGAACAGGGTCAAGATTTGGCTGACAATCAGGCCGCCGACGATACTGATCCCCAACGGATGGCGCAATTCCGAGCCGGTGCCGGTGCCGAACATCAAGGGCAGGGAGACGAACAGCGCCGCCATGGTGGTCATCAAAATCGGGCGGAAGCGTAACAGACAGGCCTGATGGATCGCCGTTCGCGGTGTCTTGCCTTCCTGACGTTCGGCATAAAGCGCGAAATCGATCATCATGATGGCGTTTTTCTTGACGATCCCGATCAGCAGGATGATCCCGATCACCCCGATCACCCCGAGATCGCTGCCCGCCGCCATCAGCGCCAGCAACGCCCCGATTCCCGCCGACGGCAGGGTCGACAGAATCGTCACCGGGTGGACGGTGCTTTCGTAAAGGACCCCCAACACAATATACATGGTGACGATGGCGGCCAGAATCAGCAGCAACTCGTTCCCGAGCGAAGCCTGGAAGGCCAGCGCCGCGCCCTGGAAAACGGTCATGACGCTGCCGGGCAGACCGATTTCACCCTCGGCCTGCCGAATCGCGGCCACGGCATCGCCCAGCGCCGCCCCGGGGGCCAGGTTAAAAGAAACCGTGGTCGCCGGGAACTGGCCAAGATGGCTGATCTGGAGCGGCACCGTCTGTTCGGCGATGCTGGCGATGGACGACAACGGCACCTGCCCCCCCGCCGATGACGGCAGATAGATCGAACTCAGCGACTGGAGCGACGCTTGGGCCTGGGGCTCCACTTCGAGAATCACCCGGTACTCGCTGGTCTGGGTGAAAATCGTCGAGATGATGCGCTGGCCAAAGGCGTCATACAGCGCATTGTCCACCGTGGCCGGCGTGATGCCAAAACGGGCGGCGGTATCCCGGTCGATCTTGATGTAGGTGGACAGGCCCTGGTCCTGGGCATTGCTGGCCACGTCCACGAGTTCCGGCAGGCGCTTCAGCCGGTCGGTCAGCGTCACCACCCATCGGCTGAGTTCTTCGGGATTGGCGTCTTCCAGCACGAACTGATACTGGGTCCGGCTGACAGTGGCATCAATGGTCAGATCTTGCACCGGTTGCATATACAACGCGATGCCATGCACGCCTGCGGTCTCGTCCTGAAGCCGGCGAATGATATCGCTGGCACTGGCGCTGCGCTGATCCCGGGACTTGAGGTTAATCAGCATCCGGCCACTATTCAGCGTCATATTGGTGCCGTCGACGCCGATAAACGACGACAGGCTCTCCACGTCGGGGTCGCGCAGCACCGCCGCCGCCAGCGCCCGCTGATGGTCCGCCATGGCGGCGAACGACACCGACTGCCCGGCCTCGGTCACGCCCTGGATCAGGCCGGTATCCTGAACCGGAAAGAAGCCCTTGGGGATTTCCGCATAAAGGGCCGCGGTCAATCCCAAGGTGGCCACCGCCACCGTCAGCGTCAGTCCGGCGTGATCGAGCACCCAGTCCAGGCGGCGACCATAGGCCGCGATCAACCGGTCGAAGCTGCGGCCGGCCCAGCGATTGAGGGCGGACTGCTCGGACGACGGCCGATGGCGCAGCAGCTTGGCACACAGCATCGGCACCAGCGTCAAAGACACCCCGGCCGAAATCAGGATCGTCACGGCCAAGGTCACGGCAAATTCCCGGAACAGCCGCCCCACCACATCGCCCATGAACAGCAGCGGGATCAGCACGGCGATCAGGGACACGGTCAGCGAGATGATGGTAAAGCCGATCTGCCGTGATCCTTTCAGCGCCGCCTCCAACGGCGTCTCGCCCTGTTCCAGAAACCGGGCGATATTTTCGATCATGACGATGGCGTCATCCACCACAAAGCCAGTGGCGATGGTCAGCGCCATCAGGGTCAGGTTGTTGAGACTGTACCCCACCAGATACATCACGCCGAAGGTTCCGACCAGGGACAACGGCACCGACAGGCTGGGAATGATGGTCGCCGGCAGATTGCGCAAAAACAGGAAAATGACCAGCACCACCAGCACCACCGCCAGCACCAGTTCGAATTCCACATCGGCCACCGAGGCGCGGATGGTGGTGGTGCGGTCGGTCAGCACCGCCACGTCCACCGCCGCCGGCATGCTGGCCCGCAGCGTCGGCAGCAGCGCCCGGATGGTGTCGGCGACCTCGATGACATTGGCGCCCGGCTGACGCTGGATATTGACGATCACCGCCGGTGCGGTGTCCCGCCACGCGGCAAGCTTGGTATTCTCGGCGCTGTCCACCACCGTCGCGACATCGGACAGCCGGACCGGGCCGCCATTCTTGTAGGCCACCACAATGTCATTGTACTCGGCGGCGCTCTTCAACTGATCATTGGCGTTGATGGTGGTGGCGCGCATCGGGCCGTCGAAATTGCCCTTGGGGGTATTGACGTTGGCATTGGCGATGGTGGTCCGCAAGTCGTCGATATTGAGGCCGTAGGCCGCCAACGCCTTGGGATTGGCCCGCACCCGCACCGCCGGCCGTTGACCGCCATTGATGCTGACCAGACCGACGCCGGGCAATTGCGAGATTTTCTGAGCCAACCGGGTGTCGGTCAGGTCCTCGACCTGGGTCAGCGGCAGCGTCCGGGACGTCACGGCCAGGGTCAGAATCGGCGCGTCGGCGGGATTGACCTTGGCATAGATCGGCGGCGCCGGCAGGTCCGAGGGCAACAGGTTGCCGGCGGCGTTGATGGCCGCCTGAACCTCCTGCTCGGCGACATCAAGGCTGAGATTCAGGCCGAACTGCAAGGTAATCACCGAGGCGCCGGCCGAACTGCCGGACGACATCTGGTTCAGGCTGGGCATCTGCCCGAACTGACGTTCCAGCGGTGCCGTCACCGACGAGGTCATGACCTCGGGACTGGCGCCCGGGTAGAAGGTTTGGACCTGGATGGTCGGATAATCCACCTCGGGCAATGCCGACAGCGGCAAAAACTGAAACGCCACCATCCCGGTCAGCAGAACCGCCACCATCAGCAGCGAGGTCGCCACCGGGCGCAGAATGAACAGCCGCGAAGGGCTGAGCGAACCGCCGTCCGGTGCCTCCGGACCCGGACCGCCGGTCATGGGTCGGTCCGGTGATGGTGTCGATGCTCCTCACCACCGGTGCCGTCATCGGGTCGCGCCCCGTCCGGACCGTGGTTGGAACCGGACCAGGAGCCCGGCCCATGACCGGAACCGGAACCGGCTTTGGTCTCCGGCCCTGCGGTGGGCAGGGTGACGTGGGCGCCCTCGCGCAGCTTGTCGGCGCCGTCGATCACCACCCGGTCGCCGGATGCCAGGCCGGACAGAACCGCCACCTTATCCCCCGCAGCCGGCCCCAAGCCGATCGGCCGCACCGCCACGCTGTTATCATCCCGCACCATATAGACGAAATTCTCTACCACACCATGCTGGACCGCCACAGTAGGAATGGTGATGACGCCATGAAGGGTATCAACCAGCACCCTTATATTGACGAACTGATTGGGGAACAGCGATTCGTCATGATTATCGAATTCGGCGCGCAACTTAATCGTGCCGGTGGTGGTGTCGATCTGGTTATCCAAGGTGGTCAGCTTACCGGTGGTCAGTTTGACGCTGGCCGAGCGATCATAGACCGTGACCGGCAACGTCGCGCCGGCATGCAGCCGCTTCAACAAATCCGGCAGCCGGTCCTCGGGGACCGCCGCGATCACCGAAATCGGCTGCATCTGGGTGATCACGACGATGCCGCTGGCATCGCTGGTCTGTAGATAATTGCCCGGGTCCACCTGGCGCAAACCAACCCGCCCGGTCACCGGCGAGACGATGTGGCAATACTCGATATTCAGTTTGGCGCTATTGACCTGGGCGCCGTCGGCTTCGACCGTGCCCCCGTATTGCTGAACCAGCGCCGCCTGGGTATCGAGCTGCTGACGGGCGATGGAATCCTGGGCCACCAGCTTCTGGTAACGCGCCAGATCGACCTTGGCCGCCGCCAGCAGGGCCTGATCACGGCGAAGCTGGCCTTCGAATTGGACCAGCGCCAACTGATAGGGCCGGGGATCGATCTGGGCCAGAAAGTCGCCGACATGCACGGTCTGGCCTTCGGTGAAGGCGACCTGGGTCAACTTGCCGCCGATCTGAGTCTTGATCGTGACCGCCGCCAACGCCGTCACGGTACCCAATGCCTTCAGCTCGATCTCGATATCACCGGTGGCCGCCGCCACCGCCACCACCGGCATCGGGCCGTTCATGGCGAACCGGCCGCCATGCGGCGGCGCGGCGCGGGGGTGCAGCATGATCCAGGCAATACCGCCCAAGACCAGGGCCACCACCATCAGCCAGACCAACCGGCCGAACCACCGTCGCAGTCCGCCGCGCCTGGCTCCGGAAACCGGGGTAGCGCCGGCACTGGAGTTCTCGGGAATCGGGTCAGTCATCATGCAAGGCCGCTCCGGCAATCGGGTCGTGGGGCAGCGTATCATCTTACGGACCCTGCCGGGACAGGTTTGCCGCACGATGTCCGGCCTTGTAACAACGGTCACCGGTTTTGTAACGACGGTCACCGCTTCGTATGCCTCCGGTCCCGGGCGCAGCCCCCCGCGCGGCCATCAATGACCGGCGAGAGGCTGCCGACGGCCAGGACTCGATCGGATGAGCTTGGATGCGGACGAGTCGTCCGGGCCGGCAATCAAATGGCTGGTTGCACTGTAGCCAGGATTACCGCTATTGAGAAAAATACAAAGAACAGATCTTTGCGCCGGTGAATACCAATCACCTCATGCGACTTTATTTTTGCGATCGGTCATCGCAACATCATCAATAAAATTGATATGGTTTTGGTATAAACGTTCCTCGATTCTCCTGTTTTGAGCTGTTGCAATGACTGCAAACCGGCGCAAGATTGAGGAAAGTATGGACAAAATGGTCGTAGTTATACATCCGGCTTCCATTTCCGAAGTATAAGTTCGCGATATTGAAAAATAAAATACCTTTCTCTGTTATTTTATCGCGGTTAGCGCGGCTACCAGGCGTCGTAGAGGCCACTCGATTCATCTTGGTCGGGACCATTGGCGGGTCATGGGGAATTCCTACCAGCGTTGATTGTGCAATTATCGATTTTTTTCCTTCGCCCGGTGCCACAGTATAATAATTACTTAAGGCGCGAAGCGTTTTTAAGACCGCATAACCACGGCGGTTCGGGGTCTTTTCAAGAGAAGGCGCCTTGTGATCGACGGTAATGTGGCTAAGCGGCACTATGATGCCACAATAATGGCACGGTATACTAGCCATTTTTTTTCGACAAAGGACACCTTTGCTATCTAAAAAAGAAATTGTTCTTATTTTTCCGCTATACATATTTAACCAATTTATGTCTTTTTTGATATTGCGATAATTTGTCGTCTGATAAATACTTTCAATATACCCAATACCGCTTAATAGTTTATTTTTACCTATAAATTCCACATCTTTGTGCTGTGTACCACAGTATAACACAAGTTTAAATAGATTGTTTTTTCGAGATATTCCATAGTTCTCTTCTACGGCGACTATTTTACCATTTTTCACCGTTAATAATTCCATTTCAATTTTTGGCAGCATAATTGTGCTGCCGATTACAGTATAAGATCGATCATCGACTAATTGGTTAATATCATCTAGATCAACCATTTGCCGGTCTCCACTTCAACCGCCGCGCACGCCCGGTGCCGGCCTGTTGGTCCTGCCAGTTTAAAGGTTCGGCCTGACCCAATGGCCCGTCGGGCGTTCTACCGAGCCCCGACGGGCCTTGGGTTTGACCGCTTCATGCTTTATTTATTCGCCGGAATCGGGACGATGCAGGTTGCCATGACATCCATCAGCTTGCTCATGCCTTCGGGCAAGGGTTGTTGCTGTGCGTTGACGGATACGTGATATTTGGCGGTCTGATTGGTCGTGCGCGTATTGGATTCGGTATTTGACAAACTGCCGGTAAAGGTGGCCCTGACAAACCCCCAGCCGCCGCTGACATCAAGCTTCGCACTTTTCGTGGTGTCGATCTTCTGAACATTCGTGTCCCCGATCTCCACGGTCAGATCGATGTCGACCGACTGAATCAGAAGTGCCGGGATCGGAACCAGCCCGAGCAGTGGCGCCTTGACAGTCAGTTTCTGTTCAGACGGCACCCCGCTCTCCGGGATAAAGGGGCGGGTCAACTCGAATTCGACCAGACGCGTTTTGCCATCCTTATCGAACCCGATCAGATTAATAAACTCCACCATAACCTGAGCCAGCGCCATGTTGGAGCGTGCCGACGCAATCAGCGGGGTCGAGATCAGGTAATCAACAGGGACGCCCTTAAGCTTGGAAAAGAAATTCTCTTCTTCTCCACCGCCTGCCCCGCCTGCCCCTCCGGCCGCGCCGAACGCGCCGGCGCGATCCGCGCCTGCCCGTGCCATCGCCCCGTCACCCGGAGCGTTGGCGGACGATCCATATTGTTGATTGATCTTCTTCGCTGGTTGTTCCATATCTTGCGGCAATTGATCGAGTTCATTTTGCAACAAGGCCAGGTTGCTGGTCAGAGTTGTCGCCATGCTGGCGATCATCGTCGGGAATTGCTCGACATTGATGGCGCTGAGATTGGCGATGGCCTGCCTCACATGAGCCAGCGCGCCTGTTACGGGGTACGGGGGAAGCGTGTTCCATTGTTGGCGCAAGGGCTCAAGACTAGTGACAACAGACTGAAGGCTTGCCAGGAAGGGGGCCGGAAGCACGGCCTTGTCGTGCATGATCTCCGTCAGTGCCGTACTCAACTCGTCGATTGCCGGCTTCAGCGACCGCACGCTCTTGCCCGCCAGCTTGGTGGCGGCCTTGGATGCTTCGTTTTGTACATCCTCCATCTCTTGAGCGATGGAGGAATAGGTCGTCGGCTTCAACCTCTCGGGCAAATCCCGGAGAATGTCGGAAAGGGCTTTAACCGCATCCTTTACCCTCGCAGAGGCTTTCTCGACTTCCTCTTTCTCCTTCTGATCCGGGTCTCGGGCCACCGGCGGTGACCCCGTTGCGCCCAAGGAGGCCGCGGCCGCATTTACAAAGTCATCGGCGGCCTGGTCATGGTCGGTGGCCGAAGACGGCTTCGACGTCGTTTTCTGTGACTCTGGTTCCATCACGAATCTCCTGGTTGAACAAGGCGTCGATCGCCAGAAGCCATCGGCTGGGGTGAGCGACCGGTTGAAAACGGATCAAGTCGGATTTGTTGCGCCAGTCGGTCGGTGATTCGCGCCATCCCTTCGGGCACATCGGCGGCACGCAGGGCGAAAGCCATGGTGAGCCGCGGTTCCCGGTCGCCGGGTCTTGGCCGCGCCGAGGCCGCCTGAAGCGGCCGCGCCGACCCTGCCAGGCCGCCCAGGCCAACCCGCAGGGTTAGCGATCCCCGACACTGCCGCACGGCCAACCCCGGTTGCGGCGTTATGGCCGCCAACGGCATCCGCAGCGTCATGGCGCCCTCGCATCGCGGCGAGGGGTAGGTGACGTCCCGGACCCGCAGTCGCAGCGCCCCATCGGGTCCCGGCACTGTCGTGGCGGCGAGAAAAAGGGTGAGAATCTCGTTATCCAGATGGCGTGCTGCCTTCAGGCAATCGAAAAAGAAGTTATCGATCATATCATGCACCGAACGGCGAAGTCTCCGATCCGCGCAACTCCTTCAGGAGCATCAGTGTACTTGAACTGCAAGTTCAGACGCATGGGAACGCCACCTTCGCCGGAATTGTCGAGACGGATGGCGATTCGCCCCTTTCCTCCGGGGGCGTGGGCATCAAACCCGGTGACGGTGCATTCGAGATCGACGGTCAGGCTGTCGAGCACCAGCGAATTGTGCTGAACCAGGGCGGCGGTGGGCACGTCAAGGGCCTTGCCGAGCCTGCCGTCTTCCTGGTCAGGCACGACTTGCAAGCGAATTGCCTTGGCCTTGCGCAGGCCCTCGGTGTTCGGCACCAGCTCCCAATGGTCCACAACATCGGCAACATGCTGATCACGAAGAACTTTTCGCGCCGATACCAGGGACCCGGCCAAAGCGGTGAAGAAACTGTCAAGCCAAACGGACTGCCCGCTGGCGCCCGTCGCCAAGTCCTCGGCCGGCGTCGGGTTATCGGGCGATGTCATTCTGAATCCTGCTCAGGCGCTCATTCAAGCGACCCAGGGCTTCAAGGGATTCGCGGCTCTCCTCCTGCTTCACGGTTAGCCGAGCCCCACAATTCCAGCAGGTTATCGGCAGACCCTGCAACAGCGCCGCCAGCGGCGTTGGAATTTTCTCGCCACAGGCACACGGCACATCCGCCAACCACGACGTGGCGCCGCCAAGCTGTACATCACGCTTCATTCAACCCCCCAAAAATGATTATGAATACGTCTGCATGTCTATTGTTTATCACTTTTGTCAGCGGCCAGACACCGATAGAGCATCATACGAGTGCGGTCAATCTGGATTTTTAAGAAGATTTATTTAACGGCACAATCGGAGCAACAGGCTTGGTCAAACCGATTGGCTCCTGGCAATAGCGTTAGATCGGAAAGGCGAATCGCTGGGGAAGGCGGCTTGGCACGCCTACTATTTTTAGTTCCGGTGGATGTCCGCAACACGGGAGCCGGGACGGCTCGCAACCGGCTTGCAGAGCCTAAACTTGACCGCCACCTTGATTGGCCCGGGGATGCGCACGATGTCTCTGCCGCGATGTGGTCAGGGCAGAGTACCGACGGATGGCCGTACGATGTTCGGCTTGAAACAACGGTGAACGAGTGCTTCCGGATCGGCGGGCATCCCGATCCCTGCGGCGACCGATAACCGGCAACACGATTTCACTAGAATTCACTGAATAGTATGATATTGAAAGATTAACCGAGGCATACCTTTTTATATTCGTTTATTTTATATTCATTTGCCTTTTTATTCCATAATGCTATATCATCCCTTGCCAATGGTGCGGATCTGAGGGGATAAAACAATGAATACGCTTAAGATCAGATCGAAACTTTATCTCGTATTTGCACTATTCACGATGCCGGTTCTCTATCTGGTTTATTCAATCATCGCCACACAGAACATAGCAATTGATTCGACCGCTCTGGAACTCCAGGGCAGTCAATATCTTTCGTCGATCCGGGACCTTCATTATGGGTTGGTGGGGGTGGATCGCGGCAGCATTTCTCCTGCCGAGACGTTGAGACGAACGGAGATGGAGTTTGGCAACGGCCTGGACAGCGCCGACGCCTCCCGCAAGGTCATTGCCAGCCTGGGCCAGGATGATGACGCCCGCGCCGCCTTGCGCGATTTGATCTCCAAGGTCGGCGACACCAGCGCCTTGATTCTGGATCCGGACCTGGACAGCTTTTACGTCATGGACTCGGTGGTGGTCAATATTCCCGACCTGATCGACCGGGTTTTTGCCATCACCCGCCTGGCGGCCGCCATCGCGGGCAAGGAAACCCTGCTGCCCGATGACAAAACCGAGTATCTGATTGAAAAAGGCGGGCTCCAGACCACGGCGGCGAATCTTCAGTCGGACTACGACCATGCCAGCAAGGGCAGCACCGACGGCAGCGTCAAGGCTCACCTGGAGTCGCATTACGCGGCAGCCGCGGCCGTGCTGCAAAAGTTGCTGACCGCCAGCGACGCCACGGTTCTTCAAAAGACCGGCCAGGGTGACGCCGGGGTGGTGACCCGGTTGGGCCATGACGCCCTGCTCGCCTTACGGGACCTGAACCGCGCCACGGCCGCCGACCTCGACCGGTTGCTTGGCCAACGCATCGACGGCTTCATGACCGAGCGGTTCACCCGGCTCGGCATCGCGTTCCTGCTGTTCCTGGCGGTCTGTGTTCTCGGCGGGCGAACCGTGGCCAAGGGGATCGTGTGGCCGGTCGAGGCGATGATCGAAGCGATGACCCGGCTGGCCGACGGCGATCATTCGGTGGTGGTCCCCGGGGCCGGGCGCACCGACGAGATCGGCCGGATGGCCCGAGCCATCCTGATCTTCGAAGAGAATATGATCCGCGCCGACCATTTGACCCAGGAGCAGGAGCGCACCAAGGCCGAGTTCGAAGGCCAGCGCAGCACCCTGCTGCAAGGCGTCAGCGAGGAGCTGGAGCGTGAAACCAACCGGTTGAAACAGATCGTGGAGACCACGGGCCAACAGTTCAGCGCCATGGCCCAATCCCTGTCCACCAGTGCCGAGCAAACCGAGAAGCGGACCATGGCCATGGGGGCCGCCACCGAACAGGCCTCGGCCAATGTCGAGACGGTGGCTGCCGCCGCCGGACAGTTGGCCCAATCCATCCACGATATCGGCCGGCAGGTCGAGCAGTCCACCCGCACGGCGGAACTGGCCGCCAACCAAGCCAAACAAACCGAGGTCACGGTGCGCTCGCTGTCCGAAAGCTCCTCCCGGATCGGCGAGGTGGTCAAACTGATCAGCGACGTGGCCAGTCAAACCAATCTGCTGGCGCTGAACGCGACCATCGAAGCCGCCCGCGCCGGCGACGCCGGAAAAGGCTTTGCGGTGGTGGCGGGCGAAGTCAAGAACCTTGCCAACCAGACCGCCCGAGCCACCGATGAAATCACGCAGCAGGTGACGGCGGTTCAGACCGCAACCCAGCAGGCGGTCCAGGCGATCAATGGCATCAATGCGCGCATCGCCGAACTGCAAGACATCGCCGCCACCATCGCCGCCGCGGTGAACGAACAGGCGGTCGCCACCAGTGACATCGCCCGCAATGTCCGTCAGGCGTCCGAAGGCACCCGGGGCGTCGCCGATTCCATCGGTGACATCACCCTCGTCACCAAAGAGACCGCGGGACTCGCCCGCGAGATTCTCGACCTGACCCGGCGACGGAATCAGGCCGCCAACGCCTTTATTGCCCAGGTCTTCGATATGGCCCGGAGCCTGCGGACGGCGATATAATGTCTCAGATCTTTGGGGGGCTTTCCCCTGGAGGCCATGAAAGGCCTAAGGCCCGTGACCGCCTTCCCAGCCATTGGGCAGCTTTTCCTTGACGCTCTGCGGCAGCACGGGGCCGGTCGGTTGCAAGAGGCTGAATACCTCTACCGGCAGGTGCTGGCCCTGGAGCCGCGGCATGCCGACAGTCTGCACATGCTGGGAATGCTCGCCCACGGCGCCGGCGAAACCGAACAGGCCATCGCCCTGATCGGCCAGGCCATCGGCTTACGCGACGACGTGGCGGTTTACCACCTCAGCCTGGGCAACGTGCTGCTGGACCGGGGCCGGTTGGAGGGCGCCGCGGCGCAGTACCAGCGGGCGCTGACGCTCCAACCGGGGTTGGCGGACGCGCACAACAACCTGGGCATTCTGCACCACGCCGAAGGCGACCCGGCCAAGGCTGCCGCCCACTTCGAACGGGCGGTGGCGCTCCGACCCGATTTCGCCGAGGCCCTGACCAATCTCGGCACCATGCTGCGGACGCAGGGCCGGTTGGAACCGGCGGCGGACCGGTACCGGCGGGCGCTGGCGCTCAAACCCGACGATGCCCGAACCCTGAACAATCTGGGGTCGGTGTTGATGGACCAGGGGCGGTTGGACCAGGCCGCCGACCGCTACCATCAGGCGCTGGCGATGGCCCCCGACTTCGCCCACGTCCACAACAATCTCGGCACCGTCCGCCACCGCCAGGGCCGCTTCGCCGAGGCCGTGGGCCATTACCGGCGGGCGCTGGCGCTCAAGCCGGATCTGGCCGAGGCCCACGACAACCTCGCCACCGTGTTCCGGGATCAGGGTTTGCTGGCCGAAGCCGCCGCCGGCCATCAACAGGCCCTGGCCCTCAAGCCGGACTTCGCCGAGGCTCACCACAATCTCGGCCTGGTGCGCAAGGACCAGGGCCGGTTGGCCGAGGCCCTGGACGAGGCGCGGCGGGCGGTGGCTCTGAAGCCCGACTCGGCAAGACTCCGGTCGTCGCTGGTGATGGGGTTGACCTACAGCCCGGACGTGAACGAAGCCGCGCTGGCCGCCGCCTGCCAGGACTGGGGCCGGCGGCATGGACTGCCGCTCGCGGCGATGTTTCCCCACCTCGTGAACCGCCCCGACCCCGGGCGGACATTGCGGGTCGGCTACGTGTCCAGCCACTTCCGGCGACATCCGGTCGGCTGGCTTCTGGCGGCGGTCTGGCCCGCCCACGACCGGGACCGGGTGAGCCTCCAGGCCTATTCCGGAGTGGTGGTGGAAGACCCCATGACCCGCCACCTGCGCGGCGCGGCGTCCGGGTGGTGCGACACTGCCGGGTTGTCCGACATCGACCTGGCCGGCCGGATTCACGAAGACGGCATTGATGTGCTGGTGGACCTGGACGGCCACACCGAGGGCAACCGGTTGCCCGTGTTCGCCCGGCGGCCGGCCCCGATTCTGGTGTCCTGGCTGGGTCATGGCCACACCACCGGATTGCCCGCCATCGACGCCATTCTGATGGACAGCGCCACCGCGCCCCCCGGGTGCGAGCCCTGGTTTACCGAGGAGGTGGTGCGGCTCCCCGGCGGCCGTCTCTGTTACGCCCCACCGGACGACGCGCCGCCGGTGGCGCCCCTGCCCTGTCTGACCCGGGGCGCGGTGACGTTCGGCAGCTTCAACAATCTGGCCAAGGTCTCGCCCACGGTGCTGGCGCTGTGGGCCCGGGTGTTGGCGGCGGTCCCCGGCGCCCGCTTGCACCTCCGCTGGAAAAGCCTGTCCGACGGGGCCGAGCGGACCCGACTGCGCGCGGCCTTCGCGGCGGCGGGCGGCGATCCCGGGCGGTTGGACCTGTACGGCGCGGTGGCGCATCCGGCGTTGCTGGCGGCCTATGGCGATATCGATCTGGCCCTGGACCCCTTTCCGTTCGGCGGCGGCCTGACCTCGTGCGAGGCGCTGTGGATGGGAGTGCCGGTGGTGACGTGGCCGGGGGCCCGCCCCCTGTCGCGCCAGACCCTGAGCTTTCTGACCGCGCTCGACCTGACCGACGATCTGGTCGCCGATTCGCCCGACGCCGTGATCGCCCTCGCCGCCGGTCTGGCCGCAGCCCCCGACCGGCTGGCGACGCTCCGGGCCGGACTGCGTCCGCGAATGGCCGCCTCGCCGTTATGCGACGGCCGCCGCATGGCCCGCGCCCTGGAAACCACCTACCGCACGCTTTGGCACCGTCGCTGCGCCTGATCCCGAGGGCTTCAGAGACGTCGGCATATGGTCGCCAAAGGCCCCCGAGCCCGAGAAAAGGCGCCACGGAAACAAAGCGCCGGGCGTCTCAACCGGAACGCTTCAGACTACCGCTACACTACTCCCAATGTTTACAGGGGGTTGGGAGGGAAACCGCCCATATTCTGCAAGTGGTGAGGCTTCGCGACCGGGCACGGCAGCCAACCCGCCGGGGTGATCGTTTTCGTAGGCCGCAGCATCATGCCGATTGGTGCAATTTCGACATTGGTGCAATTTCGCAGTTGCCTCCAGAAGGCATAATCCGTAGCATCACGAAGCATGTCGGATATTCAAGTGTCATAGAATCGGATCGTGTCAATCGGATGACTCGAGCAAACGCCATATCCTTTGCAACGCGCCTTCTCCAACCCTCTCGGTCGGGGCAGCAAGCAAGGGTGTGGCTTGCGATTTTTTCGCTGCTGACCTTGTTGTTTATGCCGGTCGGTGGCGTCTCGATCGGCTCGCAGGATGGCACCACACTGGTGGAAATCTGCACCAAGGATGGTGCGCAGCAGATTACCATCGACGTTGATGGTAAGCCTATTCCGCCGCCGACGGCAAATCACTGCACAGCACCTTGTCCGTTCTGCCTTGCCCACGCGGGCTTCGCGTTGGTGATTCCCGGTGTGGAACCACCCGCGCCGACGTCGCTTGGTGAACTCCCGGCCTACTCGCTCTTATCGGCCGTTTTTGTCCCGGCGCACGATTTCCTCATCGGCCGTTACGGCCGCGCGCCACCCCATCCCATCGTCTGATCGTTTGGCCCTGCTGTTCCGTCTCGACCGTCACTATGACTCTGTCATGTGTGCCGAGAGGATATGCCGGTTGGTGTCGTGTGCCTGAAAGGCACTCACACGACCGGCCATCAAGACAGAACCGCAGCCATACCTAATCTTTGATCGATGCGAAAGCCTCGTCGAGCGCATTGACGCCCGTATCTGGCGTGTGCTCGCGAGTGCCAACGATGGGGCTGTCGATGAATAGGGTGTATTTATTAAATCGTCATACCAACATTGTAGCGAACAGCTATCTCAAATGTAATGATTTTCCGTTTTTGGGACAGCCATTCTATCACTTTGACAGCAAAATGAAGCTCTCTTCGGCGACATTTTTAATGCAGCTCATCGTATTTATTAACGATCTTAACGCGTCGCGTTCCCGCCATACCCCGCGGCCGCACGGTCCGGCCGAGCAAAGCAAGCACCCCTCGATTCCGGCAGTTGGGTCTTGCGCCATTATCTGCGCCGAACAAGAGCAGGAAAGGGTGGCAATACCGTATATAACCTCCGACTAACACCCCATAAATTGTTAGGCAAGAAGGATAGTGAAATGAACACGGTCATCGTATTTGAGAAAGAAGCGTCTCGTTCACAACACTAGGGGGCACGACATGAATGCCGCAATGGAAACCATTATTGAATACTGGCATGAGGGACTTCACCCGAGAACTCGATTCGGGCGGATAATCGTGCCTCTAATTGCTCTGAAACTTGCCTTTATCCTCATCTTATGGGTCCTATTCTTCGGACCATCAACCAAACCTGAAACCGGACCACAAGGCATTGCCGCCGCTGTGTTCAATCTTTCGACTTCACCAGTACAGGAACCCCGTCCATGATAGACATCGACGTTGTCAACCTAGCGCGGCTCCAGTTCGCTGCGACCGCGCTGTACCACTTCCTGTTCGTGCCCCTGACCCTCGGCCTGTCGGTGATCCTGGGGATCATGGAAACGACCTTCTTTATCACCAAGCGGCCGATCTGGCGCGACCTGACCAAATTTTGGGGCGTCCTGTTCGGCATCAACTTTGCCATGGGGGTGGCCACCGGCCTGACCATGGAGTTCCAGTTCGGGACCAACTGGGCCTACTACTCGCACTATGTCGGCGATATCTTCGGTGCCCCCTTGGCCATCGAGGGCCTGATGGCCTTCTTCCTGGAGGCCACCTTCGTCGGCATCTTCTTCTTCGGCTGGGACCGGATGTCGCGGGGCGCCCATCTCTTCGTCACATGGATGGTCGCGCTGGGCTCGAACCTGTCGGCGCTCTGGATTCTCATCGCCAACGGCTGGATGCAGCATCCGACCGGGGCAAAATTCAACTTCGAGACCATGCGCATGGAAGTGGACAACTTCTATGATGTGCTGTTCAACCCGACCGCCCAGGCCAAGTTCGTTCATGTCATCAGCGCCGGCTATGTCACCGGCTCGCTGTTTGTCTTGGGGGTCAGCGCTTTCTTCCTGCTGGCCCGGCGCAACGTCGATTTCGCCAAGCGGTCGATCGCCATCGCCGCGGCCTTCGGCCTGTGCGCTTCGCTGTCGGTGGTGGTGCTGGGGGACGAGTCCGGCTACACCGCGGCCGAGAACCAGAAAATGAAGATCGCCGCCATCGAGGGCATGTGGACTACGGAACCGGCGCCGGCTGGCTTCAACGTCGTGGCAATTCCGGATACACAGAATCACACCAATAGCTTCGAGGTGAAGATTCCCTGGTTGCTTGGTCTGATCGCCACACGATCCACCACAGTACAGGTCCCAGGCATCAATGATCTGGTTGTCACCAACGAGCAACGGGTGCGCGATGGTATCAAGGCGTACGCTGCCCTGGAAATTCTGCGTAAGGATTCGACCAACGCAGCGGCCAAGGAAACCCTCGATAAGTATCAGAAAGGGCTCGGCTACGCCCTGCTTCTGACCAAGTATACCAACGACATCCCCAGCGCTACCGAGGACATGATCCACAAGGCGGCGTGGGATACAATGCCAGACGTGGTGCCCCTGTTCTGGACCTTCCGCGTGATGGCGGCCCTGGGTTTCTTCTTCATTGGCCTGTTCGTCTTCGCCTTCTGGCTGGTGATCAAGAACCGTGTCGAAGCGTATCGTGGTTTCCTGCGCCTGGCTTTGTTCGCCATTCCTCTGCCGTGGGTGTCGAGCGAACTGGGCTGGTTCGTGGCCGAATACGGCCGCCAACCCTGGTGCATCGACGGCATTCTGCCGACTCGCCTGGGCGCCTCGTCCTTGACCGTGGGGGACATGTGGCTGTCGCTGGGCGGCTTCGTGATCCTCTACACGAGCTTGCTGGTGGTCGAACTGTACCTGATGGTGCGCACGATCCGCAAAGGTCCCGAGGACTACTTCGGCCATTCTCCCGCTCCCGCCCTTGCCGGCTAAACCCGTACTTGGGCGAAGAAAGGAATTGAGCTATGCTTGACTATGAAACCTTACGCCTGATCTGGTGGTTCCTGTTCGGATTCCTGATGATCGGGTTCGCCATCTTCGATGGTTTCGACTTCGGGGTGGCCGCACTTCTCCCCTGGATCGCCAGGACCGACTCCGAACGCCGCGTCGTGATCAACACTATCGGCCCGGTCTGGGAAGGAAACCAGGGCTGGATCATCCTGGGCGCGGGCGCGATTTTCGCGGCCTTCCCGCCGCTCTACGGCGCCTCTTTCTCGGGCTTCTACCTCGCCCTGATCGGCCTGTTGTTCGCCATGCTGCTGCGCCCGGGCGGCTTCAAGTACCGCTCCAAGCTACAGGACTCGACTTGGCGAACGATCTGGGACCATTTATTGTTCGTCGGTGGCGCGGTGCCGCCGCTGTTATTTGGGGTTGCCGTCGGCAACGTCCTCCAAGGCGTGCCGTTCCACTTCGACGAGTGGCAGCGCCTGTTCTATGACGGCAGCTTTTTCGGGCTGCTCAACCCCTTCGCCCTGCTGTGCGGCCTCGTCAGCGTGTCGATGCATGTGACGCACGGCGCGGTCTATCTTGTCAACAAAACCGACGGCACGATCCAGGCCCGGGCCATCCGCATCGCCGGGCTGGCTCCCTTCGTCACCATCGCGCTGTTTGTTCTTGGTGGCTTGTGGGTAGCGTTTGGGATCCAAGGCTATGTCGTCACGGCCGGCGGCGCCTGGGATGGCCCCTCCAACCCCTTCACCAAGACCGTCGAGCTTCACTCCGGGGCTTGGCTCACCAACTACGCTCATTATCCGTGGATGATCCTGGCGCCCTTGCTGGGGATCATTGGCGCCATTCTGACCACCCGTCTGGTGGCCTCGTCCCGTCCGATTCTGGCCTTCGTCAGTAGCGGAGCCAGCCTGTTCGGTATCATCAGCACGGCCGGCGTCAGCATGTTCCCCTTCCTGATGCCGTCGTCCAACAATCCCAGTCAGAGCCTGACCGTGTTCGACGCGTCAAGCAGCCACGACACCCTTGTAATCATGCTGATTTCGACGGTGATCTTTATGCCCATCATTCTTCTCTACACGGCGTGGGTCTTTAAGATCATGCGCGGGACAGTGTCAAGCAAGTACATTGAGAATAACTCGCACTCCGTGTACTGATGCAGCCAGAAAGGACAGAACCGATGTGGTACTTCACCTGGATACTTGGTACCTGCTTTGCCTCCTTCTTTGCTGTCACCCTGGCTCTCTGGAAGGAACTGAATGAGCCGTCTTCCAATGAGGACGGTTTCATACCCCACTAGGCAGCGGTGGGGTGAGGAAGGGGAGGGGGAAGCCATCGCCCCCTCCCTCGTCAAACTGAGCGAAAAGAATGCTTTGACTTTACGTCAAAGACAATTTTGGAGTGAGCGGTATGGGTTGGTATCGATCCCTGAGCAAAGGTGGAAAAGTGTTTTTCTGGTTCACCGTAGCCGTCGCGACAGGCGGGTTTATCCTGCGGGTCGTATGGCTCGTGAGGTACTGGTATTGAGCCAATATCACAGGTGATAGTGCCATTATTATCATTCTTGTTGTTACAGTAACTTTCATTTGACCATTAGTAACAGTTTTTAACCTCTTAAGGAGATGCCCGATGGAACACAATTCTCAGACAACTGCGGCAGTCTTGGTTTCAACGGTCTGCCGCGGTTCCGAACCCGATCCGGTGGCAGAATACCGCACACGCTTTTGCGAGCGCACTCGCTTGGCGCGTGAGGCTGCCGGGTTTTCCCGTAAACAGATGGCGCAGATTCTTGGATTGTCCCGGCATGTCTACACCAAGAATGAAGAAAGGTCCCCACTCTCGCACATGATTACCGGTGCTTTTTTGAATGCAACCAACGTCACCTATGAGTGGCTGTCACAGGGAGTCGGACGGGGTCCGGCATGTTCACCCCATGGGAACCAGAGAACGCATTAGTCAGCAAGACCTATAACATGCCATGCCAACAATTGTTTGCAATTTTATTACGTCGCTTGCCCGGCAACCTCTCAGCAGCCACGCGATCCGGCCAAGCACACCAAGCGTCCCTCGAAGCCGGGGCACCTGCACTGGTGAAATGCTGCGAGGCTTGTCCCGTCGGTCGACCGCAAGCCACGCATCACCGTCCTTCCATATTCAAGGCAGATGGAAAGGGCGGCAAGATCGCACTTCTTATACCGCCTCTACAGACTTCCAAGCCCGACTGTTCCTGGTGTTGTGAACGAGACGCTTCGTTCCTGACGATCGTGTCGAGGGCACAACACAACACATTGAACCAGCTCGTGTTCCCGCCCAACGGGGTCGGAATGGTCCGTTGGAGTCGGAACACGAGCGCCGCAACGCCATGTCATTCTCCGGTAGAGTGGCGCGGATCGAAACCCGGACCACCCTGCCCATTACCCTCCTTCTTCACATGGAACCCAGGCCATGGCCGCCAATCCAGAGTACCGCCAGCCTCCCCGCTTGATTTGGCAACTCAATTCTGCTGGTGCATTGACGACGATGTGCCGTGGCGCCATCCTCACCGTCGAGAAACGGGACGATAACCTTTGGCCTTGGGCCGTCACGATCGGCGGGCACAATATCGGTGAAGGCATCTCGCCAACCCTTGATGACGCCCGGACCGACGCGGCTGCGCTCGCCCGTTCCCTCAGCGAACGAGCCTAGGGAACACCATATCCGGAATAGATTCCGTGTTTACCAAATAGGTTTAACGCCCGTCACCCGGGACCGCTCCCGGCAATCATCCGAGAGCGGCGCCCATCTGGTGACAGTCAATGAGAGTGATCACCCATTTCCGGCATATTATCCATGCCACCCATATTCCCGGCAGTGGGCTCTATATCGCCGGCCCCCTGTACTTCAACCTGAACGGTGATGCTGGCGGCTTTTTCAAAGGTCAGGGTCAGCGGGAACTTCGTATCTTTCATCAATGGTGCCTTGAGACCCATCAGCATAACGTGCAGACCGTTCGGAGCCAACTTGATTGTTGCGCCGGGAGCAATGTCGATTGACATGACCTCCTGCATTTTCATCACACCGTTATTATCGATGTGAGTGTGCAACATGACCATCTCCGCGACCGGTGAAGACACGGAAAGCAGCCGGTCAACGGCCTTGCCGCCATTTTCGATCACCATATAGACCAAACCGGTCTGCGCAGTTTTCGCCGTGGCCCGTGACCAAGGATGCTCAACCTTGAGCGTGCCGACGGTGAAGTCTTCAGCCATGACCGCCGTCGTCAGCAACGGGGTCGTTAGAAAGGCCGCAACCAGTGCGGCAAGACTCATGCGCGAGAAGCCCACCACATTCTCCATTGGTCGATTTATCGTCAACCCAGAAGCTTTCTACATTCTTGGATGGTTATCGCGCAGGATTCGGCACAAGCCTTGCAAGCTTGGTGCATCTCCGCGTGCTTGTTGCACTCCTTTTCGCAGTCCTCACACAGTGCCATAGCGAGTCGCGCCGCGTCATGAAGATGGGCCGAGCCGACAGTCGCCAGTTTTGCTAGTGCTGCGCAGCCGACAATCATTTGATCGGTCATCCGGGCACAGTTTGCCAGCATCGTCTCGCCGGTTGCTAAGTTCGATAGGCTATGATTGAGGCAGGCCTGGCCGGACTTGACGCAGTTGTATGCGGCATCGATCAAACTTTGTGGCGCAGGCGACATCGGCATGGCCATAGCCATATGACCGGCGTGATCGTCTTCGGCGTAGGCGGTAGACGCCGCAGCGACAAAAACGGCGGACCCTGCCACACTCATCAATTCCCTACGGTTCATCACGGTCTCCATTAGCAGTCCAATGGCTCCTTACGCGCCAAAGGTGAGGCATTCTACGCCCTCTCAGTGGGGAAATGGCAAGCCATGATCCCTACTCCCTGCCGATCACCCTGCCCCCTGATCGCGATACCGTCAGCGGTTCACGCCATCAGGCGCAACGCCGCCGCGACGGTCTCAAGCACCGAGGCCCAATCCCCCCTCTGGGGTTGCCGGAACAACCGTAGCGTCGGGTACCAGGGACTGTCGTTCCGGGCCAGCAGCCAGCGCCAGTCGGGACAGAACGGCACCAGGGCCCACACCGGCACCGCCAGGGCCCCGGCCAGATGACAGACCGCGGTGTCCACCGCGATGACCAGATCCAGGGCGGCCACCACGGCGGCGGTGTCGCTGAAATCCTTCAACTCTGGCCCGGCATCCCGACAGGGGCCACCGACCGCCAAGGCGGCAAGCTCATCGGCGGTGGCATCCTTTTGCAGGCAAACCACCGTGATCCCGGGAACCGCCAGGGCGCCCGCGACCTGCGCCGCGGTCATCGAGCGGTTGCGGTCGTTCTTATGCTGGGGATTGCCGCGCCAGACCACCCCGACCTTGAGGCCCGGGCTCTCGGCCAACCGCTGCCGCCACACCGCCGTCCGGACCGGATCGGCGGCAAGATAGGGCACCGCCGCCGGGATCGTGCCCAGATCGGTTCCGAACAGGCCGGGCAAACTGAGCAGCGGCGCGTGGCAGTCATAGTCGGGAAGATGGCGACGCTCGGGATGAAACCCCTCGATGCCGGCGATCCCCCGCACCAGCCCGTCCAGCGTTTCGGGATAGGACAGCAGCACCCGTCCGCCCCGCTGGCGCACCATGGGCGCATAACGGACGAACTGAAGGGTATCGCCGAAGCCCTGTTCGCTGTGGAGCAGTATCGTCCGTCCCCCGAGATCGCCGCCGTCCCACAGCGGCCCCGCCATCCCATGAGGCTTGGTGTCTTTCCGACGCCAGCGCCACTCGTATTCGCGCCAGCCGATGGCAAAATCGCCCATCAGCAACCGGAGCAACGCTTCGTTCCAATGGGCATCGGCGTAATCGGGTTTCAGGGCCAGCGCCTGCCGATACTGGTCCGACGCCTCCCGAAACCGGCCCTGTTCCTTGAAGACGTTGCCCAGATTGTTGTGCGCCTTGGCATAGCCGGGCCTGATCTCCAAGGTACGGCGATAGCTTACCGCCGCCTCGTCCAGCCGTCCCTGCTCCTTCAACGTATTGCCCAGATTGTTGTGGGCCTTGGCATAGTCCGGGTTGATGGCTAACGCCCGGCGGTATTGGAGTTCTGCCTGGTCCTGGTGCCCCAGGTCCTGAAGCGCCAAGCCCAGATTGTAGTGGGCCTCGGCATAGTCCGGCTTCAGCACCAACGCCCGCCGGTACTGGACCTCGGCTTCGGCATACCGGCCCTGGTCCTGGAGCACCGCGCCAAGATTATTGCAGACCGAGGCCGCATCCGGCCGGATGGCCAAGGCCTGCCGGTACTGGGCCTCGGCTTCATCCAACCGGCCCTGATCCTTCAGGATATTGCCCAGATTGTTGTGAACTTCGCTGAACATGGGATGGAGCGCCAGGGCGCGGCGGTAATGCGCCACCGCCTCGTCCACGCGGCCCTGATCCTTGAACGCGTTGCCCAACTGATAGTGAGCCTTGGCACCGGAGTCCGGAGCGTCTGCGGCAGCCCGGTCCAGCAAGGCCAAATCCCGAAGCGCGGCGCCCAGATTGTTGTGGGCACCGGCATGATCGGGCCGCAGGACCAGAACCTGCCGGTAGTGAATCACCGCCTGGTCCAGCCGCCCCTGATCCTTGAGGGCATTGCCCAGATTGAAATGCGCCCCGGCATCGTCGGGCCGAAGACCCAGCACATGCCGATACAGGACCTCGGCGTCGTCCGGTCGTCCCTGCGCCTCGAAGATCAGACCCAGATTGAGGTAAGCCGGGGTGAAATCGGGCCGCAGCGCGATCGCCCGCCGGTAGTGCTCCGCCGCGTCGGGCAGCGCACCCTGATCTTTCAGGAGATTGCCGACAGTGTTGTACGCCTCAACCAAGGTCGGGCACACCACCAAAGCGCGGCGGGCATGGGCCAAAGCCTCGTCTAACCGGCCCAGGCTGTGAAGGAGCACCCCCAGATTGTTGTGTGTCTCGGCGTCGTCGGGCCGAAGGGCCAACGCCCGCCGGTAGCAGATTTCCGCGGCGTCCAACCGCCCCTGCTCTTTGAGCAGGATTCCCATCATCGTATGAGCGCGCGCGTAGTTCGGATTGATGGCCAGTGCCCGTTCCAGGTGGGTCTGGGCCTCCTCCTGCCGCCCCGCCTCGCGCAGAATGCGGCCCAGATTGCCGTGGGCCTCGGCCAGGTCCGGTCGCAGGGCCAGGGCGCGCCGGGTTTCGGCCTCGGCCTCGGCCAACCGCCCCTGCTCCCGCAGAACCGCGCCCAGGTTGTTGTACGCTTCGGCGTAGTCGGGACGCAGCGTCAGCGCCTGCCGGTACTGCCCGGCCGCCTGGTCCAGGCGTCCGGCGGCCCGATAAGCCTCGCCCAGATTGTTGTGGAACGCGGCGACGCCGCCGCTCAGGCCCAGCGCCCGCCCGATCAGGGCGATGGCCACGTCATGCCGACCCGCCTGATAAGCCAGGACCCCCAGCAGGTGCAGACTGTCGGCGTGGTCGCCGTCCAGCGCCAGCACCGCCCGATACAACCGCCCGGCGTCGGTCAACCGTCCGGCTTGATGATGCTCGAAGGCTTCAGCGAACAGACCCTGAAGCGAAGGATCACTCATGAACACTCATTTTCCCGCCTCCGGGGTCCGGCGCCGGCACCCTATCGGCCCTTGCATCCTGCCCTGGCCTTGCTTTTGCGGGTCTCTGCCCCGCACCGGCCAGGAGGCTCGTCTCCTGGCCCCTCATAACGTCGGCGGACCTCAAAACATCACGGACCTGAAGACGCGGCGAGGACCAAGGGCCGACGGGCCCCTGGTCGGTGCGGGCCGCGCCCGAACCTCAGACGACCCGGAAGTTCTTGAACTGCCAGGGATCCGCGGTGTCAATGTCCTCCCGGAACAACACCCCGCGACCCACCAGCGGCGTCCAGTCGCTGTAGACCCCGACCACATCACCCAAATACGGATTGGCAACCTCGAGAATCCGGCGGTAGTCGATCTCGTCGGGGTCGACCACACCGGCGGTCGGGTTCTCCAACGCCCAGATCACGGCGCCCAGCACCCCCACCGTCACCTGAAGACTGGTGGCGCTGTTGTACGGGGCCAAGTCCCGGGCCTGATGGATCGACAACTGGGAGCCGTACCAATACGCGCCCTTGGCGTGGCCCATCAGCAAAACGCCCAACTCGTCGACCCCCTCGACCAGCTCATCGACCATCAACCGCTTCTGGTCCTGAACCTCTTGGTTCTTGCCGTTGAACTCGTGCAGGGACAGCACCGCGTCGTCGCACGGATGGTAGGCATAGTGGCAGGTCGGGCGATACCGCGCCGCGCCGTTGTCGCGCACGGTCAGATAATCGGCAATGGAGATCGCCTCGCCGTGGGTGATCAAAAAGCCGTGGAACGGACCTTCCATCGGCGTCCAGGTCCGCACCCGGGTGGTGCATCCCGGACGTTCCAGCCAGATCGCGGCGTCGCAGCCGAACTCGTGGCGGTTGCCGTCGGCCGGCCAGTGGCGCTCGTGGCACCCCCAGCCCAATTCCGCCGGCTGCATGCCCTCGCTGAGAAAGCCGTCCACCGACCACGTATTGACGAACTCGCCGCGCGTCTTGGGGTGGCTGCAAACCTGGGTATCGCGTTCGGCGATATGGATCACCTTGATCCCCAGCCGTTCGGCCAGCAGCCCCCATTCGGCCCGGTCTTGTGGCACCGCCACCGTCACGCCGGTGTCCTGGGCGATGTTCAGCAGCGCCTGCTTGACGAAATGCGACACCAGCCCCGGGTTGGCGCCATGGGTCAGCACGGCGGTCGGCCCGCCCTGGAACTCTGCACGCCGGGCGTGGGCTGCCTCGCGCAGAGCATAGTTGGAGCGCAGCGACGGCGAAACCGAGGCATCGGTGTAGCCACCCGGCCACGGCTCGATGCAGGTATCCATATAAAGCGCACCCCGACGATGGGCAAATTCGAACAGCGCGATGCTGGACACGTCCACCGACAGATTGACGATGAAGTCACCGCTGCCAATCAGCGGCGTCAGAACCTCCTCCAGATTCTCCCGGGTGATCGGCTCAATGATGAAGCGGGCAATCCCCGCCGCCTCGGCCTCGGCTTGGCCCTTGTCCTCGGCCGTCACCACGGTGATCTGCCCGGGCGTCATGTCGATATGCCGCAAAAACAGGGGCAACACCCCTTGGCCGATGCTGCCGAACCCAATGATGACCATACGGCCGGTGAACTTGGCGTGCTTTGTGAATTCTGGCATGGAAAAACGCCCTCGAAGATAGGGGGTTGCAGAAAATAGAGGTTACACCAAGGCAGACGCGGATGGACCGGAAGTTAGATGACAATTTTAAGTACACCTCACAGGCGATACCACCGCTGCCAAAGCAGAAAGCCGAACCGACGCTTATCCTCCCAACATCCCCAACGCATGCCGAAGCTTCTCGACCGCGGCGGTGGCGACATCCCGGCGCTCCTGGTTTTCCTCGACCACCTCTTCGGGCGCCTTGGCCACGAAGGCGGCGTTTCCGAGTTTCTGGTCGATCTTGGCGATTTCCCCGACCAGCTTGTCGATTTCCCGGGCCAGCCGGGCGCGCTCCTGATCCAGGTCGATGATCCCGGCCAGCGGTAAAATCAGGGTGGCTTCGTCAAGCACCGTCTGCACCGCCCCTTGGGGCGCTGAACCGCTGTGAAGGCCCACCGACGCGAGCCGGGCCAACCGCAGAATCAGTTCACGATGGGTAGCCAGCCGCGCCGCCGCAACCGGTCCCGCATCCCGCACCAGCAGCGTCGGCTGGGAGGCGGGCGGAACATTCATCTCCGCGCGTACGGCGCGCACCGCCGAGACCAGCCGCACCACCCAATCCATTTCGCCGAGAGCCGCCTCATCAAGCAGCGCCCGGTCATAGCACGGCCAGGGTGTCGAAATCAGCCGGCCCGGACGGCCCTCGGCACCGTTGGGCGAAAGCCGCTCCCACAGTTCCTCGGTAATGTAAGGCATCACCGGATGCAGCAGAATCAGCACCTGATCCAGCACCCAAGCCGTCACGGCCCGGGTTTCAAGCTGGGCCGCAGCGTCGTTTCCGGCCAGAATCGGCTTGGTGAATTCCAAATACCAGTCGCAGAAGGTGCCCCAGGTGAACTGGTACAGCGCATTGGCCGCCTCGTTGAACTTGTAGGCCGCCAGCGCCGCGGTGACCCGCTCGCCGGCGCTGACCACCGCGCTCACGATCCAGCGGTTGACCGTCTGGGTCAGGTCCGCGGGCGTAAAGCCCGGCTGGGGCAAGCACCGGTTCATCTCGCAATAACGGGCGGCATTCCACAGCTTGGTGGCGAAATTGCGATAGCCTTCAACCCGGGCCGGCGACAGCTTGATGTCGCGACCCTGGGCCGCCAGCGCCGTCAGCGTCAGGCGCAAGGCATCGGTGCCGTACTCGTCCACCAAGTGCAACGGATCGATGATGTTGCCCTTGGACTTTGACATCTTCTGGCCGCGTTCGTCGCGAACCAGGGCATGGATATAGACGGTGCGGAACGGCACATCGCCCATGAAATGAAGCCCCATCATCATCATCCGGGCGACCCAGAAAAAGATGATGTCGAAGCCCGTCACCAGCACATCGCCGGGATAATAGCGCGCCACCTCCGGGGTGGCATCGGGCCAGCCGAGAGTCGAAAACGGCCACAGCGCCGAGGAAAACCACGTATCCAGCACGTCCTCGTCGCGCCGCAACGCCACGGCGGCGCCATAGTGCCGGGCCGCCGCAGCCAGCGCCGCTTCTTCGGTCTCCTCAACGAACACCGCGCCGTCAGGTCCATACCACGCGGGAATTTGGTGCCCCCACCAGATTTGCCGGCTGATGCACCAGGGTTGGATGTTGCGCATCCACTCGAAATAGGTGTTTTCCCAGTGCCTGGGCACAAAGACCGTTCGGCCGCTTTCCACCGCCTCGATGGCGGGCCTGGCGAGCGTCTTGGCGTCGACGTACCACTGGTCCGTAAGCCACGGCTCGATGGGCACCCCCGAACGGTCACCGTGCGGCACCTTGTGGGTGTGGGGCTCGATCTTGTCGACCAGACCCAGCGCCTCCAGATCGGCCACCACCCGCTTGCGCGCCTCGAAGCGGTCAAGGCCGCGGTAGGGCTCGGGGACGGCGTCGTTCAGCCGGGCGTCCCGGTCAAAGATGTTGATGACGGCGACGCCGGCCCGCCGACCGACCTCAAAGTCGTTGAAATCATGGGCGGGAGTGATCTTCACGGCACCACTGCCGGTCTCCGGATCGGCATAGGCGTCGGCGACGATGGGAATCCGCCGTCCGACGAGCGGCAGCACCACATGCTGCCCGACCAGTTCCCGATACCGCTCATCGTCCGGATGAACCGCCACCGCGGTGTCGCCCAGCATGGTCTCGGGCCGGGTGGTGGCCACCACGATGCTCCGGCCGGACTGGTCGTCCAACGGATAGCGGAAGTGCCAGAGATGGCCCCGGATATCGCGCTGCTCAACTTCCAGGTCGGAAATCGCGGTGTGCAACCGAGGATCCCAGTTGACCAGCCGCTGATCCCGATAGATCAACCCCTGCCGATGCAGTTCGACGAACACCCGCCGCACCGCCCGGTTCAGGCCCTCGTCCATGGTGAAGCGTTCCTTGGCCCAATCGGGCGAGGCGCCGAGCCGGCGCAACTGGCGGGTGATGGTCCCGCCCGACTCGGCTTTCCACGTCCAAACCCGGTCGATGAACGCGTCGCGCCCCAGGGCCTGCCGGGTCAGCTTCTCGGCGCCCAACTGCCGCTCCACCACCATCTGGGTGGCGATGCCCGCATGATCGGTGCCGGGCTGCCACAAGGCGTCGCGACCGCTCATGCGTTGCCAGCGAATCAAGATATCCTGAAGCGTATGATTCAGGGCATGGCCCATGTGCAGGCTGCCGGTCACATTGGGCGGCGGCATCATGATGCAGTACGGTTTGGCCTGGGACCGGCTGTCGGCCGCAAACACCCCGGACGCTTCCCAGATCGGATACACTCTCGCTTCGACCTCGTGGGGTCGATAGGTCTTGTCCAGCATCGCTGAACCCTTCATTTTTGGTCGGTATCGAACGGCCCCCCGGCGGGGAGACTCGAGAAATCGGGATCAGTAATCGCGCGACCGGCGGACCATCTTATCGATTTCCCTCTGAACCATGCGTTCCACCAGATTCGGCAGGTGTTCGTCGAGCCACTCCCGCAGGAGTGGCCGCAGAAGTTCCTTGATCACGTCTTCGACGGTGCGGGCGCCGGGACTGATCGGCATCGAGCCGATGAATCGCTCGCCGCTGAGGCTGTTGGCCAGCGAGGAAAAGGCCGCGGTGGCCATGGATGCCGGCCGATCGGAAATCAGCCGGTCGTCGTCGTCGGTGGCATAGCGCGGTCGCGGCGGCGGCGGCGGCGGTGGGGGCCGCGGCTCTTCCCGCAACAGATCACGCAAGCCCTTGCTGGCGCCCCAGGGATCGTCCTCCTCCTCCCGGGTCGCCAACATTTCGTCCTCGACCACGTTGGTCAGCTCGAGGACGTCGTCATCTTCGACCGGCGGCGGCGGGGGGGGCGGCGGAGGGGGCGGCGGCGGCGGCGGCGAGGGAGGAGGCGGTGCAGCGACGTCGGGCGCGCATCGGTCTGCTCTCGGCGACCTCGCAGCGCAGGATGCGGCCTGCAAGAAGTGGGCTGCGCGGCCCCTCAGCGAGTGCCGGACGGCTGCCGAGCGGGGAGACGCTGCGGCACAGTTTGTGCTTGGCCAGGCCTACAGCCAGGGCGAACTCGGCCTCGCTGTCGACTATGCGCAGGCCGTGGCGTGGTACAGGAAGGCGGCCGCTGCGGGCCTCGCGGGGGCCCAGTTCAACCTCGGCTTCATCTACAAGCGCGGTGAGGGCGTCGTCCAAGACGCTGCTGAGGCTGCTCGCCTGTATCGCCTCGCCGCCGATCAGGGGTATTCCTATGCAATCTACAACCTCGGCATCTGCTACCGCGACGGTACTGGCGTGAAACAGGACCACGCGGCCGCCTTCGCGCACTTCCGCCGCGCCGCGGAGCTCGGCCACCTCAACGCAATGTCCGAGCTTGCGCTCTGCTACAAGGACGGCCGGGGCACAGCCGTCGATTACGCGCAGGCCATGCGCTGGGCGCGACGCGCGGCGGACCAGGGCAACGCTGTGGCCATGACCACGGTGGGAGCGCTCTACGGGATGGGTCTGGGTGTTCCGGCCGACCGCGCCGAAGGCGTGCGATGGCTCGAGCGCGCTGCTGCGGCCGGTGAGGACACGGCCAAATCCAACCTGCGCAATCTCGCGGCCGCCGGCTTCGCGCCTGCCGCCGCGGCGCTGCGGCGCCTCGGCCTGGAGTGAGCGCGTACGCCCCCGCGCGCGCCGCGTTGCGCCGCCGAGTCGTGAGGCCGTCCGGAGTGCGTTTCACAGGAAAGAAGTTG
>CAIYNU010000026.1 GCA_903927615.1 uncultured Rhodospirillales bacterium | reverse complement strand
CGGATAGAGCCCGAGGAACATCGCCGGAATGATCGCGAAGTACTTCGCGACGTCGTTGGCGATGGAGAAGGTCGTCAGCGCACCGCGGGTCATCAGCAGCTGCTTGCCGATGCCGACGATCTCGATGAGCTTGGTCGGGTCGCTGTCGAGGTCGACCATGTTGCCGGCCTCGCGGGCCGCCACCGTGCCGGTGTTCATGGCGACGCCGACATCGGCCTGGGCCAGAGCCGGGGCGTCGTTGGTGCCGTCACCGCACATGGCCACCAGTTTGCCGCCGGCCTGTTCCTGCCGGATCAGCTTCAGCTTGTCCTCGGGCGTGGCCTGGGCCAGGAAGTCATCGACACCGGCCTCGGCCGCGATGGCCGCGGCGGTCAGGGGATTGTCACCGGTGATCATCACGGTCCGAATGCCCATCTGGCGCAATTCGGCAAAGCGTTCGCGGATGCCGCCCTTGACGATGTCCTTCAGATGGATCACGCCCAAAACCCGCCCGCCCGCCGCCACCGCCAGCGGCGTCCCGCCGCTGGCGGCGATCCGTTCGACCGCCAGATCCAGGTCCCGTGACCGCACCGGCGCGCCGACGCCGGCCTGGTGGGCCGCAAAGGCCACGATGCTGTCCACCGCGCCTTTCCGGATCGGACCTTCGGGCAGATCAACCCCGCTCATCCGGGTCTGGGCGGTGAAGGGCACGGCATGGGCGGCCTGGAACGCCGGATGAATTTCCCGCATCCCGTACTTTTCCCGCCCCAGCACCACGATCGAGCGGCCTTCCGGAGTCTCGTCGGCCAGGGAGGCCAGGTAAGCGGCCTCGGCCAGATCCGCCTCGGCGACACCGTCCACCGGGATCAGTTCGGTGGCCACCCGGTTGCCGAGCGTGATCGTCCCGGTCTTGTCGAGCAGCAGGGTATCGACATCCCCAGCCGCCTCCACCGCCCGCCCCGACATGGCCAGCACGTTGAACCGGACCAGCCGGTCCATGCCGGCAATGCCGATGGCCGACAGCAACGCCCCGATGGTGGTCGGGATCAGGGTCACGAACAGCGCCACCAGCACCGTTACAGAGACGGCACCACCGGCATAGCGGGCAAAACCCGGAATGGTGACGGTGGCCAGAATGAAGATCAGGGACATTCCGGCTAGCAGGATATTGAGGGCGATTTCGTTGGGGGTTTTCTGGCGTTCGGCCCCTTCGATCAGCGCGATCATGCGGTCGAGAAAGGTCGAGCCCCGGCCGGCGGTGATCCGGACCTTGATCCAGTCGGACAACACCAGCGTCCCGCCGGTCACGGCCGAGCGGTCACCGCCGCTCTCCCGGATCACCGGCGCCGATTCCCCGGTGATGGCACTTTCGTTGACCGAGGCAATGCCCTCGATCACTTCGCCGTCGCCGGGGATCACCTCGCCCGCCTCCACCAGCACCAGATCACCGACCTTGAGATCAAGGGCGCTGACCGGCTCGAAACGGTTGCCGGGGCCGATCAGACGCCGGGCCGTGGTCTCGGTGCGCGCCTGCCGCAGAAAGGCCGCCTGGGCTTTGCCGCGGCCTTCGGCCACCGCTTCGGCAAAGGTCGCAAACAGCACGGTAAACCACAGCCACAGCGCAATCTGGCCGGTAAAGCCCAGTTGCGGCGCCCCGGTGCTCAAGTCACGGACAAACAGCACCGTCACCAGGGTCGCCACCACCGCCACCGCGAACATCACGGGGTTACGGATCAGGGCGCGGGGATCCAGCTTGCGAAAGGCCTCGGGAATCGCCGGACCGAGAATGCCCGGCGCGAACATCGAGGTGGGAAGATCGGATTTCATCGGTTCACCCAAAAGGATAGAAGGGGTCCCAAGCTCAGTACAGCGCGCCACCCTGCATCAGCAGGTGCTCGGCCACCGGTCCCAGCGCCAGCGCCGGGAAGTAGGTGAGACCGACCATGATCAGAATGGTGCCGGTCAGCAGCAGCACGAACAGCGGCCCATGGGTCGGGAAGGTACCAAGGGACGGCGGCAGCCGCTTCTTGGCAGCCAGCGACCCGGCCACCGCCATCATCGGCACGATCAGGGCAAAGCGCCCGACCAGCATGGTCAGCGCCCCGGTCAGGTTGTAGAAGGGCGTGTTGCCGTTAAGCCCGGCAAAGGCGCTGCCGTTGTTGCCGGCCTGGGACACGAAGGCGTAGAAAATCTCGGAGAAGCCGTGGGGACCATTGTTCGAGACTGCGGCAACGCCCATCGGTATCGCCGCCGCGATGGACGTAAAGCCCAGATTGACCAACGGCACGCACAACAGCGCCAGCATGGTCATCTTGACGTCCTTGGCCTCCAGCTTCTTGCCGACATATTCGGGGGTCCGGCCGACCATCAGCCCGGCCACGAACATGGCGATGATGACATAGAGCAGCATGCCGTAAAGCCCGGAGCCGACACCGCCGAAAATGGTTTCGCCCAACAGGATGTTGGTGAGCGGAACCATCCCGCCCAGCGGCATCAGGCTGTCGTGCATGGTGTTGACGGCGCCGCACGAGGTATCGGTGGTGACGGTGGTGAACAACGCCGAGTTGGCGATGCCGAACCGGACCTCCTTGCCCTCCATATTGCCGCCCGACTGGGCGGCCGAAGCGATCTGATCGACCCCCAGCGGCACAAAGGCCGGGTTGCCCGCGGCTTCGGCCCAATAGCAGATTGCGATGCCGGCCAGGAACAACAGGCCCATGGTGGCAAAGATCGCCCAACCCTGGCGCTCGTCGCCGACCATCCGGCCGAAGACGTTGGTCAGCCCGGCGCCGATCAGGAAGATCAGGACCAGCGTCACCAGATTGCTGAGCCCGGTCGGATTTTCGAAGGGATGAGCCGAATTGGCGTTGAAGAAGCCGCCGCCGTTGGTCCCCAGCAACTTGATCACCTCCTGGGAGGCCACCGGCCCCTGGGCGATCACCTGCTTGGCCCCTTCCACCGTGGTCGCCTCGGTATAGGTGCCGAGGTTCTGGGGCACGCCCTGCCAGACGAAGAACAGCGCACCGAGGATGGCCAGCGGCAGCAGCAGATAAAGGGTGCCGCGGACCAGATCCACCCAGAAATTGCCAACCGTTTTGGCGTTCCGGCGGACAAAGCCCCGCACCAGCGCCAACGCCAACGCAATGCCGGTGGCCGCCGACACGAAGTTATGAACGGTGAGACCCGCCATCTGCACCAGATAGGAGAGCGTGGTCTCGCCGCCGTAATTCTGCCAGTTGGTGTTGGTGACAAAGCTGACCGCCGTATTCAGCGCCAGGTCCGGGGTCAACGCCGTCATTCCCTGGGGATTGAGCGGCAACCAACCCTGAAGGCGCAGAAAGGCATAAAGCAGCAGGAAACAGACCAGATTGAAGGCGAGCATGGCCAGGGTGTAGGTCAGCCAATGCTGTTCGGTCCGTTCGTCGATGCCGCTCAGGCGATACAGCCCGACTTCCAGGGGCCGCAGCACCGGCGAAAGCAGGGTGCGCTCGCCGGCGAACAGGCGGGTCAAATAGCCGCCCAGCGGCCGGGTGAGCAACAGCACAATCGCGCAAAACAGCGCAATCTGAAGCCAGCCATTGAAGGTCAAGGGGGTTACTCCCAGCAAAGAGGCGGCGGGATTAGAACTTTTCCGGCCGAACCAAAGCATAGATTAGGTAGCCGAACAGCATAACGCTGACGACGCTGCCCAGAATGAAGTCGAGACTCATGGTTATTCCTCACAGTCTCTCGCAGACGCCGGCATAAATCAGCATTATGCCGAAAAAGCCGATTCCCGCCAGCACCAGCATCAGATCGAACATGAACGACGCTCCCGCCTCATCAAACCGCCGCGATCGCTCCGACCGCCGCTTGGCCTGACCGGGAGTCTCCCACCGATCGCCGTAAAGGTTCGAGACCGCTAACGGCGCCGGGACGTAAAAGAATGATAAAAGACAGGGGGCAAAAAGACGGGGGGCAACGCGGGCGGCGGCGGGCTTTTTGACCGCGGACCCAAAAGAAAGGGCGGGCAGGATGCCCGCGCTCCCAGCACCGGCCTATCCCGGGGCCGATGGGGCTTCGCCCCGGCAGTGCCGGAGCACGAACACCCGCAGCGCACTCGACAGATTGCCGGTCCGCTCACGGTCGACCGCCTCGACCACCGCGTTCACCGAACAGCCCCGGGCGGCGGCAATGCCCCGCAGGGCATCCCAAAACGCCGCCTCCAGCGAAACGCTGGTGGCGTGGCCGGCAATCAGCACCGACCGCTTCTGCACGGCCCCCGGTTCGACCGGCCGCGGGGTCGGGCCGGTCGACCGGCCGCTCACGCCTTGGTGTCGATGTGCTGCTGGGTGGCCTCATCGGCGCCGCGTTTGGCAACGCCGACCATCGCTTCCCGCAGCAAGCGGCCGTGAATGGTGTAACCGGCTTGCAGAACCTGGACCACGGTCCCGGCGGGACGACCGGTGTTCTCGACTTCGAACATCACCTGATGGAAGTTCGGGTCAAAGCTTTCGCCCAACGGTTCTTGCTTGCGGATCCCCACCCGATCGAAGGCGGCGGCCAACTGACGTTCGGTGGCTTCGACGCCGATGGCCAGCGTCTTCAGCATATCGCTGCCGTCGCGGGCTTCGGCCGGCGCCGCCTCCAGGGCGCGGCGCAGATTGTCCGCGACCGGAAGCAAATCCTTGGCGAAGTTCGAGACGGCGTATTTCGACAGGTCTTCGCGTTCACGCTGGGCGCGACGCCGGATGTTTTCCACCTCGGCCAAAGCCCGCAGCAGTTGGTCCTTCAAGGTCGAGACTTCCTGTTCGAGGGTCATGACCCGGCTCGGGTCGGGCTTCGCACCCGTTCCGCCGGGCACCGCCGACACCGGTTCGGCACCGTCGGCCGGCGGACCGCCCTCGGCCTCCTGGGTCGGCGCGGTCCAGGGGGCGCTCTCGGTGGGATCAGGCTTGTTCAACGGATCACTCATGGGGAAAGGCTCTCCTATCGGGAAGTGTTCTCCTGGGGTCGTCCGCCTGGTTCAGCCGAGCAACCGGCCAATCACCTTGGCAGTATAATCCACAAGAGGGATGATGTGCGCGTAATTGATTCGGGTCGGACCGATCACGCCGATCGCCCCGATGATCTGCTCCTTGCTGTTCATGTAGGGAGACACCACCATGGAACAGCCGCTGTGCTGGAACAGCGGGTTTTCGGAACCGATGAAAATCTGAACGCCGGCGCCGCGGCCGGTTTCCTCCAGCAGCGTGGCCATGGCCTCCCGGGTCTCCAACACCTCGAACAGGGCCCGGATCCGTTCCAGGTCGGACAGGGCGGTCACGTCGTCCAACAGCTTGGCCTGGCCACGGACGATCAACTGACCGGTGCTGCGGGTGCCGCCGGCCCAGGTGGCCAGGCCGGCCCCGACCACCCGGGACGACAGCTCGTCCAGTTCGCTGCGCTGCTCCTCGATCTCCAGCACGACTTCCTGGCGCGCCTCGTCCAGGGTACGGCCAACCAGCCGGGCGCTCAGGAAATTGGTGGCCATGACCAAAGTCGAGGCCGGCACCCCCAGCGGAACTTCGATCACCCGGTTTTCGACCAGACCATCCTCGGTCACCAGCACCACCAGCGCCCGGCCCTGGCCAAGATTGACAAACTCGATATGACGCAACGGCCGGTCGGTCTTGGGCGCCACCACCAGGCCGGCGCACCGGGACAGGCCCGACAGCAGGCGGCTGGCTTCTCCCAAGACCTCGGGCAGCGAGCGGCCGCCCGCGGCACAGCGGCTTTCGATGGTTCCGCGCTCGTCCTCGCTCAACGCGCCGATCTCGAGCAGGCCATGGACGAACAGGCGCAATCCGGCCTCGGTGGGGATGCGGCCAGCCGAGGTATGCGGCGCATAGAGCAACCCCTGGCCCTCCAACTGGGCCATGACGTTGCGCACCGTCGCCGGCGACACGGTTTGACCCAGCCGCCGGGCGATGGTGCGCGAGCCCACCGGTTCGCCGGTGGTCACATAAGCATCGACGATCTGTCGAAAAATCTCCCGCGAACGCTGGTTCAGTTCGGAAATCATGGTTGGCGGCGCCTTCAGGCGGTCGGTGCGATGGGAATGTAAGGACCCCGGACGACTTATTCAATCAGGTACGACTGCCGGTTACGACGGCCGGCGCTCCGGCTTGGCATACAGTCTGCGAAATGCGCATGCTCGACAAGCCTGCGCTTCAGTTCTTGGCGGCGGCGGTCGCCCGGCTTAGGATAGCGGGCGGTCCCTTGGTGACCCGGACCGGACGGAGTCCCGCATGGGTGATAAGGCAACCACGGGCGGCCCCGAAGACGCAGCCGATGCCGAAAGCGGAATCGGCCTTGCGATGTGTGACGTCCTCAAGGACCTGACGGCCGAACAGCGGCACACGGTGGAACGCGCCTGCCGGTGGTTGCGCCTGCCCGCCGGACATGTCCTGTTTCGCCATGATGACCCACCGGATGCGGTCTATTTCGTCGCCGCCGGGTGGGTCCGGGCCTTCCTGCCGGTCGATGGACTGGACGTCAATTATGCCCAGTTCGGACCCGGTGACATGTTCGGCGAGTTGGCCGCCATCGACGGACGCGAGCGTTCGGCCGACATCATCACCGTGACCGACTCGGTGCTGGCCGCCTGCCCCCGCCCGGTGTTCCTGGAGTTTCTTAGCCGTTACCCCGGACTCAGCCTGCGCCTGCTGATTCGACTCGCGTCGGTCATCCGGCACTCCAGCCAGCGCATCGCCGAATTCAGCGCCCTGACCGACGTTCAGCGCGTGTATCTGGAACTGCTGCGACTTGCCAACCCCGACCCGTCGGGCGACGGCAATTGGGTGGTCCGGCCGGCGCCGCTGCACAAGGACATTGCCGGCTGGGCCGCCACCGGCACCGATGTGGTCGGCCGGGCCCTGGGTCACCTGATGAAGGCCGGGCTGGTACAGCGGCGCGGGGGCGCCCTGGTCATCCACAACCGGCGCCGGCTGGAGATCATGGCCCGGGAACCCGGCACCGTCCCGGGGTCCCCGGGGTCGCCCCCGGGCGGGGGCCGGGAGCAGACCCCGTCGACCGGCGATGATGAACACCGGTAAGCTTTAGCCTTTGAAATCAAACCGCCGGGACAGGAACCGCCGCCGGTTGCTCCGGGGGATGTGCCCCAGCCTTCGGTTCCTCGATCTGCGGTTCCTCAGCCTTCGGCTCCTCGACCTTTGAGTCCTCAATCTTGACGTCGTCTGCCGGACTTTCCGATGGGGAGGCCGACTTGGCGGCCTTGGCTGATTTGGCGTCGGCTTTTTTGGTTTTGGTTTCCTCGCGCTCGGCGTGGAGTTGATCCAGGGCGGCGGTGGCGATCGTGGCCGTGGCCCAGACCGACAGCAGGACGTCCGAACCCCGCGCCCAATCGGGCAGTTCACACTGGTGTGTTGCCGCCAGAGCGGCCGCTTCGGCCAGATGCGCCTCGCTCGGAAGGCCATGGGCCTTGCGCGCCGCCTTGGCGATGGCCTTGAACGCCGGGAAGGCGGGCGCCGGCACCCATTCGGTCAGCCACTCCTGACCGGATTCGCGCTTTCGCTCCATATACTTGGCTTGATTGTTGGCGTGCTTGTTCTTCTTGCTCACGGCCGGACTCCTTAATGCGCGGGGCGCCAGCGCCTGACGCCAAACCCGACGCGGAGTGACCTTATGCCAGTCATTATGATCGGTCAAGAGGGATCATAATGACTGGATCGGCCGGAAGCGACGATCAGCGATTCCGCCGTCTGAACCGCAAAAACACCGGCCGCCGGCCGGCGGCGATGGCCTTTTGTTCGTAGCGGGTGGCCGGCCAATCAGCAGGGCGGCTGCGCCAGTCTTCGGCGCGGCGGGCCAGCCATTCGAAGGCCGGGTGACGCCAGGTATGGTCCAGCATCCATTGGATCAAGCCGGGATGATCGCTGGCCAGCCGGAGTTCGGCGCCGCAGGCGAGCACCCGGGCCAACCGGTCCAGGGTCTGGGGACCGATGAAGCGCCGTTCATGGTGGCGCCGCTTGGGCCAGGGATCCGCGAACAACACGAAACAACGGTCGATGGCGGCATCGGGCAAGGCATCGAGCAGGAACCGGGCGTCGTCGGCCAGGATGCGGACGTTGGTCAGGCCATCCCGCTCCACATGGCCCAGCAGGCTGGCCACACCGTTGACGAACGGCTCGCAGCCGATCAGGCCGATGTCCGGATGTTGGGCGGCTTGGGTGGCCAGATGCTCGCCGCCGCCAAACCCGACCTCCAGCCACACCGCGGTGACCGGCGGGGTAAACAACCCGCGGGGATCGATTTGGGTTCCCGGTTCCGGCCGGTCCAACCGGAGCGTGGGCAGTGCGGTTTCCAGCAATTCGGACTTGTGCCGGCGGAGCGGACGGCCGTGCCGGCGGCCATAGAGCTTCGGCAGATGCACGGAAGAACCCCTCGCCAAAAAAGAAAAAGTCCGGGGAGCACCGCCCCCCGGACCCGGACCCGGAGCCCTGTGGCCCCAGACAGTGCGACTATAGCTTGAAGGCGGCCTTGATCCGGTCCACCAGATCCACCCGCTCCCACGAGAAACCGCCATCGGCTTCGGGTTCGCGGCCAAAATGACCGTAGGCCGCGGTGCGAGCGTAAATCGGCTTGTTGAGGCCGAGATGCTCGCGGATGCCGCGCGGACTGAGGTCCACCAGCTGCTGGAGCACTTCGGCCAGCCGGTCCTCGTCGATCCCGTCGCGGCCGGTGCCGTGGGTATCGATATACACCGACAGCGGCCGGGACACGCCGATGGCGTAGGCCAACTGGATGGTGCAACGATCGGCCAGGCCCGCAGCCACCACATTCTTGGCCAGGTAGCGGGCGGCATAGGCCGCCGAGCGATCGACCTTGGTCGGGTCCTTGCCCGAGAAGGCGCCGCCGCCATGGGGGGCGGCCCCGCCGTAAGTATCGACGATGATCTTGCGGCCGGTCAGGCCGCTGTCGCCGTCGGGCCCCCCGATCACGAAGCGCCCGGTCGGGTTGACGTAGAACTTGTCCTCGGGGCACATCCAACCGGGCGGCAACACGTTGACCACGTGGGGCCGCACGATCTCGCGCACGTCTTCCTGGCTGAGCGATTCGTCATGCTGGGTCGACACCACCACCGTGGTGGCATGAACCGGCTTGCCGTCGATGTACTGGAGCGTCACCTGGCTCTTGGCATCGGGGCCGAGCAAGGGAGCCGCCCCGGAATGCCGGGCCTCGGCCAGCGAGCGCAGGATGTTGTGGGCAAAAAAGAGCGGAGCCGGCATCAACGCCGGGGTCTCGTTGCAGGCATACCCGAACATGATGCCCTGGTCGCCCGCGCCCTCATCCTTGTTACCGGCGGCATCGACGCCGACCGCGATGTCCGCCGACTGGGAATGAACGTGGACCTGGACCTGCGCATGCTGCCAGTGAAACCCATCCTGCTCGTAACCGATGTCCTTGATCGCGTGACGGGCCACCGCTTCCAGACGCTCCGGCGTGACCGACGCGGGGCCGCGCACTTCACCGGCCAGCACAACCAGATTGGTGGTGGCTAGGGTCTCAACCGCAACCCGGGCGTGGGGATCAGCGGCCAGAAAAAGATCGACGATAGCGTCGGAAATGCGGTCACAGACCTTATCGGGATGACCTTCGGAAACCGACTCACTGGTAAAAACGTAATTGAGTTTGGCCACGGGCAGCCTCGGTACGTTGCGGGGAGAAGAAAATGTGCGACCGCTCCCTCGGCGCGGGCGATCTCGCTTTGCCTTTTTTGCAAGCTTCGGCCCTCCGGGTCAAGCCCTAAGGAAAGCGCCGGGCGTCGGCCTGCCGGGGCAAAGCCTCACCGGACCATCGGACCACCGGATTTTCGAGTGAGCATCACGATAAGCGCACAACTCAAGAACAGCAGGCCGAGAATGCCGTCGCCGAACCGTCCGTACAGCGTCGGCTCGGGCAGAGCGACCGGCAGATCGGCGTCAAGAAAGCCGGTCCGCCCCAGGCCGAGCCACGCGGTAATCCGGCCATAGGCATCAACCACGCCGGAAATGCCGGTGTTGGCCACCCGAACCAGCGGGATGCCCTCCTCCACCGCCCGGGTCTGGGCAATGGCGAAATGCTGATGGGGACCGGCCGAAAGGCCGTACCAGCCATCGTTGGTCAGGTTGAGCAGCCAATGCGGCCGGTTTCCCGCGTCCACCACCGCCCCCGGGAAGATCACTTCATAGCAGATCAGGGGACTGACCGGCGGCAGGCCCGGCAGCGACAGGGTTTGCGGCCCCGGTCCGGCGGTAAAATCGGTGCTGCCGGCGGCAATGGTGGCGATGGGCAGCCAGGACGGAATCAAAGACCGTCCCGGCATGTATTCGCCGAAGGGCACCAGATGGAATTTATCATAATTGGCGAGCAGCCCCCCGCGATCGCTGACCGCCAGCAGACTGTTCCAGAAGCGCACGCTGCCGTCGGCCTGACGGGCGGCGCGCGGCGCGCCGGTCAGCAGCAGGCCGCCGGGCGGCGCGGCCGCGGCCGCGGCCTGCGCATGTTGGGGGTCCTGGGCCAGAAAGAAGGGGATGGCGGTTTCGGGCCAGATCACCACGGTGGGCCGGGCGTCGCCGGAGTGTTGGAGCGGCGCCACGCTCAGCACCAGATGCCGGTTAAAATTGGCCTCTCTGACCGCCGGCGCCCATTTGACGGTCTGTTCGATGTTGGCCTGGACCAGGCGCAGCCGGACATCCGGCACCGTCGCGTGTCCGGCCCCGGCCAACCGCCCGCCCCCCGCGACGGCCAGGCCGACGAACAGCAGAACGCCGCCGGCAAGCGCGCCTTGGGCCAGGCGCCGTGGCACCGCGGGCCAGCCCAACAGCGCCGGCAGCCCCGCCACCAGCATGGTCAACAGACTCAGGCCATAGACCCCGGTCACCGCCACGGTCTGAAGCACCGGCGTCACCGCGACCCAGGCATACCCGGCCAGCAACCAGGGAAAGCCCGTCAGGATATGCCCGCGCAGCCATTCCATCACGGTCCAGATCATGGCGAACGCCACCACCCGGGCCACGCCCCGAAGCGGCAGCGACCAGAGCGTCAGGGTCGCCAGCCCGACGAACAGCGCCAGCCCCGCCGGCAGGCCGGCCACGGCGACCGGCATCAGCCACCAGAACCGGTCGATGTCCACCAGCAACGCGAAGGAAATCCAGTAGAGGCCGAACACGAAATGAGAGAACCCGAACCACCAGCCCAGCGCAAAGGCCGCACGCCGGCTGGTGACGCCGTCCAGCAGCCACAGCAACCCCGGCACCGCCACCAGCAGCAGCGGCACGCCGTAGGCCGGGGGCATGGCCAGGGTGGCCAGGGCGCCGAACAGCGCCGCCAGACCGCGCCGTCGCCAACCGGTGGCGGCGGCCAGGGCTTCAGCCAGTCTTCGGGGGTGAAGCCACGCCATGGACTCACGCATCGGCCTGTCCCTCAATCCGTGGGGGGAGTTTACGCACCCGAACCCGCTTGACCCGGCGCGGATCGGCGTCGACAACTTCGAACTCCAGGCCCGAAGGGTGGGTCAGCAACTCGCCCCGCCCCGGCACCCGGCCGGCCATGGACATGACCAGGCCGCCCAGGGTGTCGATATCGGCCCGCTCGTCGTCGTCCAGCAGGCAACCGACCCGCTCTTCGAAGGCCTCGATCGGGACCCGGGCGTCGGCAACCATGGTGCCGTCCGGCTTTTCGATCATATTGGGCTCGGAGTCGTCGTCGTGCTCGTCCTCGATTTCGCCGACGATCTCCTCGACCAGATCCTCGATGGTGACCAGACCGTCGATGCCGCCGAACTCGTCCACCACCAGTGCCATATGCTGTCGGATCTGCCGCATCTGGAGCAGCAGGTCCAGCACCGGCATGCTCGGCGCGACGATCTGAACCTCGCGGACGATGCCGGCCAAGGCCACCGGCTTGCCCGCGGCGATGCAGGCCATGACGTCCTTGATGTGAACGATCCCGACCACGTCATCCAGGGTGTCCCGATAGACCGGGATGCGGCTGTGGCCGACCTGGACCATGCGGGCGATCAGGTCCTGGGCCGAGATGTCGAGGTCAACCGCGACGATGTCCGCCCGCGGGACCATGGCGTCGACCACCGTGCGGTCGCGGAGCTTCAGGATATTGGCCAGCAGCACCCGCTCGCCGGCATCGATGGAGCTTTCGCCGTCGCCTTGCTCCTCGATCAGTTCTTCAATGGCGTCGCGCAACGTGTTGTCGCCGCGCCGGCGGAGGATGCCGCGCAGCCAGCCGCGGAATTGTTGGGGCAGGCTGTTCTGGTCGTCGTCTTCGTCGCGGCCGGAGCGATTGCCGGGGGTGTCGGTCATGGCGGTTCCAGGGCGGACGCGAGGGAAAGGTTGGACTCGGCGTAGGGATCCTTGAGGCCCAGGTCGCGGAGCACCGCGATCTCGCATCGCTCCATGATCTCCGCCCCGGCCTCGGTCTCGTGATCACGGCCCAGCAGATGCAGCACGCCATGCACCACCAGATGAGTGGCGTGGTCGGCCGGGCTTTTGCCTTGCTCCAGGGCCTCGCGGACGACGGTTTCCCGGGCCAGGATCACGTCGCCCAGCAGGACCGGCGCACCGGGGATCGCCGACACCGGCGCGCCGTCGCCGGGCGGGCCGTCCAGCAGCGGAAAGGACAGGACGTTGGTGGGCTTGTCCTGGCCACGATGGTCGCGGTTGAGCGCCCGCACCGTCTCGTCGTCCGATAGCGTGATCCCCAGTTCCAGCGTGGCGGCGGAGGTCGTCACCGTCTCACCCAGGATCGCGACCAGGGTGGCCTCGGCGGCGCGCCTGGCCTGGGCCTCGAATTCAGCCTCCCAGGCTTCGGCTTCCAGGTTGATGATGATGTCAATCATGGGTCACCGGAACCGGGAGCGGGTTGGCAGGAACCGGACGCGGATCAGGACGAGGCCGGACGCGGTCGCGGTCGCGCTGGTCGTAGGCCCGGACGATGCGACCGACCAGGGGATGGCGGACCACGTCGGCATCGCTGAAGGTGACGACGCCGATGCCCGGGATCTCGCGGACGATCTCCAGCGCGTCCTGCAGGCCCGACCGCTGACCCGAGGGCAGATCGATCTGGGTCAGGTCACCGGTTATGGCCATGCGACCGCCTTCGCCGAGTCGGGTCAGGAACATTTTCATCTGCATCGGCGTGGTGTTCTGGGCCTCGTCCAGGATGACGAAGGCATTGGCCAGGGTCCGGCCCCGCATGAAGGCCAGGGGCGCCACCTCGATGTCGCCGGTGCTCAGACGCCGGGCGACCTGATCGGCGGGCAGCATGTCGTGCAGGGCGTCATACAGCGGCCGCAGGTAGGGATCGACCTTTTCGCGCAGATCACCGGGCAGATAGCCCAGCTTTTCCCCGGCCTCGACCGCGGGGCGGGACAGCACGATGCGCTCGACCCGGCCGGCCGCGAGCATGGCCACCGCCTGGGCCACCGCCAGATAGGTTTTCCCGGTGCCGGCCGGACCCAGCCCGAACACCAGTTCGTCGTCGAGCAGCGTCTGGAGGTAGAGGGCCTGGGTGGGCGAGCGGGGGGTGATGGAACGGCGGCGGGTTTTGACGTTGAAGTCGGGCCGGCTGAGCGTGGCCAGGGCCGCCCCCCGTTGGGCGCTGTCCTGGCTGCTGACCGCCATCCGCAGGGCGGCATCGACCTCGCCGGTCCCCACCTCCATGCCGCGCTTCAGCCGCTCCCACAGGGCCTCCAGGGCCAGGCGGGCGGCGTCGGCGCTTTCGCTGGGGCCGGCGATGGTCAACCGGTTGCCCCGGGAAATCAACGAGACCCCCAATTGGGATTCGATGCGGGCCAAATGACTGTCGTGCTGGCCATAGAGCACGGCGGCCAGCCGGTTGTCGTCGAAGTGAAGGTCGATCCGCCGGTCGGGCACCCCCGTCAAGCGATCACCTCCGGCGCCCGGGGCGCGTCCTCTGGGACCACCGGCGCGCCGTCGCGGCCGACCAGACATCCGGACAGGCTGTTGGGGTGCCCGGCCAGAATCCGCACCTCGGCCAACCGGCCCGACAGCGCGTCGTCACCGGCGACATGGACCGCCTGCATGAACGGGCTGCGGCCCAGCATCTGCCCGGGGCGGCGGCCGGGCCGATCGAACAGCACCGGCATCACCGAACCCACGGCGGCCCGGTTGAAGGCCAGTTGCTGGCGGTTGAGCAACGCCTGGAGGGCGGTCAGCCGTTCGTCCCGGACGGTTTCGGGAACCTGTCGGTCCAACTCCGCGGCCGGCGTGCCCGGGCGGGGGCTGTATTTGAAGGAATAGGCCTGGGCGTAGCCGACCTGTTCCACCAGACCAAGGGTGGCGGCGAAGTCGGCGTCGCTCTCTCCCGGGAAGCCGACGATGAAATCCGACGACAGGGCCAGATCGGCCCGGAAGTGGCGCAGGCGATCGACCCGCCGCCGATAGTCGTCGACGGTGTGGCGCCGGTTCATGGCGACCAGGATGCCGTCGGACCCGCTTTGGACCGGCAGATGCACGAACGGCATCAGCCCCGGCACCTCGCCATGGGCCGACATCAGGTCGTCATCCATGTCGCCGGGATGGGAGGTGGTGTAGCGCAGCCGCAGCAAGCCGTCCAACTCGGCCACGGCCCGCACCAACCGGCCCAGTCCCCAGTGCCGGCCACCCCCTGCGGGGGCCTCGCCGTGCCAGGCATTGACGTTCTGGCCAAGCAGTGTGATCTCCCGGGCGCCGCTGTGGATCAGGCGGCGGGCCTCGGCCAGAATCGGTCCGGCCGGACGCGAGAACTCGGCGCCGCGGGTATAGGGCACCACACAGAAGGTGCAAAACTTGTCGCAGCCCTCCTGCACCGCCAGGAAGGCGCTGAGCCCCTGCCCGGTCTGCTCTTCGGGCAAAAAGTCGAATTTCGATTCGGCCGGGAATTCGATATCCAGCACCCCGCCCGGATGGCCGTCCGCCCGCGTCACCAGTTCGGGCAGCCGGTGAAAAGTCTGGGGACCGAACACCAGATCCACGTAAGGCGCCCGTGCCATGATCTCGGCGCCTTCGGCCTGGCCGACGCAGCCGGCCACCGCCAGGACCATTCGCCCGCCGCCGGCGGCCTTCCGGGCCTTGAGCGCCCGTAACCGCCCCAACTCGGAAAACACCTTCTCCGACGCCTTTTCCCGGATGTGGCAGGTGTTGAGAATCACCATGTCCGCATCGTCCGGCCGGTCCACCGGCCGGTATCCCAGAGGAGCCAGAACGTCTGCCATCCTTGCGGAGTCGTAGACATTCATCTGACAACCCCAGGTTTTAATGAACAGTGTCTTGCTCAAGTCCTGCCTGCCAAACCACCACCCAAAGACAGCCGATCCCGGTCACCTCGCGCGCCGAGGCTCCGCACGGAAAGATATGGCGGAACTTTATCATGAGCTTGCCGGGCGTTGTCCAGGGGAAAGCGTCCGGGCCCCGCCGGCCGGGAACCCCGGATTACGCCAACCGTCCGGCCACGGCCCGGGCAACGCCCCCGCGAATCTCGGTCCAGCAGGCCTCGGCCAGGGCCTTGCGCGAGCCGACGGCTTCGGCGGTGAGGGGCGCGTGAAACTCGACGACAATGGTGATTCCGCCAAGCTTCGCCAATTGCCACAGATGCGGCGCCAGACTCATGTCGCCGAACCATGTATACAGGGACCGCAGGTCCCGCCCCAAGGGAATGCCGTCCAGCGCCACCGCGGTGACCGACACCGGTTGGACCACCAGTGGCCGGTTGTTAACCCGCTGGGAGGCCACGCCGAACAAAGCGGTCTTAAATGGCAACACCCGGTTGCCGTCCGATGAGGTGCCCTCGGGGAACAGGATCAGCGAATCGCCGGCGGCAAGTCGGCCGGTCAGGGTTTCGCCCTGACGCTTGGCGTCCTGACGCACGCCCCGATTCACGAACACCGTTTCTTGCAACTTGGCCAGCAGCCCGAACAGTGGCCAGTCGGCCACGTCGGTTTTGGCCACGAACGAGCCCCCGATCAGCGAGCCCAGCACCTCGATGTCCAGGTATGAGGTGTGGTTCGAGACGAACAGGGTCGGGCGTTCCGTGGACGGACGGCCGATCACCCGCAGCTTGAGATCAAACACCCACAAGCAGCCCCGGTGGTAAAGGACCGGCAGGCGCCGCCGCAAGCCCAGGCGTAGCGCCACCGCCAGCGCCTGCACCGGGATCAGCAAGGCCGTCCAACTCAGGTAGAGACTCAAACGGACGATGCCCAGCGTCGGCGATCCCATGACGGCCCCCTGTTACCACCCGTCACCGGTCCGAATCTGCCGATCCGGTGCCGGCACCGCCGCGGGGGTCACGGTTTTGCCGGTCGTAATGGCGGTAATACTTGTCCGTGACCAAGTCGGTCTTGACCACAATACACACATCGGTGGTGTTGAACTGATGATCGATCACGGCACCGTCACCGACAAACCCGCCGAGTCGCAGGTAGCCCTTGATCAGCGGCGGCAACTGGCTCAGGGCCGCGCGCTTGTCGATGTCGTCGGGCGCCATCAACCGCATATCGGCATAAAGGCCGGGAAGAGCGGTCGGACGCAATCCCTCGGGCGCCAGGTGATTGAAATAGAGATAAGACAGCGGCAGCGCCAACGCCTGGGGATCGGTGCCGGGCAGACTGCCGCACCCGAACATCAGGGCGATTCCGCGCTGCCAGACATAGGCGGCGATGCCCCGCCACAGCAATTGCATGGTGCCCCGGGTGCGATAGGCGACATCGACGCAACTGCGGCCCAGTTCCAGGATCTCGCCGGGATAGGCTTCCAGCGCGCTGATGTCATATTCGCTGGCGCTGTAAAAGGTCCCGGCCCGGATCGCGGCGGCCCGCCGGATCAACCGGTAGGTCCCGACCACCCCCTCCGGACCATCGCCACGGTCGTGGTCGATCACCAGCAGGTGATCGCAAAGGTCGTCAAACCGGTCAAAGTCCCGGCTGCGGGCCGCCATCTCCAAGGTCGGCTTGGCAGCCATCTCGTTATAAAAAATCTGGTAGCGCAGCCTTTGGGCGGCGTCGATCTCGGCCTCGGTCCGGGCCAGTCGGACCCCGAGATTGCCAAGGCGCAGACCGGCCTGATCCATTTCATCCGTCTCTGTTTCGGGCATGCTCTGGTTCGTGCCGCTCTGGTTCGTGCCGCTCTGGTTCGTTCGGCGTCTCACGTCGTCTCGCCTTCCGCCGCCGGCTTTCACCCCGGCTGAAACGCGGCTTGGCCTCACACCCAACCCGGCACTGTCATTTCCGATGCCAGGCGTGGCGCGGGCCAGGCGTGGCGCGGGAATGACGGCAGTAGATGCCGGGTAGGGCAGGCAGCCCTGCCGACGGTCAGGCTACCAATTTCCACGCATACCATGACTCCCCGGGGTCCGGTCAACCGCCTCGAATTGCCCTGATGGCAAATACCGGCGCGGTTCCGGTTTCCCTTCAGTCGGTCCCCCGCCGGGGCCGGGTCCCAAGGCCGATTTCCTTGGCGAGCGCGCTGCGTTGCCGGGCGTAGTTGGGAGCCACCATCGGATAATCGGAAGGAAGCTGCCAGCGTTCCCGATACTCGTCCGGGGTCATGTCGTAAGAGGTCTTCAGGTGCCGCTTCAGCATCTTAAGCCTCTTGCCGTCCTCAAGACAGATCAGATAATCAGGCGTCACCGACTTTCGGATCGCAACGGCCGGTTGCGGCCGCTCCGCCACGGGTGTTGTTTCCGGTCCGACGTTGGCCAGGGACTTGTATACTTGATCGATCAAGTTCGGCAGATCGGTCAGAGGTACCGTATTGTTGCTGACATGGGCCGCAACAACCTCTGTCGTCAGAGACAAGAGGGTGATGGCAGAGGACTCGCTGGTCATTGACTCGGTCTCCGAGGGGAATGGTCGAGCCGCGGTCGGGGCGGCCCAATCCTTTCAAGGATTGTTGATCTTATGGCATCAATGACGGCGATGCAATACCATCCACGAAATATCATGTAGAGAAATGATGGGAAACGTCGGTGGCTGAAAAGCACTTGTTGGATATCACGACCCAAGTCTGTCCCCTGACCTTCGTCAGAGCGAGGCTGGCGCTGGAACGGCTGGCGCCCGGATCCATCCTGGAGATTCGCTTGAATGCCGGAGAACCGCTGGAAAATCTGCCGCATTCGCTGTCTGCGCTCGGATATCGGGTGGTTTCGGTGATCGCCGAAGACGGAGACTCCGGGGTGCATCGATTGATGGTGGCTAAGGACGGATAGCGTCGGACCGCGATCCGAAGCGGTCGAAGAAAGTCCGGCCAGTCTTGCTGACGTTCTGGCCCGACGGGATGTCAGAACGTGGCCTTGATGTCGTCGGTGACGGACCGGGCCAGTACCAGGGCGGCAACGGCCGTGACGCCCCGGCGGTAATACCCCGGACGGCGCCCGACCGGGGTAAATCCGGCGGCGCCATAGAGTGCCCGGGCCGCGCTATTGTCTTCTGCGACCTCCAGGAACAGCTTGACCACCCCATAACCGCGCGCCCAGGCCAGGGCGCCGCCCAGCAGCAGGCTGCCCACGCCCCGGCGGCGGGCGGCAGGCAACACCGCGAGCGTCAGCACTTCCCCCTCATCGGCCGCCAGGCGGCACAAGATGAAGCCCCGCGCCTGCCCGCCGCCGTCACCGTCACCATCGCCATCGCCATCGCCGTCCGCGATCAGGCCGAGCACGCCCGGCGACTCGAGGAGCGTCGACATCGCCGTCGCCGGCCAGGGGTCTTCGGGGAAGCAGGGGACGTGCAACGCCGCCAGCCGTGCGGCATCGGCCGCGGTCGCCGGACGCAGGGTGAAGGCGCCGTCATCGATTCGAGGCCCGGGGACTCGGCTCACGGGCGCCGGACCTCGCCCGGCAAGGTGGCGTCGGGGGCACGCAGATAGAACGGGCGGGGCGGCAGCGCGCCGGCCTCGGGCGTCCGGGTGGCGGCCAATGCGGCGACGGCGGCGGCATCGGGCAGTCCCGGCCCCTCGGCGAACGCGACGTCGGGTCGCCCGACCAGGACCGGCCCCAGGGCCGCCGCGCCGCAACCGGCCACCAGCAGCGGTCCGGCGGGCAACCAGCGGGCGCAGGCCTCGGGCGACAACAGCCGGGGTTCGCCCCGCGGCGTCAGGCCGGCGTCGAAAAGCTGAAGAAACAGTTCGGCGCGTCGGGACTCCACCACCACCAGCACCGATCGCCGGCAGCCCGGCCGCGGGCCCAGGGCGTGACCGATCGCCTCAAAGGTGGTGACGCCGACCAGGGGCCGGCCGGTGGCCAGAGCCAGGCCACGCGCCGTCGCCAGCCCCACCCGCAGGCCGGTGAAGGCGCCCGGTCCCACCGTCACCGCCAGCCGATCGACGGCGTCGGCGGGTTGGCCGGCTTCGGCCAGCACCTCGGCGATCATCGGCACCAACCGCTCGGCATGCCCCCTGACCATGGCCTCGAAGCGCCTGACCACCACCTCACCGTCGCACCACAAGGCCACCGAACAGGCCGAACTGGCGGTCTCCAACGCCAGAACTCTCATGACCTTGACGCTCTTCCCAGGTATCTCTGCGCCGGCTTGCTGCCCATACGCCGTTCCCTCCTGCTGATCGGTCCCGCCATGCTGTTGACTGAGATCGCACCCCCGCGCTTCGATGTCGATCTCGATTTGCGCTATGCGACCGCCGATAACCTGACCGGTCGCCCAATTTATCATCGGGCCTTGTGCCTGCTGCACCCCGACGCCGCTTCGGCCTTGGCCCGGGCCGTGGTGCTGGCGCGGGGAATCGGCTGCCGGCTGCGGGTTTATGATGGGTTTCGCCCCGCCGAGGCCCAGTGGCGATTGTGGCAGGTCTTGCCGGATCCCCAATTCATCGCGGATCCCCGGCAGGGCTCCAGCCATTCCCGCGGTGTCGCCGTCGATCTGACCCTGCTCGACGCTGAGGACCGGCCCCTGGAGATGGGAACCGGCTTCGATGATATGACGCCTCAGTCTCACCATGGCCGTACCGACCTGCCGGCCCTGATTCAGCGTCACCGGGCCTGTCTGCTGGGCATCATGGTGGCGGCGGGCTGGACCTCGTATCCCTATGAATGGTGGCACTACCAGCTTCCGGCAGCCGGGCGCTATCCGCTGCTTTCGGACAGTGTCACCGGGGGAAAACTGCTGACGACGTGACGCTGTTGCACAACGGCATCGGACCGACCAGATCGCGTTTCCTCGCTCGGCCTGGTCTTGTTGAAGCCGGTGCCGATGCGACACACTGGCGCATCGGCACGCACATGCGAACCTACGAGGGAGGGGATGGGGTTTCGTCCGATCCAAGGTCTGTTCATATCCCTGGCTGTAGCGGTCGTGGTGTCGATGGCGGCGCCTGGGGTGGCGGGGGCACCGGGCGCGACTGCGGTTGGCGGCGGCGGGGCTGTCATCTTTGCCTATGGCCGGATCGGCGACGATCGGGGGACGGGCTCCAGCATCAGCATCGACCAGTTCGAAGATCACCTGGACGAACTCAAAGACGGCGACTATCAAATAGTGCCATTGCCCCAAGTGGTTGAGGCGCTCCGTAGTGGTACGGTGCTGCCCGATCGCACGGTGGCCATTACCATCGACGATGTCACGCCGTCGGCGTATCGCGAGGCGTATCCCCGGCTGCGGGCGGCCGGCATCCAATTCACGCTGTTCGTTTCCACCGATGCATTGGACCGGGGTCCGCCCAATGCCATGACGTGGGCCCAAGTCCGCGAAATGGCCAATGCCGGTGTCACCATCGGTGCCGTGACCGCCTCGGGTCTGCCCATGGCCGCCTTGTCGCCGGTGGAGCTTCGGGACGATCTGGCGCGCATGAAGGAGCGGTTTCAGGCGGAACTCGGCGCGGTGCCGACCTTGTTCGCCTATCCCCGGGGGGAATACAGTCTGCCGGTACGCCAGCAAATCACCCAGGCCGGGTTCGTGGCGGCCTTTGGTCAGCAATCGGGGGTTGCTTATGCCGGGGCCGATCCCTACGCGCTGCCCCGATTCGTGATGAATGACGCCTTCGGCAGCCTCGACCGATTCGAACTTGCGGCCAACGCGCTGCCGCTGCCCGTGACCGACGTGACTCCGGTGGATCCGGTGCTGACCCGCAACCCACCGATTCTTGGGTTCACCGTTCCCGAGGGGATCGGCCATATTGACCGGCTGGCCTGCTTTGCCACCGGCCAAGGCCGGGCCGCCATCGAGCGCCTGGACACCAACCGCATTGAGGTGCGGATCGCCGATCCGTTTCCGGCGGGGCGCGCCCGGGTTAACTGCACGTTACCCGCCGACGATGACCGGTGGCGGTGGTTCGGGGTGCAGTTCTTTATTCCGGGCGAGTAAGGCTTGAGGCCGGTGAGATTTAACCCATCGGGTCGGGTTGCCCTCGGTTGATTTCAAAACGTTATGGGGTCTGGGGCCGCCGGCCCCAGCGGGTACGCTTGCCGGTATGACAGACCCCAGATCTCAGCGTTTACCGCACGGCGTCTACCGCACCGCCCGGACTTCGGTGACTTCGGGAATGAAGTGGCGCAGCAGGTTTTCGATGCCGGATTTCAGGGTGGCGGTCGAACTGGGGCATCCGGCGCATGAGCCTTTCATGTGGAGATAAACCACGCCGTTGCTGAAGCCGTGGAACGTGATGTCGCCGCCATCATTGGCCACCACCGGGCGAACCCGTTGATCGAGCAACTCCTTGATCTGGAGCACGATCTCGCTGTCTTCTTCGGTTCCGGCGCCGGTCGTGGCCGCCGCCGCGGGTTCCAGAATCGGGCGATTGTGGACAAAGTGCTCCATCATCGTGCCGAGCAAGGCCGGCTTGAGCACCGCCCAGTCTTTGGCGCCATTATTGGTGATGGTGATGAAGTCACTGCCCAGGAACACGCCAGAGACGCCATCCACGGCAAACAAGGCACGCGCAAGTGGCGAGCCTACGGAACTCTCGACGGTCGGGAAATCAACCGGAGCCCCGCCGGTTACGGGACGGCCGGGGATGAATTTCAGGGTCGCGGGATTCGGGGTCTCTTCGGTCTGGATAAACATTGCAAGCTCTCCAAGGGACCGCCGACACTGGCGGTTGCCACCGAAAGTGGGCAAAATCACCGCAAGGATCAAGCACAGGCTTTGTGGGGTTAATGCCCCCGGGGGTGCCTGGCCTTCGCCGGCCGGCGCGGATGGCAGGATGCACGAACGGAGACCGGATGACCATCGACGCCGAACATTCCGTAGCGACGCTGACCCACTGGGTGATGACCGAAGGCCGGGAGATTCGCGAGACTCCGGCGTTGATGGATGCCTTCTGTCGGCGCCTGCTGGCGGCCGGGGCGCCAGTGTGGCGGGTCAACTGGCAGATTCTGATGCTGCATCCCCAGTTGCGCGGCACCACCTTAATCTGGCACTGCGACCGCCCCGAAGTGCTGGTGCTGGAGCGGCCCCATGGCAGCGAGCATACCGAAGACTATCGGCAGAGTCCGTTGCGGGCGGTGATCGAGGACGGGGTCGAGGGCCTGCGCCACCGTCTGGAAGTTCTGGAGCCGCCCTGGCCTTACCACATTCTGGGGGAACTGAAGGCGGCGGGCGCCACCGATTACGCGGCGATGCCGGTTCGCTTTTCGGGCGGGCGCCGGACCTGCGTCACCTTCGCCACGCGGCGGCCCGGCGGCTTCTCGGTGGCCGACCTGGCGTTGTTCGACGGCACGCTGGCGGTCCTGGGATTGTTGCTGGAAAAGCTGGAGTTCTCGCGCCTGGCCGCCAGTCTGCTGGATATCTATGTCGGACGCCATGCCGGCGCGCGGATTCTGTCGGGCGATATCCGGCGCGGCACCAATGCCAGTCTGCGGGCGGTGCTGTGGTACTGCGACCTTCGGGGCTTCACCTCGCTCGCCGACCGGTTGCCCCGGGAAGAGGTTATCGCGCTGCTCAACGGTTACTTTGAGGTGATGGGCAGCACCGTTCAGTCCCATGGCGGCGAAATTCTTAAGTTTATCGGCGACGCGATGCTGGCCATCTTCCCGCTCGGCGACGGCGAACCCGAACCGGTGATCGACCGCGCCGCCGTCGGTCTCGCGCTGGCCGCCGCACGCGCCGCGATTCTGGGATTGGCCGGTCTCAACGCCGAACGCGCCGCCTGGGGTCAGCCCATCATGCACTGCGGCATCGCTCTGCATCTGGGCGACGTCATGTACGGCAATATCGGCGCGCCCGACCGACTCGACTTCACGGTGATCGGTCGCGCGGTCAATCTGGTCACGCGCCTCGAGGGTTTGTGTAAGACCCTGGACCGCCCGCTGCTGACCTCCGCCGCCTTCGCCGAAAGCTGCGACACCCCGCTGCTGTCCTGCGGCTTTCAGCCGTTACGGGGTCTGCGAGACCCGGTGGAGGTGTTCACGGTGGCGGGATAAAGGGGGGGCGGGATAAAGGGGGGGGGCGCGGAACCCTGCAAAATCAAGGTGAAGGCCCTGGCGCCGCCTCCACCAGCTCAAGCTGTTCTGGAATGGTCACCTCGATTTCCGGCCCGCCGTGGCGGAACACCCATCCGCGCACCCGGACCCGTTGACCCTGGAACTGGCGGGGATCGCCATGCAACTGCCGGAACGGCTTCAGGCTCCGGCGGGGCACCCGGACCGAGAAGTCGGTGTGCCAGTTCGGGCCGAAGTTCAGGTAGAGCTGCCCCTTACCGAGGGTTACACTCGCCACCCGGCCTTCCACCACCTGAAAACTGTCCAGATCGTGGCCCCCCAGGCTGCCGGACTCCCGGATGGCATAGAACCGGTTATCCCAGATGCCGCGGCGGGCGTCCCGGGCGGCCTGCTCCAGCGCGTACATTTCTACACCCAATTCCCGCAAATCCGGCGCGGCGGTGACTCTGGCCCAACCCAAGCTCAGCATTTCGCCCTGAAGCCACAGGCCGTCGTCACGGACCAGTTGGCCCAGCAGATGGTCGTGACGGTCCTGACGGGCGCCCGCGACATAGAGCGTGACGGTCCGCCCCAGCACCAGCCGTTCCAGCGCCGCCTTGGCGTCCGAGGCCAGCGGCCAGGCGTGGGGCCGGGCGCGGCTCTGGACGATGCGGGGGGCTTGAATGCCGGAAAGCCGCAGCACCCGGCCATCCCCCAGGATCACCGTGTCGCCCGACATCACCGCCTTGACCAAGGCGGTCCCGCCAGAGGGCAACTGCTGGGGCGTCCCGGCCAGCGCCTCGCCGGCCGCCAGCGTCACCACCAACAGCACGGCCACCAACAACACGGCCGGCAACCAACCAACAAAGCGGCAGAGCGGGGCCGAACCGGCGCGGCTAGTCAAAGTCGGCAGCCAGGGCGACGCGCATGGCCTCGGGCATGATGGCCATGTGACCGTAATTGGGATGCGTGATTCCGGCGACAACCGGCTGTCCGGGGGCCTTGAACAGATCGATCTGGGCCGGCGTGAACGGAAAGTGGATAAAATGGACGGCCGAGGTCTTGCCCTGCCTGTTGGTGCGCTCCAGGTCCGCCTCCGGCCGGCCCATGACCTGCTCGGAACCAACCTGGATCATCAGGGTACGCTCGACGCCGCCGAGTGCCCGGAGAATCCGATCCCGACGTCCCGGATCATCGATTTCGAACATCACCGTCGCCACCAGTTCCCCCCCGTTGGGCACCAGCGGGTTGTAGGCCGCCAGTTCGTCGGCGATCTGCGCCTCGCCGCCCCGCTCAATGCGGAGCATCTCGTGGATTTGCAGCCACATGGTGTCATAATTTTCAAAATAAAAGGTCGCCGCCGGTCCGACCGCCAACCGCCGGGCGGCCTTGATGCCGACCAACGCCTGCCGCCGGGCGGCCCGAATGCCGGCGTATTCGGTCATATCGAGGATATCGTCACGGGTAATTCGGCGTTTGGCGGATGCGGCGGTCATGATCCCCGTCCTTGCTGAGTGTTCCGACGAAACCGGATCAGCCGCTCGTGTTCCGACGCCGACGGACCATTCCTACCCCGTTGGGCCGGAACACGAGCTGGTTCAATGTGTTGTGTTGTGCCCTCGACACGATCGTCAGGAACGAAGCGTCTCGTTCACAACACTAGGGTTGCGGCGAAGGCGTGACGGCGGAACCGTCAAGGCCGTAGGCCCGCGCCATAATCTGGATCGGGTGCAAGGCTTCGGCCGGCACCCGGGCACCCTCGATCCGCTCCATCCCCTGAAGAATATGGGCGCCAGCCAGCGGACATTCCGAGGCGACACAGCCTTTATTGGCGCCGACGGCCTGCTGGGCCACCGGGGCGCCGACTTTGAGGGCGGTTTCGAAGTTGTCCTTGCCCAGTCCCCAGGAACCGCCGTGACCCGAGCAACGCTCAATCACCTTGAGGTCCAGCCCGGGAATCCGGCGGAGCATCTCGGCGGCCTTCTGGCCAACATTCTGGGCCCGGGCGTGACAGGCGATGTGTACGGTAACGCCACCCTCAATGGGCTTAAGCCCAGGCGTTAATCCTTCCTTGCGCGCGATATCGACCATATACTCGCTGATGTCGTAGGTCGCGGCGGCCAGCTTTTGCACCAGCGGAAAGTCGGGCGACGACCGGGGCACCAGCAGGGGCCACTCGCTTTTCATCATCAGGGCGCAACTGGGCACCAGCGCCACCACATCGTGACCGGAATCGATCAGCGGTTCCAGGGCGCGGGCCACACGGCCGGCGCGGGCCACCACCGTCTCCAGGTCGCCCTGCTCCAACTGGGGCATGCCGCAGCATCCCGGGTAACGCTCGGTCACGGCGACGCCGTTCCGGGCCAGGACGGCCCGGGCCGCCATGCCGATGGCCGGATTGTTGTAGTTGACGAAGCAGGTGGCAAAGATCACCGCCTTGCGGCCAAAGGCCGGCGCCTGGCAATCGGCAAAAGCCGACTCGGCCTTGGCCCGCATCATGAAGGTCCGGCCCTGGAATTTCGGCACCGCCGCATCGTGGTGGATGCCGGCAACCGCCTCCATCACCGGCCGGGTCAACTCGTTGTGCCGGTCGGTGGCCCAGTTGGCGATGGGGGCCACCAGCCCGGCCAGACGGCCGTTGCGATCGGTCCGGTTCAACTCGCGCGCGGCGCGCGGCACCAACCCCTTGCGGAACTCCACCGCCCGATAGCGTAACATCAGGTGCGGGAAATCCAGATTGAACTCATGGGGCGGGACGTAAGGACACTTGGTCATATAACACATGTCGCATAACGTGCAGGCATCGGCCACCGACTTAAGGGATGCCGACGGAACCGCGCTCAACTCCTCGGAAGGGGTGTTATCGATCAGACTAAACAATCGGGGAAAACTATCACACAGATTAAAGCAACGGCGGCAACCATGGCAAATATCGAACACCCGCCGCAACTCGGCATCGAGCTTGGCTTCGTCATAAAAGTCGGGACTCTGCCACTCCACGGGATGGCGGGTCGGGGCTTCCAGGCTGCCTTCACGCATGCTGTCCTCATTGGCTATGGCTATGGCATTGGCTACGGCATTGACTGAGCGTTGGACAAGGGACAACGGCGGTCATCGGGTCGGGCGGCGGTCGAGTCCGTCCGGCGACACCCCGGCCGGCGGAGTTTTGGACTCGTGCCGACCGGGTGCGGAAAACCGGCCGGTCAGGCCAGGGTATCGAGCGCCTTCTGGAACCGTCCGGCGTGTGACTTCTCGGCCTTGGCCAGGGTCTCGAACCAGTCTGCGATTTCGGCAAAGCCTTCTTCGCGCGCGGTCCGGGCCATGCCGGGGTACATGTCGGTGTACTCGTGAGTCTCACCGGCGATGGCGGCCTTGAGGTTCAGGCCCGTGGGGCCGATGGGCTCGCCGGTGGCCGGGTCGCCTGTTTCTTCGAGATACTCCAGATGGCCATGGGCGTGGCCGGTCTCGCCTTCTGCGGTGGAGCGGAACACAGCAGCCACGTCATTGTAGCCTTCAATGTCGGCCTTCTGAGCAAAATAGAGGTACCGGCGGTTGGCCTGGCTCTCACCGGCAAAAGCCGCCTTGAGATTGTCTTCGGTCTTGCTGCCCTTCAACGCCATGGAATGGTTCCTCCTTCGAGGGTGGTTTCCGAGATGGTTTGGACTGCCGATCGCGCGTCGGTGACGACGACTCGACGGTTGACCGCCGATGGCGCTATGCCTGACGCAGCCGTTCACCATGCCCCCAGTATTGCACCGCGCGACCCTCGGGTCAAGTAATTTGGAGTTATTCCAAACTAATACCCCCGAAAACCGCCGCCTGATCTCCTGTCATCGCGCCTTGATGTTGCCACCTCAAGACTGTCCTCAGACACCGTGGCTTCGCGCGCACAGGCGCACGGGACAGGGTGTCGGGGCCGTCACTCCAACCGTCGGTTGCCGCCCGCCCCAACCTCGGGCTCGCCTTCGGGGGCATCGGCCAGCCGAATGATCACATCAACCCGAGTCACCCGGGTTCCCGGCGGCGGTTGCAGCAACGCCTCAACCACCACTTTGCTGCCCGGGACATCCACCAGCCAGCCCAAACCCTCATGAAAAAAGTGATGATGAAGCGTATTGTTCGTGTCAAAATACGAGCGACTGGGATCAACCACCACCTCGCGCAGCAGACCCGCGGCGGTAAGCTGATGAAGCGTATTATAAATCGTCGCCAACGAAACCTTGAGATTATCGGCCATCGCTTCGGCGTGCAATTGTTCGGCCGTGACGTGACGATCGCCGGCCTCGAACAGCAGTCGCGCCAAACCGACCCGTTGCCGGGTCGGCCGCAATCCCGATTGGGTCAAAAGGTCAACGGCATGTTTGAACGGGCGGGAACTGGTCATCGCCGAATCCTCGGCTAGGGGCTAAGGAACCGCCCTTACCGACGGCCGAGGCCGGTTCAGACGAACCCGATGGAAACAATAATAGCGTTCCGCACCCGGAAATGCATCCCCACCGAGGTCCCACCCGCCAAACCCCGGTGGCCAAACCAACACCGGCCGGAGGGTCCGCTCGGGACCATCCGGCCGGTGGGTTTCCGACAAACACTGATCCCGTCCGGTCGATACAGTAACGGCGTCACCGCCAAGACCTTACGGTATCGACGGAACCGGTTTAGTGGACGTCGATCACAACCCGACGATTGGCCTTCTCGGCAACGTGATCACCAGTCGGCACCGCCAACTGAGTCTCGCCGACGCCGGCCACGGTCAGGGCACCGGCGGGAACGCCGTCCTTCATCAGGGCATGGGCCACCACCTTCGCACGACGCTCGGACAGGCGCTGGTTGGCCTTATCCTTGCCGACGGTGTCGGTAAATCCGGTGACCTTTACGGCGCTGGCGCCCTTTTGATAGGCGTCGGCCGCTTCGCGAATGGTCTTCAGGTCGGCGTGCGACAGATTGACGCTACCCGACCGGAAAGGAATCGTAAACGTGACCGGCGCAAACACGGTTGCCGGAGCGATCGTTCCCTTCCACGGAACTTCCACATAGGCCGGCGGAGCCGGCGGTTGTGAACAGGCAGACAGGGCCAGCAGGCCGAGTGCCGCTAAGGACAACTTGGAAAACTTCATAGTCGATGTCTCTCCCTACCTGCTACGGATGAATTGGGATAATCTCATAGCACAGGGAATTTATCGCACCAATCGTTACAATCAAAAGGCAAATCGGGCAGTCACGGCCCTATCGGCTTTTCACTGCCAAGCTGTGGCATTATTGCCAGACATCACGTATCAACCAAAGACCGCAGGCACTTGCCGGCCGACACCTGGCTGTCCCCCGACTGTCCTTGGGCCGGCTGGGTCCCGACTCGAGGCGGACGCGGACGCGGACGCCGCCGACATCAGTCACCGTCATAGCCCATCACGCCCCGCAGGTTGGCGCCCTCGAGTCTGGCGCCGCGCAGATCGGCGTTGGTCAGCGTGGCATCCTCCAGCACCGCTTTCCTCAGGTCGGCATCGCGCAGATCCGCATGGCTCAAGTCGGTCCGGGCGAGTCGCACGCCCCGCAAGTCGGCGCCATTCAGATTGGCACGGTTCAGACGGGCATTCTCCAGGTTCGACGGCCAATTGGTCACCGAGGTTCCGGAAATCTCCACCGGTCCCAAACGCGCGCCGACCAATTGGGCGCCCGTCAGTGTTGCCCGGTACAGGTTGATTCCCCGCAGATCGGAATTGGCCAGATTGGCGTCGCGCAGGTCAACGAACGACAGATCCGACATCACCAGGCAAATCTTTGACAGGTCGACGCCCTTGAGGACCGAATAGCTGAGATTACTCGCTGAAAGCTTTAATCCGCTGAGGTCCGTTCCGGTCAGGTCTTGCTTAGAGAGATCGGCCCGGCGGCCCGAATGGCCGGCCGAACCGACCCACTCGATATGGGCGCTGACGATCTCCCGCAACGACGTGTCCAGGTCGCTAAGCCGCCGCACCACGCTGGCGTTGGTCAGGTCGGCCATGGACAGATCAACCGCGTCCAGAATCGCCCCGATCAGGTTCGCATCGGTCAGATTGGTGTACATCATGCACGCTTTTGACAGCACCGTGCCTTGCAGCATCGCGCCGGTCAGGTTCGCCTCGGTCAGGTCGGCGCCCTCCAGGGTGGCACCGGTCAAATTGGAATTGCTGAGATCGGCACGGATAAAGCGAACATTGCACAACACCGCGTCGGTCAGATCCGTTTGCAGAATGAAGGCATTGCTCATCTTGGCGCGGCTCATGTCCGCGCGTTGGGCGCTCGCCGACCCCAGCTCGGCACCGATGCCGTCACCGGCTGCAATCTGCTTGAGTTCGCCATCCCGGCCCGGCCTGAGCATCACGCCGCCGCGCAGATCCGCCTCGACGAAAATGGAGTCGTTCATCCGCGCGCCCCGCAGGCAGGCGCCGCGCAGATCCGCCCGCCGAAATTCGGCACGCTCCATCACCGCCGAGCGCAAGTCCGCCGCAAACAGATTGGCGTTGCTGAACTTGGCGCCGCTCAGGGCGCACCCGAACATCTTGCAGCCGCTGAGGTCGGCTTCGGAAAGATCACGGCCAGCGAGGTCAAGGTAAGACAGGTCAAGCAACTTCAGACTCGCCCGGACCCCGCCACTCCGCCGCTTGAGAAAGGCGTCATGAAGTTCCAGAATCCGATCCAAATCCGCTTGGGTGATCTTCTTCCGCCCGATATCAAGCTCGTCGCTCGATGCCGGCGCTACCTTGGTCATGGTCATGATGGCCTGAAGGGATCCGACAAAAAAACGCCGCCATCGTGGCCCAACCTGCCCCATGGTGGCAAGGCTCGTCGGTATCCAAAGAGAATAACGGCGTGTTTTCACCAGGATGCCGCGTCACAGCCGGCCCCCAACGAACGCCGACCTAGCGGTCGGCATAAGGGTTCCGGCCCTTGCGCAGGAGCAACCGGATGGGCACCCCAGGCAATTCAAATGTGTCGCGCAGGCTTTGAATCAAATAGCGACTGTACGATTCCGGAAGTTCGGTGGGCCGGCTGACCCACAACGCGATGGTTGGCGGCCGGCTTTTGACCTGGGTTCCGTACCGCAGCTTGACCCGGCGGCCTTCGACCAGCGGCGGTGGATGGCGATCGGTGACCTCTTGCAGCCATTGATTGATCTTGGCGGTCCCGATCCGTCGGGTCCACAGGCCATAGACGCGCAGGACGGTGTCCAGCAGCGGCTCCAGCCCTTGCCGGCGCAGGGCCGACAGCGTCACGGTGGCCACGCCCCGGGCCTGGGGCAAAGAGGCCTCCAACCGCTCGCGCAGATGCACCAGGGCGGCGCCGCGATCCGCGACGGCATCCCACTTGTTGATGGCAATCACCAGCCCACGCCCCTCGTCCAGCACCAGGCGGGCAATGGTCAGGTCCTGACGGTCCAGAATCGCCTCGGCATCCACCACCAGCACCACGACCTGGGCCAGGCGAATCACGCGCAAGGCGTCGGCCACCGCCAGTTTCTCGAGCTTATCGTCGATTCGCGCCCGACGGCGCAGTCCGGCGGTGTCCACCAACCGGAACCGCTGGTCGCGCCACTGCCACTCAACGGTGATGGCGTCGCGGGTCATCCCCGCTTCGGGACCGGTCAGGACGCGCTCTTCCCCGATCAGGGCGTTGAGCAGCGTCGATTTCCCGACGTTGGGCCGACCGACGATGGCCAGCTGCAACGGCCGTCCCGCATCCGGGTCCTCGAGGCCTTCGGCCCCCTCCGCCTCATCGCCTTCGGCGCCGATCACACGCCCGGACGCTAGGCTGGCTTCGGCCCCGCTGATGGTCACGGCTTCGGCTTCTGCTTCGCCCCCGGCTTCCGGAGCCTCCGGCGGCAGAAACGGCAGCAGCGCCTCCACCAGATCGGCCAGTCCCTCGCCATGCTCTGCCGACAGCGGGATCGGCGCCCCCAGCCCCAGCTCATAGGCTTCCAGCAGTCCAGGCTGGCCGGCCCGACCCTCGCACTTGTTGGCCACCAAAATTACCGGGCGGCCGGACTTGCGCAACCACTGGGAGAAATGGCGGTCCATGGGGGTGATGCCGGCGCGTGCGTCTATCACCAGCAGCACCACGGTGGCCCGCTCGATCGCCTGCTCGGTCTGTCGGCGCATCCGCGCTTCCAGACTCCCGACTTCGGCTTCCTCCAGACCGGCGGTATCGACCGCGACGAAGTCGATCCCGCCAACCCGGGCCTCGGCGGCCCGCCAATCGCGGGTGACGCCGGGTGTGTCGTCGACCAGAGCCAGTTTCTTGCCCACCAAACGGTTGAACAAGGTTGACTTGCCAACATTCGGTCGCCCGACGATGGCGACGGTGACGGGCACTGACTCAGTCTCCATACCGACCTGAAATTCTCACCGGTAGGCCACCACGCCACCGTCGTCGGTCAGCACATAAAGCGTCCCATTGGCCACCACCGGCGCCAGCAGGCCCGGAGCCGGCAGGGTGATGCGGGTGACGATTTCCCCGGTGGTCGGAGAGACGCCGATCAGTTCCCCGGTGGATCCGCTCAGCCACAGGCGATCACCGGCCAGAACCGGCCCGCTCCAAATCACCACCGACGATTTGTCGGACGGGTCCTCGAACCGGCTCAGGGGCGTGGTCCAACGAATGCGCCCATCCCGGCGCAACAGCGCCACCAGTTCGTTGTTATTGGTCAGCGCGAAAACCACGTCGCCCGCCGGCCAAGGGGTATCGACACCGCCGATTTCCTGTTCCCAGACCCGAACGCCGGTGCGTTCGTCGATGGCGACGGTACGACCGCTGTGGCTGACCGCAAACACCAGGCCGTGATCGATCACCGGCAGACCGCGAATGTCCGAAAGACCGGACAGGGCGCCGGCCCGACGAATGGCCGTGAGGTTGTCCTGCCAGGCCGAGCGGCCATTGTCGAGTCGCAACGCGAACAGTTCACCCGAGGAGTACGGCACGACCACGATACTGGCATCGGCGGCGGGGCTGACCGCACCCAACAGCCCGGCGCTCTCGAGGATTCCGGTGTGGCTCCACAACAGCTCGCCATCCTTGGCCGAGAAGGCGAAGGTCTGGTTGTCCAGGGACTGGGCGAACACCCGGCCCTTGATCACCGTGGGCGCGCCCCGTGCCGGCGCGGGAATGTGCTTGCGCCAGACCACCGTGCCATCGGCCGGGTTAAGCGCCACGACCTCGGCGTAGCCGGTTGCAGCGAACACCAGATCATCGCCGACGGCGACGCCACCCCCGAACGAGCTGCCGCGGGTATCGGCCGGCGTCAGGTCCACCTGCCACAGCCGGTTGCCGGTGGCTTCATCCAGCGCGCCGACCTGACTTGAGGCATCAAGGGCAAAGATGCGGCCGTTCGCCACCACCGGGCGACCCAACAGGCGCAAGCGACCGCCGGAGCCATCGCCGATGCTGCTGCGCCAAACCTGTTGCGGGTTGTCTGACAACGCCAGATGACCCATGGCATGATCGGCCGAGCCGCCGGCCTGGGGCCAGCCGGCATTACGCTCCGCGGCAGGCAGCGAAACCGGCTGCCCGGCGAGGGCCGGATCCGGCGCCAGCTTGCTCTCCATCTGGAGCACCGAAATGCGCTGGCCCGGCAAGGGTGGCTTGTCGGCATCGCCGAACCAGTCACAGCCTCCCAGCGCCGCGGCGGCCAGGGCCAATGTCACGATCGAGGCGGCGGACCGCAAGGGAATGGTTTTTTGGGTCATCAGCTTTTGCCGTAAAAGGCGGCGAGTTCAGCAGCCCGAGCCCGCAATCCGGCGGGGGCGCCATTGTCGTCCGCGAGCTGTTGGAACACGGTCCTGGCGCGCTCGGCGTCACCGGTCCGGGCGGCCAGCAGGCCGCTCAGTTCCAATGCCGTAAAGCGCCAGGGGCTGGTGTCGGCGCTTAGCGGCACCAACCGCTCCGCCAGCACTTTGGGATCGCCATCATTAATCTGAAGTTGCACCGCCAGCAGGGCCGCCAAGTTCCGGTAGAGGGCGGCGATGGACGGGTCCCCGGCCAAACCATCATAGATCGTAACCGCGGCCGGCCGATCGCCGCTTTGCACCTTGAGCCCGGCTTCGTAAAACCGTGCCAGACTCCCGGGGCCCGACGCGCTTCCGGCCAGGACCCGGTCGAGCGCCGCAACCGCCGCCGCCTGGGCGCCCGCATTGCCCCCGGCTGCCTGCCCGGCTAGCCGGGCCTGATCGACCGCCTCGGCAAGGTGCAGGGTTGCCGTCTGGGCTTGAGCCTCCCGCCAGCTTTTCCAAAGCACGAAGCCCATGGTGCCGGCAATCGCCAGGAGCATGGCGGCAATCACATAGCCACCATACACCCTCGCCAACCGCTGATAGCGGTCGTGGCGAAGATCTTCCTCAATTTCCTGAAAAATGTCGGCCATGATCTCTTTCGCTGACGCCGCCTTCGCCTGACGCTGACGATCGAAGCAAGCCAGCCTGTTGCAGCCGTGACGATGGGGCCGAATACCAGAGCCGGGCCGGTCCGGTCAAGGCCGGCGTCGCGTCCCGGCCCACAAGCCCCCGCCCCACGGCGCGGGACGCCGGCGCCGGCGGCTTTCCAGCCGCCGTTCCGGGGTATCAGCCCCCCCAGTTAGGGGTTATAAGACCCGCCATTTGATGGAACAGCCGGAACTCGGGACCTGATGACTCGGCGCCACACCGGTGCTGGCGATGGCGAGCATGGCGGCGCGCAGTTCCCGCGGCGCACCGGGCGGCGGCGGCTCAAGCCGCCCGCTGTCCAACCGACCCCGGTAGCGCAGGCGAAGGCCGGCGTCGAAGCCAAAAAAGTCGGGCGTGCACACAGCGCCGTAGGCCCGGGCGACGTCCTGACGATCGTCAATCAGATACGGAAACGGCAGGTGATGCCGGGCCGCAAATTCTTTCATGGCGTCAAAGCCGTCTTCGGGATACGCCACCGTATCATTCGCCATGATGGCCGCAGCGCCGATTCCCTGCGCCCGCAGCACCAGAACATCCTCGACCAGCCGCGCCATCACCGCCTTGACGTACGGGCAGTGGTTGCACAGGAACATGATCAGCGTCCCGTGCCCGCCGCGGATGTCCTCCAGCGACCAGATGCGGCCATCGACTCCGGGCAGGCGAAAGTCCGGGGCCGGCCGGCCAAAATCACAAGGGGGAGTTTCCGCCGCCATCCATGCCGCCTCCTGAAGCGCCGTCGGCCGACGGCAGGACCGGGATATGGGCCGGGCGGTCCCCCGTGCCAAGGGGCGCACGGCCCCGGATGATCCCGGCCGCACCCGGTCACGGTGCGGCAAATCCCCACAACCCAAAGGGTGATACCGGTTCGGACCACAGGCGACATTGACACTTTGCCGGCATCGCGGTAAGTCAAGTCCGTTCGACGAGATTCCTCTCCGGTGCCACCCGCTGGCAACGCCGGGGCCTATGCTGGCCGCGCTCGCGGCAGAAAATCGAGGAAAACCCCATGTCAAACAGCAGCAGTCGGCCGCTTTCGCCGTTTCTATCCGTTTATAAGCTGGAACCGAGCATGATTATGTCCGGTCTCCATCGCATCACCGGTTTCGCCCTGACCATTGGTCTCGTGCTGTTGACTTGGTGGTTGGTCGCTGCCGCGGCCGGTCCCGATTATTTCGCGGTCATTCAGGGACTTCTTGGCACCTGGATCGGCAAACTGGCCCTGTTCGGCTGGACCTTCAGCATTTTCTACCATCTTGGCACCGGCCTGCGTCACCTTGCCTTCGACACCGGACGGTGTCTGACCAAGGACGGGATCGTCAGCAGCGGCTGGACCGTGGTGGTGGCAGCCGTGGGCCTGACCATCGTGGCCTGGATCATCGCTTTCATCGCCTGAGCGCGAAGTGAGGTATTGCCCATGTCGAGTAAACAAGGGACTTCCCTGGTCACCGATCTTGCCCGCGCCCGCGGCCTCGGTGCTTCTCACACCGGAACCGAACATTGGTGGGAGCAGCGCCTGACCTCCATCGCGCTGGTGCCGCTGACCCTGTGGTTCATCTTCTCCATCGCGAGTCTGGCCGGCGCCGATTACGCGACGGTCAAGGCCTGGTTGCAGCAACCGCTTTCCGCGACGCTGGCGATCATTCTGGTGGCGGTGACCTTCCATCACGCCGTGGCCGGGATGGAAGTCATCTTCGAAGACTACATCCACACCAAATGCGCGAAGCTGACGGCGATCATCGCCATCAAGTTCGTAGCCGTCCTGGGTGCGGTGATCTGCATCCTGTCCGTGCTGAAGCTTGCCCTGGGAGGCTGAGGTAAAGATCATGGCGAACGCCTATCCGATTACCGAACATAAGTATGACGTCGTCGTCGTCGGCGCCGGTGGCGCCGGTCTGCGCGCCACCTTCGGTATGGCAGAGCGCGGCTTGAAGACGGCGTGCATCACGAAGGTCTTCCCGACCCGCAGCCACACCGTGGCGGCCCAAGGCGGCATTTCCGCCGCTCTCGGCAACATGGGCGAGGACGACTGGCGCTGGCACATGTACGACACCGTTAAGGGGTCGGACTGGCTGGGTGACCAGGACGCCATCGAATATATGTGCCGCAGCGCGCCCGAGGCGATCATCGAACTCGAGCATTACGGCCTGCCGTTCAGCCGTAACGCCGAAGGCAAAATCT
>CAIYNU010000025.1 GCA_903927615.1 uncultured Rhodospirillales bacterium | reverse complement strand
GGCACGGGAACCGGAGGCACGGGAACCGGAGGCACGGGAACCGGAGGCACGGGAACCGGAGGCACGGGAACGTCCCGATGGGACTCGAGTCGTTCGGTGACTTCAGCGGTTCGGCTGGCGGGTGGCTGCATAGGTCCACTGGGGCGGAACAAGGCGGCTAACCGCCCGACCACGCCGGAAACGCTCAGCGACAAACCGGCGTCGGGTTTGGTCACATCGGGCGCCTGTTCCCCCGCCGGCAGGTGAAGGACCGGCAACGGACCGTCATCGTCGGCGGGAGGCCGATCGTCGACATCGGCGGCCTCATCGGCCTTGGCATCGTCGGTGGTCCACGGCAGCAGGGGAAAGAACGGCAACAGTTTGCGGCCCGGCAAGGGTAAGGTGAGCGTAACCTCCCAACAACGGCGATCGGCGGTGTAGGGCAACCCAAGCTGGCCCTGGACACTGCACAGCATGTAGGCGTCCTGCGGCGAGAGCCCGAACTGACGGATCAGGAATTCGATCATGGTCCGCACCGCGCCGCGCGCCGCGTCGACCGGCGCTTTGGCCGACGCCGTGGTGACATGATACTTGCCGGCGGTGGGCCGAAGGCGGCTGGCGGCGGGAACCCGGTATTCGGGCAGGGCCAAAGGGCGGTCGCTGACCCCGAACCGCAAAACGAGTCGAACCGCGGCTGCAACCCCGGTTCCACACACCCTGGCATCACCCTGGAGGGCGTGACCGTCACCGACCGAAAACAACGCGCCGGGCACGCAGACCGGAAGATGAAGGGTGGTCCCCACCACCAACTGGCACAGGCCAAGCCGGCCGCCGGTGGCCAGCGGCGTTTCGGACGGATAACGGCCGGGCGCCGCCGATGCCACGCCCATCACGCCGGCGAACGGTCGTTCGGGCATGGTGTGTTTGGGCAAAAAGTGGACCACGCCGCTGCTGATCCGACTCACCCGCAGCGCCGCCTCGGGAAACTGGTCGGCGAGCAAGCCCCGACCGGGCAGAATGGCCGTCCACCCCCAGTCACCGGCACTGGCGCTGCGCACCTCGACGGTCAGCGTCCGGCCCGGCAGCGCCCCCTCGACGAAAATCGGTCCGACCAGCGGCAACGGTTGCCGCCAATCCAGTTTTTGCAGTTGCTCCACGGTGGTCTCGCGCCGGACCCGCCCGCCGGACGCATCCGGCACCGTCACCGCAACCTCTTCCCCCGGTTTGATCTCCAGGACCGGCGGCAGGCTGTTGTCCCAGGCCTCATGGCGAACCGTTGGTTCCGAGACCCCATTCAGAGCGTGCTGGCGCACCGGTGCCGCCGGGGGCGCAGCGGGCATGGCCGGAACCGGGCGTGGCGGCCCGACCGGCGGCTCGGGCACGGGCAGACGGAGCGAAACCGCCTGGCCCCCGGCGTCGTTCACCGAGGCGATCCGTAACTCGCCGATGATCCCGATCAGCATGTAGGCGGCTTCGGCCGAGATGCCATGATTGCGGGTCATGGCATCGATCATGCGCAAAACGGCGGTGCGGGTGGCCTCACGCAGGTCCGCCGCAACCCCCACCACCGCGTGGTAGCCCTGGTCGGGCGGCAGCGGCCAGGCCTGCGGCCGGAAAACCAGCTCCGGCCCGTCAATCGGCCGCGAACTGAGCGTAAAGCGAACGGTCAGGCGCAGCCGGGTTTCCACGCCGGTTCCGCAAACCAGGCCGACACCCAGCGCCGCCAGCCCTTCCCCGATGGAGAACAACCCGCCATCGACTTCGACCGGCAAAAACAGCGAACTGCCCTGGGTCAACTGGGTCAGACCGAGGCGCCCCCCGGCCCGGCGTACCGCAAAGGTCGAAATGTGCCCGCTGGTGGCCGGCGCCAGCCCCACCACCCCGGCACTGGGGCGCAATGGCAGCGTGCGCAAACCCATAAAGTCAATTTTCTGGTCTTCGATGGTGCTGGTCACCACCTTCGGCGTCTGGAACACATCCGACAACAGGCCGACACCGGGAACGATCGCCGTCCAGCCGGTGGCGGCGGCGTCGACCCGCCGGACGGTGGCAATCAGCGTCTGACCGGGCCGCGCGCCTTTGATGTACACCGGGCCACGAACCGGGATCAGGTCCGACCGGGACAGACGGTTCAGGTCGGCAACGGTCACCAGGCTCCGGTCGGTGTTGCCCAGCGCATCGGGAACCTCAACCTCGACATCGACACCGGTTTTGACCTCGGCCACCGGCTTGAGGCTTGGCTGCCAGCGTGTATGTCCCGCCGACTGACCAGCGGCCTTCATCATGATGCCCCCGCTTCAGCCTGATGAGGTCACAAAATCGATGCACACAGATCATACATCAAGCCGGGCCGGAAGCGATAGGGCGGACGGAGTGCGGGCGTCTCGCCCGCCCCTTGGCGGCCGGGACGGCCGCGGTCCGGACTCTGCAACTTGTCCGGACACCGCTAGTGTGTCGTGTCAGCAAAATTGCTAGGTTAACGGTTTCCAAAGGCCGACGGCCTTTGGAAACCACGACTTTTACCGTGCAATTTAGCTGACGTGGCCCGCTAGGATAATCCCGACCGACCACGCAGCGCCTCAAGCAAGCCCCGGGCGCCCGCCTCGATCAGGTCCAGGACGTGATTGAAGCCGTCGGGTCCGCCGTAATAGGGGTCGGGCACGTCGCGCAAGCCCAGGTCCGGGGCAAACTCCAGGAACAAGTGCAACCGTCCGGCCCGTTTGGCCGGCATCACCCGGGTCATGAACCGGTGATGCCCTTGGTCCATGGCCAGCAACAGGTCAAAAGCATGAAAATCGCGGGGAGAGAATTTTCGGGCGCGCAGGTCGTCGATCCGATAGCCGCGGGATAAGGCCATGGCACACGAGCGCGGATCGGGCGGCTCCCCGACATGATAGTCATGGGTTCCGGCCGAATCCGCGGAAATCTCCCGATCGAGACCGGCATCCGCCACCATCTTGCGAAAAACACCTTCCGCCGTGGGGGAACGGCAGATATTGCCGGTGCAGACGAACAGCACCTTGGTCATCACGAACCGCCCTCTCCTTGGGCCTTGCGGGTCAGGTGACTGAATGCCGGATCATAGAGCAGACTGTCGGGAAAACTGTCGGTGTCCAGCACCCGGCCGACCAGGATCAGGGCGGTGCGGGACAACCCGGCGGCGCGCACCCGGTCGGCGATGTCGGCCAGCGTGCCTTTCAGAATCTGCTGGTCGGGCCAGGTGGCGCGATAGACCACGGCCACCGGGCAGTCGGCGCCGCGCCGGGGCAGCAAATCGGCCACGACCGTGTCGATGTTGCCGATGGACAGATGAATGGCCAGGGTCGCCCCCGACGCGCCCAGCGTCGCCAAATCCTCGCCCGGCGGCATGGCCGAAGTGCGACGGGTGGTGCGGGTCAGGATGATGGTCTGACTGATACCGGGCAGGGTCAACTCCCGCTGCAAGGCCGCCGCGGCGCCGCAATAAGCCGGAACCCCGGGGGTCACATCGTAGGGAAGGCCCAACCGGTCGAGCCGGCGCATCTGCTCGGCAATCGCCCCATACAGCGAGGGGTCGCCGGTGTGAACCCGGGCCACGTCCTGCCCGGCGGCACAGGCCGTTGCCATTTCGGCCACCATCTGGTCCAGCGTCATGCCGGCGGTATCCAGGACCCGGGCGCCGGGCGGCGCCCCGGCCACCACCTCCCGCGGCACCAGCGAGCCGGCATAGAGGCACACCGGGCAGGCGGCGATCAGCCGCTGACCACGAACCGTGATCAGGTCGGGCGCCCCGGGTCCGGCCCCGATGAAGTGAACCGTTCCGGTCATGATGCCGCCGTACTCTGAGTCGCCGGATTCATCGATGAGGTTGCCTTGCCCGAAAAACCACGGGGGGTATAAACCCAATGACCGCCGCGCGGACGCGCCATCACCCGGGTCTCGCTGGACCCCACCACCACGATGCTCAGCATATCCAACAGGTCGGGGTTCAAGTCCGACAGCGGCACCACCGTCACGGTCTGCTCGGGCCGGCCGAGTTGGCGCCCGATCACCGCCGGGGTCGAGCCCGGACGATGGCGCAACAGGATGGCCACCGCCTCTTCAAGCTGCTGCCGGCGGTTGCGTGACACCGGATTGTACAGCGCCACCGCCAGGTCCGCCGCCGCCGCCGCCTCCAGGCGCCGGACGATCAGCGGCCAGGGCGTGAGCAGGTCCGAGAGCGAGATCAGGCAAAAGTCATGGGCCAGCGGCGCCCCGATCAGCGCCGCCGCCGCCTGGAACGCCGAAATGCCGGGGATCACCGAGACCTCGACCCGCAGCCATTCCGGCCGGGGCGCCCGGTCGAGCAGCTCGAACACCAGGGTGGCCATGGCATAGATGCCGGGATCCCCCGAGGTCACCAGGCAGACCTTGCGGCCCCCGGCGGCCAGGTCCAGGGCCTTGCGGGCCCGTTCCTCCTCGTCGCCCATGCCGAAATCGTGGCGGCAGACCTGGGGCGGCAGCGGCACCACCAGATCATTGTAAAGCCGGTAACCCACCAGATCGTCCATCTCCGCCAGGGCCGCCGCGGCCCGAGCGGTCCGCCAATCGGCGCCGCCCGGCCCCAGCCCGACCACCGACAGCCGGCCCCGCGGCCGGCCCAACCCGACCATCGACAGGGGCGTCGGCGCCCGGGCGATGGCACAGGTGGCATTGGCGCTTTTGGTCTTGGGCACCACCAGCAGCCCGCCCGAACCAACCGCCGCCAGCGCCGCCCCTTCGGCCACGCCGTGACAGCCGACCTGTTTGAACACCACCTCGGACGGGGTGGCCAGACGCGGGGTCTCGGCCTCCAGCGTCGCCGGGTCGAAGAAGCGCACCGGCACCCCCAACGCCGCCGCCGCGGCATGAACCGCCGGCTCGTCGGCCTTCACGTCCACCGAAAACAGCCCGGCCACGGCCAGGGGCGACAGCCGATGAGCGGCCAGGGTTTCGTGAACCAGGGCCACCAGCTCGGCGGGGTCGCCGTCCCGGGCCACCCCGACCCCCACCGCCAGCGTGGTCGGGTGATAGACCAGCACCTCGGGGGACCCGATCGCCACCCGTTCGGTGACGCGAAGGACATGGTGCGCTTCGGGCGCGAACGGCAACCGGGACGCCGCCAGCCACGGCGCCTGCCCTTCCAGCCGAACCGTGTCTCCGGCCAACAGCGCCCCGGCGAATCGTTTGGCGTCGGCGGGATTGGCCAGCCGCCAGCCTGCCGGCGGGTCATCGAAGGCGATGCCGAACCGGACGTCCCCGGCGGTGGTCACCGCCGGCGTCACCTCCAAGGCTTCACCGATGGCGCGGGCCAGCGCATGCGCCCCGTGATGGCCGCCCAGCAACGGCACCACGGCGCTGCCGTCCTCGGCCAGCGCCAGCACCGGCGGCTCGGTCCACTTGTCGCCCAACACCGGCGCCAGCGAGCGGATCAGCACCGCGGCGGCGCAGACGCCGATGATCGGCCGGCCGGCCAGAAACAGGTCGCGCAGATGATCCCCGGTGGCGTCGAACAACCGGTCGGCATCCGCGGCATCGACCCGGCCGCGCAGGGCATGGATTTCGCCGCCGGGCACCACGGACAGCAACCGTCGCGCCAACCCCAAACCGCCGGGGCTGAGCAGCACCAGCACCGGGTTACCGCGGACGCTGGGATCGGAACCGGTCGGCATCATGACGGGGTTTCCTTGAACACCAGAATGATCGCAAAATAAGTCGCGGTGGCCGGATCGACAGCCGCCAGGGGCAACACCCGCTGCACCGGCTGGGATGCGCGCTCCACGTAATAGGCCCGATCTCCAAGACCAAGCGCCTCGATCAGCGCCCGCACCCGCCGGAAATGGCGACCGACCTTGACCAGGGCAATACCGTCGGCAAAGGCGAAGCCCTGGCGCAGGTCCCGGTCCGAGCCCGAGGCCGGCATCACCGCCAACCGCTGGTCACGCCCGACCAGCGGCAGGGCCAAAGCCGCGGCGCAGGCGGTCAGCGACGACACCCCCGGCACCACTTCGACCCGATGACGGCCGGCCAGCCGGAGCAGCAGATAGATGAAGGACCCATAGAACAGCGGATCGCCTTCGCACAGCACCGCCACGTCCTCGCCCCGGGCCAGATAGCCGGCGATGGTCACCACCGCGGCGTCGTAGCCGGGCGCCGCGGCATCACCGCCGGTCATGGGGGCGTCGATGGGAATCTCATCCTGTCCCGGCCGCAGATAGCCGGCCACGATGGCGCGGGCGACGCTGTCGCCCTTTTGCACCGGATAGGCCACCGCCCGCGCCGCCTGGATGCGCTTCAAAGCCTTCAGGGTGATCAACTCGGGATCCCCCGGCCCCACCCCAACCCCATAGACCGTCCCCGAACCCGACGGTATCAGGTCCTGACCACGCACCATTGTGTCACCGTTCTCTGCGCCTGCCACCCGCTCAGCCCTCCCAGCCGCCCGGCCCGAGACACCGCCAGCCGCAGCAGTTCGCCACCAAATTGCTGGTAGCCCTTGAGGACCACCGCCTCCGCCTCCAATGTCACCGCATTGGTCACAAGCCGCCCGCCCGGCTTCAGCCCCCGCCAGCAGGCGTCGAACACCCCGGCATTGGTCAGGCCGCCGCCGATGAACACGGCGTCGGGACTGGCGAGGCCGGCCAAGGCCTCGGGCGCCGAACCGGCGATGATGTCCAGACGATCGGTCCCGAAGCGATCGCGGTTGGCCGCGATCAGAGCCCGGCGTCCGGCGTCGTGTTCCACCGCCAGCACCCGGCCGCGCGGGCCGGTGGCACGCAGCCACTCGATCCCGATGGAACCGCAACCGGCGCCCACATCCCACAGCGTCTGCCCCGGCAGCGGCGCCAGGGTGGACAGGGTGATCGCCCACACCTCGCGCTTGGTCATCATCCCGTCGGACTGAAAGGCGCCGTCGGCCAGGCCGGGCACCCGGGGCAGCATCCGGGCGTCGGCGGTCGCCTGGCAGGCGATGGCCAGGACGTTCAGGTCGTCGACCGGAGTCAACGGCCAGGTCTCGGCCACACCGTCGCGACGGCGCTCCCGAGGACCCGCCAGGCGCTCCAGAACCGTCAGCCGGCTGGGACCGTAACCCCAGGCGGTGAGCCAGGCCGCCACCGCTGCCGGAGTCGTCCCGTCCCGGGTCAGCACCACCAGCCGGGCACCCGGATAGAGCAACCCGGCCAGGGCGCCCAAGGGACGGTTGTGCAGACTGAGCGTATCCACCTCGGCATGGCTCCAGCCCAGGCGGGCACAGGCCAGGCTGAAGGCCGAAGGGGCCGGCACGATCACCCACTCGCCGGGCGCGAAGTGAGCCGCAATCAGGGCGCCGATGCCATGACACAGCGGATCGCCGCTGGCCAGCACGCACACCGGCCGGCCGCGGCGCCGTTCGATCTCGGGCCACAACGCGGTCAGCGGCTTGGGCCAGCTCAGCCGCTCGCGCCCATCCTCGGGCAGGTGAGACAGCATGCGCCCGTCGCCGATCAGCGTCCCGGCGCCATCGACCAGCGCCCGGGCGGTGGCGCCGAGACCGGCCAGGCCGTCCTCATGCAAACCAACCACCGACAGCCAAGCCGAGCCCCCGGCCGCGCTCATCCCGGCTCCGCGCCCAAAGCGTTCACGGCGGCGGCGGCCATGGCGCTCCCGCCCAGCCGCCCCCGCAAGGTCAGATAGGGAATGCCGAGCCCGGCATCGATCAGCGCCTGTTTGGATTCCGCAGCACCGACAAAGCCGATGGGAAAGGCCAGAATCGCCGCCGGCCGCGGCCCGCCGTCGATCAGGCGTTCCAGCAACCGGAACAGAGCGGTCGGAGCGTTGCCGATGGCCACCACCGCACCCGCCAGCCGGTCGCCCCACAGGTCCACCGCGGCAGCCGAGCGGGTGGTGCCCAGCGCCTGGGCCTGGGTCGCCGCTTCCGGTTCGTACAATGTACACAGCACCGGATTGTTCCGGGGCAGCCGGCGCAAGATCACGCCGTCAGCCACCATCCGGCTGTCGGCCAGAATCGGCCCCCCGGCGGCCAGCGCCGCCCGGGCCGCCCGGGCCACGTCGGGTGTCCAGGCCAGATGGGCCACCAGCCCGGGCTGGCCGCTGGCATGGACGATACGGATGGCCAGATCGTGAAGGTCCTCGGGCAAAGCCGACAGATCGGTCTCGCTCCGGATGATCTCGAACGACCGGCGATAAATCTCGGCGGGATCGCGCAGATAATCAAGCACGGTGCCAGCAGCTCCTCAGCAAGGCGGATGGGAAAAACGGAATGGCCACAGGCAAAACCATGGCCGCTTAACCACCGTCCCGCCATCGCCGGGCCGAACCAGGGCCATTGGGATGGTCGGCGAAAGGATGGCCGGGACCATGAGAGTGGCCATGGTTCGCGTGCTGACCATGGTCGTGGCCGCCGGCATCAGGGTGGTCATGGTCGTCATGGTCATGGTCATGGTCATGGTCATGGTCATGGTCGTCATGACCGCCCGGGCGCTCGAAAGCCAGAATATCGGTGCGGTACCGGCACAGCCGGCAATTCATGGCGGTATCACCGGCCAAGGCCTGCTCGATCCGGGCGGCGAACACCCCGATGACGCCCGGGTGGTCGTTCAGGTACGAAGCCTCCACGAAGGCCACCTCAGGATGACGCAGCGCCGCGGCCTCCAGGGTCTGGCGCAGACGACGCACCAGCACACCGGTAAACAGCAGGTAGGGGAAGACCACAATCCGCCGGTATCCCAGCCGGGCGGCGTGATCGATGGCGGGTTCCAGGTGGGGGAAGGTCACGTCGAAATACCCGACCTCGCCCCACCCGAACCCCAATCCTTCCCACAACAGGCGCATGATCTTGGCAAGATCGGCATTGGCATCCGGATCCGAACTGCCGCGCCCCAGCACCAGCAACAGGGTTTCGTCGCGCGGAACGCCGGGACCTGCGGCCTCCAGCGCCTGACCGATGCGGTCGCCGGCGGCCAGCAGCAGGCTGGGATCGACGCCGAAGACCCGACCATAAATGATCTCGATCCCGGGGTGCCCGGCCTCGAAGGCGCGCAGCAGATCGGGGATATCGGTCTTGGCATGGCCTGCCGCGAACAGCATGCACGGGATCACCACAATCCGCCGGACGCCCGCAGCCGCCAGCGTCTCCAGCGCGTCCGAAAGCAGCGGCGCCGACAGTTCCAAAAACCCGTAGTCAACCCTGAACCGGGGCAGCCGCGCCCGGACCTGTTCGGCCACCGCCCGGAACTCGGCGGCACCATCGGCATGCCGCGTCCCGTGTCCGCACAACACCACCGCCAGCCCATTGTCGTCGGTCACCCTCGATACCTCCCGCGCTCCGGACGCATCCCAAGCGTTCAATGTCTCACGTTTTCGGCGCTTTCGCATGGCTTTTCCGCGTCACCGCTTGCCCTTGCCGGCGGTGGGGGGTATAGCTGCCGGGCGCCACGACAAAGGGCAAGGTCAGCTATGCAATCGCTCGTTCTCCTGATCGATACAGTCCTGAACATCTACATCTGGCTGTTGATCGCTTCCGCAGTTCTCAGTTGGTTGGTGGTGTTAAATGTCGTTAACACCCGGAACCAGGGAGTTATCGCCATCGGGAACTTCCTTTATCGGATCACCGAGCCGGCCTTGCGGCCCATCCGGCGGATACTGCCGAATTTGGGCGGCATCGACATTTCGCCGGTCATTTTGATTCTGCTGTTGATTTTCCTTCAGAACCTGTTGCGCGAATACGGTCTGGCGTCCAGCCATTTCGGCGAGGTCGGCAACACCTTCGGACTGTTGCCCGGCCTTCTTGGTCCATTCGGCGCCTGACGTGAGCGCCGGGGACCGGGGCGCCTCTCCGTTCGTGGCGATGACCGATGGCATCCGCGTGATCCTGCGGGTGACGCCCGGGGCGTCGCGCACCGGGTTTTCGGGATTGGCCGCGACCGTCGACGGTGGCCAGGCGCTCAAGGTTTCGGTAACGGCGGTGGCCGAGGACGGCCGCGCCAACGACGCGGTGATCAAGTTCCTGGCCAAAAGCTGGCGGGTGCCCAAATCCAGCCTGAGTCTGATCGCCGGCGCCGCCGATCGTCATAAGATCATTCACGTCTCCGGGTCGCCGGAGCAGTTGCTGCCACGGTTGGTCGGCGTTCTTCCCGAGGACCACAGACCATGAGCCAAGCGTCCCTGATCGATGGAAAGGCCTTCGCCGCCGGCCTGCGGGCTCGGGTGGCGGAACAGGCGGCGGACCTGGCCGCCCGAACCGGCATTGTGCCCGGACTGGCGGTGGTGCTGGTGGGTGACGATCCCGCCAGTGCGGTGTATGTCCGCAACAAGGAGCGGGCGCTGGAAAGTGCCGCGATGCACTCTTTTGATCATCGGTTGGCCGCCGACACCGACCAGGGCACGCTGCTGGCCCTGATCGAGCGGCTGAACCGCGACCCGGCGGTGCATGGCATCCTGGTGCAGTTGCCATTGCCGCGCCAGCTCGACACCGCGGCGGTGCTGGCCGCCATCGCTCCGGAAAAAGATGCCGACGGTTTCCATGTCATCAACGCCGGCTTGCTGGCGGTGGGCCGCCCCGGGGTGGTGCCGTGTACGCCGTTGGGCTGCCTGATGCTGTTGCGTGACGTGTTGGGACCCCATCTGGCCGGCCGGCAGGCCCTGGTGATCGGGCGGTCGACCATCGTCGGGCGGCCGATGGCGCAACTGTTGCTTAATGCCGACTGTACCGTGACCATGGCCCATTCCCGGACCAGGGATCTTGCCGAAGCCTGCCGGCATGCCGATATCCTGGTGGCGGCGGTCGGCCGACCGGAGCTGGTGCGCGGCGACTGGATCAAGCCGGGCGCGGTGGTCATTGATGTCGGCATGAACCGGTTGCCGCCGGCTTGCGGCGAGACCGGGGGCGGCCGGCTGGTGGGTGATGTTTGTTTTGCCGAGGCGCTGGCGGTTGCGGGCGCAGTCACGCCGGTCCCGGGCGGGGTCGGCCCCATGACCATCGCCTGCCTGTTGGTTAACACCCTGGCCGCCGCCTGTCGTCAAGCCGGAAGGCCGGTTCCCGCCGAGGCGAAGCCATAAGGGTCAACAATCATGTCCTCGGTTCAGACGGTGATTTCCATCCTGGATGGCCTGTTAAACGGAACCATCCGGGAGGTGATCGAGACGCTCCCGTTGAACGGAATCGAGAAGCAGTTTTACACTTTTTATCTTGCCAACCAGGCCCCCTACCTGGCCGACACCCACAAATCGCAACTGTCCCAAGATCTCTGGGTCGCGCTGCTGCTCAACTGCTGGAGCAAGACGTCAACGTCCAACACCAGTGGCTATTATGTGGAGTTTGGCGGTTTCGACGGCTTCAACCTGTCCAATTCCTATATGTTCGAGAAGAATTTTAATTGGAAAGGAATCATCGCCGAACCCAATCAATTTTTTTCCGACCGGTGCCGGGAACACCGGTCGTGCATCATCGACAACCGCTGCGTCTGGTCCGAGTCGCGGAAAACGTTTGATTTCAATGTGGTGCCGAACGCCCCGGAACTGGGCACCCTGGAGACCTTTGAAAACGGCGATTGCCATACCGCCGCCCGCCAAGCCAGGAAACAACTGGTGTCGGTGGAAACCGTTTCCCTCCTGGATCTGCTGGGCGAACACCAGGCGCCAAGGATCATCGATTATCTGTCCATCGATACCGAGGGCAGCGAACTCGAGATACTCAATGCGTTTGATTTCAAACAGTATACGTTCAAAATCATATCGGTCGAACATAATTTCACCGACAGTCGCGAAAAAATATGTGAGCTGCTGCTGCGCAACGAATATATGCGATTGCCCAGAAACGTCAGTTACTGCGACGATATGTATATCAACACCAAACGCAGCCCCCATCTCTCCCGCATTAATCACTGGCTGATGAACCCGTAACCGTTCGCCCCCTATTCCTCGTCATCACCGGCCCCGGCCGCCAGGAAGTCCTGCGCGACAAACCCCACCTGGCCAAGCGCGGTCCTGACCCGCACCCAACCGTCGATGCGGGCGATGATCTCTACCGAGTCGGACTGATGCAACCGCCCGATGGCCAGATGCCCGGCGCCCGGACCGTCACGCAGGGTCAGGGTACCCGCCTTGACATGCCAACGCTCCGGTGGCGACGCACCGTCCGCGGACCGGGATGGTGGCGATGACGGCGGCGGCGCGGCGGTGGTCGCCGAGGGCGGGTGGACGGGTGGGGTCGCACCGACGGTTGCCGCCGGACCGGTGGCGAGTGTCGGTGGCGGGCCGACGGTCAGCACCAGATGACCGGCCAGCGCCAGCATCCCGGCCGTGACCACCACCACCGGCAGCAGGTGAAGATAAAAGGCCCAGGATGCGGCCGGTCGCCAGCGGTCCACCAGGTGCTCGCGCCCCCCCTCGCCGATCAAGAGACGCATCTTCTCGAGCTTTTGCCGCAGTTCGGGACGCTCGACCAGCCGGGTCGCCTGATCCAGCGCCGCCCGCGCCAGGGCCGGTTTGCCGGTTGCCCAGAAATAGAGCGCCTGCTGGCGAAGCAGCGAAGCATTGAGATCTGCCGGACGCTCCCCGCCGCGCAGATTGCACCACAGCGCCTTGACCGTCCAGAATGGTCCCCACGGCACGCCCCACCAACCCAGCGCCCAAGTGGTCGCCGAGGCCGCGAGGCCGCGACGGTCGGCACAGCGTCGACAAAATACGCCCTGGACCGGTTGGCGCAGCGTTCCCACCACAAAGCTCACCACCCGCCAGTAAATGGTGTAGCGCGGTTGCGCGGTGATGGCGCCGCAGCCCGAACAGGCGACGGGCACCACGACCCCTTCGGCGGCCCCTGCAGCCGAAGCCGGAACCGGCCGGAACCGGCCGGCAGCCGGACGGGCAGACGCCGATGGAGAGGGCGGCGGTGGCGGCGATGCCGGACGCTCCAGCGCGCGGGCATCGTACTGCGCCCGTGCCGCCGGATCGCTCAAGACCTGATAGGCCTCGTTCAGACGCTGAAAAGCGTCCTTGGCACCCGCACCGACATTCCGATCCGGATGAACATGTTTGGCCTGTTGGCGAAAGGCCAGCTTGATCCGTTCGGCCGTGGCGGTCGGGGGCACACCCAGCCGCGCATAGTAGCCCATCGGATCCCTGCGTTCGGGGCTATCCACCATTCACGTCCCGCCACTCGCTAACCTGGAACACCGGTGGCATTATTTGCCTGCGGCGGAAAATCGCAAGCGATCCGTCGCCACCACCGCCCAAAAGACACGGCCGATACGCTTGGAGCGGTGCCGTCGAAGCACACGGACGCTACCGTCTCTTAATCTCCCCATGCCATACTGTCAGGAGGTGACGGACCGATGGTCACAGAACAAACACCCGGCGCGTGGCCCCGACATTCTGGACAACCGGCACAGCAGCCATAGATTAGTCTGGTATCCGCCACGGCGGCCGGTGACCTGAGACCTCTTTCGAACCGGATTGGCCGCTTTTTATCGATTGGGACCCCCTGGTTTCCCTTGGGACCGGGTGAAGGGTGTCCCGCCGGGGCACCACGACTGGACATCACGGAGCGGGGCATGGCGTCGTCCGATGAACTGTTTTCCCGATACACCAGCGCCTATGAGCGGCGACGGGAATCCGACATGATGCTCATGGAATACCTTGAGGCCTGCCGGGACGATCCGCTGACCTATGCGTCGGCACACGAGCGATTGTTGGCGGCCATCGGTCAACCGGAAATCATCGATACCTCCAAAGATGCCCGCCTCGGCCGTATTTTCATGAACCGTACCATGAAAATTTACCCGGAATTCGCCGATTTCTACGGGATGGAGGAAACCATCGAGCGCATCGTTGGTTTTTTCCGGCATGCGGCGCAAGGGTTGGAAGAACGCAAGCAGATTCTGTATCTGCTGGGACCGGTGGGCGGCGGCAAGTCTTCGCTGGCCGAGCGCCTGAAAAGTCTGATGGAGCGCCGGCCGATCTATACCCTGCGCGCCGGCAAGGATGTCAGCCCGCTGTTCGAATCACCGCTCGGCCTGTTCGACCCCGACGACATGGGACCGATGCTGGAGGATCGGTTCGGCATCCCGCGCCGCCGCCTGACCGGTCTGATGTCGCCTTGGGCGGTGAAGCGGCTCGACGAGTTCGGCGGCGATATCAATCGGTTCCGGGTGGTCAAGCTTTACCCCTCCAAGCTCCGGCAAATCGGCATCACCAAGACCGAACCGGGCGACGAAAACAATCAGGACATCTCCAGTCTGGTCGGCAAGGTCGACATCCGCAAGCTTGAGTTGTTCAGCCAGAACGATCCCGACGCCTACAACTTCTCGGGTGGCCTCAGCCGGTCAACCCAGGGGATGATGGAATTCGTCGAAATGTTCAAGGCGCCGATCAAAATGCTTCATCCGCTGCTGACCGCCACCCAGGAAGGGAACTATGTCGGCTCGGAAAATATTGGCGGGATTCCCTATCAGGGCATGATCCTCGCCCACTCCAACGAAGCCGAGTGGACGACCTTTAAGAATAACAAGAACAACGAAGCCTTCATCGACCGCATCTGCGTCATCAAGGTGCCTTACGTGCTGCGCCTGACCGAAGAACGGCACATCTACGAAAAGTTGATCCGCACCAGTGATCTGGCCAGTGCGCCCTGTGCGCCCGCCACCTTGGAGATGATGGCGCGGTTTTCGGTGCTGACCCGCCTGCGTGCCCACACCAATTCAAGCCTGTACTCGAAGATGCGCATTTACGACGGCGAGAGCTTGAAGGAGACGGATCCCAAGGCCAAGACCATGCAGGAATACCGCGACGCTGGCGGGGTCGACGAGGGCATGGACGGAGTCTCGACACGCTTCGCGTTTAAAGTGTTGGCCGCCACCTTTAACTACGATACTTCGGAAATTTCGGCGGATCCGGTCCATCTGATGTATGTGCTGGAACAATCCATCAAACGAGAGCAGTTCCCAGAGGAAGTCGAAAAGAAGTATCTGGAATTCATTAAGGATGAATTGGCCAAACGGTATGCCGAATTCATTGGCAACGAGATTCAGAAAGCCTATCTGGAATCCTACCATGATTACGGCCAGAATTTGTTCGACCGCTATGTCGACCTCGCCGACGCCTGGATCGAAGATCAGGACTTCAAGGACCCCGACACCGGACAACTGCTCAGCCGGGAGCTGCTGAACCAGGAACTCAGCAAGACCGAAAAGCCGGCCGGAATCGCCAACCCCAAGGACTTCCGCTATGAGGTCGTGAAGTTCGCACTCCGTGCCCGGGCTCATAATGGCGGCCGCAACCCGTCCTGGAATTCCTACGAGAAAATCCGGGATGTGATCGAGCGGCGGATGTTCAGTCAAGTGGAAGACCTGCTACCGGTGATCAGTTTCGGATCCAAGAAAGACAGCGATACCGAAAAGAAACACAGCGACTTCGTCAACCGCATGATCACCCGCGGTTATACCGAGCGTCAGGTGCGGCGACTGGTCGAATGGTACATGCGGGTCAAGCAGGCGGGCTAAGGCGGTCGTCCGCGGGTCATCCCGACGCGCGTCACCACCGATGACCGTTAACATGACCCCCTTGGGGGGCGGAAGCCCGCCGGTGCCTTACCCTTAACCCAACCTTTGGCCGGGGGCCTTGGGAAACCGCCATGAACATCATCGACCGCCGCCTCAATCCCCCCGGCAAAAGCCTGGCCAATCGCCAGCGGTTTCTGCGCCGTGCCCGGGAACAGGTGGTCAAGGCGGTCCGCGATGCCTCGGCCAAGCGCGGGATTCAGGACATTGAGAACGGGGACCGGATCACGATTCCGGCCGGGGGCGTCCACGAACCATCATTCCGGCGGGCCGCCACCAGCGGCCAGCGTGAACATGTGCTTCCCGGCAACAAGGCGTTCGCGGAAGGCGATACTATCCCACGCCCGCCCGAGGGCGGGGGCCGGGGGTCCCAAGGGGCCGCGGATGGTGAAGGCGAGGACGAATTTCGATTCGTGCTCAGTCGGGATGAATTCCTCGACATCTTCCTTGATGACCTGGAACTGCCCGACCTGATCAAACACAAGATCAAGCAAGCCCAAGCCACCACCCTGATGCGCGCCGGCTTTTCGGTGACGGGTTCGCCGAACACGCTTAATCTGGTGCGCACCATGCGCAACAGCCTGTCACGGCGCATCGCGCTCCGGCGCCCCAAACCCGAAGACATCGCCGCACTCGAGCAGGAACGGGCCGAGCTGGAGGCGGAGGGTGGCGATCCCGATGCCATCCGGGCGATGACCGAACAGATCGAGCTGTTGCGCCGACGATCGCGCCGGGTGCCCTATATCGATCCGGTCGATGTCCGCTACAACCGCTATCAGGCGGTGCCCAAGCCCATTGCCCAGGCGGTGATGTTCTGCCTGATGGATGTTTCGGGATCGATGACCGAACACATGAAGGACCTGGCCAAGCGGTTTTACATCCTGCTCTACTTGTTTTTGCGGCGCCGCTACCAGGCGGTGGACATCGTCTTTATCCGCCATACCCATGAAGCCAAGGAGGTTGACGAGCCAACCTTCTTTTACAGCACCGAGACCGGCGGCACGGTGGTTTCGACCGCATTGGTGGAAATGCAGCGCGTCCTTAAGGAACGCTATCCCATCGAAGACTGGAACATCTATGCCGCGCAAGCCTCGGATGGCGACAACCTGATCAGTGACAACGCCAGGACGGCGGCCCTGCTTCGGGACGGAATCTTACCGCTCTGCCAATACTTTGCCTATATTGAAGTCGCCGCCGAATATCACACCGGCACCGGCGTCTTCGAACGCGACACCGAGTTGTGGCGAACCTATCGGATGATTGCCGAGGCCAGCCAGACCCTGGCTATGCGCCGGGTCCGGACCCGGCGCGACATCTTCCCGGTGTTCCGGGACCTGTTCGCCCGCAACCGCGCCCACGCCTGACCTGACCGACCATGGGTCGCTGCCAACCAAGGGGTCCTTGATGAGCGCGTTACTGTTCGAGGGTGCGGATTGGGACTACGACAAGCTGTGGCGGACCTACGACGCCATCGAAGCCATTGCCGTGACCGAACTGGGCCTCGACATCTACCCCAATCAAATCGAAGTGATTACCGCCGAACAGATGCTCGACGCCTATTCGTCGATCGGCATGCCGTTGATGTACAAGCACTGGTCGTTCGGCAAACGGTTCGCCCGCGACGAAGCCCTCTATCGCCGGGGTCTGCGTGGCTTGGCCTACGAGATCGTGATCAATTCAAGCCCGTGCCTCAGCTATATCATGGAAGAAAATTCCATGATGCTCCAGGCGGTGGTGATGGCCCATGCCGCCTTCGGACACAATCATTTCTTTAAAAATAACAACTTGTTCCAACAATGGACCGACGCCCGGGGCATTCTCGACTATCTTGACTTCGCCAAGGGCTATGTCGCCCGCTGTGAGGAACGCCACGGCCACGAGGCGGTCGAACGCATCCTGGATGCCGCCCACGCCCTGATGGATCACGGGGTCCACCGTTACCCCCGTCCGCGCACCCCTGACCTGCGACAGGAAGAGACCCGCGAGCGGGAACGACGGGAATACCAGCAACGCATTTACAACGATCTGTGGCGAACGGTGCCCAAGCGCGCCGGCGTCGTTCAGGAACCCAAGGCCGTAAGCGACCGCAAGAAGCTGCTGGACCTGCCCGAGGAAAACATCCTCTATTTCCTGGAAAAGAAGTCACCCCGACTGAAGCAGTGGCAACGGGAACTGTTGCGCATCGTCCGCCACATCGCCCAGTATTTTTATCCCCAGAAGCAAACCAAATTGATGAACGAAGGCTGCGCCACCGCCGTGCACTATGCGGTGATGACCAGGCTGTCGGAACGCGGTTTGATCGGCGAAGGCGCCATGCTGGAATTCTTACAGTCCCATACCAGCGTGATCTTCCAACCCGATTTTGACGACCCCCGCTACAACGGCCTCAATCCCTACACCTTCGGTTTTAATATGATGCAGGATATTCGCCGCATCGCCGAGGCCCCCACCGATGAGGATCGCGCGTGGTTCCCCGAGATCGCCGGCCAGGGTGACGGCTGGGGGGTGTTGCGCGAGGCCTGGGCCGCGTTTCGGGATGAAAGCTTCATCCTTCAGTTTCTCAGCCCGAATTTGATTCGCAAGATGCGGCTGTTCCACGTCCGCGATGACAGCGACGAACCGGTCCTTCGCGTCGAGCGCATCCACGACGAGCGCGGCTACCGCGCGATCCGCCAGACCCTGGCACGGCAACACGACCTGGCCTACCTGGAACCCGACATCCAGATCGTCGATGTCGACCTCGCCGGCGACCGCCGCCTGATTCTCCACCACCGGGTCACCCACGGCCAGCTCCTGGAACCCACCGACGCCCGCTCGGTGCTCCGCCACATCGCCGCGCTTTGGGGGTACGAGGCGGTGCTGCTGGAGGTCTCGGCGGCAAACGACGCCGTGCTACGGGAGCATTCCGCAAGCGCGCCGCCGGTCGCCATCGACTGATCCAGGCGCTACTGTCAATCCGCGATCGGCTCCAAATACCGGGCCCTGGTGGTGATGGCCAACCAGACAATGGGGCACAGGCACTTAAGCCATCGCCGGCTGTCGCGGAAGCCACAAGCGTTGGCGGTCATATCAATACCCAACGCGATATGTTGTCGATGATACAGGGGGAACGCCCGTTTTTCATAAGCTCTGATCGCCAGTCCGGGATCATATGGCCGATCATAAAGATTGGCCGTATGGTAGGCACAACCAAGCTCGTCGTTCCTGATTTCCAAAATGCGTTCAAAAGCGATTTTAAGCCGATTGACCGGACCGATCTTGTCACGATCACCATAACGTTCAATCTGCTCACAGAATAATCTATAATGGCGGAACTCATCATCAGCAATTATCTTACACAAATTTCGTAAAAGCGGTTCCTGTGAGGATTTGGCAATCGCATCATAAAGCGTACTGGTGCCGGTCTCGACGATACTTTGCGCCAGCAATTCGCCTATTGGTGACTGGCGGATTGATTTCGTATCGCTGATTTCCGGGCATTTAAAAACAGCATTAAAGCGAGTTACGGCATCTTGAAAATTATAGCTGGCATCCGCAAGCTCGATCCAACGTCCCAGCGCCGTTCCGTGCTCGAACTCTTCATGACCCCAGGTCTTCAAAAAACTATTCATAACCTCATCATCGGGAAAAACTTTACACAAATATGCAGCATAGTTTGTTGCGTTACATTCAAGAAGACTAATAGTCTTTACAATTTCCAATAAGTTCTTGTCCACTTGATCGGATAAGAACTCACCGAAATCAACCTCATCGAGTTTTGCGGGTTGCGCTGTCATGGGACTTTTCCTACTATCCAAGCTGACCTGACGACAAGCGTAACGGTATCACAGGAGCGTTACCAGCCGGTGGCGGGCGCCGGGGCGAACCGGGGAGACACTCAACCCCGGAACTTTTGGTCCGGGACTATCCCCCGAACATGGGCTTTGCTACTCTCCCGCCCCAGGGGGACCAAGATGAGCGATGTCGTGACGTTCCGGAAGGCACGGGGGGCATTTTTCACGCCGCCCGAGATTACCCGGTTCATCGTCGACTGGGCGGTCCGGACCCGGGGTGATCACGTGCTGGAGCCGTCGTGCGGCGAAGCGGCCTTTTTATTGGCCGCCGGGCGCCAGTTAGGGATGCTGGGGCTGGCGCCGGCAGAGCTGCGCGGCCGCCTCCACGGCATCGAGATTCACCGGGGGTCCGCCGATCGCGGCCTGGCCTGCCTGCGCCGGCATGAACTGGACGCCACGGTTCGAGTCGAAGACTTCTTCGATTGCCCGCCCGAACCGGTCTTCGACGCCGTGGTCGGCAACCCGCCTTATATCCGCTACCAGCACTTCACCGGCGAGGCCCGGCTGAAGTCCCTGGAGGCCGCGCTGGCGGCCGGGGTGCGACTGACCGGCCTCGCCAGTTCGTGGGCGGCCTTCGTGGTCCACGCCTGCCAGTTCCTCAAGCCCGAGGGCCGGCTCGGTCTGGTGCTGCCGGCCGAACTGCTGACCGTCAACTATGCCGCCCAGGTCCGGCGGTTCCTGCTCAACCGCTTTTCCCGAGTCCGGCTGGTGATGTTCGACAATCTGGTGTTCCCGGATGTCATGGAAGACGTGGTGCTGTTGCTGGCCGAAGGCAGCGGCGGGGCGTCCAGCTTCGAGGTCTTCCAGGCCCGGGACGCCGCCCATCTGGCCCGGCTCGACCCCTGCTCGTGGACCGGCTTCGATCTCGGCACCGTGGACAAATGGACGCCGGCCCTCCTGTCCCAGTCGTCGTTCGACATCTACCGCAAGCTCTGCGACCGGGAGATGTTCACGTCGATGCTCGATTGGGGGCAAACCTATCTCGGTGCGGTCACCGGCAACAACAAATACTTCACCTTGAGCAAGGCCGAGATCGCCCAGTATGGGCTGGCCGACGACGATCTGCTGCCGATTTCGCCGCCGGGCTCGCGACATCTGTCGGGCCTGACCTACTCGGCGGCGCGCTGGCACGGCATGCGCGACGCCGGCGGTCGCTGTTACCTGTTCTATCCCAGGGGCGAACGGCTGAACGCCGCCGCCGCCCGTTACATCGCCATGGGCGAGCAGAAAAAGGTTCACTACGCTTATAAGTGTCGGTCCCGCAAGCCCTGGTGGCTGGTGCCCCTGGTGGCCCGGCCCGATCTGTTGTTCACCTACATGAATCATGACCGGCCGCGCCTGATCACCAACGAGGCCGGGGTGCAGTTGATCAATTCCATTTACGGTGTGCTGCTGCATCCGGACCGCCGGGTGCTGGGCCGTGATCTGCTGCCGCTGGCGGCGCTCAACAGCGTCACCCTGCTGGGGGCGGAGATGGTCGGCCGGGCCTATGGCGGCGGCCTGCTCAAGCTGGAACCCCGGGAGGCCGACCAGTTACCCATGCCCGCGCCCGCCACGGTGGCCGCCCTGGGCCCGGCCTTGACGGCCCTGCGCCCCCAACTGACCACCGCGCTGCGACGCAATCATCTGGAACAGGCGGTCGAGTTGGTGGACGAGGTGATGTTGTCCCAGCACCTGCGCATCACCGGGCACGACCTGGCCGCGCTCCGGGACGCCCGGGACCTATTGTTCCGCCGCCGGGTCGGCCGGGGCCGGGCGAACGGGGCGGCCGTCGGCCCCGGCGACGGTGCAGGAGGACACGGCAACCATGGCGAGAATTGACGACTTGCTGGCCCGGGCCATCGGAACCTTGCCGGTCAAGCCCCTGGACGCCGCCGGCCGCGCCGACAAAAAAGCCTACAGCGAAAAGCTGTCCCGGGTGGTGGCCCTGGCCTTCGCCGAAGAGTTGCGTCTGCGCGGCATGACCGAAGCCCGGCCCGCGAACCCCGGAGAATTGGGCGATTCCGGAGCCGAGCGGCGGATTGCCGGCGGCATCGGCGCGAAAAAGGTCGATGTCACCTGGGCCACCGAGGAATCCGGCCTGATTCTCGGCATTTCCATCAAGACCATCAACTTTCGCGACGCGAAGACCCGGAATTTCCAGAAGAACCTGACCAATCGCCGGGCCGACATGCTGATGGAGGCGGTCACCCTGCACCGCCGCTTTCCCTATGCCGCACTGGCCGGCTTCTTTTTCTTCGACAAGGAAGCCGAGTGCGACGCCACCGAAAAGCGCCGCTCGACCCTGCACAACGCCCATGCGCGACTCCGCCTGTTCACCGGCCGCAACGATCCCGCCGGCCGGGACGAACAGTACGAGCGCCTGTATCTGGTCCTGCTGGACGCCTACGCCGACGGCTGTCGTCTGCGGGCCTGGGAAGTCGGCAAACCGACCCAGGAAATCTCGCTGGAAGAGATATTCACCGGCTTCACCGAGTTGGTGGCCGAGCGCAATCCCGACTTTTATGAGGCCCTCGACGGCCGGTTGGTGCGGGCGGCGTCGTGATTCCCGGTATGATTGATCTTGCCGGATGCGCCGCGCGGCGGAACCCGCAGGAGACGGCATCATAAGCGAAGAACGATTGACCCGGATCGAGGCGATGCAAGTGGCCCAGGGGGATTACCTCGCCGAGATCAGGGCCGGCCAGGCTGATATCAAGGCGATGCTCGGGCAACGTCTCCCGATGCTGATCAAGCTGACCGGCGATGTCGGAGAGATCAAAGGCCGGGCCAGCGACGCCCCCACCTCCCGGGACTTCGGCCGGTTGGAAGGCGAGATCGCCCAGATCACGATCCCGGGCCATGCCACAAACGTCGTCAAAGGACCGGAATGCGGGTCCTCTGACGACAAAGCGACAAACGGATTGCCCGAGCTTAGCCGTCACCGGCCTCCGACATTCGTGGTGCTGGAGACTGGCAATGGCGCTGGGGGGGCCGCCTGCATAGTGAGAATCTGCCCAATCAGACCAAAGTTCTCGCGCGATATTTTGTCTCTCCGGTCGATGTAGTACCATAGGCTACCGTTATTATCAAAGTACTTCACATAAACCTTTGCGGGGTCTGGCTCACTTTTCGAAGAGAAGATCAACACATAACGCCTTAGCGCGCCCAAGCACTCCTCAACAGCAATTTCATCGACATTGATATTGTTTGTCACATCATTTATATCGTTGCAATGATTTTTAGCTTTAGCATTTGATATAATGTCATTTTCTATTGAATTATAATTCGATCTATCATTTATGCACTTATCACCATCGGCCGCGTTGCCATCTTTTACTTTTACTTTTTCTTCATTATTATAGCACCCCATCTTATTGTCTTTGATATAAACTACTTTACTATCATCAATATACACAACATTATTGCTCGAATTCGATCCTGCATTATTGCTCGAATTCAATCCTGAATGCCAATCATTATACGTATAATAATCTTTAAAATTCTCATGGCCATCCGGAGCATTTAATTCGTTATTGAGCATTACCTCAATCCCTTCGTTATAATTCTTACTTTGTTCATCGCGATTGATGACCTCAATCGTTGGATTATCGTTAAATGCAGTTTTGAGTACGCCGAGCGCCGATAATGGCCTAACGACCGGCCCCAAGAAAAGTTGCTGAATAGCCGATTGTGAATATTTATTCGATAAATTGGTAATTTCTTGCTCAGTACGTCCTTTTCTATCCATATTATTCGCAATAATTTGTGATATTTTCTCTTGGGCCTGCTGCTTAATCAACGGCACAGTACGAAGTTCGATGTGTTTCGGTAGCAAATCGAATAGATCATCAACTAATTTCATTACATCGCGGCACTCCTTGCTCGAAAAATGACCTGAATAATTCTGAGCACCCAAACAACTTTTTATTAAAAGTTTTTTCTTATTAATATTATCTAACAGTATTTGCGAGATGTTATTATTAAGCTCACGGTCAGTGCCAATTTTTGATGGAAGATAGACCTGAGAATTCTTATAAATAGTAAGAAGCCCGATCCATGGCTCTAATATCTCCATTGATTCTTTTGCGTCTTTTTCACCATCGAGAGACTTTGACTCAGGACGCGTCGTGGTCAGGTAAAGCCCCAGCGTGTCCTTGGTTTGCGCCCCTGCCGCACCAGATGAACCCGACATCATTCCTGAACATGGCGCCGAAATCGTCACCTTAGTCGAGGATGCCCCGTTAACCGGCCCGGCAGTCACTGTGCAGTCCCGGCTTTGGCCACCGCTCAACTCGGTGCTTATGGGAGCCACAGTCAATGCGTTCTTACTATCAAGCTTGCCTATATAATTAATCGCCGCATAGCCTGTTTTTGGCGCTGGTGTCAAACGATCGAAGATGAACGTAAAGACCGAAGAAACTGGCCATTCGGTATCGTAAAGGTTTGCCAATGTATCAACGGTAATTGGTGTCGTTGTTTGCTGAACCATCTGCGCCCCCTGAAGAGGCTGGTAAGTAATAGTCGGCAGCTCGACATATTCAAGTTGCAGACTTGCTTGACCAACCTGCCCGACGCGGCTATTTGTTCCCGCCCCCTCCCCTGAACCAATGGCGGACACCTGACCTATCGCTGTCTCATGCAGTGTTTGTGCCGCGCTGATCTGTGCCACATCCATAAACTGCATCGGCTCATGGTTCTTAACGCGAATAATATTTTCAAATATCTGCTTTTTGGACGTTTCTTGAATAATATCATTATAGTCGGCCCGTTCCGCCGAAATCTCGTGTGGACCGATTCCGCAGGCGGTCAGGCTGATCAAGACGGTGACGCTGGCAAAAGTGCGAAATTTCAAGGGGCCCATGGAACTCTCCATCCAAAAAGATTTTCTGAAGAGTGCCGCGTGAAGGGATAATCGTCAATAAGTTTATAATACACTGTATCAACATACATATATATGCAGACAAATTCCACGAATAGCAAATTTCCTTTGAATTATACCACTTTAGTGATATTATGTATTACATTAACAACCAATTTTGATAACTTTTCACATCAAAACGTGTCCGCCCTTCGCCAAGTCAGCCTACAGTAAAATGGGCCACCCCGGACTCGGCCGGCCGTGTTTCGGTCCGGGCCGCCCTGCTCCTTGAGACCCCGGCCATTCCCTGCTATCGGGTACGGACTCGCCGTCCTGGCCGGTCGGCCTATGTGTTTGGGACAACGGAGGAACGCCCTTTGCCCGCTTATCGCTCGCGCACCAGCACCCATGGCCGCACTATGGCCGGCGCCCGTTCCCTGTGGCGGGCCACCGGCATGACCGATGGCGACTTCGGCAAGCCCATCATCGCCGTGGCCAACTCCTTCACGCAGTTCGTGCCCGGCCACGTCCACCTTAAGGACCTGGGCCAACTGGTCGCGCGCGAGATCGAACAGGCCGGCGGGGTTGCCAAGGAATTCAACACCATCGCCATCGACGACGGCATCGCCATGGGGCACGGCGGCATGCTCTACAGCCTGCCGTCCCGGGACCTGATCGCCGACTCGGTGGAATATATGGTGAATGCCCATTGCGCCGACGCGCTGGTGTGCATTTCCAATTGCGACAAAATCACCCCGGGCATGCTGATGGCGGCTTTGCGCCTCAACATTCCGGCGGTGTTCGTCTCGGGCGGGCCGATGGAGGCCGGGCGGGGTCATTTTGGCGGCAAGGCCAAGGCCCTGGACCTGATCGACGCCATGGTCGCCGCGGCCGACGACCGGGTCAGCGATGACGAGGTGGCGGCGATGGAGCGGGCCGCCTGCCCCACCTGCGGCTCGTGTTCGGGCCTCTTTACCGCCAACTCCATGAACTGCCTGATGGAAGCCCTGGGCCTGGCGCTGCCCGGCAACGGCACGCTGGTGGCCACTCACACCGGGCGCCGGGAATTATTCCTGGGCGCCGCCCGGCAGGCGGTGGCACTCGCCCGGCGCTGGTACGAACACGACGACGCTTCGGCACTGCCGCGCACCATCGCCGGCTTCGCCGCCTTCGAGAACGCCATGGCCCTGGACATCGCCATGGGCGGGTCCACCAACACCGTGCTGCATCTGTTGGCCGCCGCCGCCGAAGGAGAGATCGACTTCACCATGAAGGACATCGACCGGCTGTCGCGTCGGGTGCCCAACCTGTGCAAGGTGGCGCCCTCGGACCCCAATACCCATCTGGAGGATGTGCACCGGGCCGGCGGCGTCATGGCCATTCTGGGGGAACTCGACCGCGCGGGTCTGCTCCACCGGGAGGTGCCGACCGTCCACGCCCCGACCTTGGGGGCGGCGCTTGACCACTGGGACTTGGCGCGCACGCCCGCCGCAGACGCCGAGACCTTTTTCCGCGCCGCCCCGGGCGGCATTGCCACCACCGTCGCGTTCAGTCAAAGCCGGCGCTATGAGGCCGTGGACCGCGACCGCAGCCACGGCACCATCCGTGACCTGAACCATGCCCACAGCCGTGACGGCGGGTTGGCCGTGCTCTACGGCAACCTGGCCGAGCATGGCTGCATCGTCAAAACCGCCGGCGTCGATGCCGCCAATCTGGTGTTCGCGGGGCCGGCCCGGGTCTATGAAAGCCAGGACACCGCGGTGGCGGGTATTCTGGCCGGAGAGGTGGTGGCCGGCGACGTGGTGGTGATTCGCTACGAAGGACCGCGCGGCGGCCCCGGCATGCAGGAAATGCTGTATCCCACCAGTTATCTGAAGTCGAAGGGACTGGGCAAAGCCTGCGCCCTGATCACCGATGGCCGCTTCTCCGGCGGCACCTCGGGCTTGTCCATCGGCCATGTCTCACCCGAAGCGGCCGAAGGCGGCCTGATCGCGCTGGTGGAACCCGGCGACCGCATCGAGATCGACATTCCCAACCGCACCATCCACCTGGCAATCCCCGAGGCCGAGTTGGCCCAGCGCCGCACCGCCCATGGCACCGGCCCCTGGCGGCCGGCCAACCGGACGCGCACCGTCTCTCCGGCGTTGCGCGCCTATGCCGCCATGACCACCAGCGCCGCCCGGGGCGCGGTACGGGATGTCTCCCGGTTGGAATGACGGGATCAGGAGCGACGGAGCCCCAACGGTCGCCGAGCAACGGGAAGTCCATGTCCGACACCTCCAAGGAACGGGTACTCCAAATTCTGGAGACCTACCTGCCGCTGATCGGCGGCGCCGAATTCCACCTGCACTATTTGACCCAGAACCTGATCGCGCAAGGATATCAGGTGGAGATCGTCACCGGCCAGACCGACGGCCCGGTCGAGCACCAGGACATCTGTCCGGTGCATCGGCTGCCCCATGCGGTCGGCCGGCGGGCCGCACCCTATGTCGGGCTGTGGCTGATCCGCTTCATGATCCTGTTCCGCCGGTTCGACCTGATTCACGTCCATCACAGCTCGTTCCTGGCCTTTGTGGCGGTGATCGCCGGGCGATTGACCGGCCGGCCGGTGGTGCTGACGCTGCACGGGCTGGGGGCGCTCGACAGCTCGGTGGGGCGCTGTCCGATCCGCACCCTCTATCGCCGGGTCTCGTTGCGGGGCGCCACCCGGATCATCGCCACCAGTGACGAGTTGCTGGCGGTGGCGCTCCGCTTCGTGCCACCCGAGCGGGTGGTCGAGGTCACCAACGGCGTCGACACCACCCAATTCGCGCCCGCCACCCCGCGCGATTTCGAGGGCGTGGCCAGTCATCTGCGGTTGGTGACCCTGCGCCGACTCAATCCGAAAAACGGCGTGCAGTTCGTCATCGACGCCCTGGCCGCGGCCGGTCCGCGGTTGGCGGCACAACTCCGGATCGTCGGTGACGGGCCGCTGCGGCCGGCCATCGAGGCCGCGGTTGCCGCCCATCGGCTGGGCGACCGGGTTCGCTTCGAAGGCTTTCTGTCCCACCGGCAGGTGACGCCGCTGTTGGACGCCTGTGACGTGGCGTTGTTCCTGTCCACCGCCGAATCGACCAGTCTGGCGGCGCTGGAATGCATGGCCAAGGGCTGCCTGGTGGTGTGCAGCAATGCCGGTGCCTTCCCCCGTTTCATCCGCGACGGCGAAACCGGCTTCATCGTGCCGTTATTCATCGAAGGCCAGTCCGACTACGACGCGCCGCCGCATCTGGAGCCGTGGCAGGCCACCCGGGTCGCCGAGACCCTGATGGCCATCCAGGCCATGCCGCCGGCTCAGCTCCGGCGCATGGCCGAACGCGCCCGGGAGGAGGTGCGAACCCGTTTCGACTGGTCCGCCATCACCGCACGCACCATCGCCGAAGTCTATCACCACCCTTCGGTCAGGGTCCGTCACCACCCTTCGGTTCAGGACACGGCAAAATCATGACCACAGCCCGTCAACCCCGCCTGACGCCGGTTTGGCTGTCCCGCCTGTGCCTGTTGGCCTGCCTGCTGCTGGCGTGGCCGGTGGTGGTGGCCCCTGCCCCGACGGCGGTGGGCTGGGACGATGCCCATTATCTGCACCGGGCCGTCTGCATCACCCATGCGGTGTTCGATCCCGCCCTGACCGGCTTCGGCGACTGCCTGTCCCTGGTGGTCAAGGCACCGCTGATGGCTTGGCTGGGCTGGCCATGGGGCGCCCAAGCCGGAACCCCGGCCGGCCTCGGCCTGCCCTTCGTGTCACTGGCGGTACTGACCTTCGGGGTGGTGATCGCCATTGCCGAGCTGATGATCTGGCTCGCCATCCCCCGTCTGCTGGTGATCCTGGCCTTCGCCAGCCTGTCGTTCAATCACCTGTTATGGGTGATCGCAGGGAGCTATGAAGGCGACACCCTCACGGCCCTGCTGGTGGTTCTGTTGGGCCTGTTGGTCCCGCTGGAGGTCTGCTGGCCCCGTCGTGGCCTTTGGCCCAGCCTGGGCCGCGGCCTGGCCTGGGGCGCGGTGATGGCGCTGGGGGTGATGGCCAAGACGTCCTTCGGCTATTTCGCCGTCCTGCTGGGACCGCTGTTGCTGGCCGTGCGGATCACCCACACCCGTTTCGCCGACGGCGCCCTGGCCGCCGCCGCCTGTCTGGTGATGGTGGCGCCGGTGGTGGCGTATCATTTGCTCTACTGGGACAACATCGTCGGTCATGTGCTGATCACCACGGTCGGACCGCTGGCCAAATACACCTCTTACGGCCTGGATTTCGGCGGCTATCTGGTGACGTTGTTCGGCCGCTGGGGCTGGATCGCCGCGGCGACGACGGCGGTCCTGGCCCTGCTGGTGGGCTGGCGGCTTCGCACCAACCACCCGCCGGTGTTGTGGATTTTCGCCTGGCCGGTGGTGGTGGTGATCGGCTACCTGCTGTTGACGGCGTCGAGCGAAAACCATGATTTGCGCTACGGCCTGCCGTTTCTGGTCGGCCTGCCGTTTGCGCTGGCGGCCCTGGCCGCCGCCAGACCGGCCGGCGCCGGGCGCGACGGCCACGTCCCCGGGACAACAACCGGAACCGGTTGGCTGCTGGCCATGGCGCTGCTGGCGGTGCTGCTGGCGGTCCCGATGACCCAGCGCCCCGACTTGCGCCATGTCCGCGAGGCCCAGACGGTGCTGACGGCGCTGCCCGACGACCGGCCGATCACCCTGCTGATCGCCTCGGACGACAGCGCCATCAATCTCGAAACCTTCCTGCTGGCGCAACAACTCGACCTTAACCGCTTCGGTCGGCTGCACATCGACACCGTGGTCTATGACGAGATGCTCGGCCACTCCGAGGCCGAGATGGTCGAGCGCCTGAAGCGGGCCGACGCGGTGGTGCTGCTGTCGGGCCCCCTGCGCAAGGCGCCCGAATGGACCAACCGCCACGCCACGCACTTTCGTGAACAGATGCTCGCCAATGGGGCCCAACGACAGGAGGTCGGGTTGCCGTTCCTGGAACTGTATCGCAGCAGCCGGGACAAGCCCTCCCCATAACCTGGGCTTTTTCCTGGCGGCGGTTGGCATCCGCGCGCCAGCCCCATCAGGCCCCGGGCGTTATCACCCGCGATGCGGGAAAACACATGTAGGCAGTGGTGTTTCTGCCGGCATGGCTGACGATTTCCAGGGAACCGCCATGGAGTTCCATCAGATTACGGCTGATGGCCAGGCCTAAACCGGTCCCTTCCAGTTTGCGCGACAGGCGCGAGTCCGCCTGTTGAAACGGCTCGAAAATACGCGGCAGCATCTCCACATCGATGCCGGTCCCGGTATCCGCCACCGAGACCACCATCTGCCCACGATCGTCAAGGCCGGCCGTGACCGTGATGGTGCCGCCACGCGGCGTAAACTTGACGCTGTTCGATAGAAGATTGAGAAGAACCTGCATCACCGAGCGACGATCCGCCAGAATGTGCGGCAGCCGGTCGCTACTCTGCGGCACCAAGCCAATCCCGGCATCTTCGGCGCGTGTTCTTACCATGGTCAGACAGGATTCAATCACCGACGGCATATCGATCTCGTCTTCGACCAGATCGAAACGACCGGCATCGATCCGTGCCATATCCAGCAGGTCGTTGATGATGCGCAGCAGGTGCTGGCCGCTCTCGTAAATCGTCCCGGCGTATTCCACATAACGGGGCAACAGCGATCCGAACAGCTCGCGCATCAGAATTTCCGAGAACCCGATGATGGCGTTCAGCGGGGTCCGCAACTCGTGGCTCATGTGGGCGAGAAACTCGCTTTTGGCCCGATTGGCGAGTTCCGCCTGGCTTTTGGCCGAACGGAGCGCCGCCTCGGTGGTCTTGCGCTCGGTAATGTCGCGGATGACGCCCACAAACGACCGACGCCGGTTGGTTTCATCGCCCCCGACATACTCGCCGCGATCGATGATCTCGGTGACCGCCAGTTCAACCGCCACCAGGCTGCCGTCTTTCCGTTGAGCCAGCAGTTCGCGCTCTTTGCCGATGATCCGGGCCGGACTGCCGCGTCGGAAGTTGTTCATGATGGCGTCGTTCTGCTCATGCACCGGCGGCAGCAGCAGCGTCACGCTGCGTCCGATCATCTCGTAGGCCCGCCATCCGAACAGGCGTTCGGCGGCGTCGTTGAAGGTTTCGATGATCCCTTGTGAATCGGCGGTGATCACGGCGTCGAACATCGACGACAGGATGGCATGCATGCGGTTGGCAAAGGCCAGCAAAGCCGCTTCGGTGCGTCGGCGCTCGGCAATCTCCTTAAAGATGCATACCAGCAGCAAGCGGTCGTTCCAGCGAATGGTGGTGCTGGTGATCTCGGCCGGAACGGTCCGGCCGTCGGCGCGCTGCACCAGAACCTCGCTACTCTGGCGGCCGGCCTGTCTGGCGCGATAGCGAAACTGTTCCCAATAATGGTCCCGCTCTTCCTGGGGATGCAGGCAGGATTGAGGCAAGCCGATCAGCGTCTCCCGGGACCGGCCGACCAACTCGGCAGCCTGCGGGTTGCAGGTGACGATCACACCGGTTTCGGCTTCGATCACCACGATGGCTTCCCCCGCAACCTCGAACAGGCCATGGAAGAACCGATCGGCGTCGGGGCTGGGTCCGGTCGTGAATGGTTGGGCGGTCGGACCGGCGGCAGTCGCCGCGGGAACCGGGCAGAGGGCCGACGCCGACGCCGACGCCGACGCCGACGCCGACGCCGCCGTGCCGTCGGGCACAAGGTCCACCAGTGCAAACAAACCGGCGATGGCGCCGTTATCGCCGCATAACAGGGTGCGGCTTTCCATCACCGTGACACTGTGACCGTCGCGATGGAGGTAACGCGCCGGTGCCGGCCCTTCGCCCGGTTCGCCGGCCAGTAGTCTGGTCCCTTCGGCCGCGCGGAGTCTGCGATCTTCGGCGGGAACAATCGTCTCGGCCAAACTGCCGTTCAGTTCACAGTCGGCATAGCCGAGAATTTCGCAAAATGCTGGATTGGTCGCCAGTATCTGTCCATGCACACCCGTGATCACCACACCCCTCGGCGATTTCGAAAAGGCTGTCGCGATTTTTTCCGGGTCCATCAACTTGCACCCTGTCAACCCCGTCCCGCAACGGCGGATCGTTGAACTTTATCTTAAAGGGTCATAGCTTGGAGATACCCGCAGCGCAAGATGCCCGTCAAAAGAAAAAGCGGCCCGGCAAGCGAAGCCCCCGCGCCGCCAAAATCCCGCATGACACAGATTGAAGCCCGCCGTCACGAAGACGCAATCGTCAGCACCAGCTTGCCGGTCGCCCGACGGTTGGCCAGCAAGGTCAATGCCGCTGCCGCCTGATCCAACGGGAATTGCTGGGAAACCAAGGGCTTCAGCTTACCTTCCTCGCACCAGGCGAACAAGGCGCGAAAACTTTCGGCGACCAGTTGCGGCGCATGGCGACGGTATGAACCCCAGTAGAGACCAATGGCCGCGCAGTTCTTGACCAGCAACAGATTGGCCGGAATCTGCGGCGTCGTGCCGCCGGCAAAGCCGATCACCAGCAGGCGGGCGCCCCAGGCGATGCTGCGCAGGCTTTTGTCGAACCCCTCGCCGCCCACCGGGTCATAGACCACGTCGACGCCGCGCCCGCCGGTCAGTTCGCGCACCCGTTCGCGGATATCCTGGCTTTTGGTGTCGATCAGGTGGTCGGCGCCATGGTCCGCCGCCACCGCCACCCGGTCCGGACCGGCGGCCGAAGCGATCACGGTGGCGCCCAGGGCCTTGCCAATCTCCACCGCGGTCAGGCCGACGCCTCCGGCGGCGCCATGAACCAGCAGGATTTCGCCGGCCTGGAGCCGGGCGCGTTCCCACAGGGCGATGTGAGACGTGCCGTAGGCAATGGGAAAACTGGCCGCGATGGAAAAGTCCATGGAATCGGGGATCGGAAACACATCCTCGACCCGCGCGACCGCCTGCTCGGCAAAGCCGCCATGGTCCAACACCGCGGCCACCCGCTGCCCCGGCACAAGCCCGGTGACGCCGGGACCGATCTCCAGCACCGTCCCCGCCACCTCCAGCCCCGGAGAGAAGGGGAAGGGCGGCTTTTCCTGATACTTGCCGGCAATCATGAGCGTATCGGCGAAGTTGACCCCGGCGGCGGCCACCGCCAGCCGCACCTGGCCGGGGCCGACCGCCGGCGGCGGAACATCGAGCAGCTTGAGGAATTCCGGTCCACCCCAGCCCTGACAGATAACCGCGCGCATGTGCCTTCCCTCCGCTCAACGTTGTCTTAATGCCGGCCCGCTGCTACCCCGGATCCAGCCAGCCCGCCGCCGGACGCAACGCGCCGACGGTGCGGCCCGCCCAGTTGCTCACCGCCGGCGCCCCCCATTGGTCGGCGCCCGGATCGATCCCAAACCGGCGGAGCAGCGCCGCCATGGCGACGTTCTTACCCCGCGGCGTGCCGTCTTCGATCTTGAGCGCAATCCCAAGTCGCTGTTGAATCAGCACCGCCACCGCCACCCCCTCGCCGCCGCTTTTGACCAGTACGGCGCCGGGCGCCGCCCCCATCATCTGGGTGTCGAAGCTGGTCAGGCCGCCAATCATCTCGGGATGACCGCCCCAGGCCTCGCGCACACGCCGTACCGCGGCGGCCCGAAGCGGCGGCAACTCATCGGGCGCCGCAAACCGGGCCATGGCGGTGGCCAACCCCACCAGCGGCAGGCCCCAGGTCGGCACACCGCAGCCATCCACGGCCACCGGGGCTTGAACCAGGGCCACGCCGGTCATGGCCTCCAGGACCGCCGCAATCCGCCGCTGCACCGGATGGTCGGGCCCGAGGTAGCCGCCGAGGGGCTCACCGCAGTGGCGGGCGGTGGTCAGCAACCCCAAATGCTTACCGGAACAGTTGTTGTGCAGAACGGTGGCCGCCGTCCCGGCGCGGATCAGCGCGGCGGCGGCCTCATCGTCGAACGGCGGGTGCGCGCCGCACGCCAGGGCCGCCGGCGGTAACCCGATTCGCTCCAGCCAGTGCCGGGCCAGGGCCAAATGGCGGGGTTCGCCGCAGTGCGAGCCGCACGCAAGGGCCAAGTCCGCACTGCCAAGACCGAAGGCATCCAAGGCCCCGGTTTCGACCAGCGGCAAAGCCTGCAAGGCCTTCACCGCCGAACGCGGATAGATCGGCGCGTTCGGGTCGCCCCAGACCGCGACCACCCGGCCCCAGGCATCGGCCACCACGGCATGACCGCGATGGCGCGATTCGACGAGATCGCCGCGCCAAACCTCCACCATGACCGGTGCCGCGGCGCCCCCCGGCCGGCGCGGACAACAAGACGGATCGGTCAACGAGGCGACGGTCACGGCGGGTCCCACAACAGCACCGGCAGCTTGCTCCCGGCGCGGCGGCAGTGCAAGCTGCCAGGCAAAACAGGGCGCGGTCCGAATGCAACCGGCCCGAATGCAACCGAGTGGGGGCCAATGAAGGGATACTTTGCCATTGGGGTCGAGGGCGTGAGCAAGCCGGGCAATCTGGGGGCCCTGATGCGCACGGCCCATGGCTTCGGCGCCAGCTTCGTGTTCGCCATCGCGCCCAACCCGGACCTGCGCGAAGCCCATCTGGTCGATACCTCGGACACCGGCGCCAATCTCCCCTTTTACACTTACCCCGACCCGGCGGCGCTGATGTTGCCGCAGGACTGCTGCCTGGTGGGAGTTGAACTGCTTGACTGCGCCATCGACCTTCCCAGCGTCCGCCACCCGACCCGGGCAGCCTACGTGCTGGGACCCGAGCGAGGCGCCCTCACCCCGGCCTTGGTGGCCCGCTGTCACTTCATTGTCAAGATTCCGACGCGATTTTGTATCAATGTCGGGATTGCCGGGGCCCTGGTGATGTACGACCGGATGATTTGCCTGGGCCGTTTTGCCGAACGGCCGGTCCGCACCGGCGGTCCAACCGCGGCGGCGCCCCCCCACATCCACGGACCCCAGAAAGTCCGCAACCGGCGACGTCATGTCCCGTCCGCCTGATACCGGACGCCCCTTGGGACGTCGCGGCGTCCCCGGGACGGCCGGTCGTGTCCGGGTGTCGGTGCGGGGTGTCGGCAGAGCCCATAACGCCCACGAATAGCAGGGCGTTCACCAGCCTCGGGGTGACCGCGTCATGCCGGCTCCGCCCCCTCATGATCCTGATGGAAGTATTGCGGCGGGGCTGCTCCCGCCCCGCCGGTCCGGGCGGACTCCTCCGAGTCGGCCCGGATAATACGCCGGAGTTCCACCAGGGTTTGCTCCATGGCCTCCGGGTTATCAGATTGCTGTTGCGCGTCCGCCATCGGGCACCTCCCGTCCGAGTATCGAAGCGGACTGCCGGTGAGTCAAGACGGCGTCAGCCAGCGGCGCCTTCCGGACCGCCCCCTCCCCCCGGACCGCTCCAGGACGGCTCGCCCTAAATGTCGCCAATGGCGGTCAGAAACTGCTTGACCTCCTGTTGGTGCTGGTCGGTTTCCCGCACCAGGCCGTTGATGGTTTCCAGGACCCACAAGGCTAATGAGGTGGTCTCCTTGGCATGACCGGCCACCAGCGTAATGTCCAGCGAAACCATATTGGTTGCGGTGGCCGCGGACTGAACATTCTGGCTGATCGCAACAGTGGTGGCCGATTGTTCATCCACCGCCGCGGCGATGGTTTGTGAGATGCCGTTGATTTCAGCGATCATCTGAACAATGGCGTTGATCACGGTCACGCACTCGCCGGTACAGTCCCGGATCTCCTTGATCTGGCGTTCGATCAATTGAGTCGCACCGGCGGTCCGGTTGGCCAGGGCCTTGACCTCTTGCGCCACCACCACGAAGCCCTTACCGATCTCTCCGGCGCGCGCCGCCTCGATGGTGGCATTCAACGCCAACAGATTGGTCTGCCCGGCGATGCCGTTAATCGTGTTGAGGATCGCGTCGGTCTCCTTGGCCGCGTTCATCATCCGGGTCATCACGCTCCGGGTCTGTTCGGCATTGTCGACGGCCAGCTTGGTATGGTCGGCGGCCCGAACCGCCTCCTCGGCAATCTGCCGGGTTGCCGTCGACAATTCTTCCAGCGCCGCGGCCACGGTTCCGACATTCGAAGACGTGACCATCGCGGCATCAGCGGCCGAGGCGACCTTACCGCTGGTTTCTTGAGCGACATCACGCATCCGGCCGGCATCATCGCTCACCATGTGCCGGATACCATCGACCTTTTCCAGGGTTTGACGAACAGATTCACCAAAGCCATCGATCAGTTGCGACATCAGGTGCAGCCGCTTCTGTTCCGCCTCTGCCTTGGCTTGCTCCTGGCGCCGTAGCTCGTCCCGTTCCTGAGCGGCCCGTTTAAACACTTCCAACGCACGAGCCATGGTGCCGATTTCATCTCCCCGCTGCAAGCCGGGAATATCGATGGTGAGATCACCCGCCGCCAACCGTTCCATCCGGCCGGTCAACCCGGCCATCCGCCGGAGGATATCCCGATGGACCAGCAACCAGGACACCAGCAGGCCACCGAGCAAGGCGATCCCGACGATGATGGCCGTCGCGGTCATGCCGGTGGCGATGCTTTGGTCGACTTCTTCCCCGGTCTGCCCGGCGCGGCGTTCGGTGGCGGCGACCAGATCATCGACCTCCTTGGCCTGCACCTTCAAGGCCCCCGAAAGAGCGTCCAAAGTCGCGGCCGATTTAACCCGACCCTCGATTTCGGCCTGGCGCAAGGCTAACAGCCCGACCGGGCCATCGCCCAGGTCCAACACCGCCTTGGCCAGTTGTTTGGGCATCGGGTCGTTCAGGATACCGGCAAGGAAATCGGCCGCAAATTTCATCTTTTCTTTGGCCGCGGTAAATTCCTTGGACAGCGCCCCAAGCGTCGTCAGGTCCCGGGCCACATCGGCCTTTCCCAAGGTGGCCGCAACCATATTGGCTTGCCCGACCAGATCGGCGAACGCCTGGACCACCGGAACATCATTGCTGATCAAATTGGTGGCCAGGGTGGTGAGATCGGCGGCTTGAGTCGGCAGTTCCAGCGTCAGATTCTGGATCGACAGATTCTTTTCCGTCGCCAGCGGTTCGATCGCCTTCAACAGCGCGCTATGCGCCCGGGTCAGGTTGGTCATCACCGCCCGCCGCCGGTCGGTCAACGACAGCCGTTCCTTGACCTCGCCATCCAGTCGATCCACCAGATCTTGCATGGCGTCGAGTTGGGCAGAGAGCCGTTGGCGACGATCAGCCGCCAATCCCAACTGCGCCATCCGATCCAGCATACCCCGCAACTCCCGGGTGCGGGTCTCAAACACATCGCGGACGGCGCTGCGCTCGGTCTCGTCCGTCACCGCCGCCAGTTCCCGGGCAGCATCGGACAGGCCAAGGCTCTGATTGGCCAGGGTCATTGCGGCGTTCGACAAGGGCATGTGCGTGGACAGTACCTGACCAAATCGGCTCGCTACCTGCATTTGGAAATAAACACTGGTGGCACCAATCGCCAATGCCGCCAGCAGCAGGCCGCCAATCGCAGCAATCAGTTTGGTTCGGATACTTCCAGCAATTTGTGACATTATCCTGTTCTCCGCAACGCCAGTCGGTCTTGATTACTCACTCTGATTGATGATGGCGCGGGCTTTTTCGATTAATAGCTTGCCGTCGATACCCATCTTGCCCACACTGGCCGCCCATTCGTCATAGACTTCGGTCATGTCCTTGCGCATCTCCTCGTTGGCGGCCGGATCAAACGTGATGAACTTGTGCCGGCCGTCCTTGGCCCAAACCGCCCGGGTCAGGTTTTCTTGCTGGTCGCGATCAATGGCAATCTCGGTCGCCAGGGAACAGTCGGCACTAAGGTTTTTCACCAATGCCTGCTGGACCTCCGACGGCAACCCGTTAAAGTATTTTTCCGACATGAAGATACCGACAGCCGGCGCTGAAAAACCGATATCGACAATTTGAGTCACCTGATCGCTCAGCATCCGCCCTTCAAAACCGGTGGTGGAGGAGGAATTGTACAGGCCATAGGCAATCCCTTGGATGACGCCGGTGGCTAGGGCCTTACCCATGTCGCTGATCGCGAGATTGACCGGTATCGCCCCGAGCTTCTGTAACGCCCGCCCGCCGGTCGGCCCCGGCGCCCGAATCTTGAGGCCGCGCAGATCACTGGGAACCGCAACCGGTCGCTTGTCGTCCAACAAGATGGCGTAAGTCGGTAAAGCCCAAGTCGCCAGAACTTTCAATCCGGCGAAATCATGGTCAAGCAAGCCGGCGCCCTGAAGTCCGCACAAGGCCTTAGTTCCGGCCAAAGAGGTGCGGCGGATCAACGGCAGTTCCACGACCCCGGTACTGGCGAACCGGGATGGTTTGCTGCTGAAGACGACATAGGCCATCTGCAATTCGCCAGAGTCGACCTTTTCCACAGCCTCGGTCACCTTGGCGTACTGGCTATCAAATCCCGTGTCGAACGTCACCGCCCCTTTGGTGTCCGCCGTCACGGCGGCCAACCGCTTTTCGACGATTTTCCAGGTTGATTGCGTGGGCAAGAACACGGTGCCGAACTTTATGGTGGTCTGCGCTTGCGCCCCGGTCGTCAATATCGTTAAGGCGATAACGATCGCCCCTATAAGCGAAAACATTTGTTTCCTTCTGGTCATCTGGAACGATCCCTTGGTTCTATGTACTCACTGAGGCGTGAACAACATCAAATAACAAGGAATAGCCATCGACAATAATTCGCCCACACTATCTCAGTTTTTTGAGCCAAACGCCTTAACATCTGAACTGATCACAATATTGATGCCTTTGATCGGCCTCGATCAATCATTCTTATGGTAATCACCGATTATATAATCGGAGCCCATCTCATTCTCGACCCATCTTCCGCGGTCGTCAGCACGACAAAATCATGCGCGAGTTATAAACGCGCATTTTGTTATTTTTATGATGGTATCATTGCATTTTAATTGTAATCCTCTCTAACATATCAATTTATGTCATTGGATTGAGGGTTGAATATTATGGTATGGCTTTTGCGTTCGTCCTGGCATACAAGCGCAGGTCGTCACAAAGAATTCATTGTTTGTATGATTGACGAACAATCATCCATTCAGTAAAAACAACGCTCTCTATTTATGATATAAATAGGACCTTCACACGATGGGAATCAGTGGTACGAAGGATGTGTGTTTGGTCGCCCTGACGGCGCGGGCAGATAAAAGGATGTTGCGGTCGATCCGCAAGTTCCTGTGTGGAACGGCTAAGTCGTTGGGCATCCCGAAAGACGATATTATTCGGTTGCGATTGCTCATTAAAGAGGTGTGCCGCTACGTCATCGAACAGTCTTTTGACCCTGGTGACGATGGACAATTTCACATGGCACTGTGGCGTCGGGCCGACGTCGTTGAACTGGTGGTTGAAGATCGAGGCCTTCCAGTTCTTTTCGATGAGAATGCGCCCCTTGACCGCAGCCAGGCGCCTCTGCTGGCCCTGCGCGCCTTTGCCGACGAGGTCAAATTTCACAATCTCGGCAAGCACGGCAAGCGATTGGAGTTCGGCTATCGCCTGGATGCCGAAACCATCGAGCAGATTTTTGCTAAAGAAGAACCCTCTGCGCTCCTGGAGGTGACCGGCCACGAACACGTTACACTACGCCTGATGGATCATACTAATATTATTGATGTCTCTCGGTGTATTTATCGGACCTATGGATTATCATATTATCGTGATTACTTATACTATCCATCTAAAATTTCAGCTTTGTTGGAACATGGCCGCCTGGAGTCCTGTATTGCCGTTACCGACTCTGGGTTGATCGCCGGCCACCTGGCCATTCTTTATGAAGGGCCGGATGCGAAGGTTTGCGAAACCGCCATGGCGGTGGTGGATCCTCGCTTCCGGGGTCGCCGGCTGTTTGAAAAAATGAAGGTGATGGCCCGACAACAAGCCATCAACCGGGGCTTATATGGTCTTTACAGCGATGCGGTAACCGTTCACCCGTATTCCCAGATGAGCAATCTGGCGCTGGGCGCCCGTGAAACCGGGGTGATGTTAGCCTATCTGCCTGATCGCATGCTGTTTAAGAGCATCAGTGACTCGGAAACCCTGTCACGGCAATCAAATATCCTGTTCTTCCTGCATGCTTTACCGATTCCACCGGCCGATGTCTACGTGCCGGAGCATCACGCCGCGATTATTCAGGAAATTTATAGTCGACTAAATATCGCCAGAACTTACACCAGGCCCGGCGACGATATTTTCGAGACGGTGCGCGGCCAAAAAACGCAATTCAATCTGCAACATAAACTTGAAACTGGATTGGTATTTATGCTCATTCGCCATTATGGTAGTGACGTTCTTCTCGTCGTTCATAATCATCTTCGTGATTTGCGGCAGACCAGCGGGGTAGCCTGTATTTATCTAGATTTGCCGTTGCGCCACCCCTTAACCGCGGTGATCTGTAAAGGGATGGAAAGTTTTGGATTTTTCTTTTGTGGGGTCCTGATCGAATATGACCAGGGCGATGTCTTGAGACTACAATATATGAATAATATCAAGGTCAATGTCGCGGATATCAAAGTAGCCTCTGATTTCGGGCGAAGATTACTCGATTACGTGCTGAAACAACAAGAACTCGTCACCCACAACGCCATCTGACCGATCGGCACTGCACCGGAGCCCGCTATGTCGCTCGCATTGACGCCGCCGGCAACGCTGCGCGGCGATATCATGGGTGGGTTGACAACCATGTTGGTCGCGCTGCCGACAATTTTGAGTTGCGGCGCCATCGTCTATCAACCGCTTGGCGCCACGTTTGTTGCGGCCGGGGTCGCCGCCGCCTTCATGACGGCCATCGTCGGCGCCCTGGTGCCGGCCTGTCTGGGCGGGCGACTGCATGTCAACGCGCCGCGCGCCACTCAGGCGGCGCTGCTGGCCGCCATGATGGCGGACCTGTCGGCCCAACCGGCCTTTCGGGCCGTTCTGCCCACCGATGCGGCGACCGCGGACGCCACGCTGATCATCATGGCCGTCGCCGCCTTGATCATTGCCGGATTGACCCAAATGGTGTTGGGCGCGTTCCGCATGGGGGATCTGGTCAAATACATCCCACAAACCATCGTCGCGGGTTTCGTGGCCGGGTTCGTGATCCAGATTGTCACGATCCAAACCCCGTTTCTGTTCGGACTGGACGGTTGGTCGGCACTGCGTCAGGCGGTTCTGGAGGGACAGGGGGCGTTGAACGGCTATTCCTTAGCCATCGGCCTGCTGGCTGGGGCCGTCACGGTCCTGACCCCACGCTTCACGCGCCTGGTCCCGGGCGCCCTAGCCGGCTTGGTGGTCGGAACACTGGCGGATTTGCTGACCCGGTATTGCCTGTCGGGCGTGATAACCCGCGGGCCTTTGATCGGGACCTTGCCCGATGGCCTGACCTTGGGGCTGCCGGTTTCGGGCCTGGACACCGTGCTTCACGCGGGCCTCCCGGGGCCTGCGGTCACCACCGTCCTGGCCACAGGCATCACCCTGGCGTTCATCACCTCGATCCAATCCCTGCTGAGCGCCACCGCGGCCGACTCTTTGTTCGGGTCATCGGCCAACAGCAATCGGGAATTGGCGGTTCAGGGTATCTGCAACGTGGGGTCTGCGCTGGCGGGCGGGACGGCGAGCGGCGGATCGCCCCTGCTGACCCGGATCGCCTTTCACCAAGGCGCTCGAACGCGTCGGGCTCAACTGGTGCTGGGCCTGGGGCTGATGGTCCTGGCGTGGGGACTGCGCGATCCCGTGGGCGCCATCCCGCTGTCGGTGCTGGCGGCCGTGGTCATCGTGGTCACGGCTCAGAGCCTCGACGACTGGTCCGTTCACCTGCTCCGCACCCTGTTCCGCCGGGGCCACAGCCGCAATGCGAGCCGCCTTGGCGCCGATCTGGCGGTATTGGCCCTGGTCAGCGGCCTGGTTGCGTTCGTCAACGTGCCGTCGGCCATCGGACTCGGCATGCTGGTCACGGTGGCGGTGTTCCTCCGACGATCCAGCAGTTCTCCGATTCGGCGCATTTACCGGGGCAATATCCTGCAATCCAATACGATCCGCAGCAATATCGATCGTGCCACCCTGGAACAGCATGGCCAGGCCATCGCCATCATCGAGTTACAGGGCCCACTCTTTTTCGGCTCCACCGATTTTCTTTGCCGCAGCATTGAAGATGTCGCCAGCAGCGCAACCGACGCCGTGCTGGATTTCCGGCGGGTAACCGACATCGACAGCACCGGCATTCTGATTCTCAAGCGGATTGACGGTGTTCTGGCCGGCGGCGGTTGCCGCCTGCTGTTGGCGGGATTGCCCGACGGTTCCGACGTCCGTCGGTTCCTTCTCGAGGTGGGCTTCGACCAACCCGAGCATGATGGTCGGATTTTCGCCGATCTGGATATGGCTCTAGCCCATGCCGAGGATCGGTTGCTGGCCAGGCGCGGGGTTGTGCCGGCCGAAGACGCCGAGATTTCATTGACCCGACACCCGGCGCTTGCCGGTTTGACGGCCGCCCGTCTGTCCATGATCCAAATTCTGGCGCGCCGCCTGGACTATGCTCCCGGCGCCGCGATTTTTCGCGAAGGCGATCCGGCCGACGCCGTGTTCCTGTTGGTCAAGGGCGCGGCAACCCGCCAGCGTCGCCTCCCGGACAGCCCAAACCCGATTCGCCAGACCGGCTACCGGGCCGGTGCCCTATTCGGCGAAGCCGCCCTGTTCCTGAGCGAAGCCACCCGGACGGCCGACGTGATCGCCGACACCCCCGTGGTCTGCTATCGCCTGGCGGTGAACGATCTGCTGATGGTCGACGGCATCGATCCCTGGATCGCCCTCACCATCGTCCGCAACATCGCTGCCGGCATGATGGATCGCAAACAGGCCCTCCGTCGGGTGCAAGGCGCGCGGGCGGCGTAAACAGCCGCGCCACGGCCTGGGACCCTTTTTTGGGCCGGGAGCGCCATGCTCCGGCGCTACGCCAGCGCCGCCCCCTTGCCCAGAAACAGTTCCAACAGGTCCATCGCCGCCGCGGTGGGCGGCAGGTCGCCGCGGCGAACCCGGGCTTCCAGGGCGGCCAGGGCGCCCCGCACATCCGGATGCGCCCGAAACGCCTCGACCAGGGATTCGCGGATTTCGTTCCACAACCAGGCATTGGCCTGGTCGGCGCGGCGGGCGGCGAGCGCCCCGCTGACGCCCAACTGGTCCCGATAGCGGCCGATGGTTTCCCAAATCAGGGCGATGCCGTCCCCGGTGCGGGCAGAACAGCTCTGGACCGGGGTGCGCCAGTCGCCGGTGGCCGGTCGCAGCAGCGTCAACGCATGCCGATACTCGGCCACCGCAAGTTGGGCCGCCTCCAGCAACGCGCCGTCGGCCTTATTCACCACCACCAGATCGGCCAGTTCGACGATGCCCTTCTTGATCCCTTGCAATTCATCACCGCCACCGGGCAACAGCAGCAGCAGAAACAGATCGACCATGTCGGCCACGGCCGTCTCGGACTGACCGACGCCGACGGTCTCGACCAAGACCACGTCGAAACCGGCCGCCTCGCACAGCAACATCGCCTCCCGGCTGCGACGGGCCACCCCGCCCAGCGTGGCGCCGGCCGGAGACGGCCGGATAAACGCCTCGTGCCGACGCGACAAGTGTTCCATCCGGGTCTTGTCGCCCAGAATCGAGCCGCCGGTGCGCTGGGACGACGGGTCGATGGCCAGCACCGCCACCCGATGGCCCTGGTTGATCACGTACTGGCCAAAAGCCTCGATGAAGGTCGATTTGCCGACCCCGGGAACCCCCGAGATGCCGATCCGCACCCCCCGGCCGGTCTCGGGCAGCAGAGCTTCCAGCAGGGCCTCGGCCCGGCGCCGGTGGTCCCGGCGCGTCGATTCCACCAGGGTAATGGCACGGGCGAGCGCGCGACGATCACCGCGGCGAATCCCCTGGGCAAGCACATCAAGATCGGCGGTCATCTCTGCGGCGGCTCCTTGACGAGAGCGAACGCGGGTTCCAACGCCGACCGACCCTTCCCGCCCCGACCGGCCGGAACACGCGCTTGTTCTATCGGGTGTGTTTGAGTGCGTTGCACTTTCAATATAAAGATGGGAAGCAAGCGGATGAATACCAACACTAGTCCGTGCGGGTGGGCAGAATGCTCCCCGGTTTACCCCCACCGCCGCCAGGCATGGCACGCCAGGGCGGCAGGCTGACCCGAATGGCGGTGCCCCGGTTGGCCTGACTGTTGACGGTCACCCGCCCGCCATGAAGTTCGGCCAGCACCCTGACCAGGGACAGACCAAGCCCGGTGCCCGCGGACTTGCGCGTGTGGCGGTCGCGCACCTGGATGTACGGGTCGAGCACCCGGTGCAGGTGCTCCTCGGGAATACCAATGCCAGTGTCCTGCACCTCCAGCGCGATTCCGCCCGACGGCAGCAGCAGAGCGCGGCAGGTCACCATGCCCCCGGCGGGCGTGAACTTGAACGCATTGGACAACAGATTCAGCAGGATCTGCTTCAGGGCGCGCTCGTCGCATTGCACATGGATTTCCCGGGCCGAGACCTCCTGCATCAGCTTGACCCCGGCCCGTTCGGCCTGGTCGCTTTCCAGCACACAGATATCCTCAACCAGCGTGATGAGATTGATCACCTGCTCTTCGAGCACATAGTGACCCGCTTCGACCTTGGAAATGTCGAGCACCTCGCCGATCACCGCCAGCAGATGCTCGCCCGAGGTCTGGATATTACGGACATATTCGCGATACTTGGCGCTGCCCAAGGCCCCGAACAGCTCGGCGCGCATAATTTCGGAAAATCCGATGATGGCATTCAACGGTGTCCGCAGCTCGTGACTCATATTGGCCAGGAACTCGGTCTTGGCCCGACTGGCCACCACCGCCTGGTCGCGGGCCGACTGCAAGGCCTGCTCGACCCGGCGCACACGGGTGATGTCCTCGAACATCCAGGCGGCAAAAGACCGGTCGCCGCCATCGCGACACAGGCGCAGCAGCGGCCGGTGGCTGATTTCGATGGTGCGTTCACCCCGACCGGCGGTCAGCACCGTCGCCTCCAGGGTGCCACCGGGTGGCAGTTCGGGAATATGGGCATCCGAAAGCCCCACCAGCACCAAGGCCTCACTGAGGGTCAGGCCGACCAGTTCGTCGGGCGCCACCCGAAAAATCTGCCGGAAGTCGCGGTTGGTAACCAGCACCTCGCAAAAGCCGCCCGGTCGGTCGCTGGTGACCAGCAGAGTCCCGGACACCGCATTCAGCAGGGCGCGAAGGAACGGCTCGTCAAACCGCTCCGGCAGCATCAAGTCCCCCAGGTCCTCGATCAGCCGCAACGCCGCCGCGCCGTACCCACCGAACGCGGTCCCCAGCCAGCTCGGCAGCGCCTGCCAAGCGACGGTCACCTCGGGTTCCCAGGGCCGGCAATGACCGACCACCGTCTCGCGCCACTTCTGAAACGACCGACGCGACGTCGACCCTTCGTTCGCCGCCTCCGAAAGCGGGTTGGGCGAAAGCCCGCCGGGGTCGCCGCCCCAACTGACCTCGTGAACCACTTCGCGCCGAAAGGCGGCAATCACCACGCACGGATCCCGGGTCAGCGCCACCGCCAGCATCCCGGCGGCAGCCTCCCGGCAGGCCACCGCCGCGGGGTCCCGATCGGTCAGGCAGTCGAGCACCAGCATCTGGTTGGGCTGCTCGGCGGTCAGGGCCGCCAGCCGTCGGACCAGCGGCGCATCGGGCGTTAAGCCGAAGGTCGCCAGATCGTCCCCCGCCAGCACCGCCAGCCCGTCGGCGGCGGCGAGGTCCAGCAAGCCCGGGTCCGAGGCGAGCAACTGGCGCACCACATTGTCCGAGCGCCCCACCGTGTGTTCGACCACCGCCAGCCGGCGCGCCACCTGCCGTTCCGACTCGATGCGCTCGGCCAAAACCCGGCGTTCAATGGCGGCGGAGGCCGCAGCAACGATGGCTCCCAGTCGTTTTCGCAACGCCGGCGCGGCCAGTCGCGGAACCTCGTGATGACAGGCGACCACGCCCCACAATCGCCCTTCCACCATCAGCGAAACGTCAAGGACGGCCAGCGCGCCCAGATTGCGCAGGTAACGCAAGTGACTCGGGGCGACCGCCCGCAGCATGATGCGGCTGAAATCCAGCGGCCGACCGGTGCCCGGATTGACCGCCGGCAGCATCGGCACGGGATCCGCCTGCACATCGGCGATCATCCGTTGGGGCGTGAGTTCGGCCAGCCGACGGATCGGCGGTGGAAATTCGGCGGCGGGAAAACGCAGACCAAGAAACGCCACCGCCGCCGGACGGCGGGTTTCCGCGATCACCTCGACGGTGCCGTCGGGCAGAAAGGTATACATCAAGGTCCGATCGAAGCGCGCGATCTCCGAGACCAGTTCCACCGTGAGTCTGGCGATCTCGTAAACATGGCTCGCCGCATCCAGATCCCGTTGGAATGCCGCCTCCTGCGCCCCTGGCACCATCGCCTCGGCCACCGTTCCGTCCCGCGCCCCGGCCACGGCCTCCAGTTCCAGCAGTACCCGGCCATCCTGACGATACAGCGTGGCATGGAGCGGCGTCCGGCCATCGCCGGCCAGCAGACGCAACGACGGCGCGCCGAAGGGATCATCATCCGGCATCTGATCCAGCGCCAGCCGCACCCTGGCCACCGTCTCCTCGGGCAACAGCGCCGCGAGCGGTCGCCCCAGCGCCGCCGCGGCCGTAACCCCCAAGAACGCGGACAGATTGACGCTGGCCTGCTCGACCTCCCAATGCGGGCCAGCCAAGACCAGCAAGGCGCCGTGCCCCTGAATCGCCCCCGACAGCGGGACCGGTCCTCCGGCGTCCTGCCCGGCCGGCCGGTCCGTGGACGGCGCCTCAGCCGAGCCGATCATGGCGCGCCCGCCATGATCGCCGCGCGCAACGCCTGCCGGACCTGCGAAACCATCCCTTCGTCCTCAAACAAAAATGACATCGGCCAAACCGACGCCCCGCATCGGCTTGCCGCGCATCTTCAACACCCTATTTGCTGGTGCGCGGCCGTCAAGGCTTTTCACCGGCTTTTGACCGGGTCAAAGCCGCCATCACGGGGTCCGGGACCTCACCCCTTTGGACCATCAGGGCCACCCGCAGGATCGTCGCGACACTCATCGCATCGGTGATTTCGCCGGCCCAGACCATGTCCAAAGCGTCGTAGAACGGCAACCGTCGAACCTCCAACCGCTCACAGTCATCGGGGGCGCTTTCGCCCTGGTGAAGGTCCCAGGCGAGATAACAGACCGCCCGCTCGTCGCTGACCGAATTCGACAGGTGCAACTGCGCCACTTCGAGCCATCCGGCGGCGCGCAGCCCGGTTTCCTCGGCCAGTTCCCGCTGGGCCGATTCCAGTGGCGCAACATCGTGGTGGCCACCACCTTCGGGAATTTCCCAACTGTAGGCCCGCAACGGATATCGATATTGCCCGACCAGATAGGTGCGACCGGCGGCATCAATGGGCAGAACACCCAACGCCAGATGCTTGAAATGCACGGTGCCGTAGAGCCCCGGACGACCGCCCGGGGTCAGAACCTGATGCTCGACCACCCGGATCCACGGGTTTTCATACTGCTGCCCGGACCGAAGCGTCGTCCACGGACTGTCTGCCGGATCGGACATAGGCACTTTCCTCGACGTGGCCCCAAGATGGCGGCCCCGGGGACCCGGCACAAGCCAGCGATCACTGCCGCCCCTGTCTTTGACAAGGAACGGCGTATGCCATGACCTCCGGCGGGGGCCCTACCGCGGAGCTTGGTCGGCCCCACCGAACAGCCGATAAAGACTGTGAGCAGCGACGGCTCCCGCCGCCGCCGCCGCCGCCGCCCCGATCTGGGCTTGAGCGAGCATGGTTTGGGTCAGCGGGGGCACAATCGGCCGCGCCGGCGCGGCGGGGACCTCGGCAACCGGCACAGCCTCGACCGCCGCCACCTCGGCCGCTGGGACCGCCGGAATCGCGCTGGTCATCACCCGTCTTCCAGCCGCCTGGGTCACGGCCACGACATTGCGCAGCGATTGCCCGACCCAGCCTGCCCAACTGACAACCGGCGGGGCGGCAATGTTAAAGGCGATCACGCCCATGATCGCGCCCAAACCGATGACGTAAGGCGTCAGATCACGATTTGCCGGCAGAGCCTGGGTCTCGCCCTGTTCCGGTTCCTGGGCGCTGACCGCCCCCGGCGACAGCACGCCCGCCATGGCCAGCACGCCCACCACGAGATAAACCACCAGCCTGCGCATGCTTCCTCCGTGACCGGAACCGTCTGGACTGACACCGTCTTGTATAAGCCCTGACTGATCAGGGTTTCCGCGCCATCGGACGCGCCCGGATCAATTCCCGTACAGCCAGTTGGCGACCAGGCCGCCAACCGTGGCGCTCACCACCGTATAAAGCCGGTTCTGAGCAATCGCCGCCGCTGTCACCATCGCCCCGGTGGTTGCCGCCGGCGCCAAAAACGGCACACCGGAAACCCCGAACGTGGCGATGTTATACACAGCCACACCGGCAACCGCCCCCAATCCGAGCGCAATCGGATAGAACGCCCCCGGACCACTGACCTCGGTGGGCGCGGCCGACGCCGGCTGGGCCTGGACCGGCGACATCATCAGCGGCGCCACCCCGATCAAGGCGATCAGGGCCATCATTACCAGTCTCCGCATCTTTGCCTGCTCCTTTCCGGACCGGTGGTTATCGGGCGTAGAGCCAGTTACCCAACAGGCCGCCAATCACCGTGCCGGCAAAGACCACCACCCCTTGGCCAAGATTGGCCAAGGCGGCACCGCTGATCATGTTGGTGCTCACCACGCTCAACAGAACCATACCGGTAACGGCCCCAAGACCGACCGACAGCACCCGGGTGGTATCGTCGAGTCGACCGGCGATCTGGGCCGAAGCCGGAGCGGTCGTCGAAGCCGACGGCGCGGCCGGAGACGGCGGGGTCTGAGCCCCTCCCGCAACCGGTAGCAAGCCGATCACCGCAATCAAGGCAACAAGGAGCAATCTGCGCATGGCGATCCCCAAACGAACTGGCGCGATAATCGCGGCGACGGGCCGCCGGTGCATCGCACCAAAAACCACTACGAGAGCGAGGGTACACGGCTTCTCGGCAAGCCTCAAGGGCCGGTGGCGTGCGACTCGATGACCGACCGTCGGATGCCCCCGACACCCCCAGCGATCCAAGCCGAAACCTCAGGCACCCGACCTAGACGCCTTCGGCAGCCGGAGCGGTCGCATCGCCTCCCAGGGCTTTGAGCAACTCAAAGGCTCGTCGCCGGACCGCAGGATGCGCGATGCGATAGTAAGCCCGGACAAGTTCCAATGTTTCCCGACGCGCCATTGAAGCGAATTCGCCTGTCTCACCGGCTTCCGGATCCCCCGGGTAGTCATCGTGATTGGTGACGTCGCCAAGGTTCATGTCGTCAAAGAAAAAACCGACCGATACGCCGAGTATCTGCGCCAAGTTAAACAGGCGACTGGCGCTTATTCGATTGGCACCACGCTCGTATTTCTGCAACTGTTGGAACGTAATTCCGACAGATTCGCCTAGTTTTTCCTGGCTCAGACCCAAAAGCGTCCGACGCAGTCTCAGCCTGGCACCGACGTGAACGTCGATGGGGTTTGGCCCCTCACCACGACGCGAAAGGGTATGCGCCGCAATGGGCTTATTTTTTATCGTGTCCATCTTTTCCCTCGAACCGCTCAGGGACATAACTCAATACCGCAGAACCCTAGCCATAAAAAGCAATCCGCTGCAACCGTTTGTGATCGAACTTGATGAACATCTTATTCCCCACACATCGGCGCCTTCCCTGAACAAGGCTCAGGGAAGGCGGTGGCGATGCGAGAGACGAGATAAGTTCAGTCAGTTTTCTCGGAAAACGGCGGCCGCCAGAGCTGGCTGCACGGCAGCGGTGTTCGGGCGGGGATAGTCCCGCACGATTCTTTACGGCCGGCCGGGACTGGCCAGGGCTCGGGCGAGAAAGGCGTCGATGGACTGCCAGACCCGACCGCGAATGTCGTTCCGTTCAGCCAAGAGATCATGGCGGGCTTCGGGATAGCGGGCGACAGCGCAATCATGGAGTCGACGGCACACCATAACCTGGGTGTCGGCCGGCACCAGACGGTCGTCCGGAGCGACCAGGAGCAGAACCGGCACCCGAACATCCTGGAGGGCACCGGGAATCGCGACCACCGCCTGAGCACGGAAGGAGGCCACCAACCAACCAAAGGTGACGCCCCCCACGATCAAGTCGGGATTGGTGATCCAGGCGTCATGGATCCGCCCGAATCGTACCGGGTCCCCGGTCAACGGGTTGCCGTCAAAGGCCCCGTCCACCGCCGGATCGTAATCCCCCTGACCGAAGGCGTAGCTGTGGGAAAAGCCGAAGGCAACCGCAATTCGCGCTATCATTTCGGCCAGAAACCGGGGCCAGGGATCGGTATTGAGGTCAACCATCGGCGACGATAACATCACCGCCGCAAAGCGATTGGGTTGTTCCAGCAAGAAACGCAAGGCAATCAGCCCGCCCATGGACTGCGCGAGCAGGACCGTCGGGCCGACTTCATGGGGTTTGACCACGGTTCCGAGCCACTGGGTCAGGTCCGCGACATGGACCCCGTAGTCGGGAACGTAGCCCTTCTGCCGGTTGCTCAGAAAGCGACTGGACAGGCCCTGGCCTCGCCAGTCCAGGGCGAACACTTGATAGCCGCGCGTGACCCAGTCGTTCGCAATCTCCTGGTCCTGTTCGAGGTTCTCGCCATAACCGGGCAGCAGGACGACGGTTCCGCGGGGAACCGCCGCCGGCCACCAGGCATGACGAAGCTGCCCGCCATCGGGGGTTTCGAGCGTCCCCAGGACCGCCCCACCCGGCCCCGGCCCGGCCGCGGCCTCGCCACCCCAAGCCAGCAGGGTCATGGCCACCATCAGAACCGAAATCGGGTTCCAGCGGCCCCGAGTCTTGAGCGGGGACGCAGGGGGCAAAGCCCCCTGCCGGCGGGCGTCACCGATCACCCGAGCAACCCTTTCTCCATCAAACTGGCGAATCGCCGGGCAAACGCCACCGGATCGGCAACCTGTTCCCCCTCGACGATGCGCGCCTGGTCCAGCAACAGCCAGGCGACATCGGCCAGGCGCTCCGACGCTCCGGGTTCGGCGGCCTGGACCGCCAGACGCCGGATCAACGAATGGCCGGGATTGAGTTCGAGAATGCGGGTGGCGGTGGCGGTGAGTTGCTTGTGCTGGCGCAGGATGCGCTCCAGATGCATGTCCATATCGCCTTCATCGGCGATCAGGCAGACCGCGCTGTCGGTCAGACGTTCCGATGGCCGGACATCTTTGACCTGGGTGCCCAGTGTGGTTTTGAAAAGCGCCACCAGGGTTGCCAGTTCGCCTTCCGTGGCCTTGGGTTTGTCAGGGGTCTCGACCTTGTCGTCAGCCTTGATCTTGCCGAGATCGAGGCCGCCGCGCGTCACCGACTTGAACTTCTTATCCTTGTAGGTCCCTACCGCCGACACCCAGAACTCATCGACCGGATCGGTCAGCAGCAGCACCTCGACCCCCCGGGCCTTGAAACCTTCGAGCTGGGGACTCGACAGCAGACCGTCACGGTCATCACCCTGAATGACGAAAATATCCTCCTGGCCCTCCTTCAGACGCCCCAGATAGTCGTCAAGGGAAACCAGGCCATCGCCCTGACTGGTGTTGAAGCGCAACAGCTTGAAAAGATTGTCCCGATGTTCGAAGTCCTCGTACAGGCCTTCCTTGATCACCGCGCCAAAATTGGTCCAGAAGGTCGCGTAGGCTGCGGCATCCTCTTCCGCTTTCCGAGCCAGATCGGTCAATACCCGACGGGTCAGGCCGCTCTTGATCTTGGCCACCATCGGATTGTTCTGAAGCATCTCACGGCTGACATTGAGCGGCAGGTCCTCGCTGTCGACCACGCCGCGCAGGAAGCGCAGATAGGGCGGCAACAAACCCTCGACGCCCTCGGTGATGAACACCCGACGGACATAGAGTTTGACCCGGTGAGCCCGCTTGGGATCGAACAGGTCGAAGGGCTTGGTCGCCGGCACAAACAGCAAACTGGTGTATTCGATCTTGCCTTCGGCCCGCCAGTGAATCGTCAGCCATGGCTCGTCGAACGAATGGCCGACATGGTGATAAAATTCCTTGTACTGTTCTTCGGTGATCTCGGTCTTGGATCGGGTCCACAACGCCGAAGCCCGGTTGAGGGTCTTGGCCTCCTCGCCCGTCCCGAACCGGATCGGCAGGGCTATATGGTCGGAGTATTTGCGGATGATGGCGCCCAGGCGGAATTCTTCCAGAAACTCATCCTCGCCGGCCCGCATGTGCAAAATCACCCGTGTCCCGCGCGGCAACACCCCTTCCGCCTCGCCGACGGTGAACTCGCCGCGGCCATCGGAACTCCAATGCCAGCCGTGACTATCCCCCGCCTTGCGGGTAAAGACCTCGACCCGCTCGGCCACCATGAATGCCGAATAAAAGCCGACGCCGAACTGACCGATCAGCCCCAGGTCTTTTTTATCGTCGCCGGTCAGCCGGTTCATGAATTCGGCGGTGCCGGAGCGCGCGATGGTGCCCAGATTTTCCACCAGATCGACGCGATTCATGCCGATGCCGTTGTCCGAAACCTCCAGTGTCCGCGCATCCTTGTCGGCCAGCAGGGTGATGGCCAGGTTGGGATCGTCAGCGGACAGTTCTGGCGCAGTCAACGCGGCATAGCGCAGGCGGTCGCAGGCGTCGGAGGCGTTGGACACCAGTTCCCGGAGAAAAACTTCCTTTTCGCTGTAGAGCGAGTGCGCCACGATGTCGAGCAGCCGGCTGACCTCGGCCTGAAAGCTGAGCCGTTCTTCGGTCATCAGTGATTACCTTCCCAATTGCGGTGAAGTGAGGGGATGAAAGTCTGCCGCCAGATATGAGGAAGGCCGGAAAGGCTTGCAACCCTCCCGGCCTTCGACATCAGGTCATCATGATATCAGTGTGGACTCTGCGCGGTCAGCTCACGGGGCCGCAGGTTTGGGCGCCGCGCCCGGGGCCGTCGGCGTCGCATCCTGCGGTTGGCCCAACTGAACCATGGCGGTCAGGTCCGCGCCGTTCAGCAGCACCTTGCCTTCGGACGTCATTTGCAACTTGTAGGTCCGAGTGTCGTTACCGCTCTGGTCCTTGCCCGGAGCCCCCATGACCTGAAGCATGGCCAGCACGGCCAGGACGTTCTGGGTCTCTTCATCCGGTTTGGCACCCGGAGCCGGTTGAAGCTGTTTGGTCAGAGCATCAAGACCGCGCAAGACCATGTCGAAACCGGCCACCGCTCCCCGTGCTGCCGCACTGTCCAGGCGCGCCTCGCCCTCCAGCTTGACCGCCGCGGCCGGCGTCTCCACATGCAACGACTTGACACTCAGACGGATGCCGGGCTGATAGAAGCTTTCCGCCAGTTCCCGGTTAGCGTCTTCCACACTCTTTTCGTTACCGGCCGCCTTAGCCACTTCCAGTTTCTGCAAAACCGACATCAGCTTACCGGTCGGCAGATTGGCCAGGTCAATCAGGAATTCCACCTTCTGGGGCAGGAGATTCTGAGGCACCGTCGCGAACGCCAGCTTGAGGCCGTCATGGTCATAGCCGACCGTCACGGTCGATTGCCCTTGATCCCGCTGAATCCCGCCTTGAATCCCGACATGGCCGAGGGTCACGGTGCCGCTTTCGGCAGAGGCCGTCACCGCCAGATCACTAAGCTCCAACTTGGCGGCAATACCGGTCAACAAATCCTGGATCAGGGTCAGACGACGAACCGTGTCCTTGGCCTCCTCGGCCGACTGCGCCTCATCCTGGCCTTCCTTGCCGGCCTTGGCCTCTTCGTCCTTGCCGGCCTTGGCCTCCTCTTCCTTGGCCACCTTGCCGTCCGCGGTCTCGGCGTTGCCGGTCAACTGATCGCCAAGCGCGATGGCCTGCTTCAGATCGTCCAGACCCTTGCCCTCGCGACCGAGCGCGACGGCGGCCTTCAGGTCCATGCCCGTGACCGTCGCGGACAAGGCAAAGCCACCGAGATGCACGATTTGAACGCCATGCTCGTCGATCAGATCCAGCTTGCTGACCCCCAGGGCGCTCGGCCCGGTCCAACGGCCCGCGGGGGCTTCGGCCAGATCCGTGTGGATGGTAACCTCGCCAATCGCAAGCCGCGAACTGTCCTTGGGTGAGGCCGCCCGTAAGTCACCGTAACGGCCGTCAATTTTAACGAAAGTCCCCAGTGCCGGCAACCACAGGCCCGAGAAGTGCTGCGTACCGATGGTGAAGTCGCCATCGGGCGAGCCATCGGCGGCGAGCAAACTCATGGGCGAAGGCAGCGTGATCCCCACCCCCAACAAGCCGCCGGCTTCGGGCGTGAGTGCCAGCTTGACCACGCCCACCACAAACCGGCTGCCATCGTGACCGGCAATGCGCAGCGACGGCAAGTCCACGTCGTAATGATCGCCGACTGCGGTTGCCTTGGCCGTGCCATCCCATTGGTAGTCAGTGGTTGCGCCGGTGGCCGGGAACCACTGACGCAGCCCGGCGTCGATAGACTCGGCTAGGGCCGCGGCCGACTCGGCCGTAACCACCGACGGCGCCGCGGTCTGGGCCGATGCCTCGGTCGACCCGGCCACCAGCCCGATCGCGACGACGGCGGCCGCACAAGTACGGATATGCGAGCGAACCATGAACCCTCCAACTACGCACCCCGCCACCCCGGTTCCGGAGCAGCGGCGTTTGGTCTCACCACCCCAGGAATACCGCGCCCCGTGATCGGGGTCCATGACGGATGTGGGGGACACCCGCCGCTCGTTCCATTGTTTCACACCGGAAGGGCCGACGCCCCCTGCCACCACAGCGCTACTTGGTATAAGCGCCGCAGAAAATCAAGAAGTCGTCCACTTTCAAGACATAGCTGGTCTTATTGGAAATCTTTTTGGTCAGCGGATTGGAAAATTTGTAGTCAACCCAACCGCTGCCCTGAGTCTTGGCAATCTCAAGAATGTCCGCACCATAGGCCTTGCCTGTGACATCCTTGAACTCCAGTAACGACTTGCCGATCATCTTGGGGTTGGCGCCGTGGGCGAGCCGGACCCCATCGGACAGAGTGGCCATCACGATGTAAAGATCGCGATCAATGAACGCCCCCTTCGGATTGTTGAATTCGGCGATAGCCTTGTCCTTGCCATTGGCGCGATAATACGCGGCCGCCTTTTCGACCAGCGCCTTGGCCTCGTCCTTGCTTGCGAACTCCTGGGCTGAAGCCGGCGCCAGCGTCGCCATAACGAGTATCACAAGCCCTATGACCAACTGGATCGTCTTGACCATATTTGCCCCTTCCTCTTGATCAGGTCTCGCCCCGGCGGCTGCGTTATCCGTCCGCGCTTGTGGTTTGTGGCGGTTCCCAAGTGAATCGATAGGCCAAATCGTCGCCGATGTCGAGATTCAGGCGGCCGTCAAGAGGTCTGGGCGGCGGGCCTCCTAACGCCGGTGAGCTTTACCGTCGGAGGCATCCGGTCGTGCCAGGTCAATCACCGTACCGGCCCAGGGGCGCGCCAACCGGCCGCCATCGGTCACCAGGCAATCGGGCTCCCCTTGGGCCGGTTGAAGCCCCAGCACCAGACCACGGTCGAAATAGCCGTTTAACGGGCGCACCGACCACCACACACTGTTCAGATCGGTCAGGTGCAACTGAACATACCGCTCCAGAAAGGGGTTTTCGGTGTCGACGGCAATCCGGTGACAGGCCCGGAGCGTTTCGTCCCAGCGTCGGAGGTCCCACGACAACCCGGTCTTGGTATCGGCCTGCTGAATACTGGGATAGGGCAAGGCGTAGTGGATGCCGTCGGGGTGGGCCGCAGCCAGCGGCCGGGCCAGACCGAAGCCAAGCTGGATGGCCAGGAACATCACAGCCGGCACCCGCCGCGCCGGCGACTCGCCGGACCGCAACAGCGGCACCACCACCAGCAGGAACAGGCACGGGCCGATCATGGCGATGGCCTTGCCCGCTCCCCATAGCTTACCCGACACCGCGAACGGCAGCGGCATCAGCAGCGCCAGCAGCACCAATCGCAGCAACAGGGCGGTCCGGTCGCCGCCGCGCCAGGCCAGCTTCAGGGCCGCAGACACCGCCGGCACCAGCAGACACCCCAAAGCCGCCAACACCGCCAGCCGCCAGACCACGCGCACGACCAACGGCAGGTCCACCGGCGGCTGGAGCATATAGAGACCCACCAGCCCGGTGACAAAGTCAATGGGCATGAACAAGGCCGCCTGCCAAAGGCCGTCCGCCGGGAATTGGCCGGTCTTATAGCCGACCGTAAAGAAACCGGTCAGATCGGCCGGCGCCAAGTATCTCTGAAAATAGAGGAACCAGTCCACCGACTGGGCCATGGAGGTGCTGAATTGGAGTCCCAGAAAGGCCGTGGTTCCCCGCCAACACGGCACCGTCAGCGCCACCGCCAGCAATCCGGCTCCGGCCAGCAGCATGACCCGACCCAGTGCCCCAGACCGTCCGGCCGCCGGCACCAGGGCCAGCCCGGCCACACCGGCCAGGGGCACCAGATAAACCGGCACGATCTCGGGGTAATAATACAAGGTCGCGGCCAGCGCCAGCGCCGCCGCACCGGCCAGACGGATGTCGTCCCGGAGCAGCTCTGGGGCGTCCCCTCGCCGATCCCCGGCGTCCAGCACCAGCAGAGCCAGGGCCGACGCCAGCAGAATCAGGGGCATCCCCGCGAGTTGGCTCCAGGCGTTGATGTCGAAGACATACTGTAGGAAAAACCCGACGGTCAGCGCCGCCGCCAGCACCGCCGCGGTCAGCGCACACCGGCCGGCGACCGCCACCGCGACGAAAGCCAGCGCAAAAAAGGTCAGCAGTTGCAGGAACGTCATAAAGACGTAGGCATTCAGCGTCGGCGGCTCGGCCGAGAACGGCAACACCGCGGCATGAACGATGCTGACCGCCGGTCGGGCGAACAGTTCGCCGCGGGCAAAGCCGGCAAAGTTATTGATGAGAGGCGCCGTATGGTCAATCGCCATCAACTGTTCGTAGCTGAAGTCACGATAGCTGACGGTTCTGGCCAGATAGTTGAACTGATCCCAGATATTCCCCTGGAACACAAAGAACTGAGGACCGCCGGTCCATTTCGGCAGCAACAACAGCAGCCCCACCCCCACGCTCACGGCGATCAGCAGCCAGCCCCCGGACCCCGGCCGTTCCGGCGGCCGCATCACGGCCAACCCCAGGCCGGCGGCAGCGAGCCCCAGGAACACCCCGGCCAGCCAGACGGCCGGAAGATTGAAGCAAAACAGCACCGTCGCCACCACGCCGAACAGCGCGAAGCCAAGCACCGGCGCCGCCAGCGCCCGCCCGGCAACCCGGCCGGCCGGTAACAACAGACGGCAGGGCAGCCACCCGATCAATCCGCATCCCACGACCAAGACAGCAAGGAAAGTGACATCAGTCATGGCACGACGGATCCGGGATGATGGCGGTTGAGGCCCGGCATGCTACGGCATCTTCCGACCGGACGCGACCTTTGTTCCCTTGGGTGCCGGGACCACGACGGGTCAGGGGGGCGACGCCCGGACGGTCTGTCCGCCCCCAGCCCCGCTCGGCAGATTCTCCCGGGGGCCGGCAAGAGTTGCCGGGTCCAGCGCGGCGAAATCTGCCGGGGGCGTCCGGATCTGCACGACGGCAGCTCATCCAAAAGAGTTAGCCTGGTTGGCATACCCCTTGCTTTTCTCCGCAGCAGGCCTAATAGCCAAGCGGAGATCGTCCATGAGCCCGTACGACAACGCCCCCACCGCCGTCTTTGGCTTGACCGAGCGGTTGGACGCCCTGTCGCCGGCTCGTGACAACCGCGATTCTTCGCCCCTGCCACCCTTTCTGTTCGACCCGAACGGCGACAGCCCAAGCCGTCGCCTTAGCCACGCGCTGGCTTGGGCCGCCGAGGCCCAGCAAACCATCGCCAGTCAGGCCGAGCGCATCGCCTATCTTGAAACCCTGACCATGACCGACGAGTTGACCGGGCTGCTCAATCGCCGCGGCTTTTTCAGTCACTTCCATCGTGAACTGGCCCATGCCCAACGGGATCCGGCCGCGGGCGGCGTGCTGGTCATGATCGATGTCGATGGCTTCAAGGCCATCAACGACACCCTCGGCCATGAAGCCGGAGACGCCCTGTTGCGCCGACTCGCCGCGGTGCTGGCAACCGTGGTCCGTGGCCAGGACGTGGTGGCACGGCTGGGCGGCGACGAATTCACGGTCCTGCTGACCAGCATTGACCCCGAACTGGGCACCGAGCGCGCCGCCGCTCTGGCCCAACGACTCAATGCCGAAACCGTCACCTGGCACGGCCACACCCTGCCTCTGACCCTGAGCGCCGGCAGTTGCCCCTATGGCGCAGACGACCGCGCCGAGGTGGTCCTGCGTCGGGCCGATGCCGCCATGTACGCCAATAAAGGGAAACGCAGCCCCGGCCGACGCGGTCACCGCTAAAAAAAAGCCTGGGGGTCCAAGGGTATTCCCCCCCGAACCCCCAAGCTCCAGTGCCTGAGTTGACCTGACGAAACGGACTTACTTAAAAGTCCATATCACCCATGCCACCCATGCCGCCCATGCCGCCGCCACCCTGCGGCGCTGAAGCACTCTTTTCCGGCTTGGTGGCCACCATCGCTTCGGTGGTGATCAGCAAGCCCGCGACCGAAGCCGCACCCTGAAGAGCCGTACGGACAACCTTGGTCGGGTCGATGATGCCGGCCTTGACCAGATCCTTGTACTCGCCGGACTGGGCATCGAAGCCGAAGCTGGGATCGTTCTGATCGGTCAGCTTGCCGACCACGATGGAGCCGTCATAACCGGCATTCACCGCAATCTGACGCACCGGCGCCTGAAGCGCGCGGCGGACGATGTCGATACCCACCCGCTGCTCGTCATTGGCCGGCTTCAGCGCGTCGAGCGCCTTGCTGGCGTAAAGCAGAGCCACACCACCACCGGGAACAATGCCTTCTTCGACCGCGGCGCGAGTCGCATGGGTCGCGTCGGTGACGCGGTCCTTACGCTCCTTGACCTCGATTTCAGTGGCACCGCCGACCCGGATCACCGCGACGCCGCCCGCGAGCTTGGCCAGACGCTCCTGGAGCTTCTCGCGGTCGTAGTCCGACGTGGTCTCTTCGATCTGCCCGCGAATCTGCCCGCACCGGGCCTGAATGTCGGCCTTGGCGCCGGCACCATCGATAATCGTAGTGTTGTCCTTGGTGATCTGCACCTTCTTGGCGGTGCCGAGCATGTCGAGGGTGACACTCTCGAGCTTGATCCCCAGGTCTTCCGAAATCACCTGACCATTGGTCAGAACCGCCATGTCCTCGAGCATCGCCTTGCGACGATCGCCGAAGCCGGG
>CAIYNU010000024.1 GCA_903927615.1 uncultured Rhodospirillales bacterium | reverse complement strand
TCGGTCGTTTGCTGGGGCAGAGCCGTCTCCGGCGTATCGTGGTCTGCCGGCTGGCCGACTGTTTGCCTTTTCCCAAGAGCATTCTGTTTCCCATCGCCCGACGCTCGGAACTGGCGGTGATTCCGTTCGACGACCGCCATATCAGTTTTACCAGCCTGACCGCCAATTCGGGCAAGCCCGAACCGGTGGCGATCGATCCCGATCAGGATGTGGCGGTGCTGCAATACACCGGCGGCACCACCGGCCTGCCCAAGGGCGCGATGCTGACTCACGCCAACCTCAGCGCCAACACCCGGCAGTGCCTGTTATGGTTCCCCCAGGCCGAGCCGGGGCGGGAACGGATGCTGGCGGTGCTGCCGTTCTTTCATGTCTTTGCGATGACCGTGGTTCTCAACGTCTCGGTGGCGGTGGGGGCCGAGATCGTTCTGGTGCCGCGTTTCGACCTGGACGAGGTGTTGGGGCTGATCGATACCAAACGCCCGACGCTGTTCCCGGCGGTGCCGACCATCTACGCCGCGATCAACGCCCATCCCCGGCGGGCCGAGCATGACCTGTCCTCGATTCGCTCTTGTCTGTCGGGCGGCGCCCCGCTGCCGCTGGAGGTCAAGCAGCACTTCGAACGCAACACCGGTTGCGTGCTGGTGGAGGGGTACGGCCTTTCGGAGTCGTCGCCGGTCGCCGCGGTCAACCCGATCTCGGGTGTTCACAAAGACGGTTCGGTGGGCCTGCCGCTGCCCGGCACTGTGATTGAAATCGTCAGCCTGGATGACGACGACACCGTCCTGCCGCCGGGTCAGCGGGGTCAGGTCTGCATTCGCGGTCCCCAGGTGATGAAGGGCTATTGGAACCGCCCCGATGACACCGACTCCGTGTTGCGCCATGGCCGGTTGTACACCGGCGATATCGGCACCATGGATGAAGACGGGTATGTCTTCATCGTTGATCGGCTCAAGGACCTGATCCTGTGCGGTGGCTACAACGTCTATCCGCGTACCGTTGAAGAAGCGATCTATCAGCATCCTCTGGTGGAAGAGGTGGTGGCGGCCGGTTTGCCCGATGCCTATCGCGGCCAGACCGTCAAGGCCTATGTCAAGCTGGCCGGCGGGGGCCGCCTGACCGCCGACGAACTGCGGGAGTTCCTTGAAGACAAGCTGTCGCCCATGGAGATGCCCAAGCTGATCGAGTTCCGGGATCACCTGCCCAAGACGCTGATCGGCAAATTGTCGCGCAAGGACCTGCTGGACGAGGAGCGGCGGCGGGCCGAAGCGGCGGCGGTGACGGCCGAGGAGGAGGCCGGGTCCGATCCCGGCGCGGACGACCCGAGCAAGGCATCGGTTGAAGCGTGAGGCCGGTTCAATCTTGAACGGCACGGATATTGAATTGCACGGCGGGTCACTGTTATCTTCGACAGGAGGAATCGGGTTGAAATCCCGTATACTCCCGCCCGGGCGGGGCGGCTTGGTCGTTTGACGCCGGTTCGGGAAGGCATTGACACGGCTTTGCCGGGCGGGGGGCCGGGTGGGTCGAAGTGACCCCGGGGCTTTTTTGGGTTTATCGGAATTCCGGAGGGACGATGATGGGGAAAATCCTGGTTGTTTGCTGCCTGCTGCTGGCATCGGGGGCAGCGTTCGCGCAGACGCCGCCAGCAGCCCAACCCGCCGATCAACTGGCGGCCGACTCGTCCGGGCTCGGGACGACTCTGCTGGTCGGTGCCGGCGTCGTGGCCGGCGTCGTGGCTGCCGACTTGCTGACCGGTGGGGCGCTGACCGGGTCGCTGTTCGGCCTGACGCGCGAGGTGGCGCAGCCGATGTTCACGGCGGCTCAGACGCGGGAGATGACGGCATCCGGTGCGCTGATTGGTGAGGCGATCGCGCCGGCCACGGCGCGGCGCGATATTGCGGCGCGGGGCGAACTCTTGCGTCTGCTGGCGTTGACGGCGGGTGGTGTTGCCGGCTGGATCGGTGTGAGCAAGCTTACGTCCCCGTGATACTCCGTGGGGGGTGAAGCCTGTAAGGGCTTTCCCCTTGATCCACCAAAATGGCGTTCCGGGAGCGGCGGGCAGGATCCCCGCGCTCCCGGGAACGGGCCAGTCCGCTTGGCGATGGCGCAGCCCTGTTCGCACCATCACCGCGGTTATTCGCGCGCCGACCGGCCGTGGGTTTTTGCCCGATATCGGCGTCGGCCGGAGCGCCGCTGGCCCGCTTCCGGCGGGTGCGGCATCATACCGCAAAGCCCACGGCGCCCATCCTGGCCGAAGCCCCGGGCGGGAGTTGACAACCGCGTGATTTTCGGCTGCAAATCCCTGAGACGGTCGGGCGGCGCGCTCTTGAGAGTCCCGCGGCCGGCCAGGATTTCCAGGGGGAACGGCGCGCGTCATGTTTTCAAAAATCCTGATAGCCAACCGGGGCGAGATTGCCTGCCGAATCATCAAGACCGCCCGCCGGATGGACATCAAGTCGGTTGCCGTCTATTCCGAGGCGGACGCCGCGGCGCTCCACGTTGAGATCGCGGACGAGCGGGTGTTCATCGGACCGCCGCCGTCGGCTCAGAGCTATCTGATCGCCGACCGGATCATTGAGGCGTGCAAGAAGACCGGCGCCGAGGCGGTGCATCCGGGCTACGGCTTCCTGTCCGAAAAGGCGCCGTTTTGCGAGGCGTTGAACGCCGCCGGCATCGCCTTCATCGGTCCCGATGTCCGGGCGATCGGGGCCATGGGCGACAAGATCGAGTCGAAGAAACTCGCCAAGGCGGCCGGCGTCAACACGGTTCCCGGTTATCTGGGGGTGATCGCCGACGACGACGAGGCGGTCACCATCGCCCGGGAGGTCGGCTACCCGGTGATGATCAAGGCCTCGGCCGGGGGCGGCGGCAAGGGCATGCGGATTGCCCGGAATGATGCCCAGGTGCGCGAGGGCTACAAGTCGGCCAAGAACGAAGCGCGCTCCAGTTTTGCCGACGATCGGGTGTTCATCGAGAAGTATATCGAGGAACCCCGCCACATCGAAATCCAGGTGCTGGCCGACGGGTATGGCAACACCGTCTATCTCGGCGAGCGGGAGTGTTCGATCCAGCGCCGTCACCAGAAAGTGATCGAGGAGGCGCCGAGTCCGTTCCTCGACGGCAAGACCCGCCGCGCCATGGGCGAGCAGGCGGTGGCGCTGGCCAAGGCCGTCAATTATAAGTCGGCCGGTACCGTCGAATTCATTGTCGATGCCCAGCGTAATTTCTACTTCCTGGAAATGAACACCCGGCTTCAGGTCGAGCATCCCGTGACCGAAATGATCACGGGCGTTGATCTGGTCGAGTTGATGATTCGCGTCGCCGCGGGCGAAAAGCTGCCGTTTACCCAGGACGACGTGAAGCTGCGGGGGTGGTCGCTGGAGGCCCGCATTTACGCCGAAGACCCGGCCCGCAATTTCCTGCCCTCGATCGGGCGGGTGACGCGCTACCGGCCGCCGGTGGAAAGCCAGTTCGTCCGCGTCGACACCGGCGTTTACGAAGGCGGCGAGATCAGCATGTACTACGATCCGATGATCGCCAAGCTGATCACCCGGGGCATGGATCGGGAAACCGCGATCGGCCACATGCGGGAAGCGCTTGATGCCTTCCAGATTCGCGGCGTCGGCAACAATATCAGTTTCCTGGCCGCGGTGATGAAGAAGGAGCGGTTCCTGTCGGGACGCTTGAGCACCAACTTCATCGCCGACGAGTTCCCCGAGGGCTTTACCGGCGTCGAGCTGGAGACCGAGGTCAATGACCGGCTGATCGCGGTGGTGGCCTTCGTCCATGATCGGATCGCCGAGCGCAATCGTACCTTGAGCGGCCAGTTGCCCGGTTATCAGCCGCCCCGCCAGAATTTCTGGATGGTGCGGATCAACCGCCAGAACACGCCGGTGTTCGTGGACGAAACCGATCGCGGGGCGGACGTTCGGGTCGGCGGGCAGGTCTTCTCTCTGGTCACGAGCTGGGTCATCGGGGACCTGTTGTGGGTCGGCACCGTTGAAGGCCGCAAGATGGTGGTCCAGGTTGATATCCGGGGTGACGGTTACCGGTTGCTGCACGGCGGGGCGGATGTGGTCTGTCAGGTGTTGACGCCGCGGGCGGCGGAACTGGCCGAACTGATGCCGGTCCGGGTTCCACCCGATCGCTCGAAGGTGTTGCTGTCGCCGATGCCCGGCCTGTTGGTCCACCTGGCGGTCAAGGTTGGCCAGGAGGTCAAGGTCGGCGAGGAGCTGGCGGTGGTGGAAGCGATGAAGATGGAAAATATTCTCCGTGCCGAACGCGACGGGGTGATCGCCAAGACCAATGTCGAGGCGGGCAGCAGCCTCGCGGTGGATCAGGTGATTCTCGAGTTCGAATGATCGTGACGGCACACAGGGTCTCGGTCCGAGTCGTTATTGAGGGCCGGGTTCAGGGCGTGGGGTATCGCGCCTGGATGGTGGCGCGGGCCGGGGCGTTTGGTTTGTCCGGCTGGGTGCGCAATCGTCAGGACGGTGCCGTGGAGGCGGTGGTGGCAGGTCCGGCGGCCACCGTCGAGGCGATGCTGGCGGTGTGTCGCGTGGGGCCGCCCGCGGCCGACGTCAGCCGGGTCTTGGTGACGGACACCGATTGGCCGGACGGGAGCGGTTTTATTTGGACATCCTGAAGGGGACCGGGGCGCCCCCCGGTCCCGGCCGGGACCGGGGGCAAGTCCCTTGGCCGGTGAAGGCGGTGCTGGTTCTGGCCTTGGCCATGGCTTTCGCCGGTGACGGGGTGAACGCCGAGCCCTTGGTGCGAACCGATCCCCAGCATCTGGTGCCGCTTCCCGATGATCCGTTGAGCGACCATCAACCGCTGCAACGATGGTCGGTTCCGACCCAGGTGGTGTTGCGCTCACCGGGCGAATGGCGCAAGGGCGGTCGGCGCGATGCGGCGGCGACCATGGCCTGTCGGGCGGGGCGGTTCAACGAACGGACGCCCATGTTGTACCGCGCAATGTTCAGTGACGGTGTGTTGGGGGTTGCCTTCGGCACCGGACTGAATCTTTATGATCCCGACCATAAGGCGGATCCCAAGGCAATCTATCTGTTTCAGTTCGATGACCTTAATAACTGTGCAGTGTTGACCATGCCCAACCAGGATCCCCGGCTTCAAGGGGGGGGAGCGACGCGATAACATGCGGCTTGTCTTGTTTCAGCCCGACATTCCCCAGAATACCGGGGCGATGATGCGCCTTGCGGCCTGTCTCGGTGTCGGGATCGACCTGATCGAGCCGTGCGGTTTCGTCCTTGACGACCGGCGGCTGCGGCGGGCCGGGATGGATTACTTGGGGCAGGTGAACCTGGTTCGCCATGCGTCGTGGGACGCCTTCCGCGCCGGGTCTGTCGGGCGACGGCTGGTGCTGCTGACCACCCGCGCGCGTCAGTGCTTTACCGACTTCGCCTTTGATCCCGACGACCTGCTGCTGGTGGGGCGTGAGAGCGCCGGGGTCCCTGATGAGGTTCACGCGGCGGCGTCTGCCGCCGTGGTGGTGCCGTTGTGTCCGCCGGCCCGCTCTCTCAACGTCGCCCTGGCGGCGGCGCTGGTTCTGGGGGAAGCCTTGCGCCAGACCGGCGGCTTGCCGCCGCTGTCATCCTGACCCATCGCGCGGGCATCATTCTTTCGGGACGGGGGGGCGGTATACCCTCTTGGCCTCAGCCCGGGCGGCACTTAGACTGCGGGCCCAAGTCACGGACGAACGAACGGACGAGGATGATGGCGCGCGCCGACTTGTTTCCACCCATCGACCCCTATCAAAGCGGTATGCTGCGGGTGGACGAGCTGCACACCCTCTATTGGGAACAATGCGGCAATCCGGCTGGCGTGCCGGTGGTGTTTTTGCACGGTGGACCCGGGGCCGGAGCGTCGCCGACCCATCGGCGCTTTTTTGACCCGGCGCATTATCGGATCTTGATCTTCGACCAGCGCGGCGCCGGCCGTTCCCGACCGTTGGGCGAGGTCCGCAATAACACCACCGATTTGCTGATTGCCGACCTGGAGCGGCTGCGCGAGGCTTTCGGCATCTCACGCTGGCACCTGTTTGGCGGCTCTTGGGGCAGCACGCTGGCGCTGGCCTATGCCGAGAGTCACCCCGAACGCTGTCTCAGCCTGACGCTGCGCGGCATCTTTCTGATGCAGCGCCTGGAGATCGACTGGTTCCTCAACGGCATGGGCACCATCTACCCCGAAGCCTGGGCCGACTTCGTCAATTTTCTGCCCGAATCCGAGCGCGACACCCTGCTGGAAGGCTACTGGCGGCGGCTCGACTCGCCGATCGCCGGGATCAGGATCGCGGCGGCCCGGGCCTGGAGCCTCTATGAGGGCGCCTGCTCGTCCCTTCAGCCCAATCCCGACCTGATCTCGGCCGCTTCGGAAGATACCCATGCCCTGGGGTTGGCCCGCATCGAAGCCCATTACTTCCGCAACAACCTGTTCCGGCCGGAAACCCGGCTGTTGGATCAGGTCGGCCGCGTCCGTCACCTGCCCGCGGTGATCGTCCAGGGCCGTTATGATATTGTTTGCCCGATCATGACCGCCGACCGGCTTCATCGGGCGTGGCCAGAGGCCGAGTACCGCATCGTTGCCGATGCCGGTCATTCCGCCATGGAACCGGGCATCCGCACCGCGTTGGTCAGAGCGACGGAACAATTCAAGAGCATTAGGGGATAAAACAGCCGGTATCATGACCAAAATAGCCATCAGAATTGCTTTTGGGGCGAACCGTTGCAGTTTTTATCGGTCAGCAAAGCAAGTGCTGCTATAACAGTGACGGGTTAGGGGACCGGTGAGGGCCGCTGCAAACTGCGAGCGTGCGGCGCAGCGATTGCGTTGGAGGGTAGTTGTCGTGAATCTGACCTTGAAATTTAAGATGCTCGGGACCGTGCTCTTGCTGGCGGTGCTGGCGATCGTTCTGGCGATAATCGGGATCGTCGAACTATCGAACATCGAAAGCGACAATTTGGCTCTTTCTATCGCGGCGAAGAAACAAAATTTGACCAGTGATGCCCGTTACCAAATGAAATCCTGGTTCCGGGCCACCGAATACTTGACCAACAGCAGCGTCAGTGCCGAGCTTTTGGTAACGCTGCGCGAACGGGCCAGGACAACTTCGAAACAGGCCGAAGACGATATTCAGGCGCTGTTACCGTTGTTGGTATATCATGATTCGCGCCAGGGCATCGATAAGGTCCGGTTGCTGATGGCCGATTACCGCAAAATCGAGGCCCAAGCCAATAGCTTATACGACCAAAAGAAGTTCGATGATGTCGAAGTGTTGCTGATTAAGGCGCTACCAATCACCGAAGATGCGGAACGAATCCTTGGCGATATTCTCGATACCAATAACCAACTGCAAAATACCGCGTTCGCCGATAGCGCCAGCAATATTCACGACGGCCGGATCGGGTTGTTCTGGCTTTCCGTGATCGGGATTGTCGCCTTTGTCGGGCTGGCTTTGTGGGTCATCGTGTTCGGCGTGGTCCGGCCGCTGGGGCATGTCACCAGAGCCGTTCATCGGGTTGCCGCCGGCGATCTGGATGTCGAGGTCTCCGGAGTCGGTCGGGGCGACGAGATCGGCCAGCTTGCGGACGCGCTAGAGACCTTCAAGCGAAACGGGTATGAGCGCCGGGAGATGGCCGCGGATAACGAGCGACAGCAGCGGGCGGCGGTGGAGGACAAGAAGCGGTCGATGAACCAGCTCGCCGATAGCTTTGAGAGCAGCGTCCGGAGCGTGGTGGATGCTTTGTCCCAGGCGGTGAGCCAGCTTCAGGCCGATGCCCAGGGGCTGTCGGCGACCGCCGACCAGACCAACCGGCAGGCGGTGGCGGTGGCGGCGGCGGCGGAACAGGCCACGGCCAACGTCCAGACGGTGGCGGCGGCCACCGAGGAGCTGTCGAGTTCGGTCAACGAAATCAGTCGTCAGGTCAGTGAGTCGTCGCGGATCGCCGGCGTTGCGGTGGATGAAGCCAACAAGACCAACGTCACGGTGGCGGGGCTGTCCGATGCGGCGCAAAAGATCGGCGAAGTGGTCGGCTTGATCAACAATATCGCGAGCCAAACCAATTTGCTGGCGCTGAATGCGACCATCGAGGCGGCCCGGGCCGGCGAGGCGGGCAAGGGCTTTGCGGTGGTGGCGTCGGAGGTGAAGAATCTGGCCAATCAGACCGCCAAGGCCACCGACGACATCCAGGGCCAGGTGGGTCAGATGCAGGCGGTGACCGGCACCGCGGTGGATGCGATCAGGGGCATCACCGGAACCATCCAGCGGATGAGCGAGATCACCACCACCAT
>CAIYNU010000023.1 GCA_903927615.1 uncultured Rhodospirillales bacterium | reverse complement strand
GCATTTTGTAGGGGCTTGGCCCCTACGACCCCACCAAAGGCCGACGGCCTTTGGAAACCGTTAACCTGGCAATTTTGCTGACACGAGACACTAGGATGACGGTGCTGTGGCCGCTTCAACCGCTTTCCGGAACCGGAACGAGGCGGGCGATGGCCGCGAACAGCGCCGACGGCGGACACGGCTTGTGAACGATATCGCAATCGGCCCGGGCTACGTCCAGGGCGATGGCGGCCTCGGTGTCTCCCGTCATGATGATCGCCGGAATCGCCCCGCCGTTCACGGTCCTGACGCGTCCGACCGCGTCGACCCCGGTCTGTCCTCCGGGCAGCCGATAATCGCTGAGGATGAGGTCGGGGGGCGGGATGGCGGCGGCCGCCTCCGCCCCATCGCGGGCGACCAGCACGCGATAGCCGCACCCGGACAGCAGGGAGGCCAGGGCGTCCGCCTGCATCGGGTCGTCCTCGACCACCAGGATGGTGGTTGCCCGCCTGTGGTGCGGCACCTCGACCGCGGCGGCGGCGGCGGATGGTATCGGGTCTCCGGTTCGCGGCACCTCGACCGCGAACACGGAACCGCGACCGACCGTCGAGCGCAGGAACAGTCGGTGACCGAGCAACTCGGCGGTCTTCGTGACGATGGCCAGTCCGAGACCGTGTCCCTTGGCGCGATTGCGTTCGGGGTTATCGAGTTGTCGGAATTCCTCGAAGATGACCTGTCGCTGATCGGCGGGGATGCCGATGCCCGTGTCCCGGACTTCGATCCGGAGGTGAGCGCCGCGCCGCCTGACGCCGACCAGGATTCCCCCCCGCGCGGTGTAGCGCAGGGCGTTCGAGATCAGGTTGCGGACGATCCGGCCAAGAAGGACAGGATCGCTTTCGGTCAGACACGGGAAGGTCCGCACCCTGAGCGTCAGGCCCCGGGCTGCCGCCTCGTCCCCGTTCTCCCGGACGATGTCCGCGATCATCCGATCGAGTCGGAACGCCTCCCGCTTCACGGCGACGTTCCCCGATTCCAGGGCTGCGAAGTCCAAAAGCCGCGACAGCATCGTCTCGGTGGCTTCGAGCGTCTTCTCCATCTGCTCGCAGGCTTTCCTGACCTGATCGGGGTGCTCCGCCTTGCGCGCGACGTTGTACAGGAGGAACCGCTGGGCCTGAAGAGGCTGACGGAGATCGTGACTGACCGAAGCCATGAACCGCGTCTTGGCGTCGTTGGCCCGCTCGGCGGCAGCCTTTGCGGCATGCAGCGCGGCTTCGATGGCCTTGCGCTCGGTGATCTTCTCGGCGAAGATAATGATGCCGCCGATCCGATCCGGAGCGGAATGCCAGGGGCGGACCTCCCAGCGCACCCAGTCCAGGTGTCCGTCTGCCCGGGGAAACGGGTCCTCCTCGCAGCGGAGGGTCTCGCCGCCCAGACAGCGTCGGTGGATGTCGCGCCACCGCTCGGAAATATCGGGAAAAACGTCGTAGTGGCGGCGGCCGATCAGGTCATCCGCCGCCGCGCCGTAGTCCTCGGCGAAGCGGCGGCTGACCGCGACGTAGCGCATCGCCGTGTCGAACATGGCGATACCCGCGGGGACGCCGTCGACAAACAGGCGCAGCCTTTCCCGCTTGGCGCGCAGATCGTCTTCAAGGCGCCTGCCCCTAGCGACTTCCCGCCGCAGGTCTTCCGTCCTGTCCCTGACCAGCCGTTCCAGATGGTCATGCTCCATCGCTTCGGCCTTCCTGGCGCGCGCGTCGGCCCGAATCATGCGTTCGACGATCATCGAGATCATCGCGGAGCACAGCAGGAAGACGCCGATCGCCACCAGATCGGTCACGTGTGCAACCTGGAACGACCCTACCGGCTCGATCCAGAAATAGTCGGCGAGCACGGCAGAGAGAATGGCCGCCGACACGCCCGCCCACAGCCCGCCATAGAGCGCGGCCAGAGCGACCGCGGGATAGAACGTCAGGAATCCGAAACTCGTCCCCATGTCGCGCAGAAACACCATGCGCAGGACGGCGGCGGCGAGGGCGATGGCGATCGCGACGCCGAGGACGTGAGGCACGTCCTCCCGCGGGCGTCCAAGCGTGATCGACAGCGGGCCCGCGCCGCGCGCCGCGGCGACAGCGGCGACGCACAGGTAGCATCCGCCGAGAAACTGGGTGGCGCGACCCGTCCAACCCAGGACCCCGCCCTGAATCGGCTGGATCGTCACTGCAAGGTAGCCGACCGCCAACAGCAGCAGCGACAAGCCGTACCAGTGGCCGAAATCCGAGGCGTCCCCCCGCCGCATCGGGCGCAGCAGCGCCACCGTCAGGAGAAACCCGACGATGGCCGAGCCGAGAACAAACTGCCGCGCCGTCGTGCCCCCGACGCCCTGGACGAAGAAGACCGGTGTGAGGCCACACAACACCGCCGTCACCACGCCTCCCACCAGGCCCAGGGCCAGCGCGCAGCCAACGGCCAGCCACCGACGCGGGGACGGCAGCGACGGCGCCCATCGGTGGGAACAGGCGGCCCCCGCGAGAAGGCACTGGGTCGCGATCCAGACACAGACGGCGTGAATGGTCGCCGTGACATTGACGTCGAAGTCGTGACCCGACACGAGAAGCGCGCTGATGTTCGCCGCCGGTCCCGCCAGACCGAGCACCAGGGCGCCGCAACCCGTCAGCAGGGAATCCGGAGTCCGTGCGGTCAGGAAAACCGCCCCCATCACCAAGGCGACCAGCAGCGTCGGCGCCACCATGAAGATCAGATTAAGGCCCGTCAGCAGGTACGGCGCTTCGTGCGGGGTCTGCAAATCCGCCGCCCACACCCCGACCACCGCGACCAGCAGGACGGGAATGGGCACCCAGGCCCAACGCCGCACGGCCGAGCATGCCTGGGGGCGGACCGGTTCGTCGGGAACGTCGGTCATGACTTTCTCCATGCGGGCCTGCGACGGCGGTCGTCCGATCCGCCTTGCGATTCGAACCGCGACCGGCGGATACCCTACCGGGAAAGCATCGGCGTTGCATTCATCTCCGTCTGGCCCCCCTTCCCAGCCGGTCGAAAGCATCAGGGCGGACACGCCCCTCCAGCCATTCGTAACGCTATCTCCGGTTGAAAGGGCGACGAGAGGCCCTCAGCCGACCACGGCACCTGACGAATTTTGGATCACCCGTTCCTTTGGTATGGACAGGGTCACGGTCGTTCCGTGCCCGATCCGGCTTTCCAAAGTCACGGTACCGCCGTGACACTCGATCAGCTTTTGGGCCAAGGGTAGCCCGATCCCGGCTCCATTATATTGGCGCGTCTCGGAACCGTCGGCCTGCATGAACGGCGACATGACCTTCTCGAGGTCGGCAGCGGCGATTCCGATGCCGTCATCGGCCACCACGATTTCCAGATGGCCGTCCTCGAACCCATGGGTGCGGAGGTCGACCTTGCCGTCGCGGTGCGTGAACTTGACGCCGTTACGCAGGATATGGATCAAGGCCTTCAGCAACGCCTCTTCGTCACCGTCGATCCACCACGACGTGTCCTGGCCGTCGGAGACGAGGTGTACATGGGAAGCCTCAGCCTGTTCCGCCACGGCGGCCACGGCGTTCGTGATCAACCGGGACACCGGAAACGAACCGAATTGGAGGTTCAGGTCCCCCGCAGCCATCCTCGACAGGCTGAGAATATCGTCGAGCAGTGCCAGCAAGGCCCTGCCACCCTCGACGATCCGGTGACTGCAAGCAGCAAGCCTGGGATCGGTCGGCGCCTGGCTTTCCCACATCGTCAGCACCTCGGCAAAGCCGATGATCGCATTGAGCGGGGTGTGGAATTCGTGGTTCATCACCGCCAAAAATTCCGCCTTGGCCCGGTTGGCGGCCTCTGCCCGTTCCCGGGCTTGGATCAAGGCGGCATTCGCAGCTTCCAGTTCCCTTGTTCGCGCTTGGAGAACGGCATTGGCCCGACGGAGCGCAACATTGATCTCCAGGTTGCGGGCGTTCCGCATCTGCCGGATGGTCAGGTCGTTCAAGGCGGCGCGGAGGGACCGGGCGATGTCGATTTGCCATCGCTGCCAGGGAAGCGAATGCCCCCTCAGCTCTTCCACCCAACGTGCGAACGATGTTCTCGGCAGATAGTTACCCGCAGCCTTCTCCTTCTCGACCTGTTCCGGGCTGGCGCCGCCCCAGGAAATCGTCCGGATGGTTTCCGGACGGAACCATAGAACCATGTGGCGACCTTGCTCGCCAAGTGCGGCGGCCAGGACGCCGGACGCATATTCGGCGTGGGCAGCGAACGCGGGCAGCACGGATGCCGCGTGGTCTGTATGAAAGATGCCATCGTCCATGTGGCTACGGCAGGCTTGACAGAAGGCGACGATCAGGTCGCGATCCGGACACAGGCCAACGGTGTAGACGGTCGGCTCCGCGTCACCGCCGTGATCGGCGCCGTCAACCACGACCAGACTTCCCGATGTGAAAAACATATCCGCCAGCTTGATCTGGCCGCCCACCAGGGGTGAGACGAAGTCATCGGCTCCGGCAATCTGTTCCAGCAACTTGGCATGCAGGATGACATGACGTTCCCGGGCGGCCCGGTCGTCGGCGGATTCGGTGGCCGCCAGGCGCATCGCCAGGCTGGTCGTGACCGCCATCGCCTGCTCTCGGGCGGGAATGGGGACACGGTGAGGACTCCGGTGATGGCCAACCACCAAACCCCAAAGCTGTCCACCGTCGATGATCGAGATGGACATGGCACCGTCTACGCCGAGATTCTCCTGGTACAGCCTATGCATCGGCGACAGGCTCCGCAGTCGGCAGCGCCCGAGATCGAAGGGGCGACCGGTGCGCGGATGCCGGTCAGGAACGACCGGAACCGGTTCGTAGTCGCGCCGTTCGACGAAGCGGCAAGGACTGATCAAATAGAGTGCTCTGGCCTGGCTCGGGATATCGGCGGACGGAAAGTGGAATCCTATGAAGCTTTGGGTCCAATCGTCAACTTTTGACTCGGCCATGACCTCGCCGTGGCCTTCCTTGTCGAAGCGGTAAACCAGCACGCGCTCCATTCCGGTGACCCATCGGATTGCCGCCGCCGCGTCCCGCGTGACCGTTTCCAGGGTGCGGGCCTCCTGAATCCGGGTCAGGACGGCTCCCATTTCGATCATGTCCTGAATGCCGGTTCCGTCAGCCTCGGTGCAGGCTTCGATCTCGACGAACAGTGTTTCGTCATCGGAATGGCAATGCACCATCAGGTCATCGCCGAACATGAAGGTGCCGTGGCGGCACGCCGCCGCCAACGCCGGCCAGATCTCGGACAGGGACCGACCCACCAGTGGCCCGCGCAAGACCGGATTTTCCCGGTGATTGGCACTCGCAGCCAGGATGGTCCGGTCCCGGACATCGATGCACAGGAGAATGCCCGTCGGCTGAATAGCGTCAACGAACCGGATGGGTTCATCCTCGCAATGGTCCCGACGGATATGAAGATCGGGTTGCGCATCGGCAGTGTGCATGTGCCTGCCCCTTTATCAGCTTCGACGACCGTAAAACCCGACCCGACTATACGACAATCCCGACCAATCGGACCAGGGGAGACCCGGGCTGCCGCATACCGGCTTATTTTACCGCAGTCATCCCCGGTGTTATGAGCGTTCCCGACCGATCGGATGGGGACAGACGAGAACAGGCCGGATGCCTTCATCGACCTGGATCTCCCCGGTGACGTCACCGCGAAGGACATCCCGGAACGGGCCCTCCTAACGCCGCCAAAAGCGGGCTTGTTTGCAATCTCCGATGGTCAGACACACAGACTTATACCAGTTCCCACTGATAGGAACCTATCAGCGGGAACTGGTATACGATGCCGACCTCTATTGGCCGTCCACCCTCGAAGGATTCCTCGGCTCGCGCCGTTGCCATGCCTCTACAACGCCAACTGAGCTTTTTTTAGGGCGCGATCACACAGCCCGGTCGCCGGAATCGACAGGGTCAGGATATTCCGAGTGCCGCCTCATGCAACATGCTGCCGGTGGCCCGAAACCGCGTGTGCCAGGCGAAAGCCTGTTCCAGGACGTGGGGAGTCTGGCCACCGCGTTTGGCGGCCTCGCGAAGGTAATCGCGCATTTGTGCCCGATAGGAGGGATGGACGCAATTCTCGGTGATCAAAACGGCTCGTTCGCGCGGGGCAAGCCCCCGCAGATCGGCTAACCCACACTCGGTCACCACCAGATCGACATCGTGCTCGGAGTGGTCAACATGGGGTACCATCGGGACGATACTCGAAACGGCCCCATTCTTGGCCAACGACTTGGTCACAAACACCGACAGGTAGGCATTGCGGGCAAAATCGCCGGAGCCGCCGATCCCATTCATCATGTGGGTGCCCTGGACATGGGTCGAGTTGACGTTGCCGTAAACATCCACTTCCAGCGCGGTGTTGATACCGATCACGCCCAGGCGACGAATGACCTCGGGGTGATTGCTGATCTCTTGAGGTCGCAGGACCAAGCGATTCTGATAGTGCTTGATCTCGTTCAAGATCCGCGCATGACGGGCGGTGGTGAGGGTCATGGACGATCCGGATGCGAAGTCCAGTTTCCCGGCATCGAACAAGTCGAAGGTCGAATCCTGGAGCACTTCTGAATACATCTTAAGATTATGGAACGGCGAATCGATCAGCCCATGCATCACCGCGTTGGCGATGGTGCCGATCCCGGCTTGCAGAGGCAACAGGGTGTTGGTCAACCGCCCCTTGGACACCTCGTACTTAAAAAGATCAGTCAAGTGGCCGGCGATGGCACGGGTCTCGTCGTCGGGCGGCAGCACCGACAGGCAACTATCGGCCTTTTGCGTCACCACAATGGCCTTGATCCGCGCCGGATCGATCGGGATGTAAGGCAGGCCGACCCGCGCGTCAGCCGACATCACCGGAATCGGCGCCCGATAGGGCCGGCGCGTCGGGATGTACACATCGTGCAAGCCTTCCAGAGCCGGCGGCTGGGTCAGGTTCAGCTCGATGATCACCTGTTCGGCGAGGATGGCGAAGGTTGCCGAGTTGCCGATGGAGGTGGTCGGAATCAGTCCGCCATCTTCCGTGATGCCGACAACTTCTATCACCGCCACATCGATCGGTCCCATCTGGCGGCTGCGCAGAAGCTCCACCGTTTCAGAAAGGTGCTGGTCGATGAACATAACTTCACCGCGATTGATCGCGGCGCGCAAGGTGGGCTCGCCTTGAAACGGCAAACGCCGGGACAGCGCATTGGCCTCCGTCAGCATGCGCTCCACATCGCTGCCCAATGACGCCCCGGTCATCAGCGTGATCTTCAGCGATTCACGCTTGGCCCGTTCGGCCAAGGCCAGCGGAACCACCTTGGCTTCACCCGCGGGCGTGAAGCCACTGACGCCAACAATCATACCATCCCGAATGAGTAAAGCTGCTTCGTCAGCGTCAACAACCTTGTCCAGTAAGGACTTCATTCTAATGCGATCACGGTACATCATAGTGTTCCAATGTTATGGCGCGTTATGAAATGGCACCGCTTGGCGTTTCCTTGCCCCGGCTTCTCCCCATACCCCGGCCGGGATGTTTGCTTCGAATCGCGGCCGGCCGCCCTCACTGCACCAACCACGAGGATCAGCAAATCCGTTGATGGGGTCCGGTCTATACGCGACAATAGCAGCCAGTTTATTCAGGCATTAAAAACACCTCATCCGCACTATGCTGCCATACTCATCGAGATGGCTCTTTTAGTCCTGATGAACTCGGCCACCAGCATGTCGCTATTGGTCAGATGGTCCGAAATCCACTTGATCGCCTTAACGGCCGTCGGCGACGACAAGCCGGGGTTGGCGGTCACGGCCTTGGCCGCCTGTTCGATCCACGCCGACATCTCGGCATGTTCGGCCCGGTGCGCGGCGGTCATGGGGTACTCGACCTCGGCCATCAGCCGCTCTTCGTCGGCAAAGTGGCGGGTGAAATGGTCGCAGACATCCAGCAGCAGGCGACACACCACCTGCGGGTCCCGAGCCCATATGGCCTCGCCCAACCGGTCCATCAGCCAAACGGCGTGCTTATGCTCACCGTCAATTGCCGGCACACCCATCTTCAGGGCTTCTGTCCAATCCATGATCGCAACCTCGAAATGATGGCGGCTCAGCGGCGACCGTCGGCCGTCCCTGTACTGCAATCAATGAACCGAAGTCCACGAGCCCGAGGCCACCAATTCGGCATGGCTGATCCTGCGATTAGGCCGATCGGTGCCGCGCCCACTCGAAGGTCGAGCAAGAGCAGGCTGCCCACCTCCGCGTAGCCCCAAGCCCGGTCTGCTGACATGCCGAAATTGCCGAATGCCGAAATTATACCTGTATTGCGGGCAAATACGGCGAACAAGACATCTCGAGAGGGCCAGGCAAGGACGTTACCCCCTAACCCGGATGACCGGCCACCGACTTCGGCCATTCCTTTGACGACCGCTCCTCTAACGAAAATCTTCGATACCGTGGCCCACTCTTTGGCGATGCCGGCTTGGCGGGAATCCAAGGACAGCGTGGCCGGTGTGGAACCCGAACCGGCAATGATCGAGCGTCTGACCAATCTTTATCGCGGGAGGATTCACGCCGCGTATATGACTCTTCCAGTTCTTGCGCCACCAAGGATCTGACACATGATACCATCGAATACAAATCTACATTGCTATCGCTGTCGCTGTCGCTGTCGGTCAATAATAAAGGAAATCACATCCGGCGCCGCTAACGGCTTACTGAAGACATAGCCTTGAATGACGGTAACCCCGACACCTTGAAGCTGACCCAATTGGCTTTGTTCTTCGACGCCTTCCGCAATGACTGAGACGTTCATGCTAATGCCGAGCGCAATAATTGCTTTGATGATGGCCAAATCACGAACACTGTGCGGTAATTCATCCACGAATGACTTATCGATTTTAAACTTGTCGATCGGCATATCGCGCAATCGCCCAAGCGAAGAGTACCCACTCCCAAAATCATCCAGAGAAACAAGGACACCCAAAGAGCGTAGCTGACTCAAAAGTTCTATCGATTTCCCCTTGTTATCGAGTTGATTCTCGGTAACCTCGACTTCTATGCGGTCATAAGAAACATGATACTCCTCAAGCGTTTTTGATACTTTCTCGATGAACCCTAAATGAAGTTGGCATGGCGCGACATTCACCGAAATTCTCAGGCTGTCGGGAAGTTCTGGGCCCCAGGCCCTGATCTGCCGGCAGACGGCCCCGAGCACCCAGTCCCCGATCTCCTCCATCAGCCCGAGTTCATCCGCGATCGGAAGAAAGTCCGAAGGCGGCACGATACCGCGGTGCGGATGTCGCCAACGGATCAAGGCTTCAAGACCCGTGACGACGCCGGTGTCGATCTGACATTGCGGTTGGTACACCAGGAAGAACTCATTCTCGATCAGCGCCCGGCGAATTTCCGAACTCATGCGGAACCGCTGTTCGACGTGCTCGGTGAGTTCCTTGGTAAAGAATTCTATCCGACTTCGTCCCAAGTGTTTGGCACGGTACATGGCCGCATCGGCCGCTTGGACCAGGCGGGTCGGGTCGGTGCCGTTGTCCGGGTAGAGGGAGATCCCGGCTGAGGCGGACGGAATGAAGTCCTTGCCATCCAAGACAATCGGGGCCGACACCGCGGCCAGGAAGCGTCCGGCTAGATCCGCGACATGACTGACATCCTGGACACGTTCCAGGATAATGATGAACTCATCTCCGCCCCAGCGGGCGAGAGTATCTCCCGGCCTCACGGTCTCGGAAAGCCGTCCGGCCATCGTGATGAGAAAACGATCTCCAACAGCGTGACCGAGGGAATCATTAATGATCTTAAAATGATCAAAATCGATAAAAACAATAGCAATTCTCTCACTATTGGCTTCGGCTTCCAACAAGGCATGTCGCAATCGATCGGCAAAAAGCATACGATTAGGAAGATTTGTTAATGCGTCGTAAGTTGAAAGGTACAATAAATGTCCTTCGACTTCCTTTACTTTACTAATGTCGGTAAACACCGTGATGAAATTAAGAATCTCTCCTTGTTCATTTGGGACAACGGTGACCGTGCCCCACATCGGGAATACTTGACCATTCTTACGTTTATTCCAGATTTCGCCCCGCCAGAATCTCGATTCCAAGACTTCGCGCCACATGGCTTCAAAGAATTCGGGGGAATGGTGGCCGGATTTGAGGAGGCTGGCTGGCTTGCCGATAACTTCATCCTGTTCAAACCCGGTCATCTCGGTAAACGCCCGATTGACCCCGGTGATCAATCCTTCGGCGTCCATCACCATAATGGCTTCGGCGGCATTGGCGAAGACCGTATCCGATTGGCGACGGCGGACCTCCGCGGCCCGTCGCTCGGTAATGTCCCTGAACACGATCACAACGCCGTCCAACTTGTCGCCCGAGCGGATGGGCGTTGCGACCAACTCCGCCGGGAACGTCCCTCCCCCGCTACGGGTAAACCTCACCTCCCGGGATGGCATAGCCACCCCCGTGACAAGAACCCCGATGATGGGACAATCGGTGCGCAGGCACCGGCCCTTGGTTCCTGAACCACAGGCGGTCGCGTCCAGCAGGTCAAGCCCCAGCAATTCGCCAGAGCCGTACCCCAGGAGCAGGCAGGCAGCGGCATTGGCAAACCGGACGCGGCCGTCGAGGTCGAGGCCGATGATTCCCTCCCCGGCGGACTCAAGGATGGCCTCATTGCGCTGCTGGGAGTGGTTCATCGCACGCACGGCAAGAAATTCTACCAGGCTCCGACTGAGGGACCGGGCGACATCGCATTCCTGTTCCTTCCAGGGCAGCGAATGCCCGCGAACTTTCTGGATCCACGCCGAAAAAGACCGCCGTGGCTCGATGCGCGGTCCAGAGGTGTCGATCACCAAGGATTTCTCAGGATTGCCGGCCCATGAAATGGTTTGGCTCATTTCGCGGCGGAACCAAAGAATATAATCATTAAATGGTTCTTTAATGCAAATAGCAAGCAAACCAGCACCATTCGTAACAAATTCACTGGCCGGCGAATACAATGATTCTAGGCAATCACAATGAAATTCCATATCTGTCGAAACGCGGTACTTCACCCACGCGGCCAGAGCTTCCACCTGCTGATCGTTGGGAGTGACACCCGCATAATAACGTTGAGACCCGATACCGATCGCCACGCCGTCAGCGCCAACAAGATTAAGGATTTCAGTGTTCATCAGCTTGACCAATTGGCCGATATCGCCATGGTCACGCAGCATCCGGGTGAGTTCGGTCAGGATGATCTGGATGCGGCTCATATAGCAACTGCGTTGGGATGCGTTCATCGTGCTGAGTTTCAGGGACGCAGTTCGCCCGATGATCTCGATCAGCTCCCGCAACCGGAACGAGACCTGGCGCGGTTCCCGGTTATGGCAGGCTATCAGTCCCCAGAGGCGTCCGTTGACGATCAAGGAGACGCTGACGCTGGCGCGCACGCCCATGTTCTTCAGGTATTCCAGATGGACGGGGGACATGGCCCGCAGCACGGAAAAACTCATATCCAACGGTGCGCCGGTCACCGGGTTTCGGGCCGGAATGAGCGGTATCGGCGGGGCGAGGGAATCGGCGAGCAAACGGATCAAGTTCTTGGCATACAGCGCGCGGGCCTGCGACGGGATGTCCCCAGACGGGAATCGGTGGCCATTGAGGGTGGGCAAGTGATCATTCCGACTTTCGGCAATCACGGCGCCATTCCAATCGTCGTCGAAGCGGTACACGAGCACCCGATCGAAATCGGTCAAGACCCTCAGTTGGTCGGCGATGAAGGCCGAGTAGGACTCGATGTCCGCGGTTTCGTCGAAGCTCCACAGTGAGTCGTGGACGGGGATGAAGGAGTTTCTGGGCAAATCTCGGCTAACGTTTTGATTCTGCTGCCATTCCATCTCGATCACGGTAAGCTCGCCCGTCCGGTGAATCTGGGCCGGAATCGCCGATGCCAGTGCCGCACAACGGATGTCAAGGAATGTCGGGACCGACGGTGACAACTCGCCACGCACCTCCGCGGCAAACACCTGCGACTCCGCGAGGGGGCCAAGAATCTCCCCGGCATGACAGCCCAGCATCGCGGTCGAGGCCATCCCGAACATAGTCGACGCATTGGCACTGACCATGGCGACCCGGCGGCCATCCAGCGCGATCAGGACCCCGTGGGACTGGATCGCCCCGACCAATTCTATCGCTTCGTTCGTGCATCGTTCGAGGGCGACGGCAAGGGCATCATGTTTTGTCATCGCGCCGTACTTCCGAAATGGGGCTGAGCCTCGTCGAGTACGGCGAGGAATAACCGGAAAAAGGACGCAGCGGCCCGCGCGGCCGCGGCGGCCAGGCCAAGGCGGGACTCCAGTTCGCGAGCGATCCCCCGACCACCGAGAGTCGATCCTTCCGCGACATAGAGGACCCCAAGGGTTGCCGCCGCACTCTCGATCGGGAAAAGGGGCTCCTCCGGACCAGGCAAGATGCCGGTCGTACCGGTCAATCCCAGCACACCCAAGTCTTTGCGGCGCCAGGCGACCCTGGGGGAGAGCATAAACCCATGTCCCCCTCCCCACCGAGACAAGGCCTCACCCAGCAACGGCTCCAGCCCTTCGTATAGCCAGGACAGGGTCAACATCCGCTTGACATAGTGCTCAAGAGTTACATCGCCACGGACAAGCGGCGCAAGGAATGGGTGATGATCGACCTGTCGATGAAGTGGCGGGGTGGCATCTCGCAACACCGAATGCAACGTGGTTAAATGCCTCGCCATAAGAAGGTCCTTTTCGGGTCTCTCTTGTTTTCAATCCGCATGACCCTTCATCATGGGGTGATGATGTTCGGATGCCGAGGAACCGTGACGAACACCACCCCGGCGACCCCGTCGCCCGCGTCCTCAACGCCCAGGTCCACGGCCTGCGCCGCACGCGCGCCACCGACGCGACGGGAGCCGGCGCCAACGTCGGGTCACTAACCGGGCGCAAGGGCGACGCTTCGGTGCGAAGCCACCCCCGGCAGGCCGAGGGGCCGGGAAATCCTGACGCTGACCAAGCGCGTGGTCGGCAGCATCCACGCCACCATGCCCAAGGTCCAGATCACCTTGCGTGGCGACGGCCACTACGCCTGCCCAGAGGTCATGGCCTGGTGCGAAGCCCAAGGTCACAGGTTGATCTTCGGTCTGCCCGGCACTGAGACCGACCACAAGCATGTCAGAGTGTATACTGGATCTCCGCCGGCGCTACCCTTTCGAATAGCGCCGAAATCACGGCTGGAAATCAAAACTCTTTCCACTCCTTATCTGTTTTGGCATCATCCGCATGCCAGAGCGGACGCGACCCAACAGGCTTCGCGGAGGGTGTCGGCTTATGGGCTGCCGGTGCCGTCGTCCTTGTCACGGGCTTGCGAACGGATGCACGGACGGTTGTCGTCTGGGCCGGCGCTCGATGCGTTGACGCTTGAACGGTTACGGTCGCCCGAGACGCCTGATTGACGAGATTGAAGAACGACATCTGCCGTTCAAGGTCGGAAGCCTGTCCCGTCATTGATTGCGCCGCTGCGGCAGTCTCCTCAACAAGTGCTGCGTTCTTCTGGGTCATTTCGTCCATGGTGGAGATTGCTGAATTAATCTCGTCCAGTGCGGATGTTTGCTCTTTGCTCGATCGAGCGATCTCGTCGATTAGCGCTGCGACTTGTTGAACATCCTTCGAAATTCCGGTCAAGGTACCACCGGCCTTCTGAACCAACTCCACACCATTTTGGACCTGATTATCACTATTGGTGATAAGGGTCTTGATCTCCTTGGAGGCTTGCGCGGAACGTTGGGCCAGGACCCGAACCTCCTGTGCCACCACCGCAAAGCCCTTGCCCGCATCACCAGCACGGGCCGCCTCGACCGCCGCATTCAAGGCCAAAAGATTGGTCTGGAAAGCGATCTCGTCGATGACTCCAATAATCTCGGTGATTTTTCGAGACGCCTCCGCGATCTTCTTCATCGCGTCAATCGCTGAGCCAGCAACAACACCACCTTTCTCAGCCGCAGTGCGGGCTTCGCTGGCCATCCTATTCGCCCGTTGGGCATTTTCAGAACTCATCTTTACGGTGGCCCCAAGCTCCTCCATCGAAGCCGCCGTCTCCTCCAGGCTTGACGCCTGTTCCTCGGTGCGTTCGGAAAGGTCCGTGCTGCCCGCCGAGACCTGAGCCGCCGCCGCCGAAATCTGTTCTGTCACCTCTCCAATCTGGCCGACGATCTCGGAAAGTTTAAAAGAGGTAGCATTGATGTCGTTTTTCAAGCCATCGAATGCCCCCTGATAGTTCTTGGTGATCCGTTGGGTGAGATCCCCCTCTGCTAAAGCCTTGACGACGCGGGCGATGTCCGAGATCGCAGTTTCCACGGTGTCGGTCAGGCTGTTGATGCCTTCACTCATGGTCCGGTAGAAACCTTCCTTGTCGGTCAGGTTCAGGCGGGTGGCAAGGTCACCACGCGAAACTGCGGTGATCAGGTCAGCGATTTCTTTACCAACGGCGAGGTCGCGGGCTCGTTGGGCTTCTACGGCTTTCCGCTCGGCTTCAACGCGTTCGCGCTCCACCGCATCCATACGATTCTTTTCGATGGCCGCATCCTTGAATATCTGGAGCGCGCGCGCCTGTGCGCCGACCTCATCTTTGCGGTCCTGGCCGACAACCTCTATTGTAGTATCCCCCTTTGCCAGTCGCTCCATAAGGGACACTAACTGCTCAATCGGTTTTGATACGCCAAATCGAGCGATTAGAAATGCAAGAAACATCACGAATAAGGATGCCGCGATGGCGATACCCAGGGTTAGATTATAAGTCGCTATGGATTTGGCGGTCAGCTCGTCAGAGATCGCATCAACTCTATTAACGGTCTCCACAGTCGCGTCAATAGCTTCCTTGCGGAGTCCAACCAGGGCATCGTTAAACGGCCCAATGGCTTTAATGGCGGCATCATTCTGGTTTTTGAGGCCCATATCTTCAATTTTTGCGACTAGCGGAGCCAGCCCTTTGAACTTTGAGAGGATATCTTCGATCTGCGCTTTTTGATTAGGGATGTCTTTTTCAGCTAGAGTAGCCTGTTCAGCGATGAATCTCAGGGTTTCCGCGAGTTGAATGTCGAGTTTGTGCATCGCGGCATCATCGGTCTCTGCAATGAGGCCATAGAGGAGCCGACCGAGATCGGTCAGCCCGCGGTTCATCCGCGCCAATGCAATAGAGCCCTTCGCCTCATGGTTAAGAAGGTCAGAATAGGCCGTATCTGCTCGCATCAGGTTGGTCACGGCATAGAAACCAACGCCGATTGCCATAACAGCCATCATGGCTAGCGCGATCAGAAACTTAGCAGCGATTGGTATATTTTTCATCGCATCACACCCTAATCATAACAATTTTCATAAACCTAAAATGCATTAACTGCCTGTCTGTAATTAAATAAAAATTTCTCGCCATATTTTTTCCCTCAACCGGTTCACACGGTGGAAACCAGTCCCCGAGGCTCTCACAACCCAGGCGCTGGACCATATTCGCCACAGTGGTTCCATGGCATGAACCGCCCCAGGCCCCTGGCGATCTGGCGATTGATGCATCCCTCGATCATTGTTACTGGGCTGACGTTCGGCCAGCCCAGCAACGTTACGAGTACTACTTCCAGCCCGCCGCAGCTTCACACTGATTCTTCTCAGTTGTGTGAGTCTTTTCCCACTGGCTGATGGACTGAGACTCGTTATCGCTCATCTTGTTATTCATACAACCACAGTAGGTGGCGACTACATCTGCGCCAACTGATGCCCCTGCATTATCTTGAATGCATTGAGCCACCCATTTCAGATCATCGGACCCTGCATACGCAGCATTACCCGTCAGCACGGAGCCAAGCAGAAACATCGTAATCGAAAGATATTTCATCATTACTCTCCTGTGACATAAGTCAGCATTGACCGTGGCAACATACCGACGAAAGCTCTGAGTGTCACGCGGAACCGGGACAGATTTTTCGGCGAAGATCAATGCCGCCGCCGTCCTGCCAATTCCCTAAGGCTCTCCATCCGAGGCGGCCGGTTCATCCTCTCTGCACCGTCTGCCCCACCCGTACCAACCAGTAGGTGATCTAACTGGCAAACAACCGAGCACTTGATGCCTCGACACTTTGTGGAGCATCCCGTGCCTTCACCTCGGTCAGGGCCTACCACAGATTTCGACAGTCAGACATGATGACAATGGCTTGGGCATTGCCTGTCAGTAAGCCGCCGTCAAAGCCTTCCTCCAAGGTCGCGACCAGAACCTCCCAGGCCAGTTCGTCGAGGTCGAATCGGGCAGGAGTTCCGAAAGGCCACGACTCGGAGAAGCACTGGCCCTGGCTCGTAAACTCAAGGCTACCCTGGTCATCGCCCAGCGGGATCGTTTGGCCCACTCGATATCGTTCATCGCCCATCTCGAGGATGCAGTTACGGCACGGGCAGTCGCCAAGGCCCATGGCGTTCGTCTCGGCAATCCGACCACCCTAACCAATGGCTCAAGCCGCCCGCCACCACTCGTTGTCGCTGGAGGGTCTGCTGCCGCCGCCCTATTTCACCAATACGTTCCGAATGAATGGACCTCTCGCTCGCGCGTTAGATGAGAAACTGCGCGCCGCCGTGCTCCATCCTGGGTTGCTGCGACCTATAAACCGTTAGGAACTATGCCTGTGCGGGCAAAGGGGTCTCGTTTCACCTTGGCTACCTTGATTTGATAGATTTCTTGACACGTCACGGCATGGACACACATCATTATTTCTCGGGCACCGGTATTGTACTCTTTGACAATTCAGCGCAACTGCGGTCGCGGCCAGCGAGATAGTTTTTCTGTGCAATGGCAAAGTCATTGACCTTTGCATCTTTCGGCATCTCTCCAAGCTGTCCTGCGATTGATAAAGTAATAACTTCTTCAACCGCCTCCACCGAAGCAACTGTTTGCATAGAAATTGGTAGCTGGAAAACTCCAAATATTATTCCATACAAAACAACATGGGCGGCAACCCAGTCCGCGCCGAAATCACGCACCGTTCTGATCCCCGTAAGCGGAACAACAATAAATGGTCCAGATGGAACACCTCTGGTGCACAGCGCCAGTCCGTAATCAATTGGGGTAGTGACTTGACCCTGTTCTGCTGCGCGATCAACGAAACCAAACCATCCTTGTGTAACATTCACGAACATGCGATGCAGAGCGACGCCGGCATCATCCGTTCTGCCGGCGATCAGGTGCGCCCCGACGTTTAATGGCTCGCTGACCCATGTCTCCGCGAAGTCGTGCATTCCATGCTCGACCCCCGAAGGCAGCGCAGGCAACACATTACCAACACCTGATAAAGTTTCCGAAACGCCGGTGTTGAACCAAAACATTCCATGGTTGAACCATTCGAGCCATGTTTCATCGGCCTTGGCTGGGCACGAAAATACGATGAGGGCGAGAGCGATGATCAATGCCTTAATTGATTTAGCGCCATGTATCATGGAGGCACCCTACGTCCTGGATTCGACAATTCGCGATGGTCGGTCGACCGAAGATCAACCGCAGCACCATAGGCCAAACGATGTCCTCCTGGGAATCAGGAAACATCCTGAGCCGTCGCCAACCTCTGAAATCTGATCGATCGACCGGCTCTCGGGCAAACCATCAGCGTGCGCGTCCGCTCCTAACTAAGCCTTAACAGACCGATGGATGGTCACAATGATGGGCCTGCAACCAAGTGCCAGATCGGCGGTCATCATCACGAATACGTTAGAATAGCCATGAATGAAGAGCCGCGCGACGTTGGCGCGCCAGGCTTTCTTCGCATTTGCTCGCGCTTGGCATTATTACGATCTTCTCACAGAGTGCCTCAAGGGAAGCTCGGGGCTCAGCGTCAATGCGCTTTACCCCGACTGAACACCTGTCGTTCCAAGCCCGCATGCCGGAAGCCGCCCAGATTGTTTACAAACCGCTCTCGTGTGACAGGCCGGGAAAGCGCCGCCCGTGTATGCTCGGCGGATCGCGATCAAGTCAGCAATCCGGTTCAATCATGGTTCTTGATGTCACGAAAATGTCATCTCCAATCGGTTACGATTGAACCGTCGCGTCGTGCCCGAGGCTTGGTGGTCGTGACGATCGCGTTAACGATATTTGCAGGGATTCACGATGCACGGTTCACATCAGGGTGTGACTGCGGGTGCCGGTGTCCGCGATGCGGACGCGCGGCTGATGCGGCTCGCCACTTACCTTTCCATGGCCGTTGGCCTTTCGTTGATTGGCGCCAAGTTCTACGCTTGGTTCACCACCGATTCCCTGGCGCTGTTGTCCACTCTGATCGACTCCGCGCTCGATGCCGGAGCCTCCGCGCTCAACCTGCTGGCTATCCGTCAGGCACTTGCTCCTGCCGACGCAGAGCACCGCTTCGGGCACGGCAAAGCGGAACCGCTTGCGGGTTTGGCCCAGTCCACGTTTATTGCCGGCTCAAGCCTGTTCCTGCTGAGCGAAGCTGTGCATCGGTTGTTCGATCCCCAACCGGTCAGCAACAGCGGCGTTGGCATCGGCGTCATGATACTGTCGATTGCATTTACCGCGGCACTCGTTCTGTTTCAGCGCGTCGTCGTTCAGCGCACCCAATCACTGGCCATCAGCGCCGACAAACTTCATTACACCGCCGATTTGCTGATGAATATCAGCGTCATCGCCTCGTTGCTGATTGCCACGCACTTCAACTGGCCTTACGCTGACCCGTTATTCGCTATCGGCATCTCCGGCTTCCTGTTGTGGGGAGCTGGTGCTATTGGCTGGCAGTCCTATCAAACCCTAATGGACCACGAGTTGCCTGAAACCGATCGTCAGCGCATTCTGGAAATCTGTACTTCGTTTCCTGATGTCGTAGCCACCCACGACCTTCGAACCCGCTCCTCTGGCGTGCAGATGTTTATTCAGGTCCATCTGGAGTTTGATGGCTCTCAAAGCCTCGACCATGTTCACGGCATCGCAGATCAGGTCGAAGCTCGCATCATGGCTGAATACCCCAAGGCTGACGTGATTATCCACCAGGACCCGGTAAAGAATCGAGAGGTCTGATTGGCCGTGCTTATGCTCCTAGGGTTGGGGCACGACAAGGTCCAGCAAGGTAACTTTGCATAAGCTTTCCCCACTCTGTTATCATACCCTCTGATGCCAAGCGTGAAGCCCCTCAATGCCTGATTTGGCGATCGTATAAGAGAGGCACTACGTCGAGAGGTGAAAGGACAACCTTAATGCGCAATGAATTTAAATCGGAACGATGGCAACATAAAGTTATCACAGCCAAGCAAGCGGCAAATGTCGTGCAAGCGGGCGATCGAATATTTATTGGTACCGCTTGCGCGACACCACGCCGTCTCGTCGCTGCGCTTGAAGAACTCGTGCCGCCGCCAGCCGATGTTGAATTATTTCATTTCCTGACGACCGGTGCAGTACCTCTTGTCGATGGCCTTCCCTCCAGTCATTTCCGCCACCGCTGCTTCTTCGTCGGAAGTGACGTAAGTAGCTTGGTCAATCGGGGCATGGCTGACTATATTCCAGTCTCTCTTTTTGAGATTCCGCGGCTCATTGAGAATGGGCGGATCGTTGCCGATGTCGCTTTCATTCAGGTTTCACCTCCGGATGAACACGGCTACGTCAGTTTGGGCATTTCGGTGGATATCACTTCTGCAATCGTAAAGGGGGCACGCAAGGTCATCGCAGAAGTCAATCCAAACATGCCTGTTACCCAGGGTGACAGTTTCTTGAGCATCGATCAAATCAAACATATCGTCTATGTCGATGAACCAATTCAGGAATATCACCACAGCGCACCCGATAAAATTGCGGAACAGATCGCTCAATATATTGCAGGCATCATCGATGACGGCTCAACTCTACAAATAGGGCTTGGTCGATATCCAAATGTTTCTCTTAAATATCTTAAGGACCGCAAAAACTTGGGTATCCATTCCGATGTCATCACCACACCTATACTTGACCTGATCGACGCAGGGGTGATTACAGGCGCATCGAAAAACCTTTACCCAGGTCGTATCGTTACTAGTTATTGCCTTGGATCCAAAGCGCTCTATGACAAAATTAATAAAAACCCTCTATTCTTGTTTAAGCCGATTGAATTTGTATCAGATCCCATGACCATTGCTCGTAATGACAAAATGGTATCAATTACACAGGCTTTTGCAATTGACCTCACGGGACAGATATGTTCGGATCAATTTGAAGGAGAGTTCTACAGTGGTGTTTCGACACAGCCTGACTTCGTCAATGGTGCAGCGCGATCAAAAGGGGGCAAACCCATTATCTGCCTTGCGTCGACCACCGACGATGGAAAGACATCACGGATACGGCCACTACTAGAGAGAGGTGAAGGTGTTGCAATAGCCCGGTCTGATGTTCATTATATCGTGACAGAATTTGGTATTGCATACTTATATGCGAAATCTATTCGCGAGCGAGCCTTGGCATTGATTGAAATTGCTCATCCGGATTTTCGGGAGGAGCTACTCGAAAGTGCAAAGCGACTGTCTTATGTTCCCAGCGAGCAGCGGATGGCATCGCGCGGTGGTTACCTGATTGGTGAGGAGCGACAGGTGACACTCAAGAATGGACGGAAAGTACTGATCAGGCCTGCGCGCGCTGCTGATGCCGCCTCCCTCCAACACCTCATTCATGAAATGACCTCGGTTGATGTTTATACCCGTTTCTTCAGGCGCCTTCGTAGCCTCTCATATGCTGATGCGCAGAAAATGTGCAGCGTAAACTACAGCACTGAAGTTGCTTTCATCGCATCCACCGGAACCCGTGAGGATGAAAAAATCATTGGAAGTTCATGCTATTACCTCAATCCAACTGACAATCTTGCTGAATCGGCATTTATGGTTTTGCCTGAATGGCAGGGCACAGGACTTGGAAGTGCTCTTCAGAGACGCATGATGGAGTTCGCGAAAGCACGGGGTATCCGAGGTTTTACTTCGGAAATTTTGTCGGGAAATCTCAAAATGGTCAGTTTAGCTCGGAAGTGTTGCGATAGCGTATCCATTGAGCGCGATGACGACACCTATCATGTCACGATGCTGTTCTGATGATGATGAACGGGCGGCCCCCGTCCCCGCCGACATCGGGGTCCTGGCGAACCACCGGGAGCGTCTCCCGCGGAGCTGCATTGTAGCGAGGGGGAGGTTCGGCGTGGCGCGACTCACCAGCGGCCCGAAGCGCCGCACAATCTCCGAGAACTGACGGTGCTGGGGCGCACGACCGCACATGGAAGTCGTGGGATTTTTGGGTTGGAGCGTCTTGACACTGGTTTTAACGGTTTCGAGGGTTGTTCGTATGCCTACGGTAAAGGCCGCGTTCCGCAGCCATTCGGACGCACGGTAGATTTGCCGTGCTGCAAGCAGTGTCGTTTGCAGCGCTACAAGGGACGGTGCTATGGCGGGGGTGGAGGTTATTTCGGGCGTTGAACGTCGGCGCCACTGGAGTACCGATCAGAAGCGGGCGGATGTGAACAGCGGGCAGATTTACCGGTGGCGTGACGAGTTGCGTGGGGTCTCGGGGAGATTTTCCCGGGAAGCCGGTTTTGCTCAGGTGACGGTGGGGAATGGCGGCCAGGTGCGGATGCCGGCGATTTGTTCGTGTTTCGGGGCTAGCGCGGGCAGCCCCTGATGTAAGTGCTATGTTCAACGGTTGGCCGGCATCATATGCTGATAGAGCTGCTGGTCTGACATTTGTGCGAGATGTATCCGATCAGATCGCCGAACAATTCGTTAGCAGTGATCGCAACGTCGCCATTAGAGGTTAAGATTGGCGATGCTGATATCAGTCGGCGGATAGCGCGCCTCGAAGCGCGCATGAATTCAGTATCAATTGATGGAAACATTGAATTTAGTGCCGCTGAAATTGAAGATGATTGATCAAACCGGGAAGCCTATCAATTCAGAAGCCCATCAGAAACGTTCCCGAGGGCGTCGATGCCCCAGAGCTGGATATGGGGCTCACCGATGACGATGGTGTCACCGTCGATCACCCGTGGCATGCCCGAGATGTCGGCATCACTGCACGGCGCCCCCAGGATCATCAGGGAAAACGTCAAGCCTTGATCGGGTCGACTGTCAGCGATATGGATCAGTCACTTGGATGGGAGGCCAATCGCTGTTTCGGCACTGGATAAAGAGGCCATCGCCCCAGCGCACCGAATCAACCGTCCCATTATTCCCTCCCGATTCCTCTCTATTCCTCGATCGCGTGGTTGCTTGGTGGTTGTTGAGCAAAAAATTAGGGCTTAGCCATCACCAGCTAACCCCTTGAAAGAATGGTGCTGCCTCGCGGACTCGAACCCCTGACCCGCTGATTATGAATCAGCTGTCGGCTGTTTCACCGGGTGCCACCGGATAGCAGACAGCCACACAATCCCTTGATCTCAGCCACATTCTGTTGCATTCTGTTATCGGCTCTTTGATGCCGCGTGGCTACCCGGTGGCTATCCAGTTCTTCAGATAGCCACGGGCCGGAGGGACAGGGCGATGAAGGTCAAGATCACGAAACGGGCTGTTGACTCCCTGGTGGCGACCGATGGCCGGTTGTTCGTCACCGACACCGACCTGGCAGGCTTCGGCATGATCGTCACCCCGGCCGGTTCCAAGTCTTACATCGTCGAGTATCGGCCCGGTGCTGGTGGCAGGGCTGCACCCAAGCGGCGCGTGACCATCGGGCAGCATGGCAGCCCTTGGACGCCGGACACGGCTCGGGACGAAGCCAAGCGCATTCTTGGGCTGGTGGCTGCCGGGCGTGATCCAGCCGCAGAGAAGACGGACGCCCGCCGGAAAGAAGGAACGACGGTTGAGCAAATCGCAACGGCCTTCATCGAGAAATACTGCAAGGCTCGTCAGAAGAGTTGGCAGGAAACCGAGCGGGTGTTCCGCAACGATGTTTATCCGGCGTTCGGTTCAAAGCCTGTTGAGGAAGTCACTCGGCAAGATATCGTCCGCTTGATTGACGCTATAGCCGAACGCGGCCCGATCATGGCGAACCGGACGCTGGCCTATGTCCGCAAGTTCTTCAACTGGTGCATTGAACGCGGCTACATCACAGCAACCCCATGCGCTGGCATCAAGCCGCCGGGTGCTGCCAAGGCTCGGGAGCGGGTACTTGACGATGACGAACTCGCCGAAGTGTGGCGTGCGGCCGAAGCCATCGGCGGAAACTGGAAAGCCGTGGTCAAGCTGTTGATCCTCACCGCGCAACGGCGTGACGAGGTGGTGTCAATGCGTTGGGACGAACTCGATCTGGACAGCGCCAACTGGACGCTGCCGGGCGAGCGGACGAAGAATAAACGGGGGCACGAGGTTCCATTGGTGGCGACGGCCGTTGCGGCGTTGCAAGGCGTTCATCGGCTGACGGGCTGCCCCTACGTGTTCAGCACAACCGGCATGACGGCAATGTCCGGGCTATCGCGCGCCAAGAGCCGCTTGGATGCCGCGATTGCCGAAGCCCGAGCCAAAGCTGGTAACGCCGAACCGATGCCGGGTTGGACCTTCCACGATTTACGCCGCACCGCAACCACCGGCATGGCTCGGCTCGGTATCCACCCGCATGTCGCCGACGCCATCCTCAACCATAAGACTGGCGCCATCCAAGGCGTTGCCGCCACCTACAATCGGTTTGGTTACCTCGAAGAGCGGCGCCGTGCCTTGGAAGCTTGGGAACGGCACGTCATGGGGGTGATTGAAGGGCGGACGACTGCCGGCAACGTGGTCAAGCTTGCGGAGAGTGGACGCAAGCGGGGATGATCCCCATAGGGCTTGCGCAGTATCGCCAACGATACTAGATTTGTCATCATGTGAAAGGCCACGACAGAGGATGACGACCGCGGCCAAGACGCTTGCCGGGATGCGCGCCAACCCGCGTGACTGGAGGATTGATGACCTGAAGACGGTGGCAAGGCGTCACGGCGTCGCATGGGAACAACCCGGAACCAGTCATGTCACGTTTCGAGCGCCTGGTGGCGACAAGGTTACGGTACCAGCCCACAAGCCCGTCAAGCCGGTTTACGTCCGTCTGTTTGTCGCGCTGATCGACAGTCTGGGAGGCGAAAGCGATGAATGACCTGAAATACCCCTTTACGGTCCGGCCGCTTTCCGATGCCGATGGTGGTGGTTGGCTGGTGGAATTTCCTGATCTCCCCGGGTGCGTCGCCGATGGGGAAACGCCAGAAAAAGCACTGTTTGAAGCGGCCGACGCGGTGCGATCCTGGATCGAAACGGCGCGGTTGCACGGCGACCGCATTCCCCAACCAACAGCCCCGGACAATTCGGCATGGTCTGGCAAGTGGGTTGTGCGTACCCCGAAGTCGCTACACCGCCGCCTTGCCGAACGCGCCAAAACCGAAGGCGTGTCCCTCAACACCTTAGCCGTCACGCTCATGGCTGAAGGACTTGGACGGCGGGCGGTTTGACCAATTGGCGGGGATAGACGGCCATCCGAAAAGCGTGGACACCGCACCACGCTTCCCTGGTGCTATCATGCAGAAATTCATTCCGATATCAAAAGCCCTCGAAGTTATCTCTTGGGATGACCTTAAAATCCGTATCATGCGCGGGCAGGTTTTTGCTCAATGTAAGGTAAACGGGAGAACAATTCCGCTTAAACCCCAATGGCTTGAATATACGGTGAGTTGGGGCAACCCCGGAGAACCGCTCCCTGAAAGTGCAACGGAGGAAGAACGCCGGGTGTTACCAGTCCAGACAACGGATGCACCAACAGAGGACGCGCTTTTCTTTGAACGTCGGCAGGATGTCCACACGTTATCGCTTCGATTGATGTTGATATTTTGGACATACCAGAGATACTCGCCATATGGGAACCATCTAAGCCAGCCTGCAACGCAATCATTGATCCGCAGCAACAGCCTGTGTCGGACGACAAGCCGAAAACTGCCGGGAATACTTCAAACGCACAGGCCGAATATCAACAATGGCTAGAAGCGAACGGATACGAGGCGAACGGCGCCCGTCGAGTCAAGAAAGTCATTGTAACAGACTTCATGAAACGGTTCCCCGGCACACAGACCCGGACTTGGAACAAAGCCTTTGGTGCTTGGGCAGGAACGGCAAGGCAGCCGCACCGCCCCCGGAAAGTAAACAAAAAAGTGAACAAGTAAACGTTGAGTTGTTGAGTTTCGGAAATCCAGAAACATCCATCATGTTGAGCCTCGATACGCCGCGATGAGTAATCGTCGTGGCACATGCGACATATCGCAAGAGGCTCCGACGGCTAAGCCAGCAAGAAATGACTACGCCACTCATTATTTGACCGTCCAAACAGATGACGAGTTCGTCAAAACGCGCGAAGCCCCTTTATCCTAAAAATAAGCGAGTCAAAACTAGAGAAGGATCGAGTAAGCGGCAAAGGTCCGAAGTTTTACCGTCTGCTGAGGGCCTTCGTCGGGCCGGCGTCGCTTCCTGATCAGCCCGTCGATCTCGCTCACCACCAGCCCCGCCCGGGAAACCGCGGCGGGGTTTTTGGTGTCGGCGCGGCGGGTGCAATCGGGCGAGTTTCGGGGTGCGGCGGGCTGTCGCGGTCAGAAGCTCGGAGCAGGCCCGCGAGAGGCAACTTTCGTCCGCGTGGCTACCCGGTGGCTATCCGTGATGCCGTGGCTGTCACCGCCTGTCCGCTAACCCCTTGAAAGAATGGTGCTGCCTCGCGGACTCGAACCGCGGGCCTGCTGATTACGAATCAGCTGCTCTACCGACTGAGCTAAGGCAGCGCCCGGTGATCGGGTTGTCTTGTTTGTAAAGCCAAGTCGCTCCAAAGGCAAGGCCGAAAAAGCGGCGGGGGTTCCGGAAGGTGCTCCTCAGTTTATCCGCAGATGCCCCCTCTTCACCGGACCTTCAGGCAGATGTCGTGTCGTAACGTAGCGGGAAGATCAGGGGGATGGCCTATATCAATAGCAGTATTTTCGGCCATTATTCGTAATATTTTATGTCGTTACGAGCAATGCACTAAATTATTCGTTCTTTGTAATGGTTTTCCTGCGTCTCACCCCTCCCCACCCTTAGTCACAGACTGGGGAGCCCCGACCTGAACAATTATGCTTTACCGGATCATCCCATTCTCAATATTCAAAATGAACGGAGTTTAAACGGTCTTGAGGGGGGCAAAAGGCTGTTGTGAAAAGCGTATTCCGAAGGGCCGGGCGGCCCCCGCCCCGGCGCAACGTCTACCGCCATGTCACGCTTGCTCCTCGGCGCCAGCCGTATCGCAAGCCAACGGTTCTCACCGTCGATCTGATACTAAAGGTGTGGTCGACGATAGTCGCTCGTGTTCCGACTCCAACGGACCATTCCTACCCCGTTTGGGCCGGAACACGTGCTGGTTCAATGTGTTGTGTTGTGCTCTCGACACGATCGTCAGGAATGAATCGTCTCCTTCACAACACTAGGGTAACAACGCCATTCCTGACAGCGTCCGCACGTTGCAATGGAGTTCGTCATGGAAGCCGGCGGTAATCGAGCGCGGGCGGACAGGTCGATGACCTGACCGGCGCTCGGGGCCTGGAGTGGCCTCGTGACCGGGGTCGAGGCGATCCGGCGCGGCACAGGGGCAAGATCACGCGCGCCCGGAATCGCGGTTGACGAATGGTTTACGAATTCTACATGGTGCAGGAATACCGGAGGGGACTTTGTTGCCCGGCTGAGGATTCCGAACAGATGATCTTTCGTAAGGTATTGGTTTTTCTTGCCGGTATCGTTGCTTTTTTCAGACCGTCACCGAGCCCTGGTGAAGCTCGACCGGGCGCGAAGCTGAACTGGCATGACGGGCCTCTTCCCGGAATCGACGGCCAACCCCGTGATCCCGGTCCGTTGACCGGTCAGGTGGTGCTCTGCGTACCATCACGCGACTTCAGCGCGCAAGAGCCCGACTCTGAATCCAGGATCAACGGCTTTTGCCAAACCACCTACGGGGTAAATTTTCCCATGCTGGCTAAACACGCGGTCTCGGGTCCCGGGGCCTTTCCCCTGTATCGCCGGGCGGCCCGGCGCACGGAAGAGAGTGAGGTTCCCCGCTGGAATTTTCACAAGCTCTTGATGGGGCGGGATGGCAACCTGCTCGGCTGGTTCGTATCCGGCGTAACACCCGATGCCGAACCGCCGACACAAGCCGTTCAAACGGCCTTGGCGCAACCGGGGCCCACGCTGTGACGCCGCCCCGTCGGCCGCGTGTCGCCGTGATCGGCTCGGGAATCGCCGGGCTGGGGGCGGCATGGTTGCTGTCGCGCAGCCGGCAGGTCACGTTGTACGAACGGGAGGCTCGCCCCGGAGGTCACGCCAATACCGTGATCGTTCCGGGCGGTGAAGGGTATGAGCCGGTCGCGGTCGACACCGGCTTCATCGTCTACAACGATGCGACCTACCCGAACCTGATCCGCCTTTTCGACATGATCGGCGTCGCGACCGTGGCCAGCGAGATGTCCTTCTCGGTCAGCATCGACGGCGGCCGGCTTGAATACGCCGGCAACACCCTCGCCAGCCTTTTTGCCCAAAAAAGCAATCTGCTGCGCCCGTCCTTCTACCGGATGATCCGCGACATCCTGCGTTTCTACCGGGAGGCACCGGCCTTGCTGACCGACGCGACGGCCGGCCAAGTGACGATCGGGGATTACCTCCGCCAACGGGGCTACGGGCCCCGCTTCGCCCGCGACCATCTGATGCCGATGGCCGCCGCCATTTGGTCCGCCCCGGTGGGCGAAGTGATGGGATTTCCCGCCCAAAGCTTTGTGCGATTTTGCGAGAACCACGGCCTCATCCGCCTCGCCAACCGACCGCAATGGCGGACCCTGGCCGGCGGCAGCAGAACCTATGTCGATCGTCTGATCGCCGCGGTCGCGGGAGAGCTGAGACTGGGACGCCCGGCCGTCGCCATTATCCGTGACGAAGCCGGGGTGACGGTCCGTGACGGCGCGGGGGCAAGCGAACGCTTCGATCAGGTGGTGGTGGCTTGCCATGCCGATCAGGCCCTGGCCCTGCTAGCCGATGCCGATGGCGCAGAGCGCCGTGTCCTCGGGGCCTTTCGCTTTCAACCCAACCGGGCCGTGTTGCATCGGGATGCGGCCCTGATGCCGAGGCGAAAGGCGGCATGGTCAAGTTGGAATTATCTCGCGCGCGGGAGCGCCGATCCGGCCGACCGGGTTTCGGTCACCTACTGGATGAACCGGCTCCAGCCCATCGACCCGCGTCGGCCCCTGTTCTTGACCCTTAATCCGCTGTTGCCCCCGCAGGACGAGTCGGTTATCGCCGAGTTCTCCTACGACCACCCGATCCTGGATGCGTCGGCGATTGCCGCGCAACCGCTGATCGGCACCCTTCAGGGACGGCGGAGAACTTGGTTTGTCGGGGCCTGGACCGGTTACGGCTTCCACGAGGACGGCCTGGCGTCCGGTCTGGCGGCGGCGGAAGACTTGGGCGGGGTGCCGCGCCCCTGGATGGCGGAAGAGGTCTCGCCGGCCGGGCGCCACACCCGGGCCGTGACCTTGGACGCGGGAGAGTGACGGCCATGGCGGGCTGCCTGTATCTCGGTCGGGTGATGCACAAGCGTACGCGCCCCTTTGTTTATCAGTTCAGCCATCGGGTCTTTTACCTTCTGCTCGATATCGACCACCTGGACGACCTCGGGTCACGTCTTTTGTCCCATAATCGCTTCGGCCTACTCAGTCTCTATGACCGCGACCACGGGTCGCGCGACGGCAGCCCGTTGCGGCCCTGGGTCGATGCGGCCCTGAAAAAAGCCGGTGTCGACCTCGCCGGCGGGAGTGTCCGGCTTCTGTGTTTCCCGCGCCTCTGGGGCTTCGTGTTCAACCCGCTGTCGATCTTCTTCTGCTCGGATGGAGATGGGCGGCTGCGGGCGATTCTTTATGAGGTCAAGAACACCTTCGGAGACCAGCATACCTATCTTTTCAGGGTGGCGGCGGGCGACACCGGCCCCCAGCGCCACGCCTGCGCCAAGAACCTCTACGTCTCGCCGTTTATCCCCCAAGCCGCGCAGTATCGGTTCCACGTCGAGGAGCCCGGCGAGCGGTTGTCGGTGCTCATCCGAGAGCGTGTCGCCGAGGAAGACGTGCTTCTGGCGACGCTCACCGGACGGCGCGTTCCGCTCAGCACCCTGACCTTAGCCCTCGCGGTTGTTCGCCATCCGGTGATGACGCTCAAAGTGATGCTGGCAATTCACTGGCATGCCCTGTGGATATGGCTGAAGGGGGGGAAATTCCATCATCGCCCGGAACCGCCGGTGCCGGACCTAACGGTGATTTGATTTTCTGAAAGCACGGACTAACTCACTGTGGCAAAACGCCTTTTTCGACCGGGCAGAAAGATGATGGGACAAGACCATGACGACAATTGAGCCGGGCCACATTGTCGAGGGCCGCCTGCCGAACGAACTTGCCCTTAATCTCTCGCCCTTCGTCGAGACGGGCTCAGCATTCAAAGCCCGGCAGGCGGGGCGTCGATCAAACACAGAGCGGCTGGTGCTGGCGGCGGCGCGTTCCATTCGGGTCGGCGAACTCGAGTTGGTTCTTTCCGATGGCAGTCGCCACCGCCTGCGTGGGGAACGGCCGGGTCCCAGGGCGACTCTCGTCGTCCACCGCCGGCGCCTGGCCCGGCGCCTGGTGACGGGCGGCTTACTCGGCTTTTGCGAGGCCTACCTGGACGAGGATTGGTCCAGTCCCGATCGCTCAGCCCTCTTCGATCTCGCTCTGCTCAATCGCCGGGAGTTGGGACAAATGCTGGCCGGCCGCTGGTGGTCCCGGCTGTTGGCCCTGGTCGCCCACGGTTTTAGCCGAAATAGCCGGGCGGGCAGCCGGCGCAACATCGCCCACCACTATGACCTGGGCAACGACTTCTACCGCCAGTGGCTCGACCGCAGCATGACCTATTCGTCCGGCCTGTTCGCCGATCCCGTGGCCGACTACGATCTGGAGACGGCCCAGAGGCGAAAATATGCCGCCATCGCCGAGGCCCTGGAGCTACGTCCCGGCCATCGGCTGCTTGAAATCGGCTGCGGTTGGGGCGGGTTCGCCCTTTTTGCTGCCGGGGAAATCGGGGCCCACACCACCGCCGTCACCATCAGCCAAGCCCAGTACGATGAGGCGGCCCGGCGTATTGCCGAGGCCGGACTGAACGACCGCATCACCCTTCTCCTCGCTGACTATCGGGATATTCGGGGGAAATACGACCGCCTGGTTTCCATCGAGATGTTTGAAGCCGTGGGCGAAGCTTACTGGCCGGTCTATTTCGCCACCGTGCGCGACCGCTTGGAACCCGGCGGGCGCGCCCTGCTCCAGATCATCACCATCGCCCAAGACTGTTGGGCCGACTACCGCTATAATCCCGATTTCATCCAGACCCACGTCTTTCCTGGCGGCATGTTGCCAACCCTGGAGGCCTTGCGGGCCGAAACCGAGCGGGCCGGGTTGGCGTGGCGCGCCTGCCACAGCTTCGGCCCCCATTACGCGCGGACTCTGGAAGTGTGGCAGCGACGCTTTCAGGACGCCTGGCCGGTGATCGCTGCCCGGGGGTTCGACGCCCGGTTCAAGCGGACCTGGGAACTCTATCTCGATTATTGCGCCGCGGGCTTCCGGGCCGGGACCACCGATGTGGTGCATCTGGACCTGCATCGGCCATGACCGCCGCTTCGCCCGCCCAGGGGTGCGCCTGGGTGACCGGCGCTTCCGGCGGCATCGGCGCCGCAGTGGCGCTCCGTCTGGCCGCCGCCGGTTGGACGGTCGCGGCAAGCGCCCGACGCATGGCACAACTCCAGGAGGTGGCCGCCTTGGCCACCGGCGGCGCGATCGTGCCTATCCCCCTTGACGTGACCGACACCGTGGCGGTAACACAGGGCGTTGCCGAGATCGAGCAGCGCCTGGGGCCGATCGCCCTCGCCGTGCTCAATGCCGGGACGTACCAAGCCGACAGCGCCAAAAGCTTTTCCGCTCAGGCGGTGCGCGCGCTTTTTGAACTCAATCTGATGGGCACGGTCCACTGCCTCGACGTCCTCCTTCCCCGCATGATCGCGCGGGGACGAGGCCGGATCGCGGTGGTTTCGAGTGCCGCCGGGTTTCGTGGCCTGCCCCGGGCTGCCGGCTACGGGGCTTCGAAAGCTGCGCTGATCGCCCTCTGCGAGAGCCTGAAATTTGACCTTGACCCGCTGGGCGTCACCATCCAGGTGGTGACGCCGGGTTTCGTGCGGACCCCTCTGACCGACCGCAATGACTTCCCGATGCCGTTCATCATCGACACCGATACGGCCGCCGACCGCCTGGTGGCGGGCCTCGGCTGCGAGGCGTTCGAAATCACCTTTCCGCGTCGCTTCACCAGCCTGATGAAGCTTCTACGCTGTCTGCCCTATCGCCTCTATTTCCCCCTGGTGCGCGCCGTCACCCGTCAGTAACGAGTGACCCCGCAGACCAGGGAGCGAATCGAGGACGGGTTGCCCGACCCCAGCGTCCGACTCTCATCGCCGATGTCCTGGCCTGACCCAAAACACCGTGGTCACGGCCCTCACGCCGGACGATCCCGTCACCACCACCGCCAAGCCCAACCGGTCCGGCACAAGGCATTCAACCGCCACGGGGTTTCCGTCGCCGATCGCCCCTGAACGGCCCGGCAGGCCGAACACTTTCGTGGCGAAGGAATCGGTTGCGTCTTAGCCAAGAAGACAGTTCGGACGGGCGGTGGCGGTGGGATAACCATACTGCCGATGTTGATAAAGTATAATACCAGTTCCCGATGAGCCCAACTCATCGGGAACTGGTATCGGCGGCGACTGCCGCCGCGCCGCTCGTGCGGCGTTCCGCTGATAGGTTCCTGTCAGCGGGAACTGGTATAAGGTCCCGGCGATGATGATGCGGGTTCAAATGGGCCCATTTCTCATGACCAAAGTTACGTTGCAACCTCACGGAGGGACGCTTAAATCACGGAGGGACGCTTAAACTTGAAAGCGCCCAAGGGATTGGAACGAAGGTGACGATGCGATTCCCAAGAGAGGGAACCGTCGAGTTTTAGTCGCAGTATGTCTGAAGCCGAAACCGAGCCGCCCCCCCCCCCCCGATTTCACGCCAAGGCCTCCGGCAAAGCCCCCTTGGGGGCCTCGCTCAAGACGTGTTCCGGCACGCGATCCCATTGACGACCCAGGCCATTGCCGGTATAAGCCGCCGGATGTTCGGTGACGAGCCGACGGACGGTGAATCTGCCCGCGTCAGCGTACGAAGGCGCGAATCCTTCCCTTTGCGCCGATTTTCTCAAGAAGTCACGGCAATCCACGGGAGACAGTTTCGGGGTGCAGGCCGCAGCGGGCGGGAACTTGATACCCGACCTTCATCTCTCACCGGCGCCGGAGTTGCGGTTCGAACAGGAGCGATGGCTCGGGCAGGTCGGATACCAGACTGGGTTCGGTCCCAACGAGAAGCGCCGGGTGGGGTGACATTATGCCGGAGGCACGCTAATGGAGGAACAAAATGAATAATAAAAAGCTCTTCATTGCCTGTGAATTGCTTATTGCTACGGTATTTATTGTCTGTTATTGGGGTTTCGGTCTTGATACGCTTTTCAGCTTATTAGTTTGCTTGCCGGTTGCCGCTTTTTCAATTTACCTACTGATCAGCCGGTCTAAAGCTGAGACCGATCCCACCGATCACACTCATTGAGACCCCGATTCGGGCCCATTCATCCCGGTATGTGAGGAGTTGCGATACCGTCCATGCTGGCACCGATCACGGTGTACACTCGGCCGCACGCGGGCAAGGCGCCCAGACCCCCGAACGATGACGGCCGATTGCTTTTCCAATCGGCCGGCCGTAGGTTGGCCGCCGGAGCAGCCAAATGGGGGCATCCCCGGGGCAAGGGGCGGGTGTTTGGCGATTTGTGAGGGGCGATAATTCGTTTAATAGCCGGAGGTAGATATGAATACAATCAAACATTTGATCTGGGTCGCCGGCATTCATCCAATTATGAAATTACTTTTTACAATTGTGCCATGGATCGGTAGCAACAATCGAGGCAAGCTTATCGAAACATGCTTTTCAGTCATTGGGAATGTTTCGCACCATGGCATAACGATGAAATTTTCGATGCCCAATGAGGTCACTGAATTTCGGGCCGATACTTTTTCAACCAAAGAACCGGAAACGCTGGCTTGGATTGATGGATTTGAAGGTGAGGGTGTATTCTGGGATATCGGTGCAAATGTTGGAATTTATTCGATCTATTGCGCCAAACGGCATCCGGCCATGCGAGTCGTGGCGTTTGAACCCTCGGTCATGAATCTTGAGCTGCTGGCGAGAAACATTGCTCTTAATGACGTGGCCGGACAGGTGCAAATCGTGCCGACGGCTCTGTTCGAGACGTCGGGAATGGATGAATTTCGACTTGGCAATTTCGATCGTGGAGGGGCGTTGTCGGCCTTTGGTGTGGATTTTGGTTTTGATGGAAAAGTTACCGACACAGCCATATCGTATCATACTCTTGGTATTTCGATGGATGACATCGTTGCGCGGTTTGGCGTCGCTGCGCCCACCTACATTAAAATTGATGTCGATGGTATAGAACATATCATATTACGGGGCGGACCATCAACACTATCAAATACAGCGATGGAATCCATACTTGTCGAGGTTAATGACCAATTTGAAGAGCAACGAACAGAGGTTGCGAGAATATTGTCGTCTTCGGGCTTAACGTTAAAAGAAAAGTCACATTCTAAAATGTTCGATGGTGGAAAATTCAGCTCTATCTACAATAATATCTGGCGCCGCGGTTAACAAACCGCCAGCCTATTCCTTCGTAGATCACCAGCACCGATATCTTCCGCTTTATACCAGTTCCCGCTGAGTTGGACTCATCGGGAACTGGTATTAGTGCGCGCCGATACGGTAATGATCCAATCGAGGATCATTCAGCACGGCGTGCCCAATCATGTCCGCCCAGATCGCATTAACCTCCTCGTCCGGATGCCCTTCCCACAGGCTGACATTGAACGCGCGGTTGTTATAGGTTTGGTAGAACGACTCCGTTGCAATCACGGTCCCGCCCCCTTGGCGAACAAGGTTTTCCGTGATCTTGGCGAGTTGGTGACCGCGCGAACCGATCCTGGGATACTGATCAAGCACCAGGGCCATCATCGGGCCGATCCCCGCTTGCGTGACCAAGGCATTCATCGCCGCGACATCGTGGGCAAATCGGGTCTGGTAGCCGGAAAACCCCGACAGGATGACATCAAAAAAGTCGCCGCGCAGACCAACCCGCCGCAACGTCGCGTCATAAGCCCAATCAAGGACCCGGGCCGACCGCAGCCGCTCCAGGAAAAAGGTCTTGGCCTGATCAGGCAAGGGAAACGCGTACTTATGTTGATCAGGGTATTCACCAACGCCTGACGGCAAAAAATCATTCAGGCAGATACCATAGAAGACCAAATCAGGCTGCAATATTGGTAAGTATTTTTTGATGAGTTTCAACACATCCTCGGACTGGTTACCGTCCTGACCGAGATTCAGAAACTCGATCTGATACCGTTGACCCAGCACGGCATTCAGCAGTCCGGTATATCCCCAACGTTCTTCAATGCCCTCGCCATAGGTCAGGCTGTCGCCGACCACCATCACCCGAAATCTGCCGGGCTGTTTGGGCGGGAAGGGAGTGGTGCGGCGAAAGCCATTTTCATCATAGACTTGTAAAACGCCATGCCAGTACACGGCACGACTGGCTCCCGGAACCGTGGCCGGCCGTCTTGCCCACTCTGCCGGCATCGACAAAACCGAAGCCCGTGAGGCCTTACGCGCGGCCGCCTCCGGCGACAGGGCGACCAGGGGCGGCTCGGCCGTGGCCGGAAGGGCGGGCTGCGACGCCACCGAGGCCGCCGCCACGGATAACGGGGATGAAGCGGCCCCCAACACTTCATTCAGGTGCAGGACACCTTCCATGGCCATCAGGGTGATGAACACCGACGCCACCACCAGCGCGGCGTTGCCCGTCGCATCGCCGCGGATCCGGCGCCCGCAGCCGACCCGCATCGCCCAGCGCACCAGAGTACGCGCGACAAACAGGCTGGTCACCGCCGCTACGGCCAGGAAGAGTAAAAGCGGGATGCCGGAGAGATCGATGTTCTTCAGCATCATCAGACATGTCAGGGTCGCGGCGGTAACCACCACAACCGGCACGCCGCCGGCGATCAGCAGCAGCAGCAAATCAGCGCGCCGGGTGACGAAGACAAATCTGACCGCGGTTCGCGCCAGACCCGCGGCCTTTTGCCAGGCACGGCCCCACAACAATCCCTCCAGGATCGTTAAAAAGCACAACAAGCCCAGGGTCCAGTGCAAAAGGGCCGGCGCCATCGTCACGGGATAGCGGATGACGTACTGACGGCCATTGCTCCGCGGATCACTGTTATCGGAGGTCGAGAACACCAGCGCCCGGTCGGCACCGATCGCCCGAAAGGAATAGGCCCCGGCTCCCGTTCCGTGAATGGCATCATTGAAGGCGTGGGCCGGCCCCAGCGGTCGGTCGTCCTCCCACAGGATCAGCGCGGCGCGCAGCGCACCGTGGGCATCACCGGCGTTGTCGTCGCCTTCCGAGAAGAACAGCCCGGAGCGAGTCCACCAATCCTGATGGCTGCGCACCACATCCGTGATATCGGACCGCTCGCTGAAATTATAATAAACCCAGCCGGCCCCGCCATCATGACCGATATGGGCCGGATTGAGCGTCTGTGTTACGGTAAGAAACCCGAATTGGGATGCCACGCCAATCAGCGCGACGCCAGCAACGCCAATCAGCAAAACGAAACGAACAGCCAGAAAAAGCCGACGGGCCCGACCAAAAGTTCGGCTGTCTTTACAAGCAGACTTATTCCCTGGCATGTCCCTACTCGCCTTCATCAATCGCGTTCGAAGGTGTTCTTGTAATCAGACCGTAACAAGTCATCCTGCTCGCCTTTGACCAGAAAGGCCCGTCCCACCGCCAGAACGTCGATCTCGGTCCCCATGAAGCAACGGAAGGCATCTTCGGGCGAGCCGACAATCGGCTCACCGCGCACATTAAAACTGGTGTTGACCAGCACCGGGCAGCCGGTCAGGCGCTTGAATTCCGACAGCAGCGCGTGATAGCGGGGGTTGGTCTCGCGGTGGACGGTCTGGATGCGGGCCGAATAATCGATGTGCGTCACCGCCGGAATATCCGAGCGTGGCACATTGAGCTTGTCGATGCCAAACAGCGACGTCTGGGCGTCGGTGAGGGCCAGGCGACGACGGCGAACCACGTCCGCCACCACAAGCATATAGGGGCTGTCGCCATCCAGTTCGAACCACTCGGCCACGTCTTCGCGCAGGACCGACGGCGCAAACGGCCGGAAGGATTCCCGGTACTTGACCTTGAGGTTCAGGACCCGCTGCATGGTGGGCGAGCGGGCATCGCCTAAAATCGAGCGGGCGCCCAGGGCCCGCGGGCCGAATTCCATCCGGCCCTGGAACCAGCCGACCGCCCGGCCGGCGGCCAAAGCGTCCGCGGTGCGGGCAATCAGGGTCTGCTCGTCAAGGATGGTAAAACGAGCGCCAACCGCCTGCAATCGACGCTGGATCTCCTCGTCCGAGAAATCCGGTCCGAGGTAGGAGCCGGCCATAGAGTCCCCGGGTTGCGGTGTCCGTGGCCCGCCACACAATCCATGATAGGCGGCCAGTGCCGCCCCCAGCGCGCCTCCGGCATCCCCCGCGGCCGGCTGAACCCAAATATTTTTGAACCCGCCGTCCCGCAGCACCTTACCGTTGGCCACGCAATTGAGCGCGACGCCACCGGCCAGACACAGGTTCGGCTGCCGGTACTCCTTGGCCAACGACCGGGTCAAGCGCAACACCACCTCCTCGGTCACGGCCTGAACCGAGGCCGCAAGGTCCATGTGGCGTTGGGTCAGCGGTTCGTCCGGGTGGCGCGGCGGCCCGCCAAACAGCGCATCAAAACGCCGGTTGGTCATGGTCAGGCCGGTGCAGTAATTGAAATAATCCAGGTTCAGCCGAAAACTGCCATCCGGCTTGATGTCGATCAAATGCTCCAGGATCAACGGCAGGTAGCGAGCCTCGCCATAGGGCGCCAACCCCATCACCTTATATTCACCTGAGTTGACCTTAAACCCGGTGTAATAGGTGAAGGCCGAATAGAGCAGGCCGAGCGAGTGCGGAAAATGAATCTCCCGGACGATGTCCAGCACACGGCCATGACCGAGCCCCGCAGTGGTGCTGGCCCACTCACCAACGCCATCCATGGTCAGCACCACCGCCTGATCAAATGGGGACGGGAAAAAGGCGCTGGCGGCATGGGACAGATGGTGTTCGCTGAAAAGGAGCCGGGTCCCGTCAAACCCCGGATCAAGTTTCTGCAATTCGGTTTTCAGCAAGGCCTTCTGAAACAGCTTCTCTTTCAACCAGACCGGCACCGCCATGCGGAACGAGCGGAAGCCCCGGGGCGCAAACGCCAGGTAAGTCTCCAGCAACCGTTCGAACTTGAGGAACGGCTTGTCGTAGAACACCACATGGTCCACCTCCGCCAAGCCGATCCCCCCCGCCGAAAGCACAGCCTCCAGAGCAAGGCGCGGGAAGCGGGGGTCATGCTTTTTACGACTGAATCGCTCTTCTTGTGCCGCAGCCACCACGGTACCGTCCACAACCAGGGCGGCGGCACTGTCGTGGTAGAACGCAGACACCCCAAGAATCCGGACGGTCATGATGTTAACTCAAAACACCGGGCCAATGTTCAAAACATCGTGTAAATGAATGGAGCAATGGCGCTACCTTTGGCAAAAACCAACAAACCGCCCAGCAACGCCATCATCAGAAAAATTGGCAGCAGCCAAAATTTCTTGCGGACACGCATAAACAACCAAAGTTCTTTGATAAAGTCCATCATTCAAGGTCTCTTTTCAGAATTGTTGACGAAGGCTGGCCGGTGACGGCCCCGGCGGCGTGCGCACAATCCAATAGCTGGTGGCGTTGCGATCCCACTTCAAACGCAACAAGTCCTTGCCTGCCAGTCGCATGGCGAGCCCGATGGGCATTACTGTCAAAAAGAACAACAAGCCCATCACCACCGGCTCAACCACATAGTGCAGTAATAGGCCAAATTTAAACCACATGCGGTTCGCCGGCGCCAACAGGCCGGGAACCGTCAGTGCAATCCCCAGAACCACACTTGCGGCGCCCAACCACCACCAGCCTAGAACACTGGCGTGCCACAGCTTTGCCAACCCGATCAGTCCAAACAAGCCTGCGAATACCAGCCCGAACGAGCGGTGAGTGCTACATTCGATGGGGTCATCCCGTTGCAGTGTTTCGTGAAAGCCGCTCGTTTGCTTGACAGACATTAACCATCTTTCGTAAACTGAGGCGATCATGATCTAATCGGATGCCGCCGAACTTGCAACTGCCCATTTGCAATAGCGGCCGCTTCCGAAAATCCGGCCGACCCTAAGCCCGCATAGTTTTCGCATGATACGAGGTTGTTCTGTAGAGGCCTGAAAAGCTCGGGGTTCAATCATCGCGCGACCCCCTTTCCCAATCCATAAGCATTACCACTTAAAGCAGACGGGTCGATTCCGTAAGAATCCGAGGTCTATGGCCGGAGACTACACCGCTTGCGCGTAAAATCCTATCCCCACGATCTTCAGCCATTCTCGACGCATGACCTCATGACGACTATGATAAGCGTGCTGTCCGCGGTTAACCCATGTGGGAAAGCCCGAATCCATGACCATGACCATGACTGGATATCCCGACTCCGACCAGCCGCCGCGCAAGCTTGCCGATGATGGAGATCGGGCGGGCACGGTGCTGGTGGTCGAAGACAATGCCTCGGTGCGGACGATGATACGACTGTGCTGTCTCGCACACGGATTTACGATTGTCGAGGCCGCGAACGGCGCACTCGGGGTCCAAATCGCGGCCAGCGCGCGTCTAGACCTGATCCTGATGGACCTGAATCTGCCCGCCCTGGACGGCCTGGAAACGACCCGGCAGATTCGGGCCCTCCCCGGCCGGCCCGCCTCGGTTCCGATCGTCGGGATCACCGCAGCCGATCACGACACAAGACGGGCCGCTTGCCTGGCCGTCGGCATGAATGATCTGATCAGCAAGGTCGACTTGATTCCGTCAATCCCCACCCTCCTGTCGCGCTTCGTCGGCACGGCGGTAACGTTCGACACCCCGTCCCCAAGCCCAACGCGGGCCGAACCGACCGGAATGGGGGCGACACTGGGCGTTGCGGAACTGAACCTGCGACGGGACCTGATCGGGCAGGCAGCGATGGCCGAGACCTTCGCCCGGTTCTCGGCTCAAGGACCACAGCTCCTCAGCAACCTGGATTCGGCGTGGCGGGCCGGGCGATACGCCGATGCGGCCGCCGCAGCCCACAGCCTGGGCGGCGGCGCCGCGACTTTCCAGTTGATCCGGTTGTCATCAATCCTGTCCCGCCTGGACGTCGCTTTGCGCCGACCATCGGTCAATGACGACGAGGTGTCCAAGCTGCTTGGCGTCTTGGCCGACGCCTGGGCCGACGCGCTCACGTCCTTTGAACGCTGGCTGGCGGCCGACGCGCCCCCCGACGGCACCGAGCCATCCGGATCGTTGTGAGGCGCTGTCCGGATGCCGGGGAGAGGGGGAGATCTGCCGCCCTGGGGGCGCAGTCAATGACGCGGCACCAGGACGCGGGCAGGATGCCCGCGGTCCCCGCAACGCTGACGGCGTGGCCGTCATTCCTGACCTTCCGAGCCAACCAGCCGGTAGCCGGTCCCGTGGACCGTGATCAGCCGGCGGGGACGGCGGGGATCATCGCCCAGCTTGCGTCGCAGTCGGCCGACCAGGACGTCAATCGAGCGTTCGTTGCCCGACCAATCCCGGCCCGAGAGCACCGCCAGCAAATCTGAACGGGCCACCGCCTTTCCCTTATTGCGACAGAGAATCGAGAGCAGATCAAACTCTCCTTTGGTCAGCTTAATCTCGCCCCCGGCCGGCGTGATCAAACATTTTGTGTTGTTATTTAACGACCAGCCGCCGAATGCACTATCAGTAGTGACAGCAGGGGGCGATGCGATCGGTTCGTCGTGTCCGATGCGGCGAAGCAAGGCCCGAATCCGCGCAATCAATTCGGTGAGCGGGATTTGCTTGGTGACATAGTCGTCGGCGCCCCACTCAAGGCCGAGGACGCGGTCCGTCTCACCCTCCCGGGCCGTCAGCATGATGATACCGATCTTCGACACCAGGCGAAGCTCGCGCGCCAGCGTCAGCCCGTCGGTTCCGGGCAAGTTGATGTCGAGCAGGACCACATGGAATTCATCGGCGTGAAGGCGTTGACGCATCTCGACCGCGTCCCCCGCTCCGGCCACGTCGAAACCCTGTTTCGCCAGGCAAGCTGCCAGCATCTCGCGACTGGCAATATCGTCATCCACAAGCAGCAGTCTCGGGCGCATCAAAGCTGATTCCCACAACCCCTGTGACTTTCGATATGTTTACAGTCATTCGTTCTGATTTTCAATCGTTGACATCTGATAATTTCAGCAGCGGATAGGAACTTTCGTTACGAAGTATTTTTTTCATGCCGATAGTATAGCTGCGGGCACCGGCATTACCAATATCTGAGCCAGCATTCCTCCAAATAACTGCTAAACAAAATGGCGGAATGAGTATCAATTACGTAGTGTAAACGATATGTAAATAGTTGTTACACCATTTTCATATCATGCACTTCACATTCAGTATAAAACTGAACACTATTGTTACAACTTTAGTACAATCAATATATTGAATATATACTGACCCTTGGTATCATACGGCCCTATCGAGCGGCCATCATCCGTGATGTGCCTGTTAAGTGGCCGCCGTGGATCAAGCTGTCCTTAGCAAACCCAGGGAATTAATTTTTATTCGAAGGAACTCTCAGCCATGATCTCGCGCGAACCATACGACATACTCCCTTCTCACCTTGCCTGGGCGCTCCGCAAGGCCGATGTGCTGACCGGTCAGTTTATCCGGTCGGTATCACCCGAGGCCCTGGCCGAACTGGAGGCCCTGGGACTGGCGTCATCCACCGGACGGTTCCTGAACCAACGGGGCATGGAGGCTCGGCGCTGGCTGATGTCCGGGGCCACACACGCCTCGAGAGAGCTGTCAAGGGTGCTTGGGTTGGTCACGTCGCCCTCCGGTCATGACCAGGCGAGAATCTACGAACCACACAGTTAGCTAAAGCTGCCGGAAACACCGCCAGAAGGGGCATGTCCGAAACAAATGCTGTGCCTTACCCGCAAAACATTCTTCATATCTCGGGTCTTTCGACCTATCATACATGTAATTAAGGGATGACGATCATGCGGATCGCTAATATTAGCATCGTGGCTCGCCTGATGATCGGTTTCGGATCGATCATCGTTCTGACCGCAGCGCTCGGCGTCGTCGCCTTACAGAACATGGATGGCCTCGCCGCGCTTACCGAGAGTCTTCACCACAGTCCCCTCACGGTCAACATCAATGGCCTCGAGGCGCGGGCCAACATCAGCGCCATGCGCCACGCCATGAAGGATGTCGCGCTGGCGCAGGATACGGCGGACATCGACGCTGCGGTCCAGACGATCGATCGACTCGAGCCGATGGTCTATGACAACTTGCGCGTCGTCCAGGATCGCTTCCTCGGTGATAAGCAACTGGTGGTTGAGACCACTCAAGCACTCCGGGACTGGAAGCCGATCCGCGACGAAGTCATCGGCCTGATGCGGGCGGGCAAGCGGCAGCAAGCCGCCGAGATCACCCGCACCCGCAATGCCGAACAGATTGCCGCGATCGAAAAGCCCATGGCCGCGATCCTCGCCTTCGCCAAGAACAAGGCCATGCAGTTCAAAGACATGGCTGACCAACAGCGCCAGCGCGCCGAGTCGCTGGTGCTGGCGCTGTTGGTCGCTACCGCGGTGCTGGCGATGCTGATTGCGCTGGCCATCACCCGCAGCATCGTCGGTCCGCTCGGAGCCCTGCGGACCGGCATGATTCACCTGGCCAACGGCAATTACGCGGTCGACATCGTCGGGGCCGATACCAAAAGCGAGATCGGGGCCATGGCCCAGGCCCTGTTGGTGCTCAAACTGAATGCCATCGAGGCGCTCCGGCTCGCCGAGGCTCAACGCGCCATTGATCACGACAAAATCACGCGTATGGAGAAGCTGAGTCACATTACCGCACTCTTTGAGGGCAAGGTCCAGGCGGTCGCCGATGCCCTCTCGGGCGCGGCACAGGAGATGCAGACATCGGCCTCGTCCTTGAAAGCCACTGCCGAGCAGACCAATGAGCATAGCATGGCTGTGGCTTCGGCCTCCGAACAGGCTTCGGCCAATGTCCAGACCGTTGCCGCGGCGGCCGAGGAGTTGTCCTCCTCGATCGCTGAAATTTCAACGCAGGTCGCCCGGTCGGCCAAAGTCTCCCACGCCGCGGTCGGGGACGCGACGCACGCCACCGCGGTGCTCGGCAGCCTGGCCGACACGGCATCACGGATCGGCGAGGTCGTCCGCCTGATCAACAGTATCGCCGCTCAAACTAACCTTCTGGCCCTGAACGCCACCATCGAAGCGGCGCGTGCCGGCGACGCCGGGAAGGGCTTCGCCGTGGTGGCCAGCGAGGTCAAGATTCTGGCCAACCAGACCGGCAAGGCGACCGAAGACATCGCCCAGCAGATCCATGCGATCCAAAGCGTCACCCATGAGGCGGTGAATGCCGTCGTCACGGTTCGCCGGATTGTCGAGGAAATCGATCAAATCTCGGCAAGCATCGCTTCGGCGGTCGAGCAGCAAGGCGCCGCCACCAAGGAAATCTCGCGCAACGTCCAGGAGGCCGCCAACGGCACCCGGGAGGTCAGCGTCAACATCGTCGACGTCACCCGCTCTGCCGCCGTCACCGGACAGGCCGCACAGAAAGTCAGCGTTGTTGCCGATGTGGTCGCCGAGAAGTCGGGCAGCCTGCGGTCCGAGGTCGACATGTTCCTGGCCCAAGTCAAAGCGGCGTAACCGTCCCGCCCCTTGGCGCCGGAACTGGGGCCGGGCCCACACCGTTAACCCGATGACGCAGCCCAAGGCCCATGGAGAACACCATGTCAAACGCTGAACACCTGGACCATCGCCTGGATCTCCATGAGATTGATCCAGACCTGTGCCGCACCTTGAACGCGGCGGCCCCCCTCATCGACGCGCATCTCCCGACCATCCTCGACGACTTTTATCGGCACCTGGCCGGATTCGAGCCGGCCGTGGCCGTGCTGGGCGACCATTCGCCGGAACGCCTGAAGCAGGCCCAACGCGAACATTGGCAGGAGTTGCTGTCCGGCGGTTTCGACGAAGGCTATCGGCAGCGGACCCAGGACATCGGACACGCCCACGAGCGCATCGGATTGGCGCCGAGCTGGTACATAGGCGGTTACGCCTTCATCCTGCCCCGGTTGGTCGACGTGGTTCTGAAGCGCCATTACCGTCGGCCCGATGCCGCCGCTGCGACGCTCCGGGCGCTGATCAAAGCCGTCATGCTCGACATGGACATGGCCATCTCGGTTTACATCGCCGCAGGCGACGACAAGCGCCGACAGCAGACCCACGCCATCGCCGATCAGGTCGAGGCCGAACTCCAGGCCAGCGTCCGGAGCGTCTCTGACCTGGGCAACACCCTCAAGGACGCCGAAGCGCAGATGCTCGATTCCATTGCAGCGGTCGACACCCAGGCCGAGGCGGTGTCGGCCGGGGCGGACGATACGACGCTGAATGTCCAAATCATCGCTGCCGCCGGACAGCAACTCAGCGCATCGATCACCGGGATCGGGCAGCAAGCGCAGACCGCCGAAGACACCGCCCGCGCTGCGGCCCGTGAAGTTGCGGGCGCCACGGCGACGATCGGCGATCTGGTCAACTCGGCAGAGCAAATCAGCCAGATCGTCAAGCTGATTTCCGGCGTCGCTTACCAAACGAATCTGCTGGCCCTCAACGCCACCATCGAGGCTAACCGGGCCGGCGTGCAGGGCAAAGGCTTTGCCGTGGTTGCCCGGGAGGTCAAGGTCCTCGCCAACCGAACCGCGCAAGCCACCAAGGACATCGGCGGCCAGGTGCAGGCCATCCAGACGCACTCGGCCAACGCCGTCACGGTCATGGGCCGGGTCGCTCAGGTGATCGAGAAGGTCGGCCAAACCGCCTCCTCGATCGTCGCGGCCATTGAGGAACAAACCATCGCGACCTCCGAGATCGCGCGCAACGTCGACAGCGCGGCCACCGGAACCCGGGAGGCCGCGCACCGCATCGCCCATCTGGCCGACCGGGTCCGGGCCACCCGGGAGTATGCCGCCACCCTCCGCACCTCGTCCGAACAGACCACCGCCCAAATCGCCGACCTGGAACAACGGGTTGGCGGCCTGATCAAAAACCTTCGCACCGGAAAAAACTTTGACCGCAGTCCCGACCACGGCGCCGGGCGGCGTAACGGGTGTGGACCCAGGCAAGGGGAGATCCGGTCCGCCGGGGCGATGCCCATGGCGGCCATAGCCCTCTCGGCCGCCCCCCCCGCCCGCCAGTCAAGACTATGACCAGCCTTTCCGGAACAGGTGGATCTCATCAGAATTGGTGCGATCCCACCACCGCCATGGATCGCACCCGGCGCTGGACCGGTCTTCGGGAGATCGATCTCAAAACCAAAATTGCTGCGATCTGCGTCGCCTTGTTCGCCACAGCCATCTGGTTTCTGGCCCATGACCGGGCCGATGAAGTCCGGGAGAACTTCCAGTCGGTGATCGCAAGCGAGCAATTGGCGTTGGTGGAGCATATCGCCTCCAGTCTCGATGAACAAGCCACCCTTCGCATCAATACCTTGAACGATATCGCGTCCACGATCACGCCCGAGATGATCGCCAAGACCGATCTGTTGCGGACCATGTTCCAGACTAACCAGCACATCGAACGCTTGTTCGATCTGGGATTGGCCGTGATCTCGCGGTCCGGACCAGGATTGGCCGATTATCCCCGAATCGAGGGGCGGGCCACCGCCGATTTCTCCGACGAAGACTATTTTCGGGAGGTTATCGCCACCGCGCGGGTCGCGATCGGTCGGCCGATGATCAGTCCATTTACCAATAACCCCGTCGTCGCCATTGCGACGCCGATCCGTAGCCACACCCAAGCCCTCATCGGCGTCCTGGTGGGATACAATTCGGTCTCGGAGAGCACCTTCTTTTCAGAAATCGTTCCCAAGACCAAACGTTTGGGCGGCGAATTTCACATCATCTCGCCCCGGGATCGGGTTTACGTGGCCTCCACCACCGCGCGCCGGGTGCTCGGGCCGATCCCGGCGGCGGGCATCAACCCCCTGCTCGACCGCTTTGCCGACGGGTTAGAGGGCTCCGGAATCGCCACCAGTCCGGAAGGGGTCGAAACGCTTAATTCGGCCATGCGCATCCCCACAACCGGATGGCTGGTTATCGCCTCGATGCCGACGGCCGTCGCCTTCGCGCCGATCGCAGGTTTGGAGTCCGAAATTTACAAGGATGCCGCAGTCGCCACGGTCTTTATCGCCATTGTCCTTTGGCTGTTCCTCTCCCGCCAATTGGCTCCGCTCGGCCGGTCAGCGGCAATTCTCAACGCCATGGCCAGCGGCAACCGCGCCCTCAGCCCCCTGCCAATCGAAGGCAGCCCGGAAATCCGGCGTTTGCTCGGCAGTTTCAACAAATTCCAGGCGCACATCCGCCAGCAGAAGCAATCCTTGCGAGAAAACGCCGAACAACTGCGCCTGGCGGCGTCGGTGTTCGACGGCACCAGCGAAGCCATTTTCGTGACCGACACCGACAACCGAATCATCCGGGTCAATAAATCATTCTGCCACATGACCGGGTACGGCGCCGAGGAACTGGTCGGCCAGACGCCGCGTTTGCTGAAGTCGGGTCGTCAGGATCGCGCCTTCTATGCCCAGATGTGGCACACCCTGGCCACCACCGGGGAATGGACCGGCGAACTGTGGAACCGCCGGAAAAACGGCGAGATTTACCCGGAGCGCCTGACGATCTCGACCATTCACGACACCCGTGGCCGGGTCCTGCATCGGGTCGCCATCGCCGCCGACATTAGCGTCCAGAAACAGGCGGCAAGCATGATCTGGCACCAGGCCAACCATGACTTGCTGACCAACCTGCCCAACCGCCGCCTGCTTCGGGCGCTGATGCAGAGGGACATGGACGAATCAAAACGCCAGGGCCTGACCCTCGCGGTCCTGCTGATCGACCTCGACCGCTTCAAGGAGATCAACGACACGCTCGGCCATACCATCGGCGATCGCCTGTTGATCGAAACCAGCGCCAGGATCGCAGCCTGCGTCACGGCCTGCGATACCGTGGGCCACCTCGGGGCCGACGAGTTCATCGTCACCCTGGCCACTCTTGCCGATCCCGCACGGGTGGATCTGGTGGCCGAGGACATCCGCAAGGCCATCGCCGTGCCCTACCGACAGGGCCTCGAGACCATCTACCTGACCGCCAGCATCGGCATCACCCTTTACCCGACCGACGGCGACGATCTCGACGAGGTCTTCAGAAACATCGATCGCGCCCTGCAAGAGGCTAAGGCGACCGGGCGTGACCGATCCTGCCGCTTCACCGAATCCATGCGCGTGGCTTCCGAGACGCGGTTGCGGCTGGGGAATGATTTGAAGGGGGCCCTCGCGGCCGGGCGGCTTGAGGTCCACTATCAACCGATCGTCGCCATGGCCTCGCGCACCATCGTCAAGGCCGAGGCCCTGCTGCGCTGGCGTCACCCCGACCGCGGCTTCGTCAGCCCTGCGGTGTTCATTCCCATCGCCGAGCAAACCGACCTGATCGTTGAAATCGGCGACTGGGTGTTCCGTCAGGCCGCCGATATGGTCAGACGCTTATGCCACCGCGACCCCGATCGGTTGGACCGATCCGGTTGCACGGACGATCGGGTGAGCGAAACGATCCCCAACGCGTTCCAGATCGCGGTCAACACGTCGCCACGTCAGATCTTTGCCGGCACCAACCACGAGGGATGGCTCGACCACCTGCGTCAACTGGGCGTTTCACCACGCCGGATCGCGATCGAGGTTACCGAAGGGCTCCTGCTTGACCCCCATGGCGAGGTTCTCGATTGCCTGCGCAGGCTCCGCGAGGCCGGGCTCGAGATTGCGCTCGATGATTTCGGCACCGGCTATTCTGCCCTGTCCTACCTCAAGCGCTTCGAGATCGACTACCTCAAGATCGATCAATCCTTCGTGCGCGACATGGTCGCCGATCCTGCCGACCGCGCCATCGCCGAGGCGATCATCGTCATGGCCCATCGGCTGGGCATGAAGGTTGTCGCCGAAGGCATCGAAACCGAAGAACAGTTCTCGCTTCTGGCTGCGGCGGGGTGCGATTACGGGCAAGGGTACCTGTTTGCCAGGCCGATGCCCGCTGATCAGTTCGAAGCCTTGGTCGGCGATCCGAAAAAAACCGGACCATGACCACCATCGCGGTGGGCCGGAGCATCGATCAGCACACTGGCGGGCACACTGGCGAGCACATCTAAAAGAGCGAAAAACGCCAAACACACCAAATGTCGCCAGCGCCCGACCACCGATCAGCTGGCCATTTGCCGATACGAACGATCAACAAAATGGGGTTAGCGATGACATTATTTACCGAAACAGCTCTAATCGCACGGACGACTTCGTTCAATCGGCTTAGCGAGAAGGCACAGATACGGATCTTTGTCGCTGATGATCATCCGTTGATCCTGACCTCGATCAAGCTCATGTTCGAGCGACTGCCTATCACGGGAACCGACGTCACGGGCTTTACCGCCATTTCCGAACTGGAGTCGGCCTTGGGGAGCCATCCTGCCCCCGACTTGGTGCTGATCGACTTCGATATGCCCGGCCTAGCCACCGTCGAAAGAGTTGCTGACTTCATCAACCGGCACCATGACGTGCGGATCGCGATACTCTCCGGACAGACCGACAGCCAGTTGGCCCGCACCCTGATGGACCGTGGCTGTCTCGGTTTCGTGCCGAAGACCCTATCTCCCAACGTCATCTATCATGCCGTCCGATTGATGATCGGCGGAACCCGGTTCGTGCCGGACCTTCGGATTGGATCGATGCCTTCGGGCGTGAATGCCGGTGCCGCCACCGACCTGCGTCCGGCATTTCCGGCATCGCCGCCTGATACGCGTCTAACCGACAAACCGAGTCGACAGCGTAACGGTTTAACCCCGCGCGAAATCGATGTTTTGCAGTGCCTCGCCCATGGCAATACCAACAAAGAAATCGCACGGCAGTTGAAGATCGAAGAGGTGACGGTCAAACTCCATCTCCGCCATGCTTATGGCAAACTCCGCGTGCGCAACCGAATCCAGGCGATTCGCGCGATCCTGGAGGGTACCCTCGAGGGTGTCCTCGAGTGAGCCGGCACCCGAGGTGGACGAAAAAAAGGAAGCCGAATGGCACATCTTAAGATATCAATTACATTCCTGCGCCTGCACTTTACGGGATTGGTAAACGGTCCCGGAACGCGCCGCGCTCAAACCCTTGATGATGAACGGAACCCGTTATAATAGGGGCACGGTATGACGGCTCTGTTCAAGGAGTGGGCTCTGGGAAAGAGTGACGCCATTAGCTTCAGGAACCGCCTGACGATGCTTTTCTCCGGCTTCAGTTGGAGCATCGCCGCGGCGGCAGCTTTGCCGATTCTATGCTTTGCCGCCTATGTAACCGTGACCGTCGTGGCCGATACCCGGTCGGCGTTGGAGCAGAGCTACAGGGCGATGGCCCGGGTACTGCTCTCCGCCATTGATGCCGAACTGAACGCGGAGTTAAGAACACTTCAGGGCCTCGCCACCACCCCGGCCCTCCAGGCCGGCGATTGGGCCACGTTCCACGATCAGGCGCGGACCTTTGCCGCGGCCCACGGCGATTGGCCGGTCGTCGCGGTCACCGACGCCGAAGCGCGGCGGCAACTTCTCAACACCGCCATCGCCTCCACGGCGGAACCGAGGCCCGTGCTCGAACCGGACTCGGTGCTGGAAGTGGTGCGCACCGGCCAACCGAAGATCGGCCGGATCCTGGCGCGCGGCATGGTCTGGCCCACCCCGATCATGGTGCTCCGGGTGCCGGTGTTCCGCAACAATCAGGTCGCCCTGGTCCTGGCCGCTGCGGTCAGCCCGGCCAGCATCGCAGCAATCCTGAAGAACCAGAAACCGTCCGAAGGCACCCTGATCACGGTCTACGACCGACACCTCAACATTGTCGCCAGTTCCACCGACGACCCGAACTTGGTGGCGCAACCGGCCTCGGCCAGCACCCGCCGGCAAGCCACCGCCGGGAAAGACGGTCTCTTCCTTGACGTCGCGCCCGACGGTCGGGAATATCGGCAGGTGATGGTCATATCCAAGAAAATCGGATGGTCGGTGACGGTGGGAGTCCGCCGGGAGGCATTCGATGCGGTCTTGACGGAGCGGGCGCAAGAACTGGCCGTGGGGGCTGCGTTAGCCATGCTGATCGCCGGGTTCGGCGTCATGCTGCTGGGACATCGCTTCGGAAGGCTGATGGCGACCGCCGAACGACGGGTCGCCGAGACCCTGCGGGTCGCCAACCACGATCTGGAAAACGCCCGTGAACAGGCGCTGGAACGGGCCAAGGAGGCGCAACGGCTCCAGGCCGACATCGAGACCGTGATGAACGCGGTTCCGGCGGTGGTCCTGATCGCACGGGATCGTCACTGCCGATCGATCGTCGGCAATGTCTTTGCCGAACGCTATTTCGGGGTTTCGCGGCTTGACAATCTCTCGTTGAGCGCGGAGAAAAACCAGCGTGTGGCCTCGTTCCGGGTGTTTCGGGATGGGATGGAACTCAATACTCGCAACCTACCAATGCAAACGGCCGCCCGCGGCACCGAAGTTCGCGATTGGCAAAGCGAGATCGTCTTCGCCGATGGAACGGTGAAAACGTTGATCGGCAACGCCAGTCCGCTGCGGACTCCGGATGGCGCGGTCTATGGCGCCGTCGGTGCGTTCCTCGACGCCACCGAACGAAAACAGCTCGAGGCGGCCCTGCGCGCCCAGAAGGATATGCTTCAACTGTTCGTCGAAGGCGCCCCTGCCGGCATCGCCATGCTTGACAACGACCTGCACTATCTCGCGGTCAGCCGGCGCTTTGTCGACGACTACCGGCTCGGCACTTATGATCTGGTCGGCCGCAACCATTTCGACGTCTTTCCCGAAGTCCCGGACCACTGGCGGGCCATTCTCCGGCGCTGCCTGGCCGGGGAAACCCTGCGCTGCGAAGAAGAGCCGTTCCCGCGCGCCGATGGCCGCCTGGACTGGGTGCGTTGGGAGATCAGGCCGTGGTTCGCGGCACCGACGCGGATCGGCGGCATCATCCTGTTTGCCGAGAATATCACCGAACAAAAGGCCGCCAATGCCGACCTGCGCGCCGCCAAATTGGCCGCCGAGGAGGCCAACGCCGAGAAAACGCGCTTCCTGGCCGCGCTCAGTCACGATTTGCGCCAGCCGATGATGGCCCAGCGCCTGTTGCTCCATGTCGCGGCCTCGCGTGCCGAATGCCCAGAGCAAGCCGATCTTCTGGCCAAAGTCGGCGATGCCCTGGAGAACGCCGAAGGAATGTTGTCCCGCCTGATGGACTTGGCCGCCCTGGAACTCGGAAAAGTGTCGGTGAAACGGCAAGTGCTGAGTCTTGACGCCCTGCTCTCGAACATCGTCAACGAGACCTCGGCTGCCGCCGACGGCAAAGGACTGCTGATCAAGCTGTGGGTCCAGTCCTGTTGGACCGACAGCGATCCGGTCCTGCTCGGGCGCATCGTGCGCAATCTGGTGATCAATGCCATCAAATATACCGATTACGGCTGGATTTTGGTCGCGATCCGGCGGCGCCGCGACCATCTCCGGATCGAGGTTCGCGATTCTGGCCGGGGTATTTCAGCCGACCAGCAGCACCTGATCTTCGAGGAGTTCCATCAGCTTGAAAACGCCGAGCGTTGCCCGACCAAAGGCCAGGGGTTAGGACTGGCCATCGCCTCCCGCACCGCCGACCTGCTCGGCCATCGGTTGTCCCTGCGCTCGGCACCGGGCCGGGGCTCGGTGTTCGCGCTCCAGGTGCCCTTGGTGGCCGGGCCCAACCACCACCCGCCCGACGCGCACCAACCCGCCGGCGGGACCGGGCCGGCTGACCCCACGCCCAGCCGACCGGCCCATATTCTGGTGATCGAGAATGACCCGATCCAGGCCAAGGCGCTGGAGATGGTCTTGACCGACTGCGGCTACCGGGTCAGCGTCGCCGACAGTGCGGTTTCGCCTGCGACATTCCTGGTGGCGCCATTCGACCTGATCATCAGCGATTATCGCCTGCCCGGGGCCGCCTCGGGGCTGGAGGGCATCGAGACCATTCGCCGGATCGGCGGCTGGCGGATTCCCGCCCTGCTGCTGACCGGCGACGCCCAACCCGCCGCCGCCGCCGCCGCGGGCTGCGACTTCCTGCTGAAACCATGCCCACCATCCACAATCCTCAACACCGTCCGGCGCCTGATCGAGGCGCTCCCATCCGCCCCGGGCTTGGCGAAGCCGCCGCCCAACCCGGCTGCCGACCCGACCCCGGACGGATTCCAAGATGCACCAGAAAGGCACGGGCATTAACCCTCATTGAGCGGCACAGGAACTGGTTCAGTGGTCCGAGTCATCTTAAACGGCATGGCATCGGGGAGTGCGACGGTCCCGGCCACAAGGCGGGCGAGACGCCCGCGCTCCTGTCACATAACCTGACGTGGCCCACCAGGCTGGCCTGGACCTTCGGAAAGGAGCGGTTTGGTGATGGACTCTGGGTTTCCGATGGTCGCCATCGGGGCTTCCGCCGGGGGAGACGAGGCCCTGTGCAGCCGGTTGACGCATCTGCCGCAGCGTCTGATCCCGGCGAGCCCTCACCATGACCCGTTGCCGGTAGGGGGCCGGGACAGCATGCTGCCGATGCCTGCCCTGTCGGGAGGAACGCGGGATGATTGAGCCCGAGACGGCGTCAAGGATTCCGAACCTGAGATTGGTCGGCGTCTATGCGGCCGGTGCCGGCCTGTGGAATGTAATCGCCGACCAACTCCCTGCCCTTCTTTCCCTGGATCCCGCCGGAAGTGCTCTGGTCGGAACCTTGAAGGGCTGGGGCTTGGTCGCCGTGACCTCGCTTCTCCTGGTCCTGCTGCTGAAACCCGCCCCCCGCCGACAGGTGCCGGCGACGGCCCCGACGATCGCGTCGGCAGCGCCGTGCCGCCCCGGGTTACGCTGGGTTCACTGCCTGGCCCCGTCGCTGTTCGTGGTTCTCATCGGAGTGTCGGTCTACGCCGTCGTGGCGAACTCGATCCGCCAGACGGAGAACGAGCGGCTCGGGGCCATCGCGGCGTTCAAGAAGGACCAGATCGAGAGTTGGCTCGCCGAGCGCCGCGGCGACATCCTGGTCGCGGGCAACGGCCCATTCTTCATCGACGCCCTGGCCAAATACCTGGCCAGGCCCGACGAGACCCTCAGAAGCCAGCTTGCGCTCCGCATGGACGTGTCCATGAAAGCCTACGGCTATGCCGGTGCCAAGGTGCTGGGTCTGGACGGCCGGGTCATCGTCCGCACCGGGGATGCGGATCAGGATGACCGGGACTTGCAAGCCGCCGCCCGGCAGGCTCTTGGCCAATCCGAGCCGGTGTTGCTTGACCTGCATCGTGCGGCCCCCGCGGAACCGATCCGGCTCGCCCTGGTGGCGCCGATCCGGGACGCCCGTCTGCCCGAACGGCCCGCTATCGGCGTGGTCGCCCTAAGCATCGATCCGACGCGCAACCTGTTTCCGATGCTCGGGTCGTGGCCGACGGCAACCACCAGCGGCGAGACTCTGATCGTCCGCCGCGACGGCAACGATGCGTTGTTCCTTTCCCCGTTACGCCATCGAACCGATGCGCCAATGACCCTACGAATACCGCTCAGTCGGATGGATGTCCCCGCGATCCAAGGTTTGACGCTGGGAGCGGGTATTTATCATGGGGTGGATTATCGGGAGCAGTCGGTGCTCACCGCGATCCGACCGATCGCAGGAACGCCCTGGATGTTGGTTGCCAAGATCGATCAGCAGGAGGTGTACTCAGGCGTACGGACCGCCGCCGGGGTGTGTGCCGCACTGGTTCTGGCGGGACTCACGGTGATCGGCCTGTTCCTGGTCATGGCCTGGCGGCAGCAGCGCCTGCGCGACCTGTTGGTCCAGGGTGAACTCGGGGACCGCCTGGCCAAGGTCGCCACATCGGTGCCGGGGCTGATCTATTCCTTCCGTTTGCATCCGGACGGTCGGACCTCCATGCCGATTGCCGGCCCGGCGCTGTCCGATCTCTGCGGCCTCGCTCCGGACGACGTCGCCGAAGACGCGGGTCCGATCTTTTCGAGGATGCCGCCGGAGGACGCCGAGCGGGTCATGGTGTCGGTAACCGAGTCCGCCCGGACCCTGACGCCGTGGCGCGACGACTTCCGCTTCCGGCATCCGAACAAGGGGGAACGCCGGATCGAGGGGCACGCCGTGCCCAAACGGGAACCCGACGGCAGTATTCTCTGGCATGGCTATCTGCATGACGTGACCGGACGCAAGCAGACCGAAGTCGCCCTCGCCAAAGCCAACCGCCTGCTGCGCACCCGCAGCGCCAGCACAGTCGCCCTGCTCAACGCCAACGACGAGCGATCGTATCTCGAGACCGTTTGCCAGAACGTGGTCGCCATCTGTGGCCACACCATGGTGTGGGTCGGTTACGCCGAGCCCGACGGCGCCCGACGGGTCTTGCCGATGGCTACGGCCGGGTTGGACCACGGCTATCTGGAGCGCGCCGCCATCACCTGGGCCGACGACGAACACGGCTGCGGCCCAACCGGAACCGCGATCCGGACCCGCGAGGCGGTGGTCTGCCAGGACATGGACGGCGACAACCGGCTTCAGCCCTGGCGGGACGACGCTCTTCAGCGCGGCTATCATTCGTCGATCGCCCTGCCGCTGATTGCCGGGGCCGAGGTCTTGGGCGCCCTGACCATCTATTCCGCCGAAAGGGCCGCCTTTCCCGATGAGGACATCGACCTGCTGAGAGAGGTGGCCACAGACGTTGCCGACGGCATCAGCACCCTGCGCCTGCGGATCGCCCATAACCGCATCGAACGGGCACTCCGCGAAAGCGAGATGAAACTGCGCCTCTTCATCGAGCATGCTCCGGCGGCCCTGGCCATGTTCGACACCGCCATGCGTTACCTGTTCGCCAGCCGACGTTGGTTATCTGATTATCACTTGGACCTGCAAGACATCGTCGGCAAAAGCCATTACGAGGTTTTTCCCGAGATTCCCGAACGGTGGAAGGAGATTCATCGCCGTTGCCTCGCGGGGGCCAGCGAGACCTGCGACGAAGATGCCTTCCATCGGCTCGATGGCCGAACCGACTGGCTCCGTTGGGCGATCCACCCGTGGTACAAAGATAGCGGTGAGCTTGGCGGCATCGTCACCATGTCGGAACACATCACCGAACAGGTGGAAACCCGGCAGGCCCTCCGCAAGCTGTCGCTGGCGGTGGATCAAAGCCCGACCAGCATCATCATCACCGACTTGGATCATCGGATCGACTATGTGAACGAGGCGTTCACGCGCATCACCGGCTACAGTCGCGAGGAAACACTCGGCCGCAATCCGAACTTTCGGGCCTCCGGCCGAACCCCCACAGAAACATACCGCCAACTCGCCAGCGCCTTGAAACAGGGCGAACCCTGGCGGGGTGAATTCCACAATCGGCGCAAAACCGGCGAAGACTGTCTCGAGCTGGCCTTGGTGTCGCCGATCCGGCAGCACGACGGCGCCATCACCAGCTATCTGTCGATCTAGGAAGACATCACCGAGAAGCGCCGCATCGAAGAAGAACTCACACGCCATCAACTGCATCTTGAGGAACTGGTGTCCGAGAGGACCTGCCAGCTTCAGAAGTCGAGCCGCCTGGCCGAGGAGCGCGCCGACGAGATCGCGGACCTCTACAACCATGCCCCCTGCGGCTACCATTCCCTGGATCCGTTCGGCCGATTCCAGAAAATCAACGATACGGAGTTGACGTGGCTGGGATACACGCGAGATGAGGTGATCGGCCGTATGGGGTTCTCCGACCTGCTGTCCGCCGACCAGAACCTCAGATTCCAGGCCAATTTTTCCCAACTCATTACCCAAGGGTATCTCAAGGATATGGACTATGAGTTGCGCCGGAAGGACGGACGGACGATTCCGGTCCTGGTCAGCGCAACCGCGCTGCGAGACCAATCCGGCACCTTTCTGATGAGTCGGTCGGTCGTCTACAATCTGACCGAGATTAAGGAAGCGGAGAGGGCCGCATCCCGGCATGCCCAACTGGCTGAGGCCTTCTTCCGGCACAGCGTCGCCTGCCTGGTCATCCTGGACCGCGATTACCACGTCTTGCGCGTCAACAATGCTTACGCCCGCGCCTGCCGGCGTCATGTCGAAGATTTCGTCGGCTGCGAATACTTCGCCCTCTATCCGTCCGAGAGCAAAGTGATCTTCGACGAGGTGGTGCGGACCAAGCGGCCGTTCGCGGCCTTCAACAGCGCCTTCGCGTTCGCCGATCAACCCGAGCGGGGCGTCACCTACTGGGACTGGACCCTGGTGCCTATTCTGGGCCAGGACGGCGAGATCGAATATCTGGTGTTCTCGCTCAATGACGTGACCGAGCGCAAACGGGCCGAAGAGGCGTTGCGCGAAAGCGAGCGCTTTATCCGGACGATTGCCGGCAACCTTCCCGGAATGGTCGGCTACTGGGATACTGATCTGCGTTGTCGGTTTGCCAACCATCACTATCTCGAATGGTTCGGCAAAACCTCCGAACAGATGATCGGGATTACCATCCAGGAACTGATGGGCGAAACCCTGTTCGCCCAGAACGAACCCTTCATCCGGGGGGTGCTGCGGGGCGAGGAGCAAACCTTCGAACGGACGCTGATCAAACAAAACGGCGACCCCGGCTTCACCTTGGCCCGGTACATCCCGGACCGGAACGAGCAAGGCCTGGTCACAGGCTTTTTCGTGCTCGTCACCGACATCACCGCGATCAAGCACAGCGAACAACGGCTCATGGAAATCACCGCCGCGCTCGGCGAAGGGCTTCAGATGATCGACGAACGGGGCCATGTGGTGTTCTCTAATCCGGCCGCGAGCCGCCTGCTCGGTTGGAGCGAAGCCGAGATGCTGGGTGCGCCCGGCCACCAACTGATGCATGCGCACCGACCGGACGGCTCACCCTATCTGCGAGAAGAGTCCCCATTGTATCAGGCCTTTGTGTCAGAAGGCACCCTGATCGACCACGAAGACGTGTTCTGGACCAAGGACGGACGGCTCCTGCCGGTTTCGGTGACGCTGACGACCATCCGGCGTCATCGTCACAAGGCCGGTGCGGTGGTCGCGTTCCAGGACATCACCCGGCGCAAGCAAGCCGAAGCCGAGCTTCAGCGTTATCGCGACAGTCTCGAAACCATGGTCCAGGAGCGAACCGCCGCCTTAAGCGAATCGAACGAGCAGTTGGCCATCGCCAAGGACTTAGCCGAGACCGCCAATCGCGCCAAGAGCACCTTCCTCAGCAACATGAGCCACGAACTCCGAACGCCGCTCAGCGCCATTCTCGGCTTCGCCCAGTTGCTCGAAATGGCCCCGGATGGCCGCTCGGACAGAGATGAGTTGTGCATCAGCCATATTATCAGTAGCGGAAAGCACTTACTCGCCTTGATCAATGATATTCTCGACCTTTCGAAGATCGACGCTGGACACCTCACCGTGACTTCAGAGCGCGTCGTCACCTCTAAAATTATCCGCAATCTCCACGGGGCGCTGCTCCCGCTTGCTGCCACCGTCGGCGTCCCCGTTAGGGTGCATCTGATCGAAGATCTCCCTGATGCCTGGGCCGACCTGACCCGCCTCAATCAAGTTCTGCTTAACCTCGGTAGCAATGCCATCAAGTACAATCGTCCGGGCGGGCGGGTCGACATCATCGCCGAATTACCGAATCCTGATTTCCTGCGCCTGACGGTCGCCGACACCGGCCCAGGTATTCCCGTGGAGCGCCAGAAGGACTTATTCAAGCCTTTCAATCGCCTTGGGCGCGAAGCCGGTCCGATCGAGGGCACCGGAATTGGCTTGGTCTTGTCGCGCCGACTGGTTCGTCTGATGGGCGGAAGCATGGGCTTCACGAGCGTGCCCGATGAAGGCAGCCGCTTTTGGATCGATATTCCGGTCTACGCGCCGGAACGCGAAGCCAATGGTGAGGACGCCGGCAGCGCCCAAGCCCGGGAGGAAAAAAAGCGCAAGATCATCGACGACGGTCCGCGGACCATACTTTGCGTCGATGACAATGTCACCGGGTTGGAACTTGTGGCGAAAATCTTCGCCCGTATTCCGGGGACTCACCTCCTGACCGCCGGCACCGCCGAGGCGGGGATCGAACTCGCCAAACGCCACCACCCGGATATCATCCTGATGGATATCATGCTGCCCGCCATGGACGGCATCTCGGCCCTGACCGAATTGCGGCGGCATCCCGAAACCAAGGATATTCCCGTATTCGCCCTCAGTGCCGCCGCCACCCCATCGGACATGGACAAGGGTTTGACCGCCGGATTCGTGCGCTACCTGACCAAACCTTACGACGTGCACGAACTGGTTGCCGCCGTTATCGATACCTTGAACAAAACGTCAAGGGGGCCGTGAACGCGGCAAGCGTTGAGAATAGGCCATAGGCCAGTGCCGGCCGCTTCGCCCCACAAGAGCCGGTCCCGGGCGGGCCGAACGCCCACCAAAGGAGGCGCCTGTCGGGACTCTTTCGGTCAAATGGCGATACCGTGATCACCGGGGATCTGGCACCCTGTGATCCGACCAGCCGGAAATCGCCCCATTTGATCAGGAGAATCGGCCGATGCCATGGCCAGACATCGCACCACCGACCGACCGGACGTCGGCGGGCTGGCACGTCCCGGGACTCGGAATGGCGATTGCCATTCTTGCCCTGGGCTGGTCCGCGGCGACCTGGACCGGCACGGGCGTCTGGGCCGACCGGCACCTCCAGCATATGATGGACCGGGAGAAAAACGCCGCCGCCGCCGATGCGGAGGCAATCAGCGTCAACATCGACTTTCAGCTCAATCAGTTTCGCAGTATCCCGACGGTGATGTCCCGGGAACCGTTTCTGATGTCCATGATGGTGGAGGACTGGCCGAAGTCGAAGGTGCGGACCCTGCCGCGCGACGAACGGAATGCAGCCTGGCGGGCCGACCCGGAATTGGGGGGCCTGGCGCGGCGCCTGGCGGACATTGTCCGCGACCTCGGCCTCAGCGCGATCCTGTTGCTGGACGATGCCGGCAATTGCATCGCCGAAGGCAACGAGGCGGCGCTTCCCAACTTTACGGGGGCCAATTACGCGGACCGCGAATATTTTATCGCCGCCCGCAACGGTCATAACGGTCGTCAGGTGACGGTCGGTCGCGTGACCGATACCATGAGCATCGTCTATACCTCTCCGATTATGGTTGATCAGCGTTTCGTCGGCGCGATCGGCGTAAGGATCGCGTTGCAGTCGCTCTATCCTCTGGTCATTGAAGACCGGGCGTTCGTGACCGACGCGAACGGTGTGGTGATTCTGGCCCGGGATCCGGATTTACTGATGCGGGCGTTGCCCGGCGCGGCGGTGTTCGATCTATCCCTCGAATCGCGGACGAAACTGTACAAGAAGACGGTTTTCGAAACCTTGGATTTCCGGCCGCTCGGCGGTCACGGCGTGGCCGACTCCCTGGTTCGGTTCGGCGCCAAGGGGGACGTCCATGTCATCGCCGCCAAGGCGATCTCGGACGGAACCCTCACGGTCCATGTGCTGCGCGAAACCGCAGCGGCAACGGCAATCGGTCAGGAGCGATTCTGGTGGTTCATCTCATCGACGCTGGTCGGATGGCTGGTGCTGTCGATCGTGATCCTGGGGCTTCACATCATTCGGTCCAATCGCAGGCATTATCGGGCGTTGGCCGACCTGGCCCGAACCGATCCCTTGACCGGCTGTGCGAACCGCCGCCATCTCTACGAGGCGCTCGCGGCGGAACGACAACGCGGACTCCGGTATGCCGTCCCCTTCAGCCTCATCAGCATGGACCTGGATCACTTCAAGGGGGTCAACGACCAGTATGGACATCCGGGCGGGGACGCGGTCCTTCGCCATGTGGTTGCGGTGGTCGGGAACAGTCTTCGTCCCACCGATAGCCTCGGACGGATGGGCGGGGAAGAATTCGCCGTGCTCCTGACCCAAACCACCGATCGGGAAGCCGCCGGGATCGCCGAGCGAATCCGCGCGGACGTCGAGGCCTCGCCGACCGCATTCAACGGGAGGATGATTCCCGTCACGGTCAGCGCCGGCGTCGCCCAATGGCGGGCCGGCACTGCCGAGGCGGTCGAGGACTTCGTGAGCCGCTGTGATGCGGAACTCTACAAGGCGAAGAAAAGTGGGCGCAACACCGTGAGCGTTCAAAGTCCCTGATCCGTCAGGACGTCAACACGGTGACAGCCCGGTGATCGACTCCCGGACGGCGCGGAGGGACCGGCGTTGCCGCCCCCCGTCATCAAAGTTCCCGGGACACAGCCATTGTTCGAAAGCGGTTCGGATCGACGGCCATTCGCCGTCGGTGATGGCATACCAGGCGGTATCCCGGCTTCGTCCCTTGTAGACGATCGCCTGCCGGAAGAGTCCCTCGAAGCGGAATCCGTATCGTTCCGCCGCCGCCCGGGAGCGGGCGTTCAGGCTGTCGCATTTCCATTCATAGCGACGGTATCCCAACTCGTCGAAGGCTCGCCGCATCAGCAGATAGGTCGCCTCGGTGCCGACCCGGCCACGTTGCATCCCCGGGGACCAGATGACGTGCCCGACTTCCAAAACGCCGTTGGCGGCATCCATGCGCATCAAGGCCGCGGTCCCCACCGCCCGGCCGGTGGCGGTCTCGATGATCGCATGGTGGAGCGGGTCCGCGGAGTCGGCCGCGCACCGGGCAAACGATTGGTACCCGGCAAAATCGGCGAACGGCCCCATGAACAGATAGGTCCAGTCCCGGCCGTCCGGGGCTGCGCCGTAGGCCGCCCACAGGTCGGCGGCGTGACGGTCGGCGTCCAGTTTTTCGACCCGGCAATATTGACCGACCATCGGGGTCTCGGGCGGACACGGCCTCGCGGTCCAGCCGGGAACGGGAGCCCCGACCGGCTGATCGAATTCGTTGTATCGCAACCGTCTCTCCATAGGCTTGCCGTGATGTCGCCTGTCTCACTCGATCCGGTCCCAAGCGGGCCGCGGGCCGAAACGCTCCGCCAGGAAGTCGACGAAGGCCCGCACCTTGGGCGAAAGATGCCGGGAGTGCGGATAGACCGCGTAAATTGCCCCGTCCTGGGCCACCGCGTCGGGCAGCACCCCGATCAAGGTTCCCGCTTGAAGGTCGGCGCCGACAATGAAGCTGGGTTGGATGACCAGCCCAAGTCCCCGCAGCGCCGCGAGCCGCAGGGCGTCGCCGTTGTTGACCCGCAACCGCCCCCGAACCTCCACCGACACCGGCCGGCCATCGGTTCCGATAAAGCTCCATTCGTCGGTGGTGGTCATGTTGCTGTAGCCGAGGCATTCGTGGCCGGCGAGGTCGGCGGGGGTCCGCGGCACGCCTCTGGCCGCCAGATAAGCGGGACTGCCGCAAACCACCCGGCGCAACGGCGCCAGTTTGCGCGCCACCAAGGCCGAATCCATCAGCCGTCCGATCCGGACGGCCACATCATAGCCTTCGTCGACCAGATCGACGAAGCGATCATTCATGGTCATGTGAATCTCGACCTCGGGATGGAGGGCGAGGAAGTCGGGAATGGCCGAGGCCAGATGCCGGACGCCGAAACTCATGGGCGCGTTGACCCGCAACCGGCCGCGCGGCGCCGCCTGAAGCCGCGTGACCGACAGGTTCGCGTCGTCGACGTCGGCAAGGACGCGCACCACCCGCTCGTAATAGCCCTCCCCGGCTTCGGTCAGGGTCATGGACCGGGTGGTGCGGTGAAACAGGCGGGCGCCCAAATCGGCCTCCAACGCCATGATCTGCCGGCTGACCACCGACTTCGAGGTCCCCAGGCGTCGGGCCGCGTCGGAAAACGATCGGGTCTCGGCGACCCGGGCAAAAGCGGTCATGGCGGCGAAACGGTCCACGGCTGTTGCTCCGGACGCGACAATGTTGTGTGAAGATCATGAATTGTCGTCAGGCTATTTTCAAGGCAGATTCCCCTCACCATCGGGGGCGAAATCCCCCAACCCCGCATGCCCGAACGGTCCGCCGTCCCAGGCGATGGCCGTCCCAGGAGATGATCGTCATGACTCTGCTTCACATCGATTCCAGCCCGCTTGGAACCGCTTCGGTAACGCGACAACTCACCGCCAATTTTGTCAAGGCCTGGACCGCCGCCCGTCCCCAGACGACCGTGGTTTACCGTGATCTGGCGACCGCGCCGCCCGAACACCTGAGCGGCGAACTGATGCAGGTCGTGAAGTACCGCAATCTCGAGAACCTCAATCCCCATCAGCAGGGTGAACTCGCCCTGACCGACGCCCTGGTCGATGAATTCCTGGCTGCCGACGTGCTGGTCATCGGCGCCCCCATGTACAATTTCGCCATTCCGACCCAGCTTAAGGTCTGGATCGACCGCATCTGCCAGGCCGGGCGGACGTTCCGCTATACCGAAAAGGGGCCGGTCGGCCTGGCCGGCGGGCGCAAGGTGATCGTCGCCTCGGCGCGCGGCGGGCGCTATGCCGGAACGCCGATGGAAACCGCCCTCGATCACCAGGAAGCGTATCTCAAGGCGGTGATGGGTTTCGTCGGAATCACCGATATTGCCTTCGTCCGGGCCGAGGGCGTGGCCATGGGGCCGCAAGCCCTGGCCCAAGCCCTTGAATCGGCCGGACGCGATATCGAGCGCCTGGCCACCGCCTGACCTTGCGACCAGAGTGGGGACACAAGATGTCAGATGAGACAACCGCCATCGGCGCGAACCGCTACACCGCGGCCGCGCAGGCGTTCCATTGGGTTTCGGCGGCGTTGATGTTCGCCGTGGTCCCGATCGCCTGGTACATGACGACGCTGGAAAAGACCGACCCGACGCGTGAAGGCTGGTACACCCTTCACAAGTCGATCGGCATCACCATCCTGGTCTTGAGTGTCCTGCGCGTGATCTGGCGGCACCTCAGTCCGCCACCGTCCCTGCCCGGCGATTTCAAGCGCCTGGACGCGATCCTGGTCCATACCGCCCATGGCTTGCTCTACCTGCTGCTGTTCGCGATGCCGATCAGCGGTTACCTGATCTCCGCGGCCGGGGGCCATCCGGTGGTGCTGTTCGGGGTGGTGCCGGTGCCGGCCCTGGTGCCGGTCGACCGGAGCCTGGCCCATCTCGGCAGCCTGCTGCACGATGCCGGACAGTGGGCGCTCTACGGCCTGGTCGCTCTCCATGTGCTGGCGACCCTTCAGCATGCCGTCATCAAGCGCGACGGCATTCTGGGCCGGATGCTGCCGTTCTAGTGTTGTGAACGAGACGCTTCGTTCCTGACGATCGTGTCGAGGGCACAACACAACCCATTGAACAGGCTAGTGTTCCGGCCCAACAGGGTCGGAATGGTCCGTTGGAGTCGGAACACTAGCGGCCACGTCAACGTATGGGATCGGAGTCTGGAGCGCGGCCGTCCCGGCCGCAAATGAGGCGGGCGAGACGCCCGCGCTCCCATCCGATGTTCGTGGCAACAGCAAAGCGCAGAGGGCGCCGAAGCCGCCGGCGGGCTCAGGACGGAGTCGAACCGCGATAACGCAGCGCGTCCACCAGCACCGCGAACGCCGAGGTGGGCTGGCGGCGGCTCGGGTAATAAAGGTGGTAGCCGGAAAAGGGCTGGCACCAGTCCGCCAGCGACCGGACGAGGGTGCCGTCGCCGACCTGCGTCGCCACCAGATCCTCGGGCAAATAGGCCAGCCCGAAGCCCGCCACGGCCGCTTTGAGGATCGGGGTGACGCTGTTGAACACCAACCGCCCGTCGACCCGCACTTTCAGCGCGCGCCCGGCCTGCTCGAATTCCCAGGCATAAAGCCCGCCGTAGGTCGGCAGGCGCAGATTGAGGCAGTCGTGGGCGGTGAGGTCCTGGGGCGTCTTCGGCAATAGCCGTGTCGCGAAGTATCGGGGCGCCCCGACAACCGCCATCCGCATGTCGGGACCGATGCGCACCGCCACCATGTCCTTGTCGAGACTTTCACCGAAACGGACGCCGGCGTCGTAACGCTGGGTGACGATGTCGGTCAGACCGTAGTCGATGGCCAGCTCCACCCGGATGTCCGGGTACTCCGGCAGCAGCCTGACCAAGGCCGGCCACAGGATGGTGTCGGCGGCGTGCTCGCCCGTGGTGATGCGGATGTTACCCGCGGGTTTGTCGCGCAGGTCGCTCAGAGCCGCCAACTCGGCATCGATCTCGTCGAAACGCGGCCCCACGGTGCGCAGCAGGCGTTCGCCCGCGTCGGTCGGCGCAACGCTGCGCGTGGTGCGGGTCAGCAGCCGAACCCCCAGCCGCACTTCGAGGCCACGGATGGTGTGGCTGAGCGCCGACTGGGAAATGCCGAGCTTCGCCGCCGCCCTGGTGAAACTGCCTTCTCTCGCGACGGCCAGGAAGGCCAGCAGGTCGTTGACATTGGTCCGCGACATTCATGAATCTCATTCATAGGTCCATGCGCACAATACCGTCTAATCGCATGCCGCGGCATCTCATAAACTCTCCCGGATCGGGCACCAAGGGTGGCCACACCGCCCCCCCACGCGGAGGAAGACATGATGCGGATGCGTAAACTTGGCAACAGCGGCCTGGAGGTCTCGGCGCTCGGACTCGGCTGCATGGGCATGAGTTTTTCCTACGGTCCGGCCGCCGACCGACAGGAGATGATCGCGCTGCTCCGGTCGGCCGTCGACCGTGGCATAACCTTTTTCGATACGGCGGAGGTCTACGGCCCGTTCACCAACGAAGATCTGGTCGGCGAGGCGCTGGCGCCCGTCCGCGATCAGGTGGTGATCGCCACCAAGTTCGGATTCAAGCTGGATCCCGAGGGCAAGCAGAAGTGGTTGGGCCTGAACAGTCGGCCGGAACACATCAGGCAGGTCGCCGAGGCTTCGCTCAAGCGGCTCAGGATCGACACCATCGACCTGTTCTACCAGCACCGGGTCGACCCGGACGTGCCGATCGAAGACGTGGCGGGCGCGGTCAAGGACCTGATCCGCGACGGCAAGGTCAGGCATTTCGGCCTGTCCGAAGCGGCGGTGCAAACCATCCGACGCGCTCACGCCGTCCAGCCCGTCACCGCGCTCCAGAGCGAATACTCCCTGTGGTGGCGGCGTCCCGAAGCCGAAATTCTGCCGACCCTCGAGGAACTCGGGATCGGCTTCGTTCCGTACAGCCCGCTGGGCAAGGGCTTTCTGACCGGCCGGATCGACGAGCACACGACCTTCGACCAGACGGACTTCCGCAGCACCCTGCCCCGCTTCACCCCTGAAGCCCGGAAGGCCAACCAAGCCCTGGTCGATCTGCTGGGCCGGATCGGAGACCGGAAGGCGGCGACGCCCGCCCAAATCGCGCTGGCCTGGCTGCTGGCCCGGAAGCCGTGGATCGTGCCCATCCCCGGCACCACCAAGCCCGCGCGCCTGGACGAGAACATCCGGGCGACGGCCGTCGACCTGACCCCCGACGACCTCGGCGAGATCGAAGCCGCCGCCTCGGGGATGACGGTCCAAGGGGACCGATACCCCGAACACCTGGAACAGATGACCAATCGCTGAGCCGACGGGCGGGAAACCCTACGCCAAGCCGACGGGCGGGAAACCCACGCCAAGCCAACGGGCGGGAAACCGCCCCGCGACATCAAGGACTCCACAACATGGACATCAAACGAAGTGGCTCAACACCATCCGGCAAGGGGCCTGCCGATTACTTCACAGGGGTGGTGCGTGTTGACCCCGTGTTCGAGGCCCACGCCCCCGCACGGGCGCTCGGCGTCAACGTGACCTTCGAGCCCGGCGCCCGCACCGCCTGGCACACCCACCCGCTCGGCCAGACCCTGGTCGTGACCTTCGGATGCGGCCGGGTGCAACGACGGGGCGGCCCGGTCGAAGAAATCCGGCCCGGGGATGTGGTCTGGATTCCGCCGGGAGAGCAGCACTGGCACGGGGCGGGGGTAACGACGGCCATGACCCACCTGGCGATTCAGGAACAGATCGACGGCCGGGCCGCCGACTGGTTGGAACCGGTGAGCGAAGAGGACGACGCGCCCGCGGGGCGTTAAAGCCGACGCCGGGCCATCATGGTCCTGGTGGAAGTCACGGGGGCCGAATCCCTGGGCAGGCCCGCCTTTAGCCGCACCGCACTCAGACGTTCAAACGCTTGAACAAGAACTCGGGAATGTGGCGGAGGATCAGCATCACCGGCAGCCAGAAGGCCGGCACATAAGCCACCTCCCGACCCCGATCGAGCTGGCGGAACACCGAGCGGACCACCGCCGCGGGTTCCGCCACCAGGAACAGGCCGGGCAAACCCCAGGTCATGGCGGTATCGACGAAACCCGGTTTGACCGTCAGCACCGACACCCCCGCGCGCCACAACCGGGCGCGCAGCCCTTGAACAAAGGCATGCAGCCCCGCCTTGGCCGAGCCATAGACGTAATTCCTGAGCCGGCCCCGATCGCCCGCCACCGAACCGATCACGACCACCCGGCCCCGGCCCTGGGCTTCCAGCACCGGGGCCAACCGGGACAGAATCGACACGGCGCCCAGATAATTGGTTTCGATGGTCCGGCGAGCGGCATCGAACGACTCTTCGCAACGGTCCTGGGGCAGCATCAGACCAAACGCCAGAAAAACACTCAGACTGTCCGCCTGTCCCCGGCAACCGGCCACGGTCGCGTCGTGGCTGGCCACATCGAGGGCATCGAACGGCACCACCCCGGCCCGGACTCCGGTGCGGAGCCTGACATCGGCGGCGGTGCGCTCCAGGTCCTCCCGGTCACGGCCGGCCAACAGGACGGCGGCCCCCCGCTCGCCGGCAGCCAGGGCAAACGCCCGCGCCAGCGCCGAAGACGCCCCCAGGATCAGCCAAGTCTCGCCTCCGCCGTTTAACTCAATCCCGCCTCCGCCGTTTAACTCAATCCCGCCTCCGCCGTTTAACTCAATCCCGCCTCCGCCGTTTAACTCAATCCCGCCTCCGCCGTTTAACTCAATCCCGCCTCCGCTCATGCCACCCTCCGCACGCTCAGGCGGCGCGCCAGCGCCGAGTTCATCCGGCCGGCCGGGTCCACCTCGGCCAGCACCGCCCGGAAACGATCCAGCTCGGGATACATCTCGGCGAACCCTTCGGGTGACAGCGCGCTGTCCTTGGCCAGGTAGATGCGACCGCCATGCTCCCGAACCACCCGCTCAAGCCGGCCCAACAGAGCCGGGGTACCCGCCCGGTGCGGAAAGTCCATGGCCAGCGTGTAGCCGGCCCGGGGAAACGACAGGAAGCCGGCGCGGCCATCGCCAAGCCGTTTCAGCACCGCCAGGAACGAAGCGGCCCGCGCCCGGGACGCCTCCTCCAACAGTCGCCGAAGCGCCACCGGCCCCTCGGCGACGGGAACCACGCACTGGAACTGATGGAACCCGCCCCGGCCATACAACCGATTCCAGCGAAGAATCGCGTCCAACGGATAGGAAAAGGTTTCATAAGCCAGCAGCCGTTCGCGCCCCGCCGCTGGCACCCGCCGCCAGTAGGCGGCGTTAAACGCCGCCACGGTCAGGGGATTGAGGACGAAACCCGGCAAATCCACCGGCAGGCTCAAGGTGCGCGCCGACGGCGGCGGCACAGACTCGGCGGCAAGCCGGCCGACCTGGAGCACCCCGCGTCCCAGCGCCCGCCCGCCGGACAGGGCGTCGATCCACCCCACCGAATGCGCGCCCGGTTCGGCCGCGTCCAGCGCCGCCAGAAAGCCGTCCAGATCGGCAATCCGCCGCTCGGTCACCGTCACGCCGTTGGACCGCACCGCCATCAACCGCAGACACACCGCCAGAATCACACCGGTCAGACCGATCCCGCCCGCCGTGGCCCGGAACAGCTCCGGCCGTTGGTCGGGGCCGGTGCGGACGATTTCACCCGACGGCAGCAGCAGTTCCAGCCAGCGCACATGGTTACAGAAGCTGCCCACACTCTCGTGGTTTTTGCCGTGAACGTCATTGGCCACCGCGCCGCCCACCGTGACGAAGGCGGTTCCGGGCGACACCGGCATCAGGTAGCCCCGGGGCAGAAATACCCGAAGCAGGTCCCGAATGGTCACGCCGGATTCCGCCACCACGTCGCCGGTGGCCGGGTCAAAAGCCAGCAGGCGGTTCAGCCGCTGGGTCAGCAACGCCCGGCCGCCGGGGTTAAGGGCGACATCGCCGTAACTGGTGCCGGCGCCGTACGCGAGGAGACCAAGACCGGCGGCATCGACATCGGCCATGGCCGCCACCGCCTCGGACACGCGCTCCGGCCGGGCCGCCAGGCAATCGGCGGAAACGGTCCGACCCCAGCTTGGGAGGTTAAGGGCTTTCCACCTCATACCGGGGTCCTTCTGACGGTCACACGGGTTGCCGAGGGGATTCCCCCTCGGCCCTGGTGGTTCGGCTCAGAACTGCTCTTCGGTCAACGCCATCACCGCCCGATGCCCGTGGGTGATCGGCGTCAGCAACCCGGCGGCCTGGGGCAGCAGATGCTCGGCAAAAAACCGCGCCGTGATCAGCTTGCCGGTCAGGAAATCAACATCGGCCCCGCGTTGCCGCAGATCCTGATCGGCCGCCGCCGCCGCCTTGGCCAACCCCACGCCACCCGCCACCAGACCGAACATGCGCAGATAGTGGGCGGCGCCGGAGGCCGCCGCCACCGGATCGGGTTTCAGGGTTTCGACCAGCCATTCGGTCGCCGTTTCCAGCACAATCAACCCGGCGGTGAGCCCCCCGGCAATGGCCGCAAGGTCGTCGCCCGGCCGTTCGCCGATGTCGGCGGCAATCGCCCTGGCTTCGGCCAGGAACGCCTGCACCGCGGCGCCCCGGTCGCGGCCGAGTTTGCGGAACACCAAGTCGTTGGCCTGGATGCCGTTGGTGCCTTCGTAAATCGGTGCGATGCGGGCATCGCGGTAATGCTGCGCGGCCCCGGTTTCCTCGATGAACCCCATGCCGCCATGCACCTGGATGCCGATCGAGGCAACCTCGCACCCCATATCGGTACACCAACCCTTGACCACCGGCGTCAACAGTTCCAGTCGGGCCCGGGCGGCGGCGGCAACCTCCGGGTCCGGATGACGCTGGGCCACGTCAAACGCCCCGGCGGCTTCGTAGGCCAGAATCCGCCCGGCCTCGGTCTGCGCCTTCATGGTCAACAGCATGCGCCGCACGTCGGGATGATGAATGATCGTCACCGGCGGCTTCTTGGGGTTGCTCAGATCGCGGCTTTGAACCCGAACCTTGGCATAATCCCGGGCCTGTTGATAAGCCCGCTCGGCAATCGCGACGCCCTGAAGACCGACGCTCAGCCGGGCATTGTTCATCATGGCGAACATATATTCCAGGCCGCGATTGGGCTCGCCGACCAGGAAACCGATGGCGCCGTCCCGTTCGCCATAGCTCAGCACCGCCGTCGGGCTGGCCTTGATGCCGAGTTTATGCTCGATGCCGGCACAGCGCACGTCGTTGCGGTCCCCCAGCGCGCCGTCGGGCCCGACCAGGAATTTGGGCACGATGAACAACGAGATGCCCTTGGACCCCGCCGGTGCGTCCGGCAGGCGGGCCAACACCAGATGGATGACATTCTCGGACTGATCGTGATCGCCGTAGGTGATGAAGATTTTCTGGCCGGTGATCCGGTAGACGTCACCGTCCTGGACCGCCTTGCACCGCACCGTGCCCAGGTCCGAGCCGGCCTGGGGCTCGGTCAGGTCCATGGAGCCGGTCCACTCGCCCGAGATCATTTTGGCGAGATAGATTTCCTTCTGTTCCGGGCTGCCATGTTCGCTCAGCAGGTCCACCGCCCCCTGATTCAGCATCGGGCACAGACCGAACGCCATGTTGGCCGCCTGCCACATTTCCTGAACCGCAAACGCCAGCGCCCACGGCAAGCCCTGGCCGCCGAATTCGGGATCAAACGGTACGCTGTTCCAGCCGGCGTCGACATATTGGCGGTAGGCCTGCCGGAAGCTCTCGGGTTGGCGCACCATCCCGTTTTCAAGCACCGAGCCTTCGTGATCGCCGATATGGTTGATCGGCGCCAGCACACCGGCCGCGAACTTGCTGGCCTCCTCCAGGATCGTTTCCACCATGTCTGGCGAAGCCGCGTCGTATCCGGGCAGCGCCGCAATGCGGTCGAGGCCGACCACCCGGTTCAGGACGAATCGCATATCGGCGATGGGGGCGTTATAAGGGATCATGGCGTGGCTAAGGCTCCCGAAAAACAATGGATCGGTATCGGCCGTCACCAAGAACGATCCGCGGCCCGAGAGCAAGGGACACATCAGGCCCAAGCCGGCAGATCAGACCAGCGCAGAAAGGATGACGACACCGGAGGGGAATGGCGAACGCCGGCAGCGGCAGCTAATCCGATTCGCGCTGATTGCGATCGGCCAGCAGGCTGGCCTTAGACAACTCCTCGAACGTCTCGCGCGCCTGCTTGAGATCACCGAGAGTCGTTGTCGGCTCGTATGGCCCCTTGGTTCCGATAGCCTCCCGCGCGAACTTCCACGCCACATCCAGATAGTGGTTCTTGGCCACCTGCTCGGCGCGGGCAATGTCGAAGGCACGTTCTACCGCATTGATCATGATCCAACCTCTCCCCTGGTACGGTACCGGCCGCGCCCCGAGCGCGTCGCGCTCACACCGGGCGCCTCTCGCGCCACTCCTAACATGGCCGAAACGGTTTGGCGATGGATCCCATCGCTGCTCGCGTCCCCACGATGGCGCGACCGGCGGGTCGGCGGGGGCCCCGGCGCCTTAACGGCCGAGGTTGGTGATTTCGACCCGCCGATTTTCGGCGGCGGTGGGATCATTCGGGTTGAGCAGGTCGTGGGCTCCCCGTCCCGACGCCTCGAGCCGGGCCGCCTCGATGCCGAATCGCTGGATCAGGTACCCCTTCACGGCATCGGCCCGGGCTTCGGACAGCCTTTGATTCTTGGCGGCCGAGCCCACGGCGTCGGTATGGCCGACGATGCGGAACCGAACGTCGCTGGCGTCGGGAGCGGTCATGGCGGCCCCGATCTGATTGAGCACCAGATCGCTGCCGTCCATCAACCGGGCCGAGCCGAATTCGAACGTGATCTCAAAGCTGGCCTTGTACGCTGGAGCTGCAACCGGGCGCTGTCGCCCCCACGCGGAAAAGGCCGGGGGCGAAGCCTCGACAACCGGCGCCGGTTTGGGCGCGACGGGCGCGGGCGTGGATGCCACCGGCAGCGGCGGCGCGGCGGGCGGCAGCGGCGGCGGTTCGGGCATCTGATCGGTGGTGCCGATGGCCAGGCCACGAGTCGCGGTCGGCCGGACCGGAGCCGGCATCTGACCCAAGGGCGGACACCCGGGCCGGTTGACCCCCAGTGCCGCCGCCACCTCGCAATCGGTAGGATTTTCGCGCAGGATCACGGTGTTCTGGGCCACCGCCGACCCGCCCGCGCCCCCGGTCAGGACGCTACAGGCGGCCCCGGCCAATACCCACGCAGTCGTCGTTCGCATCTCAACGTCCCTCCCTGCCCCTCCGGACTCCGATCGGCCCTGGACTACGGCGATGGTCGGACCCAATCCGCTTTGAAATAACCCGCGTCGACACCAAATATGCGCTTAGCACACAACCGTTCCCAGTGATACCATCGATTGTGGTCCCGGCTTGTCAGGATTGGGCGCGCCTTTGGGGGGCGCGGTCGCCGTGGCCGTCGCGGCCCGAGCGCGGCGATCGCTTCCCCGATCGGGCCGACGTAGCGGATCGGGCTGACGCAGCGGATCGGGTTGACAAAGCCCCCACGACATCCAATCTGTGAGCCCGGGCGACGACCAGGATGGACGGAAGCCAACAATGGGACGCAAGTCTCCTCTCGTCATAGTACTTTTGACGTCGCTGCTGGTTACCTGCGGAACACGGGTGGCCGGCGCGGAAGACGCGGCGCCGGCCAAAGCCAACGAAATTCATGCCGGCGGCGAAATCTCACACAATCAAAAGCCAAAGCAAAAGCCCCGTCCGCGCAAGGCAGACCGCTTCAAGGACTGCCAATATGACCGCAGCGAAGAGTTAACCATCGATGATAAAAAGATAACGTTAACCCAAGAAACTATTAAAGCGATCATGACCGGCCGTGAAGAAGAACAGGACGGCTATAATTTCAATGCCGATACGGTGTTGTTGGTCTTCCGGGTGCGGGACCCGGAAGGAAATTGGTACACCGGCAACATGACCCGGCTTGGCAGCGAAGGCTGCATCTTTTATTACATCGGCCAGTTGGTCCCTCACGAAGGCGAGCCCCCGCTGTAAGGGCCCCGGCGGGGTTGACGCACCGGCGGGGCCGTGTCCCGGATTGGCGGCTTTGGCCCCGATTCCCCACCCAAGGGCTGCCCCCTTGATGGTCACGGGTGCGCAGACTCGTGACCGCCATCACTGCATCGGCCCCCCGCCCGGACCATGATGCCACCATCAATCGTCCGACCCGATCGTCGGCCGGGCCTATGATGAAGAGGCGCAATCATGGCACAGGGAATGACAGGCCGACCCGGTCTGCTCCGCAATCGGCGCGGCGCCGTGGCGATTATTTTTGCCCTGATTGCGCCGGTGCTGATCGGTTTCGTGGCGTTGGCCGTCGAAGTCGGCCTGTGGTACATGATCAAAGCCAGGATGCAGGGCGTTGCCGATGCCGCCGCGATGGCCGGAGACCGCGAGCTTGCGGCGGCAACCGGCAAACTTGCCGCCGCAGTGACGCTGGAAGGCACACTGAACAACTGCAACACCTCTGAAAATTGCACGCTTAACACCCCCACCACCTTCCGCACCGCGTCCTCGCCGAATACTGATAACGGCGTTCAGGTGACGGCCCAGACCACCATTACCCCCTTGTTGGCGGCCCTGGTCATGAGCACCAACCCCAACGGCACCATCACCATCAGCGCCACGGGTCGGGCCGCCTTCACCTCCCAGGATTCCGGCGGAACCGTCGGCTGCGTGCTGGGTCTCGACAATAACGCCGCCTATACGGTGACACTGAACAACAACGCCAAGATCAACTGCCCGGTCATGTCCAATTCCAACTGTCAGGGCCCCGGGTCCGCCACCTGCACACTGGATGCGACCACCTATGGCTCGTACCCCGGATGCAGTCCGTCGATTGATGATCAGTGTGGCGCCGGTATCAATGACAACGACATCTCGAGCCTTTATCTGGCCAATAATGCCCGGATCAATTCAAGCGGTGCGGCAGCCGGTTTGATCAAACTCGACAACAACGCCAAGATCACCACCAAAATTACCAATGCCACCCTGGCCACCGACCCCTATGCCGCGATCACCGTGACCGCCCCCACGGCCACCGCGGCTCCGACCATCGCCGGCGGCAACGGCAGCAGTTCGGCCAAAGCCATCGACATCAGCATCGCCGCCAACACCTGTTCCACCGCGGCATTAACTTACAGCAACAACCTTTATCTCCAGATCCATCCGGGCTGCTACAACGGCTTGAATGTGGCCAACAACATCTGGATCACGCTGTATCCCGGCACCTACTACTTCAAGACACAATTCAGTGTCGGCAACAATGCATCCGTCATCGGGACCAGCGGCACCACCTTGGTGTTCGTCGGCAGCGGCGCCGCCAGTTACGCCATCACCATTTCCAACAACGCCACCCTGTCGATCACGGCCCCGACCACCGGACCGTATGCCGGCCTCGCGCTGCTGGGCGACCCCAACGGGCTGGCGACCAAGGTTCAGTCGTTCTCCAACAACGCGACCCTGTCGATCATCGGTGCGATCTATTTTCGAACACAAATTCTCGACATGGAGAATAACGCCATCAGTGGTGCCAATAGCTGCCTGCAATTGATCGCCCGCCGGGTGCTGCTTTCGAACAATGCAACGCTTGGGACAAATTGTACGGGCATCGGAACGACCCCGTTTATGGTCGGTCAGCACGTTACACCGATCATCGAATTGGTCGAATAGGAGCCGATGATCATGAACATCAGGACAAGTATCGGCAAATCAGGCAATGCCGCGGTGGAATTTGCGCTGATTTCCCCGATTTTTATCACCTTGTTGATGGGAACGGTGGATTACGGTCTTGAAATTTACTACGACGCGCAGCTCCATGGAGCCGTCCGGGCGGGCGCCCAATACGCCACCGGCACCGGCGAAGCCGCCAACTACACCGGCATCACCGCCGCCATTCAGGGCAATTCCAGTTTGGCCGGCCTGGTGGTTCCGACCCCGGTTTCGTCCTGCTTGTGCGCCAACGGCGGCACCGTTGCCTGTACCGGCGGCACCTGTACCGACGGCAGCAAGGTCGGCACTTACCTGACGGTGTCGGCGACCTATACCTACACGTCGTTCCTGACCTTTTTCTCGTCGGCGCCACGGACCTTGAGTGCGTCCGTCACCGTCCGAACCTCATGAAAGGACATGGCGATGCCGGGCTCTGGGTTCTTGGGCCGAGCGGGCAACACCAGCGTGGAGTTCGGCCTGGTGCTGACGCCATTGCTTCTGTTCATCTTCGCCATCATCGGTTTCGGGCAGTATCTGTGGTATCAGCAAACGCTGCAATCGGCCCTTGATACGGCCAGTCAATATGTCTACGCCAACACCAACCAAAACATCGCCGTCACCGAGGCGGCCATCCCGGCCCAGGTGCAAGCGGCGGTCCCGGGCCTGGATCCGACCCTGGTGTCGGTGACCACCAGCACCAGCGTGGTGGGCGACAACACCTTCATGACCATCGGGCTGTCTTACCCGTTCACGTTCCTGGGCCTCTGGGGTTCGCCAACCCTCCCGACCACCGTGACCGCCACCGGTACGGTTCCGGTGCAGTGACGAATGACGCCTCCCGACCCGATGCCGGGCAGCGCGCGGCCCAACGCCGTCTGAAACGGGCGGCTCACATCTGGGGTCGCATCGGATGATGCGAGGTAAGGCCAGGCGGTTGCCGTGGCGGTCAGAGAACGCTCCGAAACTGCTTCAGCAACACCCTGACCTGATCCGGAAAAGCCCCAAGATAAATATGGAATTCCCATTTCGGAATCACCTTAAGGGCGGTTTCGAGACATCTGACAATGAGATCGAGATCACGAGGGGCCACGGTCAGATGATATTCATTCTCACTGATCTTGGTGAGGGAGAAGGTTTTGGACGGACAGTGATAGTCAGTGACTCCTTTATCGCGCACTTCTCCAATATAATCGACAATGCTGATCAGGTAGTTCCTGTCAACACCGATCCGTTTCAGGCATTCTGGATCGGATAATCGCCCTCGCGTCTGCCAAATGCACCCATATATGCCCGACCGGTCGTCATCAGTCAAAATGATTTTGAAGGTACCGTCACTGTATTTTGTGATGTTCATGGTTTTGTCCTGTCTAGGTTGTTGAATTCTCGGATTCCGTCGATTGCCGTGGCGGTCAGAGAACGCTCCGAAACTGCTTCAGCAACACCCTGACTTGATCCGGAAAAGCCCCAAGAATAATGTGGAATTCCCAATTCTCAATCACCTGAAGGGCGGTTTCCAGACATCTGACAATGAGATCGAGATCACGAGGGGCCACGGTCAGATGATATTCATCCTCACTGATCTTGGTAAGGGAGAGAGTCTTGGACAGGCAGCGATAGTCAGTGACTCCTTTATCGCGCACTTCTCCAATATAATTAATCCAGTGCCTGATTGCTGGACGGGTCAAGGGGCGTGACGCTTGGGGCCAGCGGCCCCGCGCGGGTCTTGGTGACGGTTTCGCCGATGCCGATGGCGAACGGTTCGCGGTCGGCGATCGCCCGGAAACCCAACTTGGACTGAAGACCGTCCTTAAAGGCGTGATAAAGGTATCTGTTTTGAATGAGCGGTTGAAGGTCTGGGGGCAGAGAGTCGATGGCCATGGCTCGGTATCCCAAGGGACGAGGAGTTGGCGAGCGGGAACCCGTGGGCGTCGTGTGGCCACGAAAAAAAGCCCGGTGCAGCATCCTGCCCGGGCCTGGTCCCTCGTCTCGCGACGGTATCAACTTCTACCCATCGTCGCGCCGGCCGGTCAAGCTGCCGCTGCGGGCGAGGCGCCCGCGCGCCCGGGGGGCGATTCAACGTGTTCGAAAAAACGCGCTAATGGTCCGGCAAACTGGCGCCGCTCAAGTCGGCGCCGGTGAACACGGTATCCACGATCTTGGCGTCGTTCAGAATCGCGCCGCGCAGGTTCGCGCCGGTCAAGTCGGTCCTGGTGAGGTTGGCGCCGCGCAGATTGGTGCGCACCATGGACGCCTCGACCAGCCGGCACTGGGTCAAATTCGCGCGCCACAGCCGGCCGGTCGCCCGGCCATCATGGCCCTTGACATCCACCCAGGCGAGCCCCGCGCCATCCAATTTGATCCGGGTGGCGTTCGACCCTTGCAGATTGGCGCCGTCGAGAATGGCGTTGGTGAAGTCGGCCTCGGACAGTTGGGCGCCGGAAATATCGCACATGATCAGCAGGGAATCGCACAGGCGGGCGCCGGTCAGGTTGACCCCGACCAGATTGGCGCCGCTGAGATTGACGCCGCACAGATTGATCCGCGACAGGTCCAGGCCGCTGAGGTCGGCCCGGCTCCCCGCGGCGCCGCCGCTGCTGATCCAGAGGAAATGCTGGTTCAGCTTGTCCTGCACCTTGGCCGAGAAATTATCCAGGGTGCGGGCCAGGTTGGCGCCGGTGGTGTCGGCCCCGGCCAGATCCGCGCCCTCGAGATTGGCCCCGGCCAGATTGGCGCTCCGGAGATTGGCCCCGGCCAACACCGCCTCGCTGAGATTGGCGTTCCGCAACTGGGCGCCGGTCAGGTTGGCGCCGCTAAAATTGGCCCCGCGCAAGTCGGCGTTGGTCATGTTGGCATTCTTGAGGATGGCCCGGACCAGGCTGACGCCGGACATCAACGCGCCCTGGCAGTCGGCGCCCATCATGGAACAATCGGTCAGGTCGGCGCCGGTCAGGTTGGCGTCCACCAGCGTCACTTCGTCCAGGTCGGTGCCGCTCAGGTCCGAACGCAGAAAATTAACGCCGTCACCGCTGCTGCCGCTCATCAACGCCCCGCCCCGAAGGTCGGCTTCGCGCATCACCGCCAGCTTCAGCTTCGCCCCGCGCAGATGCGCGCCGCGCAGGTCGGCGCGAAACAGGTTGGCCGAGCTGAGGTCGGCCTTGGTCAGAATCGCCGCAAACAGGTCCGCCTGTTCCAGGTTGGCCTGACTGAGGTCGGCGTCACGCAGATTGGCTCCGGACAGCTTGGCGGATTTCAGATTGGCCTTGGACAGATTGGCGCCTTCAAGGTTGGCCATGGCCAGCATCGCCCGACTGCCGCCGGTCTTCTTCCTGACCCAGCGGTCGTGCTTTTGCAGGATTGCAGCCAGTTCTTGCGGTGTCATCCGTCAGCCCTCCGGCCGGGTCGGCAGCCGCCACCCCCGGCGCGCAGGTCTCGAGCCCTGAACCGTCAGAGTTACCACGCCGTCACGGCCGGGGTAAAGCGAGACGAGCCCGACCAGCCCAATTCGGCCGCCACCGGCAGTGCCGCGTCAAGCGCCCGACCGAAGCGGGCGACGACTTCGTCGATTTCGGCCCGGGTGATCACCAGCGGCGGCGCCAAGGCCAGCGTATCGCCCATGGCGCGGAGGATCAGGCCATGGTCCTGGGCCAATTGCTGAACCCGCTGACCCAAGCCCAGGGCCGGGGCAAAGGGGGTCCGGGTGGCTTTGTCCGCCACCAGTTCCACCCCGGCGACCAGGCCCACGCCGCGAACCTCCCCCACCAGCGGGTGATCGGCAAGGCGGCGCAAGCCATCCTGGAGTCGCGGCGACACCCGGCGGACATGGCCGACAATATCGTATTCCTGGTAAAGGTTCAGGGCTTCGAGGGCCACCGCGGCGCATACCGGATGGGCTGAATAGGTGTAACCGTGGCTGAACACGCCGATCTTCTCGGACTGGGCGACGCACGCCTGGTAGATCGCCTCTGAAACCAGGGTGGCACTGATCGGCAGGTAAGCCGACGACAGGGCCTTGGCGGTGGTGAGAATATCCGGAGCAAGACCATAGGTTTCGCTGCCCCACAGGTTGCCGGTGCGCCCAAAGCCGCAGATCACCTCGTCAACCACCAGCAAGACGTCGTGGCGGGCCAGCACCGCCTGGATTTTCTCGAAGTAGCCCGCCGGCGGCACGATCACCCCGCCCGCGCCCATCACCGGTTCGACGAACATGGCGGCCACGGTCTCCGGTCCCTCGGCCACGATCAAGCGGTCCAAGGCCGCCGCCAAGCGGTCGCTGTAGGCCTCTTCACTCTCCCCCGGCTCGGCAAAACGATAATGGTGCGGACAGTCGGCATGAAGGACGGTGGCCAGAGGCAGGTCAAAGTCCCGGTGATTGTTGGGCAGTCCGGTCAGGCTGGCCGTCGCCACCGTGACCCCGTGATAAGCCTTGACCCGTGAAATGATCTTTTTCTTGGCCGGACGACCAAGGGCGTTCTGGTAATACCAGATCAGTTTGATCGCGGTATCGTTGGCCTCGGACCCGGAGTTGGCGAACAACACCCGGGATAAGGGCGACTTGCCGGCCGACGGGGGCGCCAGCACCACCAGACGCTCGGCCAGATCAATGGCCGGCGGGTGCGACTTGTGGCCGAACAGATGGTAATAGGGCAAGGTCCGCATCTGCCGGGTCGCGGCGGCCACCAACCGCTCTTCACCGAACCCCAAAGCCAGACACCACAGCCCGGCCATGCCTTCGATATAGTCGCGACCGCTGTCGTCGGTGACGTAGACGCCCCGCCCGCTTTCGATGATCAACGGGCCGACCTGCTCGTGACGCTTGAGATTGGTGTAGGGGTGAAAGAGAAAGGCCTGATCGCGACTGGCTGCGGAATTGCCGGGTCTGGTCATGGCGATAAAAAATCCTGAAACCGGATCATCGGGACAGGCGCCACCCCGTCATAGCAGCGGCCTGAACATCAAGAAAGCTCTGGTTTAGGGTCTGGACGTCGGGGGTGATCCAAAGCCGGCGGCAGCGGATTCGTTCACCGCCGCCCTAATCCGGCAGTGCCCGCTCGGCCTCAAGTTGGAGCCTCGCTTCATGACGGTGCAAAAACAGGGTAGCGGCGATTACTCCCACCACCAAGATTATGACCAGACCAACCACGCCGACGCCCCCGAATAGCCGTTGGACCTGATCGCCCAGCAGATAAGCGCCGAAGCCGAAGACCGCAGCCCAGAGAATGCCGCCAGTCAGGTTGTAGACAAAGAAGCGCGCGAACGGCATCCGATTGGTGCCGGCCAGGAAGGCCGCCAGTATACGCAGCAGCGCCACGAACCGCCCGAAGAACACCACCTTGCCGCCATGCAACTGGAACAGGTACTGCCCAAGCTTAAGCCGGCCAGGATGCAACCCGATCGCCCGGCCATGGCGCAGGACCAGCGGATAGCCGACATTGCGGCCGATCCAGAATCCCATATTGCCGCCGATCACCGCTCCCGCCGAGGCGGCCACAACCACCAGAACGATGTCCATATTGTGGGTCGCGGCGGCATAGAGCGCGGCCATCACCAGAGTGGTTTCCCCGGGCAGGGGAATTCCCAAACTTTCCAGCGCGATGATGACTGCCACGCACCAGTAGCCGTAGGTTACAAGCAACAGCGTCAATTCGTCGGAAAGAGGCGGCATTGGACCCTATCCCAAAGTAGCAGGCCTAAAGTAGTAGGCCCGAAGCGGCTGGCGACCCACTGGACCGGAATAAGTAACCAATCAGACACAAAATGGCAAGGGATTGTTACCTCGGCCGGCGGCAAACCGAAACATCGGCGGTTGCCGTCCGGAACCACCCATGCCACAGTGCGACGGGATGGACCGTCCCGCCCCCTGTCCCCCTTGTCCCGCGCCGAGGCCCCAACCCCCATGACAAAGGCAGTGGAATCGGGAACGCCGGAGAACTGTGAAGACCGTTACCGCCGGCTGATCGATACCGGGATCGCGCTGTCCACCATGCGTGATCACCGGCAACTTCTCGAGAAGATTTTGCTGGAGGCCAAGGGGTTCACGCTGGCCGACGGCGGCACGATCTATCTGACCACCGAGGATGGCCGCGGCTTGCGCTTTGAAATCATGCGCAACGACACCCTGGGAATCGCCTTGGGCGGCACCACCGGAGCGCCCATCCCGTTTCCGCCGATCCCGCTGTACGGCCCCGATGGTCAGCCCAATCACCGCAACATTTCCTCCAGCGCCGCGCTCCGGGGCACCACCATCGCCATTGCCGATGCCTACGACGTGGAAATGTTCGACTTCTCGGGAACCCGGGACTTCGACGCCCGGACCGGCTACCGCTCCCGATCGTTCCTGACCGTGCCGCTGAAGAACCATAGCGGCGAAGTGGTGGGGGTGGTCCAGCTCATCAACGCGCGCGCTCCGGATGGCTGCGTCATTCCCTTTGAAAGCGATATTCTGCCGCTGATCGAGGCGCTGGCCAGTCAGGCTGCGGTGGCGCTTGATAATCAGATGTTGATCGCCGCTCAAAAGAAACTGTTTCAGTCGTTGATCGAGATGATCGCCGGTGCGATCGACGCCAAATCGCCCTATACCGGCGGTCACTGCCGGCGGATTCCCCAACTGGCCGCCATGCTGGCGCGTGCCGTCCACGAGTCCCGGGACGGTCCGTTTGCCGACTTCAGGCTGTCCGATGACGAGTGGTACGAGCTGTCTGTGGCGAGCGGACTCCACGATTGCGGCAAGGTGACCACGCCGGAATACGTGGTCGACAAGGCAACCAAACTCGAAACCATCTATAATCGCATCCACGAAATTCGGACCCGCTTTGAGGTGGTCAAGCGCGACGTCGAGATCGCGACCCTGAAGGCCATGCTGGACGGCGGTGATCGGGACGCCCTGACCGCCGCCCGTGACGCCCGGTTCCGCGAACTCGACGATGACTTCGCCTTCGTCGCCACCTGCAATATCGGCAGCGAGTTCATGGACCTGGCCGGGGTGGAGCGGCTGAAGCGAATCGCCGGCATCACGTGGTTACGCACCCTTGACGACACCCTGGGGTTGTCCGAAGAAGAAGCCAGACGGCGCACTGGAAAAGTCCCCGTGCCGGCGGTGGAACACCTTCTGGCTGACAAACCCGAACACCAGATCGCCCACCACAAGCCGCCGCTGGCTCCCGACAATCCCTGGGGCTTCACCATCAAGCAGCCGCCACTCGAATTCAATCTTGGCGAACTCTACAATCTCTCGGTCCGGGCCGGCACGCTGACCGCCGAGGAGCGATACCACATCAGCGACCACATGGTCCAAACCATCATCATGCTCGAGTCGCTGCCCTTCCCCCGGTCCCTCAAGCGGGTGCCGGAATGGGCCGGCGGTCATCACGAAAAGATGGACGGCACCGGCTACCCCAAAGGGTTGACCCGCGACCAGATGAGCATCCCAGCCCGATTGCTGGCCATCGCCGACATCTTCGAGGCGCTGACGGCACGCGACCGCCCGTACAAAAAGCGCAAGACGGTCTCTGAAGCCATCAAGATCATGGCCGGCATGGTCAAGAACCACCATATCGACCACGAACTGTTCGCGGTGTTTCTGACCGCCGGGGTCTACCGGGAATACGCCAAGGCCTTCCTGCTGCCGGATCAACTGGACGAGGTTGAGATCGCCGCCTATCTGGACCCGAAACCCGCAGCGTAATCACGCCCCGCCGCCCCCCGGCGTCACCTGAAATACGAACCGGTTGTCGCGAAACAGCCCCAGGCAGGCCGCAACCGCCTGCGGGTCATAGAGCCGGCCCTGGTGCTCCTTGATCTCGGCCAGGGCCGCGGCGATGCCCAGGGCGGCGCGATAGGGACGGTGGGAGGCCATGGCCTCCACCACATCGGCCACGGCCATGATCCGGGCATGAAGCAGAATCTGGTCTCCGACCAGGCCATGGGGATAGCCCGAGCCGTCGAGGCGTTCGTGATGCTGGGCCACGATCTGGGCGATCGGCCAGGGGAAATCGACGGCCTTCAACAGATCGAACCCGGCGCCGGCATGGGTTTTGATCAATTCATATTCGATGGGCAACAGCCGGCCCGGTTTGCACAGGATTTCCGCCGGAATCCGAATCTTGCCCAGGTCATGAACGATACTGGCCAGGTAAAGACCGTGGATTTCGGTCTCGGCCATGCCCAATTCCCGGGCAATGGCGATGGCCAGTTCACCCACCCGGTGCTGGTGGCCGGCGGTATAGGGATCCCGCATTTCCAAGGTCCCGGCCACCGCCTGGATCGTCGCCTCCATGCTGGCTTCCAGACGGTGTAACGCCTGATTGTGTTTTGCCCGGGTGCGCAAGGCCGAAAGGCCGTAGCCAAGGTCTTCGCCCAGTTCAGCCAGCAACCGTATCTCTTCCTCATCAAACGCCTGGACTTCGGCGCTGTGGATGCTCAGCACCCCAAGCACCCAGCCGGCCGACGCCAGCGGCAACAGCAGCACCGAACCGTCGCCGGGCGGCGCGCCGTCCCGCATCACCTGGAAGGTCCCGGTCCGCACCACCTCGCCCAGCGGTCCGCGGCCCAGGTCGTGGTCGGCCCAGGGACTGCCGGCGCCCCCAAGGGGCCGCAATGTGTGTCCGGCGTCGTCCCACAGGCCGATCCAGGCCCGCCGGTAGCCGCCGGTCTCGACGATGATCCGGCACATTTCCGCCAGCAACTGGCCTTCATCGGTGGCGTGAACCAGCACACCGTTGCAGCCGGTAAGCGTCTTCAAGGCCCGATTGGTCCGCCGCAAGGCGGTTTCGGCCAATGTCCGTGCGGTAATGTCCCGCACATTGCACTGGATCACCTGTTCGTGATCGACCCGATAACGACTGCCGACGAACTCGATCCGAAGCTGCCGGCCATCCCGGGTGGTCACCGGCAGGTCCGGACGGTGAACCTCCCCCCGCTGCCGCACTTCGTCGAACAGTGCCGCCCCGGTGTCCGCCCCCACAAAGCCCTCGAGCCCGGCCAGCGTCCGGCCGATCACGTCGTCCCGGCGGCTGCCCAGCAAGTCCATCAGCGCGGGATTGACGTCGAGCACCTGACCGCGTTCCAGGTCCAACACCAGAATGCCGTCCTTGGCCGATTCGAACAGCCGGTGATAGCGGCGCTCCGACGCCCGCACCGCCTCTTCGGCCCGCTTGCGCTGGGTGATGTCGCGGGCGGCGGCCAGGACGCCCTGGACTTGACCGGCCTGGTCGTGATAGAGCGTGGCATTGTACAGGACATCCATCGTCCCGCCGCAGCGGCGGCGAAGGGTCAACGGAAAGTCACGAACCGCGCCTTCGGCCAGCACCCGCCGATAGCCGGCCCGGGCGGCCTCGGGATCGGTGAAGGTTTCGGCGAAATCGGTCCCGATCAGCGCCTCCCGCGACAGGCCCGTGGCCTCCTCGGTGGCGCGGTTGACATCGGTGATCCGGCCCTCGGGACTGATGGTCACCAGCGGATCCAGGGTCGCTTCGATCAGACCCCGAGCATAAAGCGAAGCCCGGCGCACCTCTTCGGTCCGTTCGTTCAGCCGGCGCTCCAGTTCCCGTTCCGCCAAGGCCAGCGCCAGATGCGTTCGCACCCGGGCCAGAACCTCTTCGGCTTCAAACGGTTTGGCGATGAAATCGACCCCGCCCGAGGTAAACGCCTTGACCTTGACCTCGGTATCCACCGCGGCACTGATGAAGATGATGGGAATCGCCTTCAGCGACCCGGACGCCTTGAACCGACGGCAAACTTCGTAGCCGTCCATCTCCGGCATCCAGACGTCGAGCAGCACAAGGTCCGGCGGCTCCCGCTCGGCAGCCTGCAACGCCGCCCGGCCCGTCAGCACCGGCCGGACCTGATAGCCACGTCCGCGCAGCACTTGAGCCAGTACCGCCAGATTCTCGGGGGTATCGTCGACGATCAGCACCGAGCCCAAGGTCCGGTCGCTGCCGGCATCACGACCAAGCACCATCGTTCGCGTTCCAACACGGTTTCCGGGGCACGGGAGACCGCCGCATCATGACGACATTTGCCGACCAGTCTGCAACTCATTTATCGCGGACGGCAACCGCATCCCGGGACATCGTCACCAACGCTCAGTCGGGTGGACGCAGTCGGTACCCGACGCCGGGTTCGGTCAGCAGGTAGACCGGGCGGGCCGGTTCCGGCTCCAGCTTTTGCCGGAGCGCCCGGATGTAGACCCGAAGATACGGGGGATCGTGCTCGATCCGCGGTCCCCAAACCGCTTCGACGATCTGGCGGTGGGTCAGAACCTTGCCGGCATTCAGCGCCAGTGCCCGAAGCAGCCGGTACTCGGTGGCCGAAAGCCGCACCGGCCGCCCGTCCACGGAAACCAGGCCGCGCATCAGGTCAATGGTCAGGCCTTGAATCTCCAGCACCGGTTGCGCCCCGTGGTCCTGAAGCCGGTGGCGCAGCGCCGTGCGCAACCGGGCCATCAATTCACCCATCGCAAAGGGCTTGGTGATGTAGTCGTCGGCGCCGAGATCCAGGGCATCGATCTTGGTCTGCTCCCGGGTGCGGGACGACAGGACCACGATGGGCAGCGTCGACACCTGACGGAATCGCTGGATCAGGTCGATGCCATCGAGATCGGGCAGGCCCAGATCCAGCACGCACAGCTCCGGGGCGCTGTCGCCCAGCCGGGCCAACCCCTCCCGACCCGTGGCGGCCTCGATCACCCGATAGCCCTCGGCGGTCAGGCTGGTCTGGAGCAGGCGGCGGAAAGGCGGCTCATCTTCCACCACCAGGATGCGGATCGCTTGGGTCATGGAGTCCTACAACAAGGTATGGGGGGCCGGCAGGACCGGGCGAAGGGGACGGCTGGTGGCGAGCCAACGCCGGTATAAGGCCCGACCAACCGATCCGACTTGCCGGCAGCGTCAGCCCGCCGTACAAGCTTGTAGGATATTCTTCCACTGGATGCGACGATCCACGGTTTCGGATATGATCACCTCTCCCGAAGACTATCACGACGCGGCAAAGCGCCTCTATGATGAAGCCCGTTACCTTTTCGACGTGGACCTGCCGTGAACAAACGCAAAGCCAGCATCGACCAACTCCGCACGACATCCGCCCCCTGAAGTGATTGCTGCCAAGCGTTAAGAAGGGCTGAGGGCAACCGATCCCATGTCAATCGCCGACGCTGGGTCAGTGGCCGAACCATCAGCGCCCATGACGCGGCGCCCCAGTCTTTCACGATGAGATAACGGATTTGCCGGGAGTGGTTTCCGTCGCGGCGTTAAGCTCAGACATATTCATTGGATCGCACCTCCAAATGACCCAGACCACCCCGATAAAACTTGATTTTGTCAACGACGATATGTCAGCCTTAACGACACTAGGAGTGCTTGCAAACTGGTTTAACATTCCGCGATCTACTTTTAAGTCGAAGGTTTGTCGGGCGGAATGGCGATAAATCGCGAAAGAGGAAAAACGATGACGGTTGCTGCGGAAGCCACCGGGACAACGACTGAATCGCCTGCGCCGGACGAGACTTTACCCGCCGGGACCGGGATTGAGGAGCCGACGCCCGAGCGCAGGCCCCATGTGGTCGGGATCGGCGCCTCGGCCGGCGGACTGGAATCTCTCAGTCAGTTCGTCGCCGGCCTGCCGCTCAATCTGGGCTGCGTCTATGTGGTCGCCCAGCACATGTCGCCCAGCCATCGCAGCATGATGGCCGACATCCTGGCGCGTGAGACCCGCCTGCCGGTGCGCGAGATCACCGATGGCGAACTCCCCCGGCCGGACGTGATCTACATCATTCCGCCAGGCAAGAATCTGGTCTTCAAGAACCGCCGTTTCGTCCTGAGCAATCCGTCGCCCGAGGTTTCGCCCAAGCCGTCGGTCAATCTGATGTTTCAGTCGATGGCGGAGCAGTTCGAGGAGCACGCCATCGGCATCATCCTGTCCGGCACCGGATCGGACGGCACCCGGGGGTTGCGTGCGCTCAAGTCGGTCGGCGCCATCACCTTCGTCCAGATCCCCGAGACCGCCAAGTACGATGGCATGCCCCGGTCGGCCATCGACGCCGGGGTCGCCGACCGGGTGCTGTCGCCGGACCAGATGGGCCTCGAACTGGAGCGGTTGGTGCGCTTTCCCTCCTTGCTGTCCGATCTGGGGGACAGCGAGCGGCGGCCCAAGGAACTCTCGGACCTGTACGAGCGGGTGCGCCAGCGGACCAAAATCGACTTCACCAGCTACAAGCCGTCCACCGTGCATCGGCGGCTGCAACGGCGCATGCTGGCCACCAACGCACAGACACTGACCGAATATCTCGACAACACCGACAATCATCCCGAGGAACTGGACGCCCTTGCCAAGGAAACCCTGATTTCCGTCACGGAATTTTTCCGGGACAAGGACGCCTTTCGCACCCTGGAACGGTTCGCCCGGGAGATCGTCGACCGCAAGGCGGTGGGAGAGGATATCCGGGTCTGGGTGGTGGGTTGCGCCACCGGCGAGGAAGCCTATTCCCTGGCCATCGTGTTTTCCGAACTGGTGGCCGAAAAGGGCAATCTCGGCCATGTCCGGGTGTTTGCCACCGACATCGACAACAACGCCCTCAACGTCGCCCGCCGGGGCGTTTACAACACCACCGCCATGTCGGAACTGCCGCCCGAGTATGTGTCGCGCTACTTCACGCCCTGCGGCAACGGGTTCGAGCCGGTCAAGAGCCTGCGCGACTGTGTGACCTTCGCCCGTCAGGACATCGCGCTGGATCCGCCGTTCATGCGCATGGACTTGGTGAGTTGCCGCAACGTCTTGATCTACTTCAACACCGAGTTGCAAGCGCGGGTGCTGACGATCCTGCGCTATGCCCTGCGCGAGGAGGGGTTGCTGTTCCTTGGCCGCTCGGAAACCGTCAGCCAGCAGGAGGCCCTGTTCGCCTCGGCCGACCGCCGTTGCCGCATCTATCGGCCGCGCGGCGCCAGCGGCCCCTTCACCGCGACCCGAGTCACCCGAGGCCAACTCAAGGTGGCGCCCCAGACCCGCAAGGACCCTAACGCATCACACCAGGACCTGTTCTACCGGGCGGTGGCCGACCATTTCGCACCGTCGCTCCTCATCGACGGCGACTTCCGGGTGCTGCACAGTCACGGCGATGTCTCGCGCTTCGTCCGTTTTCCCGCCAACACGCCCGAGATCAACCTCAACCAACTGATCGTGCCCGAGCTGGCCAACGAGCTGCTGACCACGCTGTACCGGGCGCGCCGCAAGCAGGCCACCGCGACCAGCCGGAAGCGGCAGATCAAATCGCTGAGCCGTCAGGCCTGGCGGATCGCCGTTCATCCGTTGGCCAACCCGACCGGCATCGAGGTTTTCCTGGTCGTCTTCGAATCCGCGGCGCTGGTTCCCTTCACGCCGTCCTCGGCGGAGGGCACCGAAGGGGATCACGAGGAGCGCGCGACCAACGACGAATTGGCCTCGACCCGCGAACAGCTCCAGACCCTGATGGAGGAAATGGCCGCCTCAGCCGAGGAGATGCAGGCGCTCAACGAAGAAATACAGGCGACCAATGAAGAATTGCAGGCCAGCAACGAGGAGATGGAAGCCTCGAACGAGGAACTTCAGGCAACAAACGAGGAATTGATCAGCGTTAACGAGGAAAGCCTGACCAAGTCAGCCGAACTTGCCGCGATCAATGCCGATTTCGAAAGCGTCTACAACACCATCGACTTCCCGATCCTGGTCTTTAACCATGAATTGGCGCTGACCCGCGCCAATGGCGCCGCCAGTCGCTGCTATAACCTGCCGATGGTTTCGACCGGGATGCCGCTCGCCCGGCTCAAGCTGCCGCCCTTCCTCGACAACATTGAAAAGGTCTTGCTCTCTGCGTTGCTCGAAGGACGCAAAGAGAGTTTCCTGGTCGCTGCTGAGGGCCGCACGTTCAACGTCTTCGTCACCCCGGCCATCAGCCTGATGGGCGTGCCCCAGAGCGTGATTCTGGTGGTGGTCGACAATTCCGACCTGATCAGTGCCCACGAACAGATTCGTGAAAGCCAGGAGCGGTTGCTCTCGATCATGAACAATTCTAACGCGGTGGTCTCGCTGAAGGATGCCGCCGGCCGCTACGAGTTCGTCAATGCCAAGTTCTCGGAGATGTTCGGGATGGCCGCTCACACCGTGACCGGCAAAACCGACCAGCAAATCTTCGCGGGACCGGTCGGCCGGTTGCTGCGCGGCCGCGACCTGGAAGTCATGGGCCTGTTGGAGCCGGTCGAAACCGTGGACGTGATCGAGTTGGCGACCGGGACCGTCTGCCTGGAGGCGGTGCGCTTTCCGATTTTCGACAGCCATGGCGCCATTCGGGCCATTTGCACCCAGGCCAACGACATCACCGCCAAGCGGCAGGCCGAACGCCAGCTTGAGGTCAGCCAGAGTCTGGTCGGCGTTGTCTCCCGGCTTCAGGCCGGGTTCATCCTGGCGTCCGACACCGAGGCCATCTTCGAAACCTCGCTGCTGGAGATCATGAAGCTCACCGGGACGGAATTCGGCTTCCTGTCGGAACTGACGGTCGAGAACGGCGTGCCCCGGGTCCAGATACTGGCCCTGGCCGGCAACTCCGGTGACGAAGACCGGAACGCCGCCTTCCGCGCCAAGGCGCCGGATGCCCTGGGCCTTGCCGACGTCCGGGGCCCCTTCTCGGTCGCCTTGATCGGCGGCGCGCCGATGATCACCGACACGCCGATCTCCCATCCGGGCCTGCCGGAACTGACCAGCCTCCTCGGCCTGCCGCTGTTCCAGCGCGACAGCGTGATCGGGTCGATCGGGCTGGTCAATCGGCCCGGCGGTTTTGATCAGGGTCTGATCGATCTGATTCAGCCGCTGACCTCGGCGTGCGCCCAGTTCGTCATTGCCCATCGGGGCGACCGTGAGCGGCGGCGGGCGCTGCTGGCGCTCCAAGTGGCCAAGGATGATGCCGAGCGCGCCAACGCCGCCAAGTCCAGTTTCCTCGCCAACATGAGTCATGAGTTGCGGACGCCGCTCAACGCCATTATCGGGTTCAGCGAACTCTTATGCCTCGGCGAAAAGGACCCGCCGCGCCGGGAAAACCTTCAAATCGTGATTTCCGCCGGTCAGGATCTGCTGCGCCTGATCCAGCACATCCTTGACATTTCCCGTATCGAGGCCGGAAAGGTCAAGCTTGACCTTGCGAACTTTAACCTGATCGAACAGCTTGAGGCCGTCGCCGCGATGTTCAAACCGCAGATCGACACCAAAGGCCTGATGATGGAACTGTTGATCGCGCCGACCGTCTGCGAGAGGGTGTATGGTGACGCCGGGTCGCTGCGACAGGTCCTGATCAACCTGATCGGCAATGCCGTGAAGTTCACCACCCAGGGCCGGATCGGCATTTCGGTACAACCATCGGAGTCCCGGTCCGACCACAAACGCCGCAGGATCCTGTTCCACATCACCGACACCGGCATCGGCATCAGGCCGGATAACCGGCAGCGCATCTTCTCGATGTTCGAGCAGGAGGATGCCTCGATGACCAAATGCTTTGGCGGTGCCGGGCTGGGCTTGGCGATTTCCAAGCGGTTGGTCGAACTGATGGGGGGCGAAATCTGGGTGGAATCGGTACCCGGCGTCGGTTCCCGCTTCTCCTTCACCGCAGAGTTCGAGGACCCACGGCCCAGCACTGCGCAGGCCTCGATCGTCGAAACGCGGGAGATGTCAATCAGCGGCCGACGGATTCTGGTGGTCGAAGATGATTTATTCAACCAAAGATTCATAACCCAGGTCCTGGAAAATGCCGGCCTCCTGGTCGAGTGCGCCCAGGACGGTGCCAGCGCCCTGTCCATGATCCATCAAGGCCGCTTCGATCTGGTGCTGATGGACATCCAACTGCCGATCATGAGCGGGCTGGAGGCGATCCGGATCATTCGCTCCCGCACCATCGCGGGCTGCGACCCGGACATTCCCGTCATCGCCATCACCGCTTACGCCCTGCGCGGCGATCGCGAGCGTTTTCTTCAAGAAGGCTTCACCGACTACATCAGCAAGCCGATCGACATCGACAAGCTGTTGCCGACCATGGCGTCGGCCCTGTCGAGGGGGGGCCACCTGGCCCCCCCGGAGCGGGGAGCGGGCGTACACCCAATCCCGCCGCCCGGCTGACCGGCCGGCCCGTCAGAGGACGACATGGAACAGTCTCTGGATAGTCTTGTCCTGCACTGCGAGTCCGAGCAACTTCACCGATCCGGGACCATTCAGGCCCACGGCGCGTTGATTGCCCTCGACGCCGGGTCCGGCATCATGACCCACGCCTCGGTCAATCTGGCCGTGCGGACCGGCACCGACGCCCATTGCGTCATCGGCCAGTCGGTGGACACCCTGGCTTGGTTTCCAAACGATGCGCTCGCAACGCTGCCGGCACAGGCGGGTAGGACGCTGACTCTGGGTGAGGCGATCGCGACGCCGGCCGGTCCCTTGACCGGTCGGTTGATCCGCGGCACCGACACCGTCATCCTCGAACTCGAGGCGATGGACTCGGGGATCAAGATCATCCCGGTGCATCAGTATCAGTCCGGCTTGCTGGCCACGCCCTATGACGAGTATGAACTGGCGGCCCACGCCCGGATCCTGCTCGATGCGTTCCGCGCCATCGTCGGCTATGACCGGACCATGATCTACCGGTTCCACGAGGATTGGTCGGGCGAGGTCATCGCCGAGATCGCCAAGCCGACGCTGGCCGGGTATCTTGGCCTGCGCTTTCCCGCCAGCGATATTCCGGCCATCGCCCGGGACCTCTACATGATCAACCCCATGCGCCTGATTCCGGACGCCCGGGCACCGGCGGTTCCGATCATCGGCAAGGACGGCCTCCCGCCCGACCTGACGTGGTCCGACCTGCGCGGCGTCTCGCCGGTCCATCTCCGGTACATGGAGAACATGGGCGTGCGGGCGTCGCTCTCGGTGCCGGTGCGTGTCGCCGGGCGGCTGTGGGGGCTGGTCGCGTGCCATCATCTGGAGCCCAAGCTGCCGACCCCGGAGGAGCGCGCCGCCTGCGTCTGCCTGACCAACGCCTACGCGCTGGCTCTGACCTCCCATTTCGCCAGCCGACGGCTTCAGGCCTTTGACAGCCTGGAACGGCGAATCGAGGGCATTCTCGACACCCTGGCCCAGTGCGGCGATCCCCTCGACGGCGTCGAAAAGGCCAGCGACCGCTTGATCGCCGCCATGGCGGCTCAGGGCTTCGCCATGGCCATCGGCAACGACGTGGTCATCGCCGGGGAGGGGCCGGACCTGGACGGCATGGCGGTGCTCGACGACTGGTTCCTCAACGCGTGCAAGGACACGGTGGTCCTGACCGACCACCTGGAAGATTTGTTCCCCGGGCGCCTGGAGTTGCTGGCGGCGGCCAGCGGCATGGCCGCAATCAAGGCGCGCTCGTCGCGTTCGGGCTGGGTCCGGTTCTATTGGTTCCGGCCGGCGCAGCCGAGGACCGTGGTGTGGGCCGGCAACCCCGACAAACCGATGGTCGAGGACGCCGGCGCCGTTATATTATCCCCTCGCCGGTCCTTCGAACGCTGGATTGAGACCAAGAGCGGGTTCAGCCGGCCCTGGAGCTTCGAGGAGAAGATGACGGCCGGCAAGTTCCGCACCACGCTGTTGCGCTGGATCTAGGGGTCGGGGAGGGACGGAGGCATGAGCGATTCCGATACCGTGGTCGCTGCCACCCAGGATCGATGCGAGCGCGAAGCAATCCACACGCCGGGATCCATCCAGCCTCACGGTGTTCTTCTGTGCGTCGACGCTGACCATGGTACTATTCTTGCTGCAAGCGCCAATCATGCCATGATCCCGGGCCTGGACGGTTCGCTGGCAGGCCGTTCCCTGCGGACGCTCCGACCCGAACTGGCGACGCCGGGCGGCGACGGCGCGTTCCTGGTCAATGACGACCTGATGGTGTTCCGCCATTCGAGTGACCGGACGGTGTTCATCGAGATCGAGCCGTGCGTCGACGCCGACCGATCGAGTCCGGTTCAATTCATCGACGTGAAGACGGTGCTCAACGACCTTCACGACGCCGAGACCCTGGAGGCGGTGACCCAGACCGCGGCGGCGGCGATTCGGCGCATCACCGGCATGGAACGCGTGCTGATCTATCGTTTCGACCAGGACGGCAACGGCGAGGTACTGGCCGAGTCCAAGGTCGACGACTGGGCGGAAAGCTTCGTCGGATTTCATTTTCCGGCGGCCGACATTCCGGCCCAGGCCAGGGCCCTCTATCGGATCAGCCCCTATCGCTTCGTTCCCCACCGTGACTACCATCCGGTGCGTCTGGTGCCGGCGCTGGACCCGCGCGACGGTCAACCTTTTGATCTTTCCCACTGCCGACTGCGCGCCCTATCGCCCGTTCATCGGCTCTATCAGGAGAATCTCGGGGTCGACGGCGCGATGTCCCTGTCGATCATCAACGAGGGCCGCTTGTGGGGATTGGTGGTCGGTCACCACCGCCGGCCCCACCGGGTGGCCATCCCCGCCCGTGAGCAGGTCATGGCCCTGACCATCAGCATGTCAATGCGCCTGTCTGTCGTCACCGAAACCGCCGAAGACCGTCGGGAGCACGCGCGCGACTCCGCCCTGCACGCCAAGCTGTTGGAACACATTGCCGGGTCCAACGATTTCGCCGCCGCGCTCTTGAAGGGCGACATCAAGATGACCGACCTGTTTTCGGCGTCCACAGGCGCGGTGATCACCCACGGCGATCAGGATGACGACGATCGATGGCAGGTTTATCAGGCCGGCGTCGCCCTGGACCGCGAGGCGGTGATCGCCACGGCCCAGGCCTGCCGGGCTCACATGGTCGATGGTCTGTTCTATACCGATCACACCCCGTCCATTGCGCTTACCCTTGGAGAGCAGGCCCGCCAGGCGTCCGGGCTGCTGGCGGTGTCGGTCGGCGAGGAGGCCCGCCACACCATCATTTGGTTCCGACCCGAGACGGTTCAGACGACGGTCTGGGGCGGCGCCACGCCGCTCCAGGTCGCCAAGGAGAAGGCCGCCGGCAACGATCTGCCCCGACGATCCTTCTCCCGCTGGATCGAGGAGCGCCGGTCCCATTCGCGACCGTGGTCGCCCTGGGAGATCGAAATCGCGCGCTCGATCCGCACCGCCGTCAACGACACCATCCTGCGCCAGTTGCGCACCATTCGCGGCCTGAACGCCCTGCTCAGGGAACGCGACGAGGCGAAATCGCGCTTCCTGGCCCATATGAGCCATGAGTTGCGGGCCCCCCTCAACGCGGTGCTCGGCTTTTCCGACATGCTCGATCAGGAGAAATGGGGCGCGCTGACCAATAGCCAGCGTGAGGCGGTGACGTGCATCCGCGAGGCCAGCACCCACCTGCTCACCATGATCAACGACATCCTGGATCTGTCCAAGGTCGAGGCCGGCAAGATGGTGCCGCAACTGGCGCTCACCAACTTGTCGGTGGTGGCGGCCCGTATGATCACGCTCCAGGTCGGCGTCGCCCACGCCCAGGGGGTGGACATTGCCAGCCGTCACCAGCCCGACTTGCCCCTGGTCATGGTCGATGAGCGGTTGCTGCGGCAGATGCTGTTCAATCTCCTGTCCAACGCCCTGAAGTTCACGCCCCGAGGGGGGCGAATCACGGTTTCCACCTGGCGGCGGGACGACGGCGGCGCGACGCTGGAGGTGGCCGACACCGGCATCGGCATTCCCAAGGCCAAGCAAGCGGGAGTGCTGGAGCCGTTCCGTCGGGCCCACGAACACCTGGACCATGGCAAGGGCGGAACCGGGCTGGGCCTTCCCATCGTCAAGTCATTGATCGAAATACACGGAGGCCAATTGGAGTTGGATAGCGATGATGGCCGGGGCACCAGCGTGCGGCTGGTGTTTCCGGCCGAGGCGACGCTGGGCGCGGTGCAACCCTTAGCGGCTCGGAACGCGCTGCGCGCCGCCACTGCGCAGGCCCATGCCGCCTTGGAGACCGTTCCGTGTCTTCGCCGGCTGTTCGCAGACGACGTCACCGCAGGAGACCTTGCCGAGGTTCTCGGCCGTCTGCTCGCGGTTTATCGCCCGCTCGAAAAGCGCCTGGTCGATCGCGAGCCCGCCGCCTCGCTGTCATACCGGAGCCGCTCCCCCTTGCTGCTGGACGGGCTCACGACCCTTGGGGCGTCGATCCCGGAGGCCGAATTGACCGTTCCCCCGCTGGACCGCACAGCGCAACGCTGGGGCGCCCTTTACGTGATCGAAGGGGCAGCCATGGGCGGCCAAATCCAATATGATCAACTGATCCACCGCATAGGGCCTCAACCGCTCTCCTTTTTCGTCCCTTACGGGCCGCAGATCCGTGAAATCTGGCGCGATTTTCTTGTGAAAATGGAGAGCGCCCTCAGTTCACCCGAATTGCTCGATGACGCGAAGGAGACAGCGCGTGCGGTTTTTGGACTTTTCCACCAGGCGCTAAACCAATAATACGGTTGACCGACGGCTGTCGATAGGGTGCATATGACCCGAATCATTCAACGCCATGACCAGTTCTTCAAGCGTCTGCTCGACCAACCGGGTGCGGCCGGCGCGTTGTTGCGCGAGCGTCTGCCGCCCGAGGTGGCGGCGCTGTTGGACGACCAACCGCCGGAGCACATTCCCGGCTCGTTCGTGCCGCCGGAACTGCGCGAATATCGGACCGACCGACTCTATCGCGCCAACACAATCACCGGCCGGCCACTCTTGATTCACGCGGTCGTCGAGCACAAGTCGTCGCCCGATCCCCAAATCGGATTGCAACTGCTCGGCTATAAGACGCAGGCTCTGGAGTGGTGGAACCGAACCGCCGGCCAACCCTGGCCTGCCGTGGTTTCCATGGTTGTCTATCATGGACAGGCCGAATGGCAGGTGCCCCTGACCTTGGCCGAGGCCATCGACGCCGACCCGGTGCTGCGCCCCTGGCTGGTCGATTTTCGGTATAGTTTGGTCGATCTGGGACGAATCGACGACGTCCGGTTATCGCAGAACACGATCTTGCGCACCGGCTTCCTGATCCTCAAATACGGCTCCGGCACGGGGGACCTCCGCACCACTCTGGTGACGCTGGGTCGGGCCGCCCTGGCCCTGGGATTTGATGATCTGGTCGCGCTGGTTCGCTACGTCTTACGCGAGCCGAACGAAATCGAAGCAGACCTTCTCCGGGACGCACTCCGGGAAATCATGCCTAACCAGGAGGAACGAAGCGTGTCACTCTTTCTTGAACAGTTGCAGGCCGAATGGAAGGCCGAAGCGTTCGAAAAGTTTAAAACCGCATGGACGGCCGAAGCCTTCAGTCAAGGAGCACGCCAAGGCGAAGCCAAAGGCAAGGCCGAAATGCTTCTGCTGCAACTTCGTCGCCGCTTTCATACCCTGGCGCCCGAGCTGGAAACCCGGGTCCGCACGGCCGATAGCGTTCAGCTTGATGTGTGGATCGAGCGTTTCGTGGACGCCCAGTCGCTCGCCGATGTCTTTACCGACTTGGTTCACTAACGGATCCGGGTGGGCGCACTGACTCTTCTGTCCGGCAATCCGCGACCGCCTCCGCAACATCGCCAGTGCCGGGCTGCCCGGCGTCGCAAGTCGGTTGACGCCCAAGCATTCACCCGTGTACCAACCCCAGGATCAGGCTGGTGCCGATCGGGGTTCCATCGACGGTGCTTGTTGCCCGTATCTTTTTATGGAGACACGACGTGGCCCGGAAGAAGCCGACCGACAGTGAGTTCGTGCTGTTCGATATCGTCTATGAAGACGGCGCCCGCACCTCGAACCGCAAGGTGCCCAGCAACCTGCTGGGTGGGCTTGATGGTGATTCTCCTGCCCGGGGAGTGATCGAAGAGCAGGACCATAAAATCGCGGAGATGTCCGGCATGCGGCGCGGGCCGATCAAAACGATCACCCGATCACCTGGCCAATGACCCGAAACGTGTGACCTGGAATCTACGACCCTTTGACACGGGTCGATCCGGTGTTTCGGCCCCATAGCCCGGCTCCAAGCGCCAGGGAGCCCGTAACCGGGCTCCCTGGCTCCAGAGTCTGCTAGATGGCTCTCAGATCGTCAGCCGACGACTTACCCTTCTTGGGGTCGTGCCGGAGTTCGTAGGAAACCCGTTGGCCTTCATTCAAGGTCCGGATGCCGGCTCGCTCCACGGCCGAAATGTGTACGAAGACGTCGGCGCCGCCTTCATCAGGCGCGATGAAGCCGAAACCCTTGGTGCTATTGAACCACTTTACGGTGCCAGACGGCATCCTATTCTCCAAATGTTACAAGCTGCACGATACCAAACGTACCGCAATCAGCTTCAGGTGATCGTCTTGCGACGATAAGGCACAGGCACTGCTCTTCCCTGGCCGCCGGCTCGTTCAAGACGTCGATCCGCAGGGCCAACATTCCTGACTTTCGGCATTGTGCCACGAAAGTCCGTCCAAGGAAACCCCATCGTGCCCCGCGATGTCAACCCGGCAAGTCTCTTTGCGGCGCATCACGAACCGGCTCGGTTCAACAGCCATTGTTCGATCCGATCGACCGGCATCGGCCGGGCGATGACATAGCCCTGGGCCTCGGGACAGCCGGCAAGGCGGAGCGCGGCCAGGGTTTCCAGGTCTTCGACGCCTTCGGCAATGGCGGTCACGCCAAGGCCAAGAGCCAGCGAAATCATGGAGTTAACCACAACGGCGTCCACCGGGTTGGTTCGCATCGGCGCCACGAACGAACGGTCGATTTTTAACGACGCCAAGTACGGCAACCGGCGGACGAAGGAAAAGGACGAAAAGCCGGTGCCGAAGTCATCAATGGCGAACCCGACATTGAGCCGGGAAATACAGTTTAAAGTTGCAAGAGTTCGCTCAATATCGACCATCATCGCGGTTTCGGTGATCTCGAACTCCAAACCGCCCGCTGGAACCTGATAGGCGTCCAGAATATTTTCCACCCATCCGGGCAAGCTGTCATCGACCAGATTGCGCGCCGACAGATTGACCGCGATCGGAATTCGGATGCCGCGATCGCGCCAGGACCGCAACTGAATTGCAGCCGCCTCGATCACCCAATGAGTAAGTTTTCCGATAACATCACTCGTTTCCACCATTGGCAGGAACTCGCCCGGCGGCAATAGCCCGTGCCTGGGATGCTGCCAGCGCACCAGCGCCTCCACGCCCGACACCGAGTCGTCACGAAGCCGGATCTTGGGCTGATAATGGAGGACGAGTTGGCCCTGGTCGATCGCCTCGCTAAATTCCGACAGGAGTTCCAGGCGAAAGGCCGAATGGCGGCCGGAGTCGGAGGTATAGCAGGCATAGCCCCCAAGCCGCCGCTTGGCGGCATACATGGCCACGTCGGCCCGCATCAGCAGCTCGGACGCGGCCCCTTCGTCGGTCGGATGCGCGACGATGCCGATGCTGGCGCCGACTTTCACCCGCAATCCTTCCAGACTGAAGGGCTGATCGAAGCCCGTCAGGACTTTGCCCGCGACCTCCCTGGCGGCGGCCAGCGTGGCGCCGCCGAGGCACAGGGCAAATTCGTCGCCGCCCAGCCGCGCCACCAGATCGGTGGTGTTCGCGGCCTGAATCTGAAGCCGCCGCGCCACTTGCAGCAACAGCAGGTCGCCGGCGGCGTGGCCAAGGGCGTCATTGATGTCCTTGAAGCGGTCGATGTCCAGCAGCAGCAGGGCAAACGGCTCGCCGGCGGCGATTCGGGTGTCGAGGGAGGCCAGGAGCTTCTTACGATTCGCCAGGTCGGTAAGCACGTCGTGGTACGCCAGATGCTCCATGTCCGCCTGCTGCTTGCGCAGGTCGGTCACGTCGGTGGCCAGGCTGTCGACAATCACGCCGTCGGACCCGGTGCGGATATCGATGCTGCGGTCATGAAACCAGCGCCATTGTCCGCCGGCATCCAGGATCCGATATTCCAGATTGTAGTGGCGGCCCCGCTCCGAGGCCTGGGTCATGGCGGCCTCGACCTGGACCCGGTCTTCGGGATGGATGCGCACCCACCACCGTTCCGGATGTTCGCGGAACCATTCGGCACCAATGCCCAGAACCTCCTTGAACCGGCGATTGGCGTAAAGGTGTCCCCGGGCCGACGACATGGAATAGATCAGGTTGGGCGACTTTTCGATCAGCGTCCGATACCGGGCCTCGCTCTCGGCCAGTTCCCGGGTCCGCGCCCCCAGTCGCCGCTCGAGTTCCCGCTCGATGGCGTGCAAGGCCAGGTGAGTCCGAACCCGCGCCAGCACCTCTTCCGCTTCAAACGGCTTGGAGATGAAGTCAACCCCGCCCGTGGTAAAGGTCTTGACCTTGACCTCGGTATCGGTCATGGCGCTGATGAAGATAATCGGAATGCCCTTCAGCTCCGGGCGTTCCTTGAACTGTCGGCACACCTCATAGCCGTCCACATCTGGCATTCTGATATCAAGCAGCATCAGATCCGGCGCTTCATGAAGCGCAAGTTGCAGCGCCCGCTTGCCGCTCAGGGCGGAACGGACGTGATAGTCTTGGGCGCGCAGCAACTGCGTGAGAATCGCCAGATTTTCGGGCGTATCATCAACGACAAGGATGCGGCCGGCATTCGGTCGGTCAAGGGCTCCGTTGATAGTCATCGGCCGCTTACCCGTTTCCTAATATGGTTGCCAATCATGTCGATCGACCCGCCGCCCCTTTGCCGCCCGCGTCGGCCACCCTTGTGGTGCAAAGCGAATAAAGGTTTGTGCAGTCTTGTTTTGTACAGTCGATGATCGCGGTAAATCCATAATCTTTGTTTAAGATAGGCACCGTTTCGTAAAGATAGCAAGCCATCCCTTGGTCCTTGCTCAGGAACGCTTGCCGTCGGCGGGACGCCGTCCTACTCTGTGCGCCACCGTCCCGGAAAAAGGCAACCCACCCATGACCACCGCCCTGCTTCCCGCCACCATGACTGCCATCGAGATCGCGGCCCCGGGCGGTCCCGAGCAACTGCGTCCGACCCTACGGCCGCTGCCCGCGCCCGGCGCCGGCGAGGTCTTGATCGAGGTTGCCGCGGCCGGGGTCAATCGTCCGGACGTGATCCAACGCCTTGGCCATTACGCGCCGCCGCCCGGGGCCTCGGATCTGCCCGGGTTGGAGGTGGCGGGCCGGATCGTCGCGCTGGGCGAGGGAGTCTCGGGCCTGGCGCCGGGCGATTCCGTCTGCGCGCTGCTGACCGGCGGCGGCTATGCCGAGTACTGCGCGGTGCCCGCCGTCCAATGCCTGCCGGTCCCGGCGTCCCTGTCGCTGGTGGAGGCGGCGGCCGTCCCCGAGACCTTTTTCACCGTCTGGCACAATGTGTTCGAGCGCGGCGCGCTTCAAGCCGGCGAGTCGCTGCTGGTTCACGGCGGCTCCAGCGGCATCGGCACCACCGCCATTCAGCTTGGCCGGGTCTTCGGCGCCCGGGTTTTCACCACCGCCGGCAGCCCGGACAAGTGCCGGACCTGCGAGGCGCTGGGGGCCGAGCGCGCCATCGACTACCGCACCGAAGATTTCGTCGCGGTGCTCAAGGATCTGACCCGGGGGAAGGGCGTCGATGTCATCCTGGACATGGTCGGCGGCGACTACGTGGCGCGCAACCTCGAATCCCTGGCCGCCGATGGCCGCCATGTCAGCATCGCCTTCCTGCGGGGACCCAAGGTCACGCTCAACCTGATGCCGGTGATGTTGAAGCGCCAGACTCTGACCGGATCAACCCTGCGCCCGCGTCCGGTGGCGGAAAAGGGTCGCATCGCCGCGGTTCTTCGCGACCGGGTCTGGCCGCTGCTGGCCGATCGTACGGTCAAGGTGATGGTCCACTGCACCTTCCCGCTGACCGAAGCCGCCGAGGCCCATCGGTTGATGGAAAGCAGCACGCACATCGGCAAGATCGTGCTGACCGTCCCCGGGCGCCAGGACTGAGAACCGCCCGGGGGACCTCGAGCGGTTTCCGAACAGGTTGCAACGTCCGGACCGCGGCCGTCCCGGCCGCACAACAGGGGCGGGCGAGACGCCCGCGCTCCCAACCGATCCAACGTGATCGGAAACGGCGATCACCGCCCGGGGCCATCACCCCCGGATTTCGCGCGCCGATTCTTCCAGGGCCTTAATATGGCTAAGGCCGGGCAGAATTTCCGACTTGACGAACTCGATGCGCCGGTTGGGACCGCCGCCGCCCCGGGCGAAGCGCAATTTCCACAGATTCATTTTAACCGCCAACCCGCACAGCACGCCGCCGATGGTGACGTGATGGGCGGTGATCAACTTGCGGATCGAACGGAATGTATCGGCATTGATGTCGGTCCAAAAGTCCTTGGACCGGCGATCAAAATTCTCAAAACGACCGGTAATCGAGGTGGTGATGTCGGTCACGTCGGCGCCGACCTGCTCGATGGTCTTGATCAGGCGCTTGTCGCGGGAGATCTCGGCGCTACTGCGGACCTCGTTCATCCAGTCGATAAAACGGTGAACCTCGGGCACCACCTCGTCGATGCACCGCCGGAAATAGGCCAAAGAGAGGAAAATATCGCCGTATTCTTCAAGAAAAGCCGGCAGATCGGCGACCGTGATTTGCAATCGCTCGGCCATCGTCCTGATGTTCTTGATTGCCTCTTCGCGGTTAGGGTTGGCGAACATTTTAATAATATCAGATACGTCGGTAATGCTTACTTCTTCCGATCCATAAACATGCAGGATCAGAGGATGCGTAAACGACTTCATATACGCCGTCAGCTCAAGCTTCTTGCGCGCAGAAAGCGTTAATCCTTTATAATTATTTACGTCTATACTTAGCCTTCGCAACTCAATGCGCATAGAATAAACGTCAAAGCTGCTAGATTGTGCTAATTTAAGCAGCTTCACCATATCTTCGGCGACTTCCTCCTTAAAAGAATCAAAATAAGCTGCAAGATGATCGACTTTAACCTGCCCGCTTCCAGTCATGCTGTCATTAAACATCTCGATCACGGTTTCCAGGCGCACGTTTTTGATCAGTCTGGCGCCCTGCAAACCCGGCGTTGCCAACCGAATGAGTGATAACGGCAGGATGTGGAGGGAGTCGCGCGCCTCATCATCAGAAACATCACGAGTGCTTCCTGCCGATGTCTCGGTGTTTGCGGACTTGCCGCTGGGTCGGGCGGCCTTCAATCCCTAAGCTCCCTCCGCTTGGGGGCTACGCAACGGCGGCCGGACGGCCCCTGTGCCCCCCTGACCAAAGAATACGTCCTGATGGGGGTCGCATCATAGGTCATCCTCGGACATCCGGCAATCAAACTCGTTTAGAAAGCTTCAAAAAGCGGATGCCTCCGCCCCTGCCAGTCGACGATGGTGTCGCCTTGGGCCGACAGGTACCCCGGAGCAATCGGACTCTTGCCGAATCCCCCGGTGATATCAAGGACATATTCCGGTTGGCACAGCCCCGAGACCCGGCCCCGCAACTGCCGCATCAGCGCCTGGCCATGGGCAATGCCGGTCCGAAACCGGGCGGTGCCGGGTGCCGGATCCAGATGGTGCAGGTAATAGGGCTTGATGCGAGCCTCGACGAAGGCGCGCATCAGCGCCTCCAGCGTGACGGGGTCGTCGTTAACACCCTTCAACAGCACGCTCTGACCGATCATGGCGATGCCGGCACCGCTCAACCGGCGGATGGCCCCGATCGCGGCCGGGGTCAACTCCCGGGGATGATTGGCGTGCAGCGCCACGAACAACGCCGTGTCGCACGACAGCGCCGCCACCATCCCGGGGTCGATCCGCTCCGGCGCCGCCACCGGCACCCGGGTATGCAACCGAATCACCCGAACGTTGGGCAGGGCATCCAGGGCGCGGATCAGTTCGCCCAGCCGGTGCGGGGTCAGGGTCAGCGGATCGCCGCCGGTTATCACCACCTCCCGGATGGCCGGACGGTCGCGGATATAGGACAGCGCCGTTGCCAGTTCGGCATCCTGCAAACGATCCTCACCGCCCGGCCCGACCCGCTCGCGCCGGAAGCAGAACCGGCAATAGACCGCGCAGACCAGGGTCGGCATCAACAACACCCGGTCGGGATAACGATGGACGATGCCCTTGACCGGGGTATGGGCCGCGTCGCCGATGGGATCGGCCCATTCGTCCGCACCGGCCACCAGCTCCGCCGGGTCGGGCAGGAACTGGCGGCCAATCGGGTCGGCGGCGTCGCCGGAAGTGATCAGGGCGGCCAGAGCCGGCGGCACGGCGATGGCATACCGCGCCGCCACCGCGGCCAGGGCCGCCCCGGCCTCGGCCGGGACCAGCCCGGCCCCGACCAATTCGGCGACACTCCGTAGTGTTCTCCGGGTTTCGGGCTCCAGGCCCGGAGTCCGCTCCGCCACTAGCCACGCCGCCAGATGGTGGCGGACATATACCGTTGGGCCAGGAACCGATAGGTGGTCTTGATCAAGCCTTCTCCCGTCGCCGACCGCTCGCCGCCGCCCCTCTTCCACTGTTCGATCAGGTCATCCCAATCAAGCAGCTTGTGGTGCAACTCGTCACGCATCCGTCGCGTAAATTCGATCTGTGACTCGAGATTTTTTAACAGCGCCAGAACCTCTCCCGACTGACCGTCGACCTGATCGAAGATGGTCTGAAACTCGGCCAACGGCGTCTTGAACAGTCGGATCATTTGAGTGATTTCCGTGACGAAGGTCCGGTCAAGCCGATAGGCTGCCCGCATCCGTTCACTCTTTTCGACAATACTGCGAATCAGGGCCAGCCGCCCCCGCAAGGCTTCGATATAGGCCAGTTCATGAATATAGGCGGCGATTCTTGCTTCGACTTCAACTTGGCGATCAGGCGACAGGCCCAGAGCTTCGGTCAGCTTGACATAGGCGTCGGCCACCCGCTGTTTGGTAACAGGGTCCTCGGCAATTTGTTCAATTTTGGTGGGGTCGCTGACCACGATCTCATGGCCCGAGGACCACGATGCCAACTGAATCAGGACCCGGTTACGGGCCAACGCCCGATGCTCGTCGGACACCTGCCACGACGCGGTCCCGTCCAGCAACTCATTCGGGATCGATTCGCCGGGCCGGATGATTTTGACGAAACGCAAACTGGACTCGACGGTGGTCAGCAACCGGTCGTCGCGGCTCCCGCGGCGGATCTCAAAAGTGCTGCGCAACGCCGCCAACGGCACCGCCGCCACGTTGGTACCCAGCGGAACGTAATACACCACCTCGCTCCGGTCCGACGTAAAGGAAAAATAGCCGCCTTGGATGGTGAACACTTTATGCTGGAAATCGAACGTCGTGGTCGGTCCGTAGGGGTCCGGCTCGTCGAACTCGTCGCGCGCTCTCGGAACACCGTTCGGGTCCTTAATCTCCTGCACCGCTGTTGCCCTATGGATCGGTTTCGCATTGACACCGGGTGCGACGCTCCGGTGTCGGTAGCGCCGCCGGACGAAGACATCATACCCTCCTATCTATCATACGCCAAACCTACGGCCTTCCGCAACGGATGGCATTTTGGTTACGGTAATCCCCTGCGGCAGGACGTGCGTTGTCCGGCTGCTCGAGATACAGTGCCGACCCGATCGCGAGAGGCCCCTATGCATGAACTGGCATTGAGTCAGGGAATTGTCGACGTCGTCTGCCGGCAAGCCGAGACCGGCGGGGCTTGCCGGGTGCTCCGGGTTCGAATCGCCATCGGCGCCCTTTCCTCGGTGGCGCCGAACGCGATAGAGTTCTGCTTCGACGCGGTCAGCCGCGGCACCCTGGCCGAAGGTGCCCGGTTGGAGATCGACCGCCCCCCCGGTCGCGCCCACTGTCTGTCCTGCGAAACCGTGGTGACGATCGCCGGGCGGGAGTGTCCCTGCCCGCTCTGTGGCGAACACCGATGGGTACTGGTCGGCGGTGACGATTTGCGAGTCCTGGAACTGGAGGTTGCGTGATGTGTGGGGTATGCGGTTGTAGCGGCATCCCGGTTGACGGCACGGGCGAGGAAACCGCCCCCCCTCGGCATGGCCATCATCACGAGGGCGACCAGGGGCATGAGCACGAGCATGTCGGCCCCGACGGGACCGTTCACCGCCATCGTCACGGTGGTGGTGGTGGTGGTGGTGGTCCTGGCCATGACCACCACCACGCCGTAACCCACCCTCATTCCGATCATCACCATGATCATCATCATGATCATCACCGGGGTGAGGGACCGGCGACCCGGTTGCTTCGGGTCGAGCAGGACATCCTGGCCAAGAACAACGCCTATGCCGCCACCAACCGCGCATTGTTCGCCGCCGCCGGGGTGTTTTCGGTCAATCTGATGTCCAGTCCCGGGGCCGGCAAGACGACACTGCTGGTGCGGACCCTGACCGACCTCAAGGACCGCTTTCCGGCGGCGGTGATCGAAGGCGACCAGCAGACCAGCATGGACGCCGACCGCATCCGTGCCACCGGCACCCCGGCGGTTCAGGTGAATACCGGCACCGGCTGCCACCTCGACGCCCTGATGGTGACGCGGGCGGTGGGCCGGTTGGGACTGGCCGTCGAAAGCGTTCTCTTTATCGAGAATGTCGGGAATCTGGTCTGCCCGGCCGGCTTTGACCTGGGTCAGACCCGACGGGTGGTGGTGCTGTCGACCACCGAGGGCGAGGATAAACCGCTCAAGTACCCCAACATGATCGCCGCCGCCGATTTGCTGGTAGTCAACAAGATTGACCTGCTCCCTCACCTCACCTTTGATGTTGGCCGTCTGGTCGATTATGCTCGCCGCATCAAGCCGGGCCTGGAGGTGGTCGAACTGTCGGCCAGCACGGGTGTGGGACTCGACCGTTGGTATCAGTGGCTGGAAACCGGCATCGCCGCGGCGCGCAGCGGCCGTGACACCGGTGACCGGTGACCGGAACCGATCGGCCGGACCCAGACCAGCGCAACGGCACGATCAGGGGCAGTGGGCATGATTGCAACGATCATCGGGTTGATACTGATCGTCTACATGGGCACGGTCTATGATGAAATCTCCCGGCTAATTCTGTCGATCATGTTTACCGGTTTGTTTCTGTTTTTGTTCCGGCGCTTCCTCAATCGCCCGCTTGAGCATTTCCTGTGGGTCTCGATCATCAGCATGATGCCGTACTTTGTCTGGTACATTTTCGACGCCGCGATGCCCGCCTCCCATCGTTACGACGCCCTGTCGCTGCTCAAGACGGTCCCGATCATGACCGTGCTGATCCTGGGTTTGGACACGATTTTCCGGTTCATGCGCAACCGCCAGTATTGACCCGGTGCCGCCGACCGCAGAATCCGTCTTGATGACCGAATCCGTCTTGACCGCCGAATCCGAAATCCGGCGCCGTCTCTATGTTCGGGTCCGCGGTCAGGTCCAGGGCGTCGGCTTCCGGCCGTTCGTTTACGCGCTGGCCGAACGGCTGGAACTCTCGGGCTGGGTGCGCAACGACGGCGGCGGCGTGGAACTGGAGGTCCAGGGCCGGCCCCTGGCCATCGCCGATTTTGTCCGGGCGTTGGAGCGGGAGGCGCCGCCGCTGGCCCGAATGTCCGGCGTTGACGTCTCCGACCGGCCGGTCCGGGACGACACCGGCTTCACCATCCTCCCGAGCGATCGCGATCAGCCCATGAGCACGGCCATCGGCGCCGATGCCGCGGTGTGCGAGGCGTGCCTTGCCGAGCTGTTCGACCCGACCGACCGCCGTTACCGCTACCCCTTCCTGAACTGCACCCATTGCGGACCGCGCTTTACCCTGACCCGGCGGCTGCCTTACGACCGGCCCCAGACCAGCATGTCGGGCTTCGCCCTGTGCCCGGCCTGCGCCGCCGAATACCGGGACCCGGCCGATCGACGCTTCCACGCCCAGCCGACCTGTTGCCCGGTCTGCGGTCCGCGCCTGTCTCATTCCATTGCCGAGATTGCGGGCTGGCTGTCTGCGGGCCTGGTGGTCGGCCTCAAGGGGCTGGGCGGTTTCCACCTGGCGTGCGACGCCCGCAACCCGCAGGCGGTGGCCCGCCTGCGCAGGGCCAAACAACGGGACGGCAAACCGTTTGCGGTGATGGTCGCCAGCCTGGCCGCCGCCCGGCGTCTGGCGACGGTCTCGCCGGTCGAGGCCGCGCTGCTGTCGGGGTCCGTCCGGCCCATCGTGCTGCTGCGCCGCCACGAACCCGACCCCGGCGGCGGCCCGCTCTCCCCCCCCGACCTGGCCCCGGACCTGGCTCCCGACTTGGCCTGGCTGGGGGTGATGCTGCCCTATACGCCGCTTCATTACCTGCTGTTCCATGAGGCCGCCGGCCGGCCGGCCGGCACCGGCTGGCTGACCGATGGCGCCCCCGCCCCGTCGGCCGCCACGGACCCCGGGCATCTGGCGCTGGTCATGACCAGCGCCAATCCGGGCGGCGAGCCGCTGGCCATCGGCAATGACGAGGCCGCCGGACGCCTGGCCGGAATTGCCGACCGGATCGCCGATCATGACCGCGAGATCGTGATCCGCGCCGATGATTCGGTGCTGCGGGTGATTGCCGGAGCGCCCTCGGTGATCCGTCGCGGCCGGGGTCTGGTGCCCAATCCCATCGCGCTGGCCCGGGCGGTGCCGCCGGTGCTGGCGGTCGGCGGGCACCTCAAAAGCACGGTGTGCGTCACCCGGAACGATCAGGCGTTCCTGTCCCAACACATCGGCGACCTTGATACCGCCGCCGGCTTCGGCTTCTTCGAGGAAACCGTGCAACACTTGCTGGACCTTCTCGACGTCGTGCCGGTGGCGGTCGCCCGGGATCGCCACCCCGACTTCCTGTCCAGCCACTTTGCCGAAACCCGCGCCGCCGGCTGGGGCGTGCCCTGTCTCGCGGTTCAGCATCACCACGCCCATCTGGCGGCGGTGATCGCCGAGCACCGGTTGGCCGGTCCGGTGCTCGGATTGGCGCTGGACGGCTTCGGGCTGGGTGAGGATGACGGCGCCTGGGGCGGCGAGATGCTGGGGATCGAGGGGGCTCGCTGGGATCGGCTGGGCCATCTGGCCCCCCTGGCTCAACCCGGCGGCGACCGGGCGGCGCGCGAGCCCTGGCGGATGGCGGCGGCGGCGTTGCACCGGATGGGCCGGGGCCGCGAGATTCCCGCTCGGCTCGGCCGCCATGGCCCGGCCGCCGCCCTGGCCGGACTGCTCGAGGCCGGTATGCCGGCGCCGCTGACCAGTTCCTGCGGTCGCTGGTTCGATGCGGCGTGCGGCGTGCTCGGCGTCCGACCGGTGGCGGGCTTCGAGGGCGAGGCGCCGATGGTGCTGGAATCCCTGGTCCGCACCCCCCGGGTGATCCCCGACGGCTGGCGCATCGATCACCCCCCCGACACCGGCGCCGGTCACAGCGTGCTTGACCTGCTGCCGCTGTTGGAGGCATTGCTGGAGGTGGACACGCCGACCCGGGGCGCCGAGTTGTTCCACGGCACCCTGGTGGCGGCGCTGGTTGGCTGGCTGGTGCCGGCGGCGGCGGCTTTGGGCACCGGGACCGTGGTGTTGGGCGGCGGGTGCCTGATCAACCGGGTGCTGGCCGAAGGGCTGGTCACGGGCCTGTCCGCCCATGGCCTGACCGCCTGGTTGGCCCGGGAGGCGCCGTCCAACGATGGCGGGCTGGCCCTGGGTCAGGCCTGGGTCGCGGTGGAACGGCTGACGGAAACCGGCGGTTAAGCCACACCGGCAAAGGTCTGCCCTTGCGTTAAGCCTGCCTTTTCACACAGGAGAACCCACCCCATGTGCCTGGCCGTTCCTGCCCGTGTCATCGAATGCCACGACGACGAGCGCGCCACCGTCGACCTTGGCGGCGTCAAGCTCACCATTTCTCTGGCGTTGGTCGAGGACGTGGCGGTGGATGATTACGTGATCGTCCATGTCGGCTATGCCCTGAGCAAACTCGACCGCGTCGAGGCCGAACGCACCCTGGCCATGCTCGCCTCGGTGGGGAACGACCGGGCCCTGGCGCTGACCGCGTGAAGACGGCCCCGTGCTGATCGGCATCGACCAGGCCGCGAGCTTTCTGGCCATGGCCGTGGTCATCACGCTGGCACCGGGGCCGGACAACCTGATGGTGCTGAGCCTGGCCGCGGCCCGGGGCCGCCGGGCCGGGATGGCCTTCGGACTGGGCTGTGCCTGCGGTTGCCTCAGCCACACCGCACTGGCGGCATTGGGCGTCAGCATGCTGATTGCGGCGTCGCCCTTGGCCTTCGGCACCTTCAAGCTGTGCGGCGGCGGCTATCTGGTCTGGTTGGGGCTCAAGGCGCTGACCGCGGCACCGGCACCGGGCGGCCGGTCCGGCGCCGCCGGCCGATTGGATGGCCGCGCCCCCGGCGTCCTGTTTCGCCGCGGGCTGCTGGCCAATGCCGTCAATCCCAAAGTGATCCTGTTCTTCCTGGCGTTTCTGCCGCAGTTCGTGGTGTCGTCCCGGGGCCTGCCCGGAGTCCAGATGGCCCAACTGGGCGTCCTGTTCACGATCCAGGCCGCGGTGATCTTCGGCGCGATCGGCGCCGGGGCCGGTTGGATCGGGACCCGGCTGAGCCGCTGGCCGGGGTTCGGCTGCTGGCTGGATCGGGCCGCCGGCGCCCTGTTCATGGCCCTGGGACTGAAATTGATCCTTCTGCCGTAAGCCGTCGAACGCCCCCCGGCAATTGTTGCCGGGCCGGCAGTTTGTTCTCGCCCCCGGACCGGGCGGCACCCGCCCGCGGGCCGTGGGAAAGCGGCCCCGGGCTCCGGCATGAAACGTGCGTGTGGTCATAACGACCGAAGCCAAAGGCCGCACCATGTCCCTTGATCCCTTCACCCAAGCCTTCGCCGGCACCGATTGGGACAAGTTGGCCGCCGCCGTTCCGGTGGTGCGGGCCCGGGTGGTCGGGCATCCGGCTTCAACAACGCCGGCCAGCCCCGGCGCCGCCTCTCCCACACCGCCCAGCGGCCTGTCGGCGGGCGACGCCCCGACCGCCAAGGCCGCGGAGTCCAGCCAGCCGTTCCTGACGTTCAGCGACATCATCGACGCCGTCAACCCGCTCCAGCAACTTCCGATCATCGACGGCATTTACCGGCATTTTTCCGGAGACACCATCCGGCCCCAAGGCAGCATCCTCGGCGGGCTGCTGTATGGCGGGCTGGTGGGCGGCGCCATCGCCACCGGAATGGTGCTGTTCCATGAAGTGGCCGGCTTTGACCCCGAAGATGCGGTGATCTCCTTCCTCACCGGCGAAGATGCCGATGCCACCCAGGTGGCGGCAGCCCAACCGGACGCCAAGCCAGCCACAGCCCAACCCCCGCCGGCCCCGTCGATCACCGTCGCCGACGCCAACCAGGCGGCCCTGCACCAGTTGGCGTTGGACCTGGCCGGGGGCGGCCAGGTGACGTCGGGCGCCTCGACACCCGGCCCGCAAACGCCCCAGTCCCAGGCGGCCCAAGCCCAGACGGCCCAGTCCCAGATGTTTGCGGCGGCGGCGGCGCCGGCCGAAGGACCCGGCCCGCTCATCCCGGGACTGCCCGCGAACGGTTCATCCCATCTCACCCGGCTATCCAGCCACGGCGTGGTGGCCAACAACCCCAACCCGCCGCCGCCCCCGACCATCGTCCCGCCCCGGCGCTTCACCGGCACCTTCCAGACCGCGGCAATGGCTGCGCCCTCACCGACCGGCGTACCGCCGGCAAGCCCGCCGGCCGCCGGAGCCGGGCCGGGATCACCGGCCGGCGCCCCGCTGGCCGCCCGCGCCGCCATGCCCGCACGACCGGCCAGACCGCCGGGTGTGGTCCTGCCCACCGGAACCAATCCGGCGATGCGTCTGACCGCGCCGGTGATCAACCCGTTGAGCAGCGGCCCCCCGATCAAGCCGCTGGCGGCCCCGCAATCGCCACCGGTTCAGCCGCTGGATCCGGCCCAACCGATCACCGATCCGCCACCGCTCCCGGCCGAGCCGCTCAGTCCGGACGCGGTCTCCCAGGTGATGATGCGTAACCTGGACAAATACCAGGCCCTGGCCCGGGCCGCGGCACGTCAGGCGGCCAAACCGGTCGGGACCGCTCCCGCCGCCTGAGCCCTGATGGACGCTGAAATTCCGAACCTCGCGGCTCCCCTTCGCCGGCGCTGTCAACGCCATGGCCCGGCTGAAGATGCCGATTTCGGTCTCGATCGGCGGGTCGCCGTGCTACCGTCCCGCCCCGACAACCTCCCGCAACACCACAACCGCCCCGGCAAACTGTGGCCCGAACCACCAACCGATATGTCTGTCAGGCGTGCGGCGCCGCCTCGCCGAAATGGGGCGGCAAATGCGATGCCTGCGGCGAGTGGAACACGCTGGTTGAGGAGGCGGTGCGCGACAGCGCGGCCGGTCGCGGCGCCCGCGCGGGCGCACGGCGGGTGGAATTCGCCGACCTGTCGGGAAGCCCGGAGGTATCGCCCCGCCGCGTCACCGGCATGGCCGAGTTCGACCGGGTGGCGGGCGGCGGCCTGGTCCGGGGATCGGTGGTGCTGATCGGCGGCGATCCGGGCATCGGCAAGTCCACCCTGCTGCTTCAGGTGATGTGCCGACTGGCGGCCGGGTATCGTTGCGCCTACATCTCGGGCGAAGAAGCGACCGACCAGATTCGCATGCGCGCGACCCGGCTGGGGACCGCCACCGCCCCGGTTCAGCTTGCCGCGGCGACCAATGTCGGCGACATCGTGGCCGCGCTGGATGCCCCCAACGGCCCCGACTTTTGCGTCATCGATTCCATCCAGACCATGGTGGTGGACAGCCTGGACAGCGCCCCGGGCACGGTGGCCCAGGTCCGCGCCAGCGCCCAGGAGCTGATTCGCGTGGCCAAGCGCCGGGGCACCGTGATGCTGCTGGTCGGTCACGTCACCAAGGAAGGGGCGATCGCCGGCCCCCGGGTACTGGAGCACATGGTCGACACCGTTCTCTATTTCGAGGGCGAACGCGGCCACCAGTTTCGGATTTTGCGGGCGGTCAAGAACCGCTTCGGCGCCACCGACGAAATCGGCGTGTTCGAGATGACCGACCACGGCCTGTCGGAGGTCCCGAACCCATCGGCGCTGTTTCTGGCCGAACGGCGGGGCGATGTCTCGGGCGCCGCGGTGTTCGCCGGCATTGAAGGCACCCGGCCGCTGCTGGTGGAGATTCAGGCGCTGGTGGCCCCGTCGCCGCTGGGCACGCCCCGACGCGCGGTGGTCGGCTGGGACGGCGGCCGGCTGGCCATGGTGCTGGCGGTGCTGGAGGCCCGGTGCGGCGTCTCGGTGGGCGCCAACGACGTCTACCTCAACGTCGCGGGCGGTCTGCGCATCAACGAACCCGCCGCGGATCTGGCGGTCGCCGCCGCGCTGATCTCGTCCCTGACCGGCGTCCCGGTCCCGTCCGACGCGGTGGTGTTCGGCGAGGTCGGGCTCGCCGGCGAGGTCCGCGCGGTCAGCCAGACCGAATTGCGGCTCAAGGAGGCGGCCAAGCTGGGCTTTGCCAGCGCCCTGGTGCCGCGCCGCGCCCGGGGCCGGCGGGGCGACGACGCCATCCGCATCCTGGAATTCGGCGAACTCGGCGACCTGCTGCCGCTGTTTCAGGAACAGCCGGGCCGGCCGGTGGGCAAAGCCTGAGCCACGCTCTGGGCGCGGCACCTTGGTTCGGACCGCCGTGGTTCCAGAGCGGGCACTTTTGAGCCGTCCTGCAAAACATCTGACAACTCCCACCATGAACGGGGTTGTCGCCGGGACTCGTTGACGGTCAAGGGCGTCATGCGCCGTCCGTTGCTCGCCATTCAGAGCATTAATGCGCCATACTTTTATATGTGCATATAATAATATGCATGACGACTGCCGTATTTTGAAATAATCGTCGATCATAAGAGTCGACTTGAAGAACTTCATGCGCTACCCTCTTGAGGGATGCGAGGTTCTTAAACAGTTACCACGCAGGAGCCACGACAATGGACTGCGAGAGTGGGTGACTCAAAATTGTTTTCATCAGAAACACTGTATTCATCGCACATCTTATGACGTGATAGTGGTCGTTTGTTAAATCGGGCAGTCACAATAAAATTATATGGTGTCGGATATGCCGGAATATCAAGAGAGAACAGCGAACAATATTTCCACCATTCGCGCCCGTATTCAGAAGATGATCGATATTGATGGACACCGGATTGACCGTCTGGCGGCACCGTGGGTCTTTGGCAATGAAGTTCTTAGTTACATCTTAGACCTATCTCCCGAAAGTTTAAAGAAAATCAGGTTGCATACTGAGTTCTTTACGGGCGAAGCCGTGAGTCAATTACTGTTCACAATCCCATCGGCAGATCCCGCCCGCTATGCAGAAGCTGTTCGTTATAAATTCTATACTGGCGATCTTCCGGAGTGGCTGCATATCGGCGAACCGCCGCTGCCGCCCCCCATCGCCGTGGGGACGAACTTCAAAGGGCGTCTGGTCAATCCCGATCTGGCCCGGGTCCAGGCCTACCTCGGTAATTTGGCGCGCGCGGGTCTGTTCGACGATCGGGGCGACCAGCGAACCGTGTTCCTCGAGATCGGGCCAGGCTATGGGGGCATCGAGCATCACCTGTTGACTCTGATGCCGAACAAAGTCACCTGCATCATGATTGATTTGCCATTGATGCTGGTCATCTCATCGGCCTATATCGCGACCAACAATCCCGGGGCTAAAATTTATATTTATGATCCGGAAGACCCGCGTCCGGTTACATCCGACGATGTTGCCAAATACGATGTAATCATGATACCTCATTATCGACTTGATTTGTTAACAGGCATCGATAAGATCGATTTCGCGATGAATGTCTGTTCTTTTCAGGAAATGGAACTCTGCGAAGTCCGGTCCTATCTCGAGTTTATCGCTGAACGCTTGACCCATACCGCCATGGTCCATGCAAACGAATACCCAGACGGCCGAACACTCAACGATTTATTTGCGGAATACTTCACTCTTCACCCCAGCCGAGAGGCCTATAGCCAATTGCTGCCGCCCGGTTCAAACGGGCCATTCCTGCACTTTCTGACCCGCAACGGATACCGCTGGCGAATTCGACGGGTCGGTTTAACGCCTGGAAATACCGATCAGGTGCGGCATTGAGACTCACCCTGGGTATTGAGCGCGTCTGCCGCTGGCGCTGTGTATAGAATCGGAGTCCATCCCCGCCCTT
>CAIYNU010000022.1 GCA_903927615.1 uncultured Rhodospirillales bacterium | reverse complement strand
GGACTCTGCAACCGGTGCGCCGCAGCCGCCGGCGCCGCCTCCGCCTCCGCCTCCGCCACCGGTGGCGCCGGCCGCGCCGCCCCGGCAGGCGCCTCCGCCGCCTCCTCCTCCGCCGCCCCCGCCCCCGCCACCGCCGAAGGTCGTTGCCGCTCCGGAACCCGAACCGCCTTCCGCGGCGCCGGTGAAGGCGCCGGCTCCAACCCCAACTCCGGTTTCGGCTGCGAAAGGTAAGGCCGCGCCCAAGCGCGAAGTGGCGGTTCATGAACCCGAGGCTCCGCCGCCCGGTGATGGCGGCGATGTGCGCGACGCCGCGACCAAGGAATCCGCAGTGGCGGCTCAGACCATCCGGGTCAACGTCGACTTGCTGGAAAATCTGATGACCATGGTCAGCGAGTTGGTGCTGACCCGGAACCAGTTACTACAAATCCTGCGCAGCCAAAAAGACAGCGAATTCGCAGCGCCGCTTCAACGGTTGAATCACGTCACGTCCGAACTTCAAGAAGGCGTGATGAAGACCCGGATGCAGCCGATCGGCAATGCCTGGGCCAAGTTGCCCCGTCTGGTGCGTGATCTGGCGCATGAATTGGGAAAAAAGATCGATCTTCAGATGCTGGGCGCCGATACCGAACTGGATCGGCAGGTGCTGGAACTGATCAAGGATCCGCTGACCCATATGGTCCGCAACTCGGCCGATCACGGTCTGGAAACGGGGGCCGATCGGCAGCGCAGCGGAAAGAGCGAAACCGGCCGAGTTACGCTGAACGCCTATCACGAGGGTGGACATATCATCATCGAAATTTCCGATGATGGTCGCGGCCTCGACATCGAAAAGATCAAGCAAAAGGCGGTGCAGAACGGTCTTGCCACCGAGGCCGAACTCACCACCATGTCGGATCAGCAGATCCAGCAATTTATCATGAAGCCGGGCTTTTCGACGGCGGCCAGGGTCACCAGCGTCTCCGGGCGCGGTGTCGGCATGGATGTGGTGAAGACCAACATCGAAAAGATTGGTGGCACGATTGAAATGAAGTCGACCAAGGGTAAGGGGTCGACCTTCATCATCAAGATTCCACTAACCCTAGCCATCGTTTCGGCGCTGATTGTCGAATGCGCCGGCGAGCGTTTCGCCATCCCACAAATCAGCGTGGTCGAGTTGGTCCGGGCGGCGTCGGACAGCGAACACACCATCGAGCGGCTCAAGGGTACGCCGGTGTTGCGGCTGCGCAATCGGTTGCTGCCGTTGGTTTCCCTCCAGTCGCTGCTTCGTCTGGATCGGGAAGATGGGGCGAACGATGACGAGACCTTCATTGTCGTGACCCAGGTCGGCACATACACCTTTGGCATTATGGTTGATCGGGTGTTCGATACCGAGGAAATCGTGGTCAAGCCCGTGGCGCCGATTCTGCGTCACATTGAGATGTTCTCGGGCAACACCATCCTCGGCGACGGCAGCGTGATCATGATTCTGGACCCGAACGGTATCGCTTCGGCCAGCGGCGAGATCACCATCTCCGAGGGTGGCCGGGGTGAAACCACGGCGGTGCAAACCGCACGCCAGGACGACCGCATGGCGCTGCTGTTGTTCATGGCTGGTGGCGGCGCACCCAAAGCGGTCCCGTTATCGCTGGTGGCTCGCCTGGAAGACGTGGACATGGCGTCCATCGAACTGTCGAATGGCCAGCCGGTGGTGCAATACCGTGGCAAGTTGATGCCGTTGGTGCCAATCGATCCCGCCTTTGAACGCCATAATGAAGGTCGCCAGCCGGTGTTGGTGTTTGCCGACGGTGATCGCTCCATGGGGTTGATCGTCGATGAAATCCTCGACATCGTCGAAGAAAAGCTGGTGGTACAATTGGCGGCGGATCGACCCGGCTACATGGGTAGTGCCATTATTGCGGGCAAGGCCACTGACGTTCTGGACGCCGGTCACTACCTGACGCGGGCCTACAAGGACTGGTTCGGCTCCAGCAGTAGCGAGAGCTTTGAAGAGGAACGGGCGCATCGGGTTCTGTTGGTGGATGACAGCCCGTTCTTCCGCAACCTGTTGACGCCGTTGCTCAGCGTTGCCGGCTACTCGGTGACGACGGTGGAAAGTGCCAACGAAGCTCTGAACCTCTGTGAGGCTGGCGAGTCGTTCGATGTCATCGTCAGCGACATTGAAATGCCGGGGATGAGTGGTCTGGAATTCGCCCAGGCCGTCAGAAACGGAAGCCGTTGGCAGGATACGCCGTTGGTGGCGCTGTCCAGCCATGCTTCGGCCCGGGACCTTGATCGGGGCCGACAGGCCGGGTTCGACGATTATGTAGCCAAGTTCGATCGGGATGCGCTTCTCTACACCCTTGCGCAGACCCTTTCCGAGCATAGGGGTGCCGCATGAGTAATGCAAAATTGCCCGCCAAGCGGGGCAAGACCGAAGAGACTATCGTTAGTGGTAGCCAGGACTTTGTGACCATGACGATTGCCGACCAGATGTTCGGCATTCCCGTGCTCCAGGTTCAGGATGTGCTGGGGCATCAGCGGATCACCAGGATTCCGTTGGCACCGCCGGAAGTGGCGGGATCCCTTAATTTGCGTGGCCGGATCGTAACCGCCATCGACGTGCGTCTGCGCCTGGGGTTGCCTGCGCGGCCGAAGGACAAACCGAAGATGAGCATTGTCGTTGACCTGCGGGGTGAGCTTTACAGCCTCATTGTCGACAGCGTCGGCGAAGTGTTGAGCTTGTCGTCCGAGGATTTTGAGCGCAACCCAGCGACCCTAGATATTCGCTGGCGCGAAGTGTCAACCGGCATCTATCGGCTTAATAATCAGTTGATGGTTGTGTTGGACGTGTCGCGCCTGTTGAATTTTGCCAACATGGAGGCGGCGTAGGGCCGCTCGGCCCTTGCCCACGATGCCCCGGCCGAGGCTTGCCCGATGAAATCCTGTCTGGTTGTTGACGATAGCCGTGTTGTCCGCAAAGTTGCGCGGAAGATACTCGAAGAACTGCACTTTACGTGTAGCGAGGCAGAGGACGGCAAACAGGCCATGGAGTTATGTGCGGTCAGGATGCCCGACGCCATACTGCTTGATTGGAACATGCCGGTGATGAACGGCATCGAGTTCCTGCGTCGCTTGCGTAAAATGACCGGTGGTCAGGAGCCAAAAGTTGTGTTCTGCACCACTGAAAATGATCTGGCCCATATTCAGGAGGCCCTGAGTGCTGGTGCCAATGAATACATCATGAAGCCGTTCGACAGCGATATCATTCAGACGAAATTCGCTCAAGTTGGCTTACTGTGAGGGCTTGAGCGCAAGGAATGAGTGAACTTTTCAACAGGGGCCGACCCCCGATCAAGGCGGAGGGTGCGTCAGGCGCATCCAACCAAGACCCCTTTCGGGTGATGGTGGTTGACGACTCTGCCGTTATTCGGGGTCTACTGACCCGAGCCCTGGAGGGCGACCAGGAAATCCGTGTGGTGGCGTCGGTGGGCGATGGCCAGATGGCGATCAACGCACTCCAGCGTAACGCCATTGATGTCATTGTGCTTGATGTCGAAATGCCGGTGATGGATGGCCTGACCGCCATTCCCAAGCTGCTGGCGGTGAGCCCGTCGGTCAAGATCATCATGGCTTCGACCCTCACTCTCCGTAACGCCGATATCAGTTTGCGGGCGCTCCAGGCTGGGGCCGCTGACTACATACCGAAGCCGACCACGACTCGAGAGATCAGTGGGGCCGACGTCTTTAAAAATGAATTGGTCGCTAAGGTCAAGGCCTTGGGGGCTAATGCGCGGCGAGCCGGATCACGGACCCGGACCGATGTGCGGACGGCGGCGCTTCCCCCGGTTGGTGGTGCGCCTCGACCGCGGGCTGAACCGAGTGCGGCGCCGAGTCTGCGGCCGGCAACCTTCACCGCTCGCCCGGACGTGATCGCCATTGGTAGCTCAACCGGTGGGCCACAGGCCTTGTTCGAGGTGCTGTCGCATCTCAAGGGTGGCGTTAATCAGCCGATTTTGATCACCCAGCACATGCCGGCGACTTTTACGACTATTTTGGCGGAGCATATCTCACGGCAATGCGGTATTGTGTGTGCCGAGGCTAAGGATGGCGAACCGATCGTAGAAGGGCGGGCCTACGTTGCGCCTGGTGATTATCACATGCTGGTGGTCAGTCGCGGTGCAGGCTTAACGCTGACCCTCAGCAAGGACGCTCCCGAGAACTTCTGCCGGCCAGCTGTCGATCCGATGTTGCGCAGCATTGTTCGGGCTTACGGGCGCAAAGTGCTGGCCACGATCCTGACCGGGATGGGCCAGGACGGTCTTAGGGGGTGCCAGGAGGTGACGGCGGCTGGCGGGGTAGTGATCGGACAGGACGAAGCGAGCAGTGTGGTTTGGGGTATGCCCGGTGCGGTGGCGCAGGCGGGGCTGTGCAGCGCCATTCTGCCGCTCAAGGAGATTGGACCCTACATTCGCAAGTTTGCACTGAGGACCGCGGCATGAAGGTCGAAGACTTCGACATGTTCTCCAACCTGCTGAAGCAGCGTTCGGGCTTGGTCCTGACCAAGGACAAGGCGTATCTTCTGGAATCACGCCTGATGCCGGTGGCCCGCAAATGGAACATGAAGGGGCTGGACGAATTGGCTGTGACGGTGCGGTCGCGTAAGGAAGAGGCACTGCTGCGGGATATCACCGAGGCGATGACCACCAACGAGTCGTCGTTTTTTCGCGACCAAAAGCCATTCGATTTATTCCGAAATGTGGTGTTGCCCCAATTGTTGGAGACGCGCTCTGCACGTCGGCAGATTCGTATCTGGTCGGCGGCGTGCTCCAGTGGGCAGGAGGCTTACTCTCTGGCCATGTTGCTTCAGGAGGACGCTGCAAAAATTGCCGGCTGGCGGATCGAGATCATTGGGACGGACATTTCGGCGGAAATGGTGGAACGGGCAAAGTCCGGCATCTACACCCAGTTCGAGGTCCAACGCGGTTTGCCGATACAAATGTTGGTCAAGCACTTTAAACAGAACGGCGACAAGTGGCAGATCAGCCCGCAGATTCGACAGATGGCGACGTTCCGCGAATTCAATCTGCTCGGCGATTTGATGCCGCTGGGGCAATTTGACGTGGTGTTCTGTCGCAATGTACTGATTTATTTTGACCAGCCGACCAAAACCCGGGTGTTGGAGCAAATCGCCAGAATCATGCCGGCCGATGGATTGCTTTACTTGGGTGGTGCTGAGACTGTGCTGGGCATTACCGAGCGGTTCAAACCGTTGGAGAGCCAGCGCGGACTCTATGTGATGACGGGGGCGGCGGCGAACAGCAGCGCGAAGAGGGCGGCGGTGTGAGGGCGCCGCGCCTTCTCCTTTCGTCAGGTGGTGGTGGTTGGCCTATCATTCATCTGGCGGCAGGCCAGGCGCTGCATTAATCTACTATCGTTGCGCCGGTTGGCTTCCGGGCAGACTGCGGGCGTCTGCGACAAGGGGGCGCTGTCCGTGTTTGTACGGGGCCGATCAAAGGCGCAAAGGGGAGCTACGGTCAACGGGGGCAAACCTCCCGGTTTTTTTTCGTTACGGTTCGCCGCATATTGCGACGCGGACTGAGGCATGATCGGTATCGATGCCCAAACGAGGGGATTACGATGGAATTTACCGGTTTTACGCTCTTTGCGGTTGCGATCTTCGCCTTCGCGTTGATCTTGGTTTGGCTCGGCGTTCAAACCGTTCCTCAAGGCAAGGAGTATACGGTTGAGCGTTTCGGCCGCTATACCCGGACACTGTCGCCCGGTTTGCATTTGATCGTGCCTCTGGTCGACAAGATCGGCCATCGGATCAGCATGATGGAAACCGTCCTCGATGTACCGTCTCAGGAGGTCATCACCAAGGACAACGCCATGGTTACGGTCGATGGCGTGGTGTTCTACTCGGTTCTGGATGCTGCCAAGGCGTCGTATGAGGTCAGCAATATGCATCTGGCCATTCTGAACCTGACCATGACCAACATCCGGACGGTGATGGGCTCCATGGATCTCGACGAGCTGCTATCCCAGCGAGATAAGATCAATGCCCAGTTGCTGCATGTGGTGGACGACGCCACTTCGCCCTGGGGGGTTAAGGTGACGCGAATCGAGATTCGCGATATCCAGCCGCCGCGCGATCTGGTCGACAGTATGGCCCGTCAGATGAAGGCCGAGCGGGATCGTCGCGCCTCGATCCTTGAAGCGGAAGGCCAGCGGCAAGCGGCGATCTTGCGGGCGGAAGGTGAGAAACAAGCGGCTATTCTCCAGGCCGAAGGTCGGCGCGAGGCCGCTTATCGGGATGCCGAAGCGCGGGAACGCGAGGCCCAAGCGGAAGCCGAGGCGACTCGCCTGATGTCTCAGGCCATCACCAACGGTGATGTCAAGGCAATCAATTACTTTGTCGCCCAGCAGTATGTCAGTGCGCTGAAGGCGGTGGCGACGGCGCCGAATCAGAAGGTGCTTTTCCTGCCGCTGGAAGCGGCGAACGTTATTGGCGCGCTCGGTGGGATTGCTGAGATCGCTCGGGAGGCCTTTTCCAGCGGGCAGACCTCTTTGGACCATCGGCCGCACGCGTAACAGTCCGGCTCGGTGTGATCAGGACTTGCCATGAATGAAATCGAATTCTGGCATTGGTGGGTGGTAGCGGCGGCTTTCGGAGCCTTGGATATGCTCGCTCAAAGCGGGTTTTTCCTCTGGCTTGGGGTCGCCGCACTGGTTGTTGGGTTGATCGTTTTCGTCTTGCCTGACCTGTCCTGGCAGGGGCAGTTGTTGGCATTCGCGGCCCTTGCGGTGGTCGCGCTGGTTTTTACGCGACCATTTTTGAAACGCTTACCGGGCTACTCGGATCGGCCGACGATTAATCGCCGTGGGGAACAATATGTTGGCCGGCTGATTGTTCTCGAGTCGCCCATCATCAACGGACGGGGGCGGGCGTTTGTCGGGGATACCTTGTGGACGGTCGAAGGCTGCGATCAACCGGCGGGCACAACGGTGAGGGTCACGGGCTCCGACGGGGCGAGCCTGTTGGTGGAGAAGCCCTGACAGGACACAACGCCAAAAGCGGGGGCCGGTGGCACATGCCTCCGGCCCCCGCTTGGTGGCTTCCGTCGTGGATGTCGCTGATGTGTGAGTGCGACTAACGATAGACGACGGCGACGACTTCGTAACTCTTCGAGCCGCCGGGGGTGGCGACCTCGACATTGTCGCCGACGGTCTTACCGATCAGTGCCCGCGCCAGCGGCGACGTAATCGATAGCAAACCGTTCTTGATATTGCTCTCGTCCTGGCCAACGATCTGGAACGTTGACTCCTCGTCGGTGTCTTCGTCAGCGACGGTCACGGTAGCGCCAAACTTAATGGCACTACCTGACAGCTTGGCGACATCAATCACCTCGGCGCGGCTGATCCGGTCTTCCAATTCCAGAACCCGGCCTTCAATGAAGCTTTGTCGCTCGCGCGCAGCGTGATATTCGGCGTTCTCTGAAAGGTCACCGTGCTCCCGAGCCTCGGCGATCGCCTTAATGACGGCCGGCCGTTCCACTGACTTCAGATGCCGCAACTCCTCTTGCAGGCGGTTGTAGCCCGCCACGGTCATCGGGATTTTTTCCATCGTCCCCGGTCCATCACCTTTCCATGATACCCGATAGCGGTACCGACGCCGCGTTTGGCATCGGTACCGTCAGGCATCCACCTTGAAAACAATTACGCAGGGCAACCCGTCCGATCTGTTGCTCCGGCGGGTGCCCTGCTGCGAAATCAGTCGCTATGGGAGTCCCGGCAGAACCACCAAAGCCGCTCTCGGCCGATTGCCATCCCATCGGCAACCCACGATCACAGCTTGAGTCTTCCGCTTAGTAGGAGCCCGTAAGATACGATTGTAGCGGCGCAACTTCAAGACTGCCGTTGCGTAGGGCGTTAATCGCGGCGACCGCGGCCCGCACCCCGGCAACAGTGGTGTAGTAAGGAATATTGTTAACCAACGCGGTCCGTCGCAGACTAAAGCTGTCGGCAATGGTTTGTGCACCTTCAGTGGTGTTAAACACTAAGTGAACTTCCCCATTGATCATGGCGTCGACGATGTCCGGATGTCCTTCAAGGACTTTGTTGATCTGTTTGACCGGCAAGCCGGCATCGAGAAAGACTTTCGCGGTACCTTCGGTGGCAAGTAAGGTGAAGCCCATCTGGTGTAAACAACGAGCCATGACCGCCAGTGCCGGCTTATCGCGATCCTTCACCGAGATAAAAACAGTGCCGGTTACGGGCAAAGTGGTCCCAGCCCCCAACTGTGATTTGGCAAAGGCCCGGCTAAAGTCGCGGTCAAGCCCCATGACCTCGCCGGTGGAACGCATTTCCGGGCCAAGCAGGATATCGACGCCAGGGAATCGAGCGAACGGGAATACGGCTTCCTTGACCGCGGTATGCGACGGATTGGGCCCGGCCAACGTGAAGCCCGGTAGCGATTCGCCGGCCATGATCCGGGCGGCGATCTTGGCGATGGCGGTCCCGGTCGCCTTGGCGACGAAGGGCACGGTGCGGCTGGCCCGGGGGTTGACTTCCAGGACGTAGACGGCGCCATCCTTGATGGCGAACTGGACATTCATCAAGCCGATTACATGCAGGGCGCGAGCCAGCGTCGTCGCTTGCTTGTCGATCTCGGCAACAATAGACGGGGGCAGGGTATAGGGGGGCAGGGCACAGGCGCTGTCGCCGGAATGAATGCCGGCTTCTTCGATGTGTTCCATGATGCCGGCGACATAGACGCAGCCGTTAGCGTCGGCGACCACGTCCACATCAACTTCAATGGCATTCTGAAGGTAGCGATCGATCAGCACCGGATTGGTGCCGGAGACCAGGACCGCCTGCCCCATGTAGCGCGAAAGGCCGGCCCGGTCGTGGACGATTTCCATGGCGCGGCCGCCTAAAACGTAGGACGGACGGATCACCAGCGGAAAGCCGATGGTTTCGGCAATTTTCTCGGCTTCGCCCAGGCTGCGGGCCAAGCCATTATCCGGCTGGCGCAACCCGAGCTGATGCAGCAACTTTTGGAAGCGTTCGCGGTCTTCGGCCAAGTCGATGGCGTCGGGTGAAGTCCCGAGAATCGGTATCGCCGCCGCTTCCAGCCGGTTGGCGAGTTTGAGGGGGGTTTGTCCGCCGAATTGGACGATCAGCCCCAGCAGCGTGCCCCGGCGCTGCTCCACCCGGACCAGTTCGATGACATCTTCCGCCGTTAGGGGCTCAAAGTACAGGCGATCCGAGGTGTCATAGTCGGTGGAGACCGTCTCGGGATTGCAGTTGACCATGATGGTCTCAAAGCCGGCTTCGCGCAGGGCGTAGGCCGCATGGACGCAGCAATAGTCGAACTCGATCCCCTGGCCGATGCGGTTGGGACCGCCACCCAGAATGATCACCTTGCGGCGATCGCTGGGCTCGGCCTCACACTCGGACTGGCCGTCGGCATCGCTGTCATAGGTGGAATACATGTAAGGGGTGCGGGACCCGAATTCCGCGGCACAGGTGTCGATGCGCTTGTACACTGGCGTGACACCTGCGCGTCGCCGAGCCAGCGACACCGCCGCCTCGGTGACGCCGCCCAGCAGAGCCAACCGGGCATCCGAAAAGCCCATCTGTTTGGCCTGGCGCCAGCCCCGGGCGGTGGTGGGCAGACCCTCTGACCGGATGACCTGCTCGGCCTCGACGATTGTCTTGATCTGTTCCAGGAACCAGGGATCGTACTTGCAGGCGCGATAAACCTCGCCGACCGAAAGGCCGCAGCGGAAGGCGTCGGCAATCACCAACAGGCGGTCGGGCGTCGGCTTGGACAAAGCCGCCAGCACGGTCTTCGAGTCGACAATCTCCCCGGCCTGACCCAATACCTCGTCGAAACCGGTTAGCCCGGTCTCCATGGAACGCAACGCCTTCTGAACCGACTCGCCAAAGCTCCGGCCGATGGCCATGGCCTCGCCCACGGACTTCATGGAGGTGGTGAGCAGCGGCTCGGCGCCCGGGAATTTCTCAAATGTAAAGCGGGGAATCTTGGTCACGACATAGTCGATGGTGGGCTCAAACGATGCCGGGGTGACCCCGGTAATGTCGTTCAAAAGCTCGTCAAGAGTATACCCGACCGCCAGTTTGGCCGCGATCTTGGCAATGGGGAAGCCGGTGGCTTTGGAGGCCAGGGCCGAAGACCGGCTGACCCGCGGGTTCATTTCGATCACGACCAGTCGTCCCGTCTCGGGACTGACCGCGAATTGAACGTTGGACCCACCGGTGTCGACCCCGATCTCGCGCAACACCGCGATGGAGGCATTGCGCATGATCTGGTATTCTTTGTCGGACAGCGTCAGAGCCGGCGCCACGGTGATGGAATCGCCGGTATGAACGCCCATCGGGTCGACATTTTCGATGGAGCAGACGATGATGCAGTTGTCGGCGCTATCGCGCACGACCTCCATCTCGTATTCCTTCCAACCCAGCACCGACTCTTCAACCAGCACTTCATGGGCCGGTGAAGCGCGGAGGCCGCCGCGGATAATTTCTTCGTATTGGCCGCGGTTATAGGCGATTCCGCCACCGGTCCCGCCCAATGTGAAGCTGGGACGAATGATCGCCGGCAGACCGATCTCGCTCAGGGCTGCGAGCGCCTCGCTTTCGGAGCGGACGACTCGGCTACGCGGACTCTCCAGACCGATTTTGGTCATGGCGTCACGGAACAGCAGCCGATCCTCGGCCTTCGCGATGGCATCACGCTTGGCACCGATCAACTCGATGCCAAGGCGCGCCAAGGTGCCGTTGTCGGACAGGGCCATGGCCGTGTTGAGCGCGGTCTGGCCGCCCATGGTGGGCAATAGGGCGTCGGGACGCTCCTTTTCCAGGATCAGCGTCACCATTTCGGGGGTAATCGGCTCGATGTACGTGGCGTCGGCCAAGCTCGGATCGGTCATGATCGTTGCCGGGTTCGAGTTCACCAGAACAACGCGATACCCCTCCTGGCGCAATGCCTTGCACGCCTGGGCGCCCGAGTAGTCGAATTCGCAGGCCTGGCCGATGACGATCGGCCCGGCGCCGATGATGGCGATGGATTTGATATCGGTGCGTTTGGGCATGGCGACCAGTTTCTCAGGGGACGATTCATAACAAACCCCTCTTCCGTTGCCGGAAGAGGGGGTAATTCCGTCCGGTTGTCACCTTATAACGGTCGCCGACCGTTCCGCCTAGCCCCACCGTGCCGGCGCCGGGTGAGCGGGAGGGTTGATCTTTTTGCTTCCATCACTTGGGTGTGGTGACCCACTTGCCGAACAAACCACCGGCGGCGGCGAAGAAGACGCTTCCGACCCCACCCGAGCCGACGATGTCGGCAACCAGCAAGCCGGTCAGGATGCCGACGCCGGTACCGAACAGCTGTTCGTCATTCATGCCCAGGGTTTCTTTGGCATCGGCAAAGAACCCTCCCAGAAACTGACGCGCTGCGTTCAGCGCCCCACGGACCTGCGTCCGAACATTGTCCACCGTCTCCTGGGACGATTGGGCTTCGGTCCCGATTTGAGCCAGGGCGGTCTGTGCCGTCACGACCGGCGTGGCAAGGAGCAGGACGAAAACCAAGGCCAGCATACGCATTTGGGATCTCCCCTGAGAAACGTCATGCCCCTTCCTAACACAGGACCCGCTGGGATTGCCAGCACCGGCCGGGACTTGCCGTGCCCGAGACAAAATTCCTGGTCACCGATGGCCCTAAAGCCCCAAATAGGCGGTTCGGATATCGCTGCGGGTCGCCACCTCGTGGGCCGGGCCTTCGGCGAAGACCCGGCCTTCGGCCAGCACATAGGCATAGTCGCTGAGCGCGAGGGCCAGATGGACATTCTGTTCGACCAACACGATGGTTAAGCCCTGTTGCTTAAGTGTTTTCAAGGTGATGAACAATTGCTGGGTCAGGAGTGGCGACAAGCCCAGGGACAATTCATCGATCATCAACACGTCGGGTTCGGCCATCAGGCCGCGACCGACCGCCAGCATTTGCTGTTCGCCACCCGAAAAAGTGCCCGCCTGTTGCCGGCGACGCTCTTGGAGCCGTGGGAATAGCGAAAATACCCGTTGTCGGTTGATCTCCCTGCCGCGGCGGGCGCGCGGTGAAAAAGCTCCCATATCGAGATTCTCGTCGACGGTCATGGTGTTGAAAAGTTGGCGTCCTTCGGGAATCAACACCAGGCCGCGTTGGGTTTTGGCCCAGGCGGGCAGGTGGGTCACGTCCTCGCCCTTCAACGCAATACGGCCGCGCCAGGGACGCAACCACCCCATGGTCCCGTATAGTGTGGTGGTCTTGCCCGCCCCATTGGCACCGATGATGGTGGTGACGCGGCCGGCCGGTACCTGTAGGGAAACCCCCCACAGCACTTGAACGTCGCCGTAGCCGGTTTCAAGATCGGTGATGGTCAGGATCGGTTCGGTCACGGCGTCGCTCCGTCACTCACGGGCCCGGTGAGCCGGGCCGCGATATGGGGATCGCCGAGATAAGCTTCGACCACGCCGGCATCCGTCGCCACCTCGTGAGGTCGGCCTTCGGCGATCTTCCGGCCAAAGTTCAGCACGACCACCCGGTCCGAGAGGTTCATGACCGCCTGCATCAAGTGCTCGATCATGACAATCGCGATTCCTCCTTTGCGCAGCGCCCGGAAGACCTGGATCATGCGTCCGACCTCGGTGGGATTGAGACCGGCTAGAACTTCATCCAACAGCAGAAGTTTCGGTCGGGCGCATAGTGCGCGGGCCACTTCGAGTCGCTTCTTGCCGGCAATGGTCAGGCTGGAGGCCAGCCGGTGGCGGCAGTCAGCCAAGGCCACCAGCTCCAAAATCTCGCCGGCAACGCGGCGGGCCTGGCTCAGGCCCAGGGTTTCACTGCCAAAACAGGCGCCGACCGTGCAGTTGTCCAGCACGGTCATGTCATTGAGTGGACGGACGATCTGGTGAGTGCGGGCCAGCCCCGATCGGACCACCCGGTAGGGCGGCCAGCCGGTAATGTCGGTGCCCGCAAGGCGGACCCGGCCGCCGGACGGCGGCATCACGCCGGTGATCAAGTTAAACAGAGTTGACTTTCCGGCGCCGTTGGGACCGATCAGACCCAGAATTTCCCCCTCTTCAACGGTGAACGAGACCTCGTCGACCGCGCGCAGACCGCCGAAATGCTTGCATAGACCGGTCACTTCCAGCAATGCGCTCATTCCAACACCTTTCGCAGTCGCGGCCAGCGCCGATGCAGCCACCCCATCAGGCCGCCGGGCATGAACAGTACCGTCACCAGCAGCAGGGCGCCGGCAATCACCAGTTGAAAGCTGGAAAAGACCGTCGATGTCAGCAGAATGCCGCGGAATTGCTCGTAGAGGAAGGCACCGAGGGCGGCGCCGGTGACGGTGCCCTGGCCGCCCAGCATCAACATCACGATGGCTTCGGTAGACAGGGTCAGGTCAAAGGCCTGTTCAGGTTGAATCACCCCTTGTTTGAAGAAAAACAGGGCACCGGCCATCGCCGGGAGAATGCCCGACAGGCTATAGGCCGTGGCCTTATACAGCGGTGTTCGGACGCCCAACACCGCTGCGGTGTCCTCGTCTTCCCGGATGGCAAACAGAGCAAGACCAAATCGGGAATTCTTGACCGCGTAGCAGAGAAACAGGGACAGCCCCATCACCGCTACCAGTAACAGATAGACGGTCCATAGGGCTTCCCGGGGGCCGCCCAACGCCTGGTAGGCCTGGAATGACAGATAAAGGCCGGTGGCACCGCCCCAGGGCTCGAAATTGGCGACGAACGCTTGAATGGCTTCGACGATGCCGATGGTTGCGAGCGCGAAATAGGCCCCGCGCAATCGCAGAATACCCAGTCCTAACACCAGTGCGATGGCGCCCACCGCCGCGCCGGCCAGAGCCGCGGCAGCCACCAGCGGCAAACCCCCGGCGGTGACCAAATAAAGGCCGATATAGCCACCCAGGCCGAAGAACACGATATTGCCGAAATTGACGTAACCGGTGAAGCCGATCATCAGGTTCAGGTTGCTTGTCAGGATGATGTAGATCGCGGCCAGCAGCAGACTTTCGCGCAAGCTGACATTGTTGGTCAGGACCGGCACCAAAAACACCGCGATGACGGCCACCAGTACCCAGAAGAAGGGCTTTTTCGGGCTCATCGCCGGGGCCTCCGGGCGAACAGACCGTGGGGGAAGGCAATCAGGACGGCCACGAACAGGGCGAATTCGATCACCGGGATCCAACTGACCGTGATGAACGGGGTCAAGCCGCCTTCCATCAGCCCCAGCAGAATGCCGCCGGCCAGGGCTCCGGTGGGATTGCCGAGGCCGCCCAACACCGTCACCACAAAACTCTTGAGTTCGTAACTGCCGCCGGACAACACGGTGAACGGAAACAGTGTGGCGATCAGGGCTCCAGCCAGGGCGGCGAGGGCGATGCCGATGCCGAAGGCTCGGGCCAGGACTTGGCTGGAGGGAATCCCCATCAACTCCGCGGCCATGCGGTTGCCGGCGACGGCGCGGATGGCTTTGCCCAACCGGGTTCGGCCCAGAAACAGTGACAGCCCGCCGGCAATGATCAGCGCGGCCAGTGCCGCGAGCAGATGGTTGCCGGTGAACGTGTAATCGCCAAGACTGAACCCGGGCAGGTTCACGTCTACATTGTAGGGGCTGGTGCTCCACAGAATTGTTCCGGTGCCGATCACCATCAGATTGACGGCGAAGGTGGTCAGCAAGCTCATCAGCGGCGGCCGGCCGACCACCCGATGAACCGCCGTCCAATAAACAACCACGCCGGCCACGAAGCCGAGCGCAGCGACTGGCACCAGGGCGGCATAAGGGTTAAGGCCGGTTTCGGTGAACAACAGATAAACGCCGAACATGCCCATGGTGACCATGGCACCATGGGTGAGGTTGATGACGTCCATCACCCCCCAGATCAGCGTCAACCCACTGGCGGCTAGCCCGTAAACGGCTCCGACCAGAACGCCGTCAAGCATCGAGGCGAAGAGTCCCAGCATGAAACGCCTTTCCGGCTCGTGTTCCGACTCCGACGGATGATCCTCCCCGTCGGGCCGGAACACGAGCTTGTTATTGGTGTTGTGTTGTGACCGGGACACGATCATTGGGTATGAAGCGTCTCGGTCACAACACTAGAGGGGCGCCGGCTGGTTTAGCGTAAGGGGTAGGCCAGGGGGGCGGTGGCGCCGGCCTTTGGCCAGATCACTTCTTTGACCAGTTGCCCGCCCTTCTTTTGCCATTGAACGATCACCATCGAATGGCCGGCTTGGAGTCCATGTCGACCGGGATCAGTGAAGAATTGGACATGGCCGTAAAAGATTTCAATGTTGGTTTGATCCAATTTGGCGGCCACCTGATCCTGATCGAGGGTTCCGGCCTGCTCGATGGCATGCTGGAGGATCAGGCCGGCGGCGTAGCCGCCCGCGGCGTGGTAACTGGGCTCGCTGCCGTAAGCCGTGCGGTAGGCGTCGCCGAACGCCTTGGGATCAGGGCCGAAATCGGGCTTGAAGGTGGCCTGGGGGGCCCATTGGGACGGGGCGGTGACATTGGTTGCCGCCTCGCCGAGCGTGGCGAATTTCGGGCTGTCCGGAGCGACCAGCAAGCTGACGAAATCAAGCGGCGCTTTGTGGTCGTAAACCTGACGGGCCAGGGTGGCGCCGTCGGCGTAGTGACCGCCGCCGATCAGGGCGTCGGCTTTGGCGCTGATGATCTTATTGATCAGCGGACCGAAGTCGGTGGTGTTCGGTGCATAAGCCTCGTCGAAGACCAGATCCATGCCGATGGCTTTGGCATAAACCCGGGTCGCGGTGGCGACGGCCTTGGCGAAGGCGTCGTCGGCATAGGCCATGGCGATTCGGGCCTTGGGATTGACCGTCTTCAAGGCATCCAGGGCGCCGGTCAGATAGGCCGAAGCCGGAGTGTACATTTCGTAAAGGTACTTGTTGCCCAGTTGGTAAGTCTTATCTTCAGAGGCCCCGGTGGTGATCATGATCTTGCCGTATTGCTCGGAAATAATCGCCGCGGTCGCGGTCAGGCCCGAGGAATAGGGGCTGAATAGAAAATCGGCATTGTCCTGGAGGATCAACCGACCGTAAAGCTGCTGAACCCGGTCGGGCTTGGACTGGTCGTCGTACGTCACCAGATTGACCTGATAGGATTTACTCCCGGCGTGGACGCCGCCGTTGGCGTTAACCTGATCACGCCACAACTTGAAACCGTTCAGCTGGCCGATGGAATCGACGTTCAGGGCGCCGGTCTCGGAGTTGGTAAATCCGATGGTGAGGACATCGGCGGCGGCAACCGGTGAAACCGGCACCACGAGCCAGACCGCAGCCATGACTCCGGCGATGATCCAGCGATGCGGCTTTATCATGCTTCCTCCCGCTACGCGGCCTTCTGATGGGTTCAAGACCTGATGCCGCCGGAAAAGTGTAACAAGGCGCGGCGGTTAAGGAAAGTCCGATTGCCATTACCGCAATGCACAACCGGTGTTGGGTTCAATGACGGGATTTCGGTCAAGGCAGGCCTATTGACTTGAGCGGCAAAGGACGTATTTTTGAGTCCGAGACGCACACGCACGTGCCTATGGCCCGCCTGGGTTATGCTACGACGAACGCGTCCTTTTTGGATAAGCCGGTCGCTGGTGGGCCGGTACCCGAAAGGGAGGTGGACATGGTCGTTTCCTACCGGGCAGTTTTGGCTCCCCAAGGGTTGCCGCCTTGGCCGCTTGAAATCAGGCGGCGCCTCCAGGCCCAACAGCGACTGTAGCCGCAGCTATCGCGATTGTTTGTACGATCGTTGACTGCGGTTTGGCTGATTTTAGCCGTTCGGCGTCCATCTAGGGTCGCCGCTGTGTTGGCGTTGTGCCTGTTGGGGGGGCGCAATGAACATCGAATGCTTCCGGAATCCGGTGGTGCCCTTGCGCCGGCGCGGGGCCCGGACTCGCAGCCGTCTTTCGGTGGATGCCGCGGTGCATGCCGCGCAGCCCACCGAGCCCATGCTGTGTCTGCGACCCGAGACTTTGGTCGCGGAGGCCGAGCGGTTTTGCGCGGCCTTTCGCGGTACCGTGCTCTACGCCGTAAAATGCAATCCCGATCCGGCGGTGTTGCACGCCCTGGTCCGTGGGGGCGTGCGCCACTTCGACTGCGCGTCTTTGACCGAGGTCCGCCTGGTTCGACGCCTGTTTCCCGAAGCGGGCATTCATTTCATGCATCCGGTCAAGTCCCGCCCGGCGATTCGGGAGGCGTTTGCCTGCCACGGCGTCCGCACGTATGTTCTCGATTCCTCAGCCGAGCTGGACAAGATTTTGGACGAAACCGACTATGCCCGTGATCTGGGCCTGGTGGTTCGGCTGGCGCTCCCCAAAGGCGAGGCCCGGCTCGACCTTTCGGGAAAGTTCGGGGCGGCGCCCGCCGAGGCGACGCGCTTGCTTGGCGCCGCTCGCGCGGTGGCGGCTCGGGTTGGGGTCAGCTTTCATGTGGGGTCCCAGTGCCTGACTCCCACCGCCTACGAGCGGGGGGTGGCGCTGGCCGGGCGGGTCGTGCGTGCGGCCGGTGTTGCCCCCGATATCTTCGATGTCGGGGGCGGCTTTCCGGTGGCCTATCCCGACTCGGTGCCGCCGCCGTTGGCCGACATCGTCGCCGCCATCGACGGTGCCGTGGCCCGTCTCGCCTTGCCCGAGACCTGCGCGGTGTGGTGCGAGCCCGGACGGGCGCTGGTCGCGGCCGGTCAGTCGCTGGTGGTTCAGGTGCTGGCACGGCGGGGCCGCTTTCTCTATATCAATGATGGCATCTACGGGACCCTTGCCGACGCCGGGGCCCTGAACTTCCGCTACCCGTGTCGCCTGATCCGCAATGGCCGGTCGGCGACCGGCGGCGGCTTGGAGGCGTTCGGTCTGTTCGGTCCCACCTGCGACAGCGCCGACCGCATGGACGGCCCGTTTCTATTGCCCGGCGATGTGGCCGAGGGCGATTGGATCGAGCTTGGCCAACTCGGGGCCTACGGGGCGGTGCTGCGGACCGGCTTCAACGGGTTCGATCAGATTCACCGGATCGAGGTGGGCGATCCGCCGCTGATCGCGACCCCGGACGAGACGCTCCCTGATGAGAGGTCCGCCGTCGTTAAAGGAGTGTGTGCGGCCTGACGTTCTGCTATGACCCGAAGATCAAACCCGCCTCAATCAGGCGGCCCTAGAAAAGGCTCGTCTCCGGGGGGATAGGATTCGTTGGTCCGGTCACTTTCGTGACTGGCGTCGCGGGTATTTTTTCAGGCGGCCGGCCGACCGGGCGCTTCCGTGCCGCCCCCACTCCACGAGGCCTCGATAATCATAATCCTGTCATTTGACAGGCATTCGATCGAAGAAGTTAAGTGCGGCGGTCAACTTTCGACACCAGGGGAAACAGCCGATGAGCGGACACCCTTATCTGGCCCTTGGCCGTAAGGCCGGGGGCCTTCTGCCCAACCGTTGGGACGTTCTGGCGGTTCCGCTGATCTTGGGCGCGGTGATGCTGTTGCTTCAGGGTTTGCACCAGGCTGCGGTGCCGATCGGCGAGATCGAGGGGGGCGCGGTGTCGCTGGACCCCAGCAACTTGCCGGACTATGCCCTGCGCACCACCTTGCGGATGTTGGCGGCGTTGGCGGCGTCGTTGGTGTTTACCCTGATCTATGCGACCCTGGCGGCCAAAAGCCGTTATGCCGAGATGATTTTGGTGCCGGTGCTGGATGTGCTCCAGTCGGTGCCGGTGCTCGGGTATATTTCGTTTACGGTGGTGTTTTTCCTGTCCCTGTTCCCGGGCTCGGTGATGGGCGCGGAACTGGCTTGTGTTTTTGCCATCTTCACCAGCCAGGCCTGGAATATGGCCTTCAGCTTTTACCAGTCATTGCGTACCGTGCCCCGGGACCTGGACGAGGCCAGCCACAGCTTCCGCTTTTCGGCCTGGCAGCGGTTCTGGCGCCTGGAGGTGCCGTTCGCCATGCCCGGTCTGATCTGGAACATGATGATGTCCATGTCCGGCGGGTGGTTTTTCGTGGTGGCGTCCGAAGCGATCACGGTCGGTGACAAGACCATCACCTTGCCGGGCATCGGCGCCTATGTGGCGACCGCCATTGACCAGCGTGACTTGTCGGCGGTGGGGTGGGCGATCCTGGCCATGACCGTGGTGATCCTGATCTACGACCAGTTTTTGTTCCGGCCGCTGGTCGCCTGGTCCGATAAGTTTCGCTGCGACCAGACTGCCTCGCAGATGAAGCCGGAATCCTGGGTGCTCAACGTATTTCTGCGGACCCGGTTCCTGACCAACCTGACCAGCGCCCTGGGCACCGGCTTGGTGGCGCTTGAGGACCTGTGGTTGCGGCTGGTTCCGGTGCTTCCGGCGTTGCCGGTGAAGCTGCCGGCGGTCGACGATCGGGTGTGGTGGTGGCGGGCGCTGATGGTGGCCATGGATGTGTGCTGGTACGCCCTGGTGGTGGCCGGCGGCGCCTGGGTGTGCTGGCAGGTGGTTGACTATGTGGCAACGGCGGTGACGCTGGATGAGGTGGGGCAGGTGGCGCTGCTGGGGCTTTACACCCTGATCCGCGTCGTGGTGCTGATCGCCGTCGCCACGGTGATCTGGGTGCCGCTGGGGGTGATGATCGGGCTTCGGCCGTGGCTGGCCGAGCGGGTGCAACCGCTGGCCCAGTTCCTGGCGGCGTTTCCCGCCAATCTGCTATTCCCGGTGGCCGTGGTCGGGATTGTGACGTTTCACCTGAATCCCGATATCTGGCTTAGTCCCCTGATGATCCTCGGCACCCAATGGTACATCCTGTTCAACGTCATTGCGGGCGCCACGGCCTTTCCCAATGACCTGCGCGAAGCCGCGGTTACCTTCAGGATTCAGGGCTGGCAGTGGTGGCGAACGGTGATGCTGCCCGGCATTCTTCCGTACTACGTCACCGGGGCGATCACGGCCTCGGGCGGGGCCTGGAACGCCAGCATCGTCGCCGAAGTGGTCAGTTGGGGCGACACCAAGCTTCATGCCACGGGCATCGGCGCCTACATCGCCGATAACACCGCCAGCGGCGACTATCCGCACATCGTGCTCGGCATCGCGGTGATGTCGGCCTACGTCATTCTGTTCAATCGTACCCTGTGGCGGCCGCTGTACCGTTATGCCGAACGGAAGATGCGCCTGGGATAAGCCATTTGCGGCGCCTTTGGTGTCAACAAGCCATCCAAGAGTCCAAACCCATCCAAGCGACTGAAGGAAATCCACCATGACGAATGGTCTTGCGAACCAGCCCTTGTTTGAACTCGTGGGTGTCAGGCAGGCGTTCCCTAAGCCGGCGGGCGGTGAGCTGGTGGTGCTGGACGACGTCAACATCACGTTGCGCGCGGGTGAAATCGTCGGCTTGCTGGGGCGCTCGGGTTCAGGCAAATCAACCACGCTGCGGGTGGTTGCCGGCCTGATCCGGCCCAGCAGCGGCACCGTCACTTATCAGGGTGTGCCGGTCCGCGGCCCGTCCCCGGGCATTGCCATGGTGTTCCAGAGTTTCGCCCTGTTTCCGTGGCTGACTGTGCTGGAAAACGTCGAGGCCGGACTGGAGGCGCTGGGGGTGCCGTCCCGGGAGAAGCGCCAGCGCGCCGAAGCGGCGATCGAGCTGATCGGCCTGGACGGTTTCGAGTCAGCCTATCCCCGCGAGCTGTCCGGCGGTATGCGCCAGCGGGTCGGTTTTGCCCGGGCTCTGGTGGTCAACCCCAACCTGTTGCTGATGGACGAGCCGTTTTCGGCCCTTGACGTCCTGACCGCCGAGAATCTGCGTACCGACCTGATCGAGCTGTGGAGCGAAGGCAAGCTGCCCATCAAATCGATCCTGCTGGTGACTCACGGTATCGAGGAGGCGGTCTTGATGTGCGACCGCGTTCTGGTGTTTTCAACCAATCCCGGGCGGGTTCGCGCCGAGATTCCGGTCCCGTTCAAACATCCGCGCAACCGCTTGGACCCGGCTTTCCGCAAGCTTGTGGACGATATTTACGCTCTGATGACCCAGCGGACCCAAACCACGGCTCCGGCCTCGGGCCAGGTCGGCGTGCTCTCGGGAATTGCCGATAAACTGCCGCAGGTTTCGGCCAACCTGCTGGCCGGTCTGCTGGAGACCCTGACGGCGGCCCCTTATCAAGGCCATGCCGACTTGCCAGTGCTGGCGGAAGACCTTCAGATGGAGGTGGATGAACTGTTTCCGATCGCCGAGGCGCTGCACATTCTCCGCTTCGCCGATCTGGCCGAAGGCGACATCCGGTTGCTGCCGGCAGCCTTTACCTTTGCCGAGGCGGATACCGACGGACGCAAGGAGCTGTTCGGGCAACACCTGCTGAAATATGTACCGCTGGTTGCTCACATCCGGCGGGTGTTGGAAGGACGACCGCGCCACCGCGCCCCGCGTCTGCGGTTCGAGCCGGAGTTGGAGGATCAACTGAGCGAGTCCTACGCCGAGGAGACGTTGCGCGCGGCGATCAGTTGGGGCCGCTACGCGGTATTGTACACCTACGACGACCAGGCCGAGATCTTCAGTCTCGAAGAGGAAGAGGTGGAGGGCGCCGAGCCCGGTTCACAACAAGACGCGGCGGCGTAAATCCACCGCACGGGTTATGACGGGCGGGTTTCAACCCCCGGCCCGTTCGCGGCGATGGTCGTGTGGGCGGTCGGCGCGTCGGGCAAAAACACGGTGATGGTGGTTCCAACCCCGACCTCACTGTGGATCGACAGGCGGCCACCATGAAGCTTGATCAGGCCTAGGACGATCGGCAAGCCCAGGCCGGTCCCCCCGTGGGACCGCGCGTATTGGCTGTCCATTTGCTCGAATGGCTTGACCAGACGGTCGACCTGATCGGCCGGAATCCCGATGCCGGTATCGCTGACCCGGCATTCGACGCCACCGGCAACGGCGGTGGAGGCTAGCACCACGCGACCGCCGGCGTGGGTGAATTTCAAGGAGTTCGACAACAGATTTAACAGGATTCGCTTGAGCGCCTTTTCGTCGGCCCAAACCAGTTGGTTGGTGGTGCTGACCTCGAGCTGAAGACCCAGAGTTTGGGCTTGTTCTTGAAACAGTCGCAAAATATTCTCGAACAGCGGCTTCGCGCGGATGGAGATTGGGGAGATCTCTAAGCTGCCGGTTTCCAATCTCGAAACATCAAGAATATCATTAATGATAGCGAGAAGATTCTCGCCCGAAAAGTAAATATAATCAAGGTATTCGTGATAACTGGGTATTTTTCCGGGGGATTCGGTCTCGGATCGAAGGATTTTCGAAAACCCGAGGATCGCATTCAAGGGTGTGCGTAACTCATGGCTCATCGTGGCCAGGAAGCATGACTTGGCCCGATTGGCGGCTTCGGCGGCCAGGCGGGCGCGTTCAAGTTCGCGTTCATTTTGCTTGCGTTCGGTGATATCCCAAATAACACCGACCAGACCGCTGACCCGGCCGTCATTTCGGCATAACAAAGCGTGATGCAGCACCACCTCATGGGTGGTGCCATCGGCTGATTGGACGGCTGTTTCAAGAATCTGGGGGCCGTTGACCGGACCAGAGGTATCGTCTATGGCGATGTGAATCTCGCCAAGGTTGCTGGGAAGGAAGTCGTGAAAGGTGGGACTAACCGAATGGTCGGGGGGCAGTCCAAAAAAATTCTTAAAGGCGGGATTGCAACCGGTGGTCTGGCGGTCATCATCCTTATAAAAAACGGGCGCCGGAATGGTCGCGAGAAGCTGCTCAGTAAAAAGGAATTGTTTGCGGAGCGCCTCTTCGGCCCTCAGTCGTTCCGCCACCTCCTGTCGGAGTCGATGATTGGCGACCTCCAGGTCCAGGGTCCGCTCAAGGATCCGGGCTTCCAACTCGATATTCAGCAACTCCAAGGCCTTCTGCGCGTTCTCCCGCTCCTGGGTTTCCCGGGTCAAAGCGGAAATCGCGTGCTCCAGGTCCAGACGCGATGGGATGGCTAACGCCCGCGGCATCAATGGCCACAGCACCGCCGCGGTCACGACCGAGATCAAAGCGGTCATGGCTTTGACCAGCGCCTCGACGCCGTAGTCGGGGAACCACAGCGTCCAGATGCTGAGCAGATGGGTGGTGCCGCAGGCCACGATAAAGGCACCGAACAGGGCCAATACCCAACGAAAGCTGAGATCTTGCCGGTAAATTGAGAGATAGATCAGGGCGGCTGGAATTGAAAAATAAGACAGCGCGATGGCACCGTCAGCCACCACCTGGGTCCAGAACACGTCAGGGCGCCAAGTCAGACAAAATCCATGAGGGGTGAAACCATCACTGGATAGAAATCTATCGAATATTTCATACATATCCGAACACCTCGCGGGGCCTTGGCTACACTGCTTTATCCAAAGCCCGGTCACTAATTATATACATGGCGGGCAATTTTTGTCACGACAAGTTAAAAATCACCGGGTCCTCCCGGATCACCGGATCCCGGATTCAATTGGACGAAGAATGAACCGTCGAACAATCCGCAGCACGCAGGGCGTCACCGGCAACGTCACGCCCTGGTTTCGCTCGACTCGTTTCAGAATGAGCCCCCCGATTCAGTAAGCAAAAGCAGTCCCAAGCCCAGCATTTGGCGGACGGCGTCGCGGCAAAACTTTGCGGCGGACCGCCGCTCGTGACGATAATTTCGTCGCTTCACGCTCGCGAGCAATTTTCCTTCGCAACCGGTGATGCTTTCGCAGATGTTCCTGGATGATGATTATATTGCATTGCAATAACGACGTCGGACACCTTGTTGCGTGTTGCTCGGGGCGGTGGTTGCGAGTATGAACACGGCAGACACGGTGACGGCGGGACGGCCGGTTTGTTCTGCTCCGGCGGTCTCGCTGACGATCAAGACAAATCCACAACGAACGTGAACCTTACCAACTGATTAGGGAGAATACTCCATGGCTCGTCTGGCATTGGTTACTGGTGGTGCCCGTGGTCTCGGCGCGGCGATGTCCGTCGCCCTGAAGGATGCCGGCCATCGCGTGGTTGCCATCGACGTGAACGAACAAACCGGTAAGGAATTTACCGAAAAGACCGGCATTCCGGTGTATCTGGTCGACGTTAGCGATTTCGCCGCCACCAAGGAAGGCATCGCCAAGATCGTCGCCGACCATGGCCCGATCGAGATCGTCGTCAATAATGCCGGCATTACCCGGGATGCGCCGCTGCACAAGATGTCGGCCGAGCAGTGGGAAGCCGTGATCAAGGTCAATCTCAATTCCATGTTTAACGTCACCCGTCAGGTGATCGAGAGCATGCGTGAAAAGGGCTTCGGTCGGATCATCTGCATCAGCTCGGTCAACGGTCAGGTCGGCCAATTCGGTCAGGCCAACTACTCGGCCGCCAAGGCCGGCGTGTTGGGCTTCATTCGGGCGGTGGCGCAAGAGGGCGCGGCGAAGGGCATTACTGCCAACGCGATTTGCCCCGGCTACATCAACACCGAGATGGTGGCGAAGATCGCTCCGGACATTCTCTCCAAGATCGTCGCCAAGATTCCGACCGGTCGCCTCGGCGAGCCTAAGGAGATTGCGCGTACTGTGGTGTTCCTGGCTGCCGACGAGGCCCAGTTCATTAACGGCGCGACCTTCTCGGTCAATGGTGGTCAGTTCACCATCTGATCATCCCTGTTCCATCGCGTTTTCGGGGGACTTGCCGATGCAAGTCCCCCGGTGCTTGTCAAGGCTCGCGTGTCTGTTGGGGGTGCCGTCCCCTTAAGTCGAGACCTCAGGGGACGTTCCGGTTCAGGCCGTCCTAGGAGCGGAGTGCCTGCATCAACGCCCCGACCTCCAGGATCAGGGTATCGGTGGGCTTGGACAGGTCGTTGGCGGTCCAGATGACCTTGATGGCCGACGCATAGGATGACGCCGAGGTTCGGGCGACCGTGCTGAAGCGATTGGTGAAAATCTCGGCGTCCTGGGCAATGTTCCGGACCCGGGTCAGAATGTCGGCAGTGGCCCCGTCCTGACGCGCCACCGAGGTGGCCACATCGTTTGCGATGTCGGACATGTTGGCGATAATCCGCGAAATATTGCCGATGGCTTGGGCGGCACTTCGGGTCGCTTCTTGTATCGCAGCCACTTGACTCGAGATTTCTTCAGTTGCCTTGGCGGTCTGACCGGCGAGGTTCTTGACCTCGGTGGCCACCACCGCAAAGCCCTTACCCGCCTCACCGGCCCGCGCGGCCTCAATGGTGGCATTGAGTGCCAACAGATTGGTCTGGCTGGCGATACTCGAAATCAGGTTGACCACCTGTCCGATCCGTTCGGCCGATTCGGATAGTCCGTCCACCTGGCGGTTGGTGCTCTCCGCCTGGGTTACGGCCTGTTGAGAGATGGCATTTGATTCCGAGACCCGCCGGCAGACATTGGCGAAGGATTCGCTTAAGTATTGGGTGGCGTCGGTCAAGGCCCTGATGCTGTCGACGGTGCGCCGGGAGACGGCGGCCGCGTCCATGGATTGATCGGAGGAGATGCCGACCTTCTTCCCCATCTTACCCGCCGTGGCCACAATTTTATTCGAATTGGAGCGAACCAGATCGATCATGGACCGTGCCTTGTCTTCGAAGGCATCGGCCAGACGGCGACGTTCCTGGCGTCGGGCTTCGGCCGCCTCGCTTTTGATTTGCGCCTGCTCCAGCGCCAGGCGGTGCATTTCGGCGGCGTTACTTTTGAAGACGGCCATGGCCCGGCTCATCGCGCCGATCTCGTCCGTGCCCCGGTGGTCCGGGATGACGACGTCGTGATCGCCTTGGGCCAGACGGGCCATGGCTTCGGTCATTTCGCGAACCGGACGGACGATCCCGCGGGAAACCAACAGCGACAGGCTGACCACCAACGCCATCACCCCCACCACGATCGTGCCCAGCAGAAGAGCCTGATCGTGGAAGATGGTGTCGACGTCGTCCAGGTAGATGCCGGTGCCGATCACCCACCCCCAAGGGAGAAAACCCTTGGCGTAACTGATCTTGGGCACCGGCCGGTCGTAACCGGGCTTGGGCCACAAATAAGAGACGAAGCCGCTTCCCTGGGTTTGCACCAGCTTGACCATCTCCATGAACATGGCCTTGCCGTTGGAGTCCCGGGTCTCGGCGACATCCTTGCCCACCAGTTCGGTGGTGGGGTGCATCAGCATGATCGGGCGCAAGTCAGTCACAAAAAAATAGTCATCATCGCTGGACCGTAAGGGGGCCAGGATCGCCAAGGCCTGACTTTTGGCCTCGCCCTCACTCAGGCTGCCGGTGTGGGTCCGAGCCTCGAAGGTCGTGAGGATGCCGTAGGCGGTTTCGACCAGTTGCCGGGCTTTATCCTCGCGGTCGTGCAACAAAATGGTGTAAAGTCGGTCAAGGCTAATCGCTGCGACCGTGGTCATGCCCATTACCGCCGCCGCTACTATCAATAACATTCTGCTACTTATTCGCAACTTCCGGATCGACATGGTGAGTGCTTCCTCCAAAGTGGCCGTTCGGCCTGTTTGATGTTGCAGGCGCAAAACCCGCCCCGCGCCATGTGCAGTGCAACTTAAGTTCCCACAGATGCTCTGGAAATCACTCTATACTAGTATGACAGTCTTAGAAACCTGTCATGATGTCGCGCTGTGGCCATTACGCTTGTTAACCATAAAAAAGCGGACAAGGGTATGTTCATTGTATCTGTAATTTTTACGTTGATTATAATGATATTTGTTTGCGCCATCGCCACCTTGCTATCGTGCAATAATCTGTTGACGACTCGCGTTGAGGGTATCTCAATCTTAGGCGACTGTTCAAAGAGAATAGCCAATCCGAGCCCAAAATTTCCTTCTTGGCGATTTTTATTTTTAACAGGCTAAAGTTGTCAATATTGGGGCGCTTTGGCTGGCCTGATGGCGGGGAAGTCCCGACGGGTCATGACCGTCACAAGACCGTCTCGCATCACCATGATTCGGTTCTGTGGCCTGTGTAATGTGACGCTGGTCCGGATTTACCCGCGCGACGGCGCCTTCCCCATGCAGCGGGACCGGCTCGCGCGACCACTCCGGCCGGATTGAGGCGGCTAGCGGGAAGCAAGTTCTCCGAGTACATGGCGATGATATTAAAGCGGGGCAACGATCTCCCGAATCAGTCATGATGTCGGGTGCGGAACTTGCGCCTGTTTCGGCGGTGCAGCAATGAATCAGGATTTGCATTGGGTCGTCGTTTTGTCGCACACTTCCCTGACGCGGGCCAAACGCCGCGACCACCTAACAAATATGCTCTGGGGAGCGCAAGAAGGGTACGACATGACCACTCTTTATGAACAAATGTTCGCGCGGTCGATCTCCGATCCGGATGGTTTCTGGGGAGATGCCGCGGCGGCGGTCCATTGGGACAAGCCCTGGGATACGGTCCTGGATCGAAGCGCCCCGCCGTTTTATCGGTGGTTCAAGGGCGGTATGCTCAACACCTGTTACAATGCCGTCGATCGCCATGTGGAAGGCGGACGGGGCGATCAGGCGGCGATTATTTACGACAGTCCGGTGACCAACTCGGGCGAAACCATTACCTACCGTCAGTTGTTGGGCCGGGTCAGTCGCTTCGCCGGCCTGTTGCGGCAGTTGGGCGTGGAAAAGGGTGACCGCGTCATCATCTACATGCCGATGATTCCCCAAGCGGTGGAAGCGATGCTGGGTTGCGCCCGGATCGGTGCGGTTCACTCGGTGGTGTTCGGCGGCTTTGCGCCCAGCGAATTGTCCACCCGCATCAACGACGCCAAGCCCAAGGTGATCGTCTCGGCATCGTGCGGCATTGAAGGGAAGAAAGTCCTGCCCTACAAGCCGATGCTCGATTCGGCCATCGACATGTCGAGCCACAAGCCGGCGCATACCGTAATCTTCCAGCGGCCGCAGGAGGCCGCGGCCATGATCTCGGGGCGCGATGTGGATTGGGTCGAGGGCTGCGCCGCCGCAACACCGGTGGACTGTGTTCCGGTCGCCGCCACCGACCCGCTCTATATCTTGTACACGTCGGGCACCACCGGCCAGCCCAAGGGCATCGTTCGCGACAATGGCGGTCACGCGGTGGCGTTAGCCTGGACCATGCGCTACATGTACAACATGAAGCCGGGCGAGGTGTTCTGGGCCGCGTCCGACGTGGGTTGGGTGGTCGGTCACTCCTACATCTGTTATGGGCCGCTGCTGTATGGTTGCACCTCCCTGTTCTACGAGGGTAAGCCGGTGGGAACGCCGGATCCGGGGGCGTTCTGGCGGGTGATCAGCCAGCACAAGGTGGCGACCCTGTTTACCGCGCCCACTGCCTTCCGGGCGATCAAACGCGAAGACCCGGACGGGACCTACCTTGCCAAATATGATCTGAGCTGCTTGCGTGCCCTGTTCCTGGCGGGCGAGCGTTCGGACCCCGATACGCTGCATTGGGCCGAGGACAAGCTTAAGGTGCCGGTGATCGACCATTGGTGGCAGACTGAAACCGGTTGGGCCATCTCGGGCAATCCGCTGGGCATCCAACTGTTTCCGATCAAGTATGGGTCGGCAACCAAGCCGTTGCCGGGCTGGGACGTTCGCATCGTCAATGCCGAGAACCAGGAGGTGCCGCGCGGCGATATCGGCGCGATCGTGGTCAAACTGCCGTTGCCTCCGGGCTCGCTGCCGACCCTGTGGAACGCCGACGACCGCTTCCTCAAGTCGTACATGGCCGAATATCCGGGGTATTACCAGACCGGAGATGCCGGCTTCATTGACGACGATGGCTACATCAGCATCATGGCCCGGACCGACGACATCATCAATGTTGCCGGCCATCGCCTGTCCACCGGCGCCATGGAAGAAGTGTTGTCTTCGCACAAGGATGTTGCCGAGTGCGCGGTGATCGGTGTTGCCGATGCCCTCAAGGGCCAGGTTCCGCTGGGCTTCCTGGTGCTGAAGGCGGGCGTCAAGCGTTCCGATGAGCAGATCGTCAAGGAAGTGGTGCAGGCGGTGCGCGACCAGATCGGACCGGTTGCCGATTTCAAACGCGCCGTGGTGGTGCAACGACTGCCCAAGACCCGCTCGGGCAAGATTCTCCGGGGCACCATGCAGAAGATCGCCGACAGTTCTCCCTTCAAGGCACCGGCTACCATCGACGACCCGGCGATCTTGCCGGAAATTGCCGAGGCGTTGCGCAGTTTGGGTTACGCCAAGCTCGGACCTCAAGACTGACCATCAGCGGTTACGCTATAGCCGGGAGGGTGTCATCACCCTCCCGGCTTTTTTGTGCGGTCCGACGCACGGTGTTGACCTGTGGGGGCCGGATCGCCGCGGCGGTTCCCGCCACCACGGTGTCGTCACCAAGGTTGCCGCAACGGGTCAAACATCGTAAGCCATAGGCCGATCGGCGGGCAAAGGAGGTCGCTCCATGTTCTATTCGGCCTATGCGCGGCGAGGTCTGGTGGTGGCGCCGCATCAACTGGCGGCACAGGCGGGTGCGGCGGTGTTGCGCGAAGGCGGCGATGCCATCGAGGCCACCGTTGCGGCGGCGGCGGTTTCGGCGGTGGTCTGTCCCCATGTGGGCGGCCTTGGCGGCGACGGCTTCTGGCTGATCCACGAACCGGGCCGGACGCCCATCGCCATCGAGGCGGCGGGCGTCGCCGGCCGGCAGGTTACGGCCGAACTTTACCGCGGTCTGGGCCTGACCGAGAGCCCCCAGCGGGGGCCGCTGTCCTGCAACACTGTCGCCGGGGCGCTGGCGGGCTGGTCGTCGGCGCTGGCGGTCAGCCGGGGCTGGGGGGGCCGATTGCCGGTGCGCCGGTTGCTGGAGGAGGCGATCTGTCACGCCCGGGATGGGGTGCCGGTCAGCGCCGGCCAGGCGGCGGCGATCGCTGCCGAGGCCGGGGATTTGCCGACCGAGCCGGCCTTTGCCCGGATTTACCTGCCGGGTGGCGTGCTGCCGAACCCGGGTGCGTTCATGGACCAACCGGCCCTGGCCCGGTGTCTGGAGCGGCTCGCCGCGGCCGGGCTCGACGATTTCTATCGCGGCGACGTGGCCGTCGCCCTGGCGCTCGACTTGCAGGCCGCGGGCAGCCCGTTGACCCGGGACGACTTGGCCGGCCATTACGCCCAATTGGTCGAGCCTCTGGCGGTACGGCTTGCCAACGCCGTCGTCTACAGCCTGCCACCCCCCACCCAAGGGTTGGCGACCCTGATGATTCTGGGGCTGTTCGACCGGCTGAACGTTGCCGAGGCCGAGGGCGCGGCTCATGTCCATGGCCTGATCGAGGCCACCAAACATGCCATAAGGGTGCGCGACGGCTACGTGACGGACCCGTTCTATATGGCGGTGGAGGCCCGGGACTTCCTGCTGCCCGAAGTGCTCAATGAGGTTGCCGCGGTGATCGAGCCCGGCCACGCCCGGCCCTGGGTCGGCAGCGTCGACCGGGGGCGGTCCATTTGGTTGGGGGCCATCGACGCCGCCGGTCGCACGGTCAGCACCATGCAGAGTCTGTGTTGGGGCTTCGGTTCCGGGGTGATGCTGGAGCGCACCGGGGTGGTCTGGCACAATCGCGGCGTGGGTTTCAGCCTTCAGCCCGCGGCGGTCAATCACCTGATCAGCGGACGCAAGCCGTTCCACACCCTGAACCCGATGCTGGCGGTGTTCGACGATGGTCGAGCCATGGGTTTTGGCGCCATGGGGGGGCAGAGTGTGATTCAGGCCCAGGCCGCGGTGTTCAGCCGCTACGCTCGTTTCGGTCAGGGACTCCAGGCGGCGGTGACCGCGCCCCGCTGGGTTCTCGGTGCCGGCGGCGGCTCGGAGACCCCCGATCTTCATCTGGAGAGCCGCTTTGCCCCAGATACGGTCCAGGCTCTTCGCGAAGCCGGCCATCCGTTGGACGTGGTTGAGCCGTTCTCGGAGTCGATGGACCCGGTCGGTGCGGTGGTGCGTCACGCCTCGGGCACCCTTGAAGCCGCCACCGACCCTCGGTCGGAGGCCGCGGTCGCCGCCTGGTGACGCACCAGAACAGAAATCTTTCACAAAAGCGAAAAGAGAGGATTGCCATCGTCACCGGTTTTGGCTAGTGTCCTTCCACACCCCGACGGGACACCGTCTCATCGGGACGTTGTCGTGACAGAAAGCGTGACGGCAAGCGCCCGTAGCTCAACTGGATAGAGCATCTGACTACGAATCAGAAGGCTGGGAGTTCGAATCTCTCCGGGCGCGCCAAATATTTTTAGAGGCTTGGCTTGTAGAGGCCAGGCCTTTTGTTGTTTCTGTTTCCCGCCGGTTCGCCGCCGGCAATCCAGGATGACCGTTGGATAGCCAGGGCCAACCCGCTACACCCCACCAGTCCGGTTCCGCTCACCATGGCCAGACCGGGCACCGGTCTCGGGTGGTCGCCGCTGCGGCGGTGGTGGGGGCGGCTGCGGTAGCCGGGTTGGTTGCCTGGAACGGTGCCGACCAAATCCTGACACTGCTGGAGTCCGGCGGTTGGGCGTTGCTGGCGGTTCCGCTGTTTCACTTTCTGCCGATCGTGGCCACCACCCTCGCCTGGCGCAGCCTTGTGCGGTCCCAGGGCTGGCGGGTGCCCCTGTGGCGGCTGGTCTGGTATCGCTGGCTTGCCGATTCGGTCAACGCGCTGCTGCCGGTGGCCCAGGTCGGGGGCGAGGTGGTCCGGGGGCGGCTGATCATGGGGTGCGGTGTGCCCGGCGCGTCCGCCACGGCGGCCATCATTGTCGATCTGACCCTCGGCCTGGTGTCGCTGGTGGTCTTCATTGTTGGTGGTCTGTTCCTCGGCGTCGGCGGCATCGGCAACGGTACGGTTTCATTCCCCGGCGTGGTTGCCGGAACCGGGTTGTTCAGTTTGATGGTCGTGGGTTTCTACGGCTTTCAGAGGTCGGCCCTGCTGCCGCGGCTGGCCCGTTTCATGGAGGCACAGGGTGGCGGCAACGCCTGGGCGCAACGGGCGGGCGAAGCGGCCACCCTCGATATCGAACTGACAAGGCTTTATGCCCGGCCTTGGGTGCTGGCGCGCGCCCTGGGCTGGCGGTTGTTGGCCTGGGTGGTCGGGGCGTTGGAAATGGGATTGGCGGTGCTGTTGTTGGGGCAGGCCATCGGGTTGCGTCAGGCCTTGATCTTCGAAGCCGTTGGTCAGGCCTTTCGCAATGTCGGCTTCGCGATTCCCGGGGCGCTCGGCATCCAGGAAGGCGGCCTGATCGTCGCCGGGGGACTGGTCGGTTTGCCACCCGACGTGGCTTTGACGGTGGCGCTGGTCAAGCGGATGCGGGATCTGGTGCTCGGGGCTCCGGCGCTGGTGATCGGCCTCCAGGGGCTGGCATGGGGTCCGGGGTCGGTGCGTTGGCGTAAACCGCCCGCAGGGCCGTGACCGCTGCGCACACCTCGGGCGTCGTGGTGAAATCAACGCGCGGATGCCGGAACCACAGCCAGTGATATCGTTGATAGAACAATGGTCCCGGATGGGGTGGCTGCCCGTAGTCATGATCGGCCAGCGGCCGGAAACACTCCCGGGTCACGCCGGCATGGGCCAGATTGCCCTGTTCCGAAGCGTAAAGCCGGAGCAGGTCGCTCTTTCGCCCCGCCTCCTCGGGCGTGAGCGCGAGGTCAACCTCGGAGCCCCGACGATCCGGAAAGGCGTTGGCGGTGATTCGACCACCGCAAAAATTGTACTCGGCGAATTCCCAAACCTCTGCCGTGTTGCGGAAGGTTGAGGCTAGACCATTGGCGGCGTCGTGGTCCGAATGCCCGCCTTCGTAGGCCGGGACCCACAGCCGGTCAATGCTCAAGCGGGCCACGACCGCCACAACATCCCGTCGAGCCCCGGGCAGATCAGTCCACAGGGTGCGGCTGGGCCGATCGCAACAGCCCACGATTTCAACACCCAGAGCGTTTGCTGCCTGGAACGCTTCGGCGCGTCGGTGCGCAACGCGGCGGGCATGCCCCCGCCGGTCCCAAGGCCACAGCACATCTTGGGCCGGAATGCCGGTGGTGAGGTGCAGCACGAAGACCGAGACTCCAGCGGCTCCGGCACGAAGGATCGCCGCCGCCGCGCCAACCACCTCGTCGTCAGGGTGGGGCGACAGAATCAGGATGCGGCGCCCGATCATACCGGAGCGAAGCTCCCCGTACAGCTTAGGGGTCATTCCGAGCGGGCTCCCGGGGATCATCGGTCACAACCGGCCCGCGGCCCGGCGCCAGACCGGCAACAGGTCCTGGCGCAAGACGTCGTCCCAGGTCGGCAGCGTGCGAAGTGCGGCGTCCCGGGCCGCTCTTGCCATGCTCTGACGACGTGTCGGATCCCGGGCCAGATCGCCGATCACGGCGCTCCAGGCCGCGGGATCGTCCGACAGGGTGTAGCCCACCTGTCCGTCGCCCAGCACCCTGGTCATGCCGCTCTCATTCGAGACCAGCGTGGGTAAGCCCGAAGCCATGGCTTCCATCACCACGTTGGCGAGGACCTCGATGCGGGACGGCAGGGCAAAAATGTCGCCGCAGGCGTACGCCCGGGCCAGGATTTCGCGCGGCAGCACGCCCGGGCACGAGGCCGCAGGTCCGAGTAACGCCCGGACTGCCGGGGCCTGATGGCCGGCGCCGGCACACAACAGATGCACCGGCGCCCCTTGGTCCACCAATTCGCGCACGGCGGTTGCCAGGGTCATGATGTTCTTGCCGACATTGATCCGACCGACGAAAAGCACCACCACCTGATCCTCGCCGATCCCGAATTGCTCCCGGAGCCAAACGCGGTCGCGCAAAATCGGATTGAATTGTTCGCAGTCAATGCCTCGGCGTAACAACCCGGCGCGCTCCCGACCGACGCGGTCAATCAGGGCCTCGAAGTCGTCGGGTCGGGATACCAGAGAAAAATGGCATCTTTGCTGATACTGCGCCAGTCTTGCGACCATATCCTGCTCGGCCCGTTGGTCGACATGGAACCGGTCGAGTAACAATCGGGCCAGCCACCCGCTGCCGGTTAACCGGCGCACCGTCTCTGCGGTGAAGACCCGGGCATACCGTGGTGTGTCGGTGTGGACCGAATTGATCAGCGGAATCCGCCGTCGGTAGGCCAGCCCCAGGGCCGTTCTGGCAAAGGCGAAGTAGGCGTCGGTGCTATGGAGGACATCGCTGCCGGCCAGGGTCCGGGCCAGGACCGGATGACAGGGCGCAAGATCGGTGTGATCGGGCACGTGACTGAGAAACGGCAAACGGGCGGTGCTGAAGACGGGCCGGTGAATGAGATAGCGCACATGCTCACTCAGGACTTGGCGACCCGACTCTGGACCGGAAAAGTGAATTGTCAGGTCAATTCCCTCATCCAGGCGGCTTGCGGCCTCAGCAATACGCTCCCAGCATTTTACGTGACCACCAGCAGATGGCCCGAAATCGAGATCGACCAAAACATCTACTTTTACGCATGCGGTCTGCCGATCTGATTTCAGCCATTTTGCCTGCTGATTACCGGTAAAATAAGTCATAGATTCCCTTTTTTTGCCTCTGCTTTAATAAACGGCAGATCTGGTTCCACCCGAGCAATCACTCACAGGCCGGTTCAGTCCTTCGGGGCGTTGGGATTGATGTCGCAAAGGCAGGCCGGCAAACCCTCGCGCGGAGTTTTCTGCGCATTTCTCAGAGTGTCAATTCTTTCTTCCCTGCGTCTGTCTCGCGTGCCGATCACACCATCGACGAAAAAAGTCCTTGCGATCATTGAACTGATATGGGTTGCTTCGTGAATTCAGTCCATGATAACGGGGCGTGCGGAAGGGCTGACCATATCTTGTATAACGCTTCGATCCTTGGGGTATCCCGACCGGTTCCCCTAAATCCCGTCACACGCATCGTGAGGAAATCTGGTGATGCGCCTGTGACTCGATGGTGACAGTCCCACCGTCATCGGGGGGCAGGGGGCAAGCGGGGCGGTTTGGGGGGATTCTGTCATTGGTCATCATGGGCTTTCCAGAAGACCGGGAACGCCATACATTGAAGTGGCGCTTCGGCAATGGCCGGACATCGATCGAAAGGACCTTCCCCTGGATCACAACCGCAATCCCATGACCCGGTTGACGCCCGAGGGCCAGCGCGTGCTCGGTGAGATCTGTCGGCGATATGGCGTCCGGGATGAAACCGGCTTGGCCTTGCTTGATGCACTGTCGCACACCAATGGCACCATGGCCCAGTTCAACCTGCCCGAATTGGGAGGGGCCGGGCAATGGATGTCCAGTGGCATGACCATGGTTGGCGATATGTTCAACCACAGCCTGAAGGCACTGGTGAACGGCCTGTGTGCCGAACTGGCGACGCTGCTGTCGTCCGCGCCATTCCAACCGTCGCCCGGTTTGCCCGGTGGCGGCCCATTTATGGACAATGGGGGCGGAAGCGCCGGGCACTGGTGGCCGGCGTGGTTGGGGCTACCAAGTTGGCAAGGCAGTCAGAACAATCTCCGTTACGCTTTTTTCCCGGCCACCAATCGGCTGGCGGTTGAGATTAATGGGGACGTGGGGATTTACGACACGGGTGGCTTTGTGTTGACCGGTGTCGGGCAACAGCAATCGGGTTATGGATCGAGCCTGACCTTGACCGGCCCGGGGGGCATCGTCACGCTGGATCGCTTGCGCCGGGTTGACGAGGGCTTGGCCCGGGCGCCGACGGGTGGGACCTTCGAGTCGCCACCGCCGGTTTCGGAGCCGATGAGTGGTGGTGGGCCGAGTGTTTCCGCACCGTACCCGGACGCGCCCCAAACACCGGAATCCGGTGACGCACCGGACGAGCGCCTCTCCGGAACCCAGTGGCTTTATGCCCCGAAGGCGGGAGCGGTCGCGACACCGGTGACGCTGGGTGTCGATGGCGTTTTGGCCGGCATCGAGAACGACGCCCTCCGTTACTGGGCGGTGGAAGACGGGATGCTGTGGTTCTATGCCGCCGACGGTCGGGCAACGGCCTGTTTCAAACGCGTCATCCGTGGCGCCGAGGGCGTGCAGATCGTCGGGACCAGCCCGCCGGAGACCGGCGCGCCCGTCGTTCTCCGGGCTTGCGCGCCACGCCCGGCGGTCTCGCCCGGTCCGGCCTCGCCCGGTTCGACGGTGCTGGAATTGCGGCTGGATGTTTGCGCCCACCCATGGGCATTTGGGGTCAGGACGGGAGCCACGATCGCAACAGTCCGTCTGTTACGGGATGGATCGCTGTCCGGCACTTCGCGTCCGACCGAATCCTCGTGGCGCCTGGACGGTGGCCAGTTGGTCTTCCTTCATCGGAGCGGGAGGCCGACCACCCGATTTACCACCATCGAGGTTCGAGACGGCCTGTGGACGTTGAGTGGCTCCTGTCTCGCCAATCATCGAATTGTTCATGAACTATGCCAGATGCCATCGGAACCATGACGCTGACGGCGGGCCCCCGGATTGCCTTCCGGTCGCTCTCGGCCTTTGACCGGACGGCTGTCTTTGCCTTGATCTGCACCGACTTGTTGGGCGAGCAGGACCCGAACACCCCCAGTGATGACATCGCGGCCAGTGATTTTCGTGCCCTGAATACCGAACTTGACCGGAGCCTGGCGGGAAGCCTGACCACCCATTTCATCGTTGCGCTGGCTGACGCCGCCATTGTCGGCGTGGTGGCGGTGACGGAATCTTTCATGGCGCGGCCGGGTGTGTGGGAACTCGGCTGGCAGGTGGTTCGCGCCGATTACCAGCAGCAGGGAATCGGCCTGGCCTTGCTGCGCCATGCCGAACGCTACGCCCGTGATCATGGCGCCGAGGTGGTGATGCTTTCGAGTGGGGAACCGGAGCACCATCGACGGGCCGGATACCGGATCGTCGTTGAGAGCGAAAACGAGACGGTGATGGCCAGGACGCTGGGATAAGACCGGCGTCTGGGTCTTACGGCTTCGCGGTCGGGACGTTCGGCGGCTTGATCAGATTTCGGTTGATGCTATCGATGAGCGAGCCTGGAGAATAGGGCTTGTGAATAATTTCGCAGGCCTCCTGCTGCGCCTGCTCGGCGATGGAAGCCTGGGTGTCGCCGGTTGTCAGGATGGCCGGAACGACGTAACCGAGACGCGCCCGGACTCTCCGGATGGTTTCGATGCCCGAGGTTCTACCGGGAAGCCGATAGTCGGAAACGATGATGTCGGGTGGATGGGTCTCCGCGGTCTGCAAGGCGGTGATGGCGTCACCCGCAATACTGACCGTGAATCCGGCGTCGATCAGTATTGCCGCCAGGGCGTTGGCCTGGAGCGAATCGTCTTCCACCAGCATAAGATGCGCTATGACCGGGGCCGCCGCCGGCGGCGCTTCGACTCCGCTGGCAGGCGGGCGGGTCTGGGCGGTGACGGGCAGTTCGATCCCGAACATCGAACCATGACCCTGGCGGGACCGCAGGAACAGGCGGTATCCAAGTAGGCTGGCCGTCCGGTTGGCGATGGCCAGGCCAAGACCCATGCCCTGGTTGCGGTCGCGCTCCAGATTGCTGACCTGTTCGAATTCCTCGAACACAGCCGTTTGCATGGCTAACGGGATGCCGATGCCGGTGTCATAGACGGCGATGACCACCGCGCCGGGTCGCCGACGCAGCCCGATCAGGAGTCCGCCGTTCGTCGTGTAGCGGAGTGCGTTCGAAACCAGATTTCTCAGGATGCGTTCAAGCAGAACCGGGTCGGTTTCAATGGCACACGGAAAAACCCGTGTCCTGAGGCACAAGCCCTTCGCCTTGGCTTCCGGTAGGGCTTCCCCGGCGATGGTGCCAACCAGTTCATCCAACCGAACCCATTGGGAACGAACCGTTATCTTGCCGCATTCGAGGGCCGCAAACTCCATGAGTTTGCCAAGCATGGACTCTGTGGAATTCAGGGTCTCGCCGATCGTCTTCACAACCTGCATCGCGGGGTCATCCAGTTTTTTTTGGGTCAGAAGGTGGAGATGCAGGCGTAAGGCCTGGACGGGTTGCCGGAGATCGTGGCTGGCGGTGGCGAGGAAGCGGTTCTTGGCGCGGTTGGCCCGTTCCCGGTCTTCCAACGCGGTCAACAACTGTGCAGTGCGTTCAGATACGTTCCGTTCGAGGGTGCGATTGGCGTTTGCCAGATCGCGGTATAATCGCGCATTGTCCAGCAGGAACAGGATCAATACCGTACTCGATGCCACGACACCATCGAAACGAGCGAAAAACCAATATAAAGTATATCGTGAGTGCAGAAACATCACGCAAAACACTTCGCAAGCCTGCGCCGTAAGCGTTAAAATCAGACACAAATGCAAGGCACTCAAGCGTGGCCGCGAGGACGTCACAGCAATACCAGCGCACAGAAAGAGGGCAATGTTGGCCCCAAACAACCATTCAGACCACGATATGTGGTCCGCGTGCTGGTCCGTGATGGCCTTAAAAAAGGCTGGAAGTTGGTCATTCTTCCAGATCAATCCGGCGGTGACGAGAACCACGGCACTCGTGGTTCCGACGATCATCAGCATCATCGCGCGAACGGGCCGGTCAACGGCTTGCTCGGGACGCTGGGAAGCGGTGATCAGATAGCCGATGATCAAGATCGGAAATCCAAAATGCCAGATGGTCCAGAGCCAGGGACTTACGGCAGGAACAACCAGATTTGCAGTGAAGGTATCGGGAAAAGTCAGGAATTGAGATAATGCCATGAATGAGCAAAATAAATACGACCCCGACAGAAATAGTGTCTTCCGTAGAGGAATCTGCGAAAACTGAATCAGTAAAATAATGGATGTCAATCCATCGGTGACGATCACAGCGGCAGATTGAAAAGGAACGACCGCATATGATTTTTCAAACTGTATGTTTGCCAACGGCAAAAATGCAATTGTCGAACCTATCATCAAAATGCACAGTAATATAACGATGGCTTTCACAAGTTGACTGAGTTCGTGTTCAACTAATATGCAGCGTGGGGGGCGGGCCGCATGGTCTTGTCTCCGCTCTCGAGTATTTCCTCTCCCCTACCAACACTTCTTCTTATGGACCGGGGCTGTTTGTGGGGCGCCCAGCGCCGGTTGCCGGAACCCGGCGCGATGTGGACCATTGTCATCAAGCCGGCTGATCGTCCAGCGCCCGCGCGGGAGGTGATGCGAGGCGCCGTCAGCCACACAGTTCATCATGCTTGAGCAGCGGTTCGAAAGCGGGCCGCAGGACGTCGAGATCCCTGTTCAGAAACATCGGCATAAATTGGGTGAAGCTGTGGATGATGACCAGTGCGTTGATGCCGGCGTCGCCCTCAAAATCACCCGCTTTAAGCCGTTCGGCGATGGCCAGCGTGATCGTCTCGAAATCTTCGTAGATGTGGAACAGACCGTCCAGATCTTTGTCAAAGCCCCGACCACTTTTGTGCTTGAAATACTGAAACACCAAATAGGTTGAGACGACCCGCGAAAAAGTTTCCTCAAGTGTCGGAAACGGTAAATGAAATCGCGCCATCGGCTTGAGGAAATCCATGTGCGGGCAGGCACTGGCGGCCATCACGAACAGCATCATTGATCGAATCGCGTCTTGCGCAGATGTGGTGGTGGTGGTGGTCCGCTCTTGGGTGACAACTCGGCATGTCACAGTTTCATAGGAAATAAGCGAGCCCATCGGAAGCACAACGTTCCAAACATTGACCGCCACGGGGCAGTGGCGTTCTTTGGATAATGGGCAATTGGGGCATTGGCAAAAGTTGAGTTCGGTCCATTTGGGCAGAACCGCGGCCGCTCTGGTGTCGATCTCGAATGTTTCCGTATTGAGTGCAAACGTGAAGTCATGCTGGCTGTCGTCGGGTAACACGAACGAATATCGGATGTTCTTTGGCATTGGCCTTCCTCCCTTGTCGTTCGGTGAGGGTTAGGCTAAACGGTGCCCCGGCGTCAAGCTGCCCGAACCGCTTCGGGGTGGACCACCCGCACCCGATGCCGAGCCCCGGACGCCTCTTGGGATCGTGTTATTATTGCGACAGATGATCAAGACTTCGGCGCCGACGCGCGCTCCCGCCTGACAAACGCCGGTAACACCGTTACACTATTTCAGCCCGATGAGCGTCAGCACCCGATGAACGTCAACAGGTGACGGCGCGTTGACTCTTTATACACTTTGCGCGCGCCGGATGGCGCGGGACTTCTCGGTGTGTCAGGAATTCAACACGTGGGTATGAGTCGGGCGGAGTACACCGCGACTCATGGAGGTGGACAATGATCAATGCGATACGCGACGGCATCGACGTCTGGGCGACGGCGTGGCAGCGCGCCGTGGACGCCGGGTGTTCAACCTTCTCGGATGACTGCAAGCGGATGGTCGATGCCGTCATCAGGGAAATCAACAGCTACCGCCCGGCGGATGTGACGGTGGAGACGATCCGGGCGGTTGTCGACCGGTTGGTGTCCGAATACGAAGCGTCGGTGATCGCCGACATGCTCCAGGGCGAGACGTATCCGGAACTGGCTGGCTTCATGCAAGAACTATCTTCGGTCTGATGCCGACCGGTCGTCGCCTGTTGTGGCGAAAAACGCAGGATGATAACTGGTGTGGCCAGGCCGGTCGGGCCAGAATTCCTGATGGCCTGGAGGCCTTGTTCTTTCCGGCAACGATCAGAATTGGCCGTAACGGGATGGCCGACGTCATTTAGAATGATCAAAGCGACCGCCGGCGTGGTCTAAGGGGTGACGGAGTCGCCATGTCGTATGGCGTATACAGGGTTGCGTAGCCAATTATTGACCAATCGATTAGGCTTCGCGACAATGAGTCCCTCAGCAGAGAGGAGGAGTACCGTGCCATCCGTTGAAAAACTGTTCGCCGCCATCGATTCTGCCGACCCGGCTGCCGTCAGGGCGGCGCTTGCGGACGGTGCCGACCCGAATGCGCTGGATCACGAAGGTCGTAGCGCGCTGCACAGGGTTGCCATCGCGCCCCGCTGGTCGTGCGAAGTGGCAACGGTCCTGGCTGATGGCGGTGCCGACCCTCTGACGCCCGATCGGACGGGGTTGACGCCCCTCCATTATTTGTTCGCCGTTCAGCCGAAAGAGGAGAGTTTCCGCTGGGCGGCCTGACCGATGACGAGTCGCCGTGTACCGGCGCCTGCTGTCTTGATCCCGGGAATGATCGGTGCGACGGGTGCGGTCGCCACATTGCCGAGATTACTATGTGGAGCCGTCTGAGTGCGGAGCGGCGTGCCGCTTCGATCCGAGAGGCGGCCGAGTACCTGAAAAGCCGGGCATCCGACGCTCATTGAGGTTCAGACATGTTTTGGCTGGCGTTGGTCAGCCGCAGACGGGGAGGCCGTGGGGGCAAAGCGCCCTCACGGCCGATGAGTCGTTCTTGGCACTCGCCGCTTTCAAGGGACCGAGCGGGTATCCGTGAGACTTGGCCGGACCAGTTTCGGCCCATAGGACAGCACGAACACCGCAAACGCCAAGAGCCACAGGCCTGCCGAGGTCATGATCAGCGGTGCCGTCCAAAGGTCGGATATGGTCGCCGCCACACGGGTTACGGCGGCCAGCGTGATCAGGAGATAAAGTGCCATGGTGGCGCGATCGGCCATTAAGGAGCGGCCGGTATGTCCGCGGGTGGCGCGCGTCATGACCGCTAGAGTCATGGTGCCGATGGCGCCGACCGTCAGGGCATGAATGGCGGCGCTCTCGGGAATGGGTAGCCCCAGAGTCACCAGTCCGAGCAAGCCCAAGCCCACCACCAGCCAGGCATATCCCAGGTGAAGAATCGCCAGCAGCGGCTCTTCCACGGTCGCCCAGCCGTTCCATCGGACCAGACGCCAAAGATTGAACCCGGCGGCGAACAAGAGGAGACTGCCGGACACCGGAACGTTCGGAAAGAACGCCCAACCGAACAAACCGGAGATCCCGGTTCCGACCGCGGCCGTATCGATCCAGTTGTGGCTGGCCGGCAGCGGCGCCTTGGGGACTTTGGACAGCCAGTTCCGCGTAAAGCTGGGTACGATCCGGCCGGCGACCACCGAAATAAGCACAGCCGTTGCGGCAAGCCCAAGCCGCCAGCCCAACCCCGGCGGCACGGCGAACCCCACGGACTCCAGATGCATCAGCAGATTGGCGAGCCCGAGAATCGCGACGGGGGCCACCATGGGCAGGGAGCGCCATTGCCTTCTGGCCAGGATTTCCCGGCCGATGGTGGCGACCAGAACAAGCGGGAACATCATGTCGGCGGCCATCGCGAGGCCCGCGGGACCAAGCGCCGAGATCAGGCAGGCGATCCGACCCAATAGCCACAATCCCACCAGAACGGCGAGGGGACGCCCGCGCACGGGGAGCCCTCCGGTCCAGTTCGGGACGGCCGTCAGGAGGAATCCGGCGACGGCCGCCATGACAAAGCCAAACAGCATTTCATGGATGTGCCAGTCGAGCGGATCGAACCGACTCGGCAAGGCCTGCCCCGTCCACCACAGATCAATCCAAAGCGCGAGCGCCAGCAGAGCCCAGAGGCCGGCAGCCAGAAAGAAAGGCCGGAACCCATGGGACAGCCAGGCGGACGATGAAAGGACGATCGGACGCTTGCCAGCAACGGTCATTGGGCCTCTCCCCAGGGTGATCCGGGCCAAAAGTTCACTGGGCACCGGCGGCGTTGCTCGCCGTTATGACCGGCGCTGGTCCGGCGATGTCGTTCGCCAGCGTGATGTTGTCCTCATGAGATCGCAGCATGTCAGCGAGGTCCGCCCGCAAGGCATTGTCGGGAAGGCGGGCCAGCATCTCTTGCAGCTTGCGAACCACCCAGCCCTGGCCGCGATTGAGGAAGGTGACGCGTTCCCCAACATCCGCAATAGCCATTGCTTTCTGGTAAAACGCGCCGATCTTTGGTGACGGGGCTTCGCCAAGCGCCTTGATGTGCCGATGTAACATGGCGCACCAGTGTGCTTCGTCCCGTTGGATGGCCCGCATCAGTTCGCCAAGTGGACCCGCGCCCGCCGCGCGGGCGGTCTGAAGTGTTACCTGAACTCCGGCCCGTTCCGCCTCAAGCACTTGATTGAGGAAGGCGACCAGTTCGTCGTGACCGGGCGCGGCTGGCACGGCGGCGTTGGTCTCGCCGGCTGGCAAGGGAGCCGTCCGGGCGGTGTCGTCATCGGGCCGGATCGTTGTCATGCTGCCTCCTTCACTATTGAGGAACGAACGGTTGGGACGGACCATGTCCGTTAAACACTGGTGCCACCTTGACGCTGGTCAAGGTGGCCGGGTTCTCGTTTCATCCTTGACCAGGCGTGGGATGCCGAATCGGAGGCTTGCAGCACCGTCGTTGATGCCTTAGGGTCCGCCGGGTGCCAGACGGCCGGATGGTCGCCTTTTGCGGTGCCTATGGGCGACCGTGGGGGGAGGAAAGTCCGGGCTCCACGGAAACACGGTGCCGGCTAACGGCCGGCGGGGGCGACCCTAGGGATAGTGCCACAGAAAGTAAACCGCCTGTACGTTAGGGAGTAATCCCGTAGCAGGTAAGGGTGAAAGGGTGCGGTAAGAGCGCACCGCGACGCCGGCAACGGCGGCGGCACGGTAAACCCCACCGGGAGCAAGACCGAATAGGGGCGGCACGGACCGCATCGCCTGTCTTTGGGCGGCGATGGGTCCAGGCGGGTTTTCGCGCCGCTGCCCGGGTTGGTCGCGCGAGGCGTCCGGTAACGGGCGTCCCAGATGAATGACCATCCCCCGCTCCGGCGGGGACAGAACCCGGCTTACAGGCCGTCTGGCACCTTCGTTTTTTCCGTTTTTTTGCTTCTGTTCCGGCTGCCATGGGCTGCCATGGGCCGCCATGGGCGGGAAATTATGACTGCATTGTAGGCAGTTGAACGCCCCCACCCTTACAATCCCTTGAACGTCATGGCCTCGGAGGTAGACTCGCGAGGCGAATCGCCTTGCCGATACTGGAAGTTCTCTTTGTCTTCAGGGTGGAACGGAAGACGAACCGACCCCCATTTCATTGTTTAGTATTTGACATATCGATAGATGTTGTGCGGGGGGGCGCCGGCTCGGGCAGGAGGCCTGTTGCATCCGGAGCACGGAGGCCGTCCAACATCATCGAATCCTTGACTCGCCAAGGGGAATCGGTCCGGCACCATTGACGGCCCATGAAATCCCATGATAGTCCATAACAGCCCAAACGAAGGGGGCCTTGCCCAATCGGACCGGCTGCCGGGGCAGGGGGGCAAGACAGAGCAGTGAGGGCACGCGCCACCAACTGGATGAAGGACTGCAACTTGCGATGGCTGTCTTCTTGTCGACATACGTCAACAAGGTTGATCGCAAGGGGCGCGTCTCGGTACCGGCCGAGTTCCGCAAGGTGTTGGCCGGGCAGTCCTATCAGGGAGTGGTGGTCCATAAGTCGCTTCATTATTCTGCACTCGAAGGCTGTAGTGCGGAGCATATGGAGCAGTTAAGTGACAGTTTGGAGACATCAGATCTCTCGAACGAGGATTATGAACTGATCGAGACCACGATTTTTGGCGGTTCGATTCAGTTGCCGTTCGATGGGGAGGGTCGGATCGTGCTGCCTCAACACTTTTGCGAGTTTGCCGGCATAACCGAAGAAGCGGCGTTCGTCGGCCGCCGCAAAACCTTCCAGATTTGGGAGCCCGGGGCGCTGGCGGCCCATGAAAGCGGCATGCGCGATAAGGCGCGGAGTCGGGATATTTCCCTCAGCAAGATCATCGCCAAGGCGTCGGCGATGCGTGGAGCGGCGTCATGATCACCCATTCTTCCCCAGCCTGGGAGGCCGGTCCGCCGATTCTGGCGCTGCCCCTGACGGGCGCGTCGGAGGCTGGTCCGGTGGTGCCGACGGTGCAATCCGCGGCTCATGTCCCGGTGATGGCGGCCGAAGTGCTGACGGCGCTGAACCCCCGGGATGGTGGCGTCTATGTGGACGCGACCTTCGGGGGCGGCGGTTACACCCGGGCTGTGCTGGCGGCGGCGGGGTGCCGGGTCTGGGCCATCGACCGGGACCCCCGGGCCGTGGGGTTGGCTCAGGAACTGGCCGCCAGCCATGATGGTCGGCTTCAGGTGGTCGAAGGGCGTTTCGGCGACCTGGAGGCGTTGCTGGGCGAACGGGGCGTGGGTACCGTGGACGGGATCGCTTTCGATCTGGGCGTGTCGTCGGCTCATCTGGATGACGCGAGCCGTGGCTTTTCGTTTCGCGCCGACGGGCCGTTGGATATGCGGATGGGGAGCGACGGCGAAAGTGCCGCCGATCTGGTCAACCGCCTGCCGGAATCCGAACTGGCGCGGATCATCTTTGAATTGGGCGAGGAGCGGCGCGCCCGCCGGGTCGCGGCGGCCCTGGTGGCGGCCCGCCTTGAGGCTCCCGTCGAACGGACCGGCCGGCTGGCTGCCGTTGTGCGGGCGGTGGTGCCGTCCTCGCGCGATGGCATCGATCCAGCCACCCGCACCTTCCAGGCCTTACGGATGGCGGTTAACGACGAACTGGGTGAGTTGCGTCGCGGTCTGGCCGCGGCCGAGCGGTTGCTGGCACCGGGCGGCCGTCTGGCGGTGGTGGCGTTTCACTCCTTGGAAGACCGCGTGGTCAAAGAGTTCCTGCGACAGCGTGCCGAGGTGCCGCCGTCACCGTCGCGCCACTTGCCATTGACCCCGGTGGCGATCAAGGCCCCGACCTTCCGGCTCCTGGAACGGCGACCGCGGGTGCCTCAGCACGCCGAAATCGAGGCCAACCCCCGGTCCCGTTCCGCCAAACTGCGTGTTGCCGAGCGGACCACCGCTCCTGTTCCGTCAATTCGATCCTGATTTAAGCGAAGGAAGCCACATGCTCCGGAAATCCGACCTTCTCTGGCTCAGTGTTGCGGCCTTCGCCGGTGTCGCGCTGTTTCACACCAGTTACCGGGTGCAAAACCTCCGGGAAGAGATATCGACGCTCGATCGTCAGATCATCTCGGAGCAGGACGGCATTCGGGTTGCCAAGGCGGAGTGGGGCATTCTCAATGATCCGGTCCGACTGGAGCAACTGGCCGGAACCTACCTGACCCTGACGCCGATCACCGCGTCCCAGGTGTCGGGCTTCAACGCCTTGCCGACCCGACCGGCGGTCCAGCCCGGCCTGCCGGGAGGTCCGGCGCTGGTGGCTTCGGCCCAGGACAAGCCGACGGCGGCTCCGGGCGTGACGCGATCGGGGGCGACTCTGACCGCGGCTCCGGTGGTTGCGCGTGGGCTGGCGAGTGGGACGCCGGCGCCGGTGGTTGCGCGTGGGCTGGCGAGTGGGACGTCGGCGCCGGTGGTGGCGCGAGGGGCGGCGCCTGTAACGCCGGCTCCCGTGGTCGGGCATGCGGCGGCGACCCTCTCGCCAACCCTCGCTTCGGCGACGGTGGCCGGGCCACCGCAACACCACCGGGTGATCAGGCCGTCACAACCCATGTCGGGCCAGGGGCTGGCTCTGACCCGTGTCTCAGCGGACGGGGCTTTGGCGCACGCGCCGGCTAACGACGAAATCGGCAAGCTGCTGACCCGCCTTGGACGCATCCAATGATCGAGCAACCGTCGCTTTCTGAAGACGAAGGGCTGGAACTGGGCCTCTCCGAAGCCCGCTCGTTCCCGTGTCGTCCGGTCAGCGATTCGGCCCGGGCGCTTGAGGTGGGACGCAATCGCCTGATCGTCACGGGACTGATCGTCGTTTTCGCTTTTCTTGCCGTGTCCGTCAAATTGGTCGGAGCGACCTGCTTTGCGCATCGCGAAGAGCTTCGGGGCGATCGTCCGCCGGAGCCGGAGGTGTTCACGGCGCGGGGGGACATCATCGACCGCAACGGCCAGTTGCTGGCCACTTCGCTGGCCACGGCCTCGCTTCATGCCGATCCCAAGCTCGTCCTGGACGCCCAGGAAGCGGCGGCCAAGTTGGTCGAGGCCCTGCCTGACCTGGAATATCAGGACGTCTATGACAAGCTGACCAGCAACAAGCGTTTCGTCTGGATCAAGCGCAATCTGACGCCCCGTCAGCATTATGCGGTGCATGTGCTGGGTCTGCCGGGCCTGATGTTCGAGCGCGAAGAACGACGGTTCTACCCGCCGGGCAAATTGGCCTCCCATGTGGTGGGCTATACCGGCGTCGACAATGTCGGTCTGGCCGGACTGGAACGCTCCTTCAACAAGCGCCTCAACAGCGGCTCCGGATCGATCCAAACGTCGCTTGACCTTCGCCTACAGCACATTCTGCATCGCGAAACCGTTGCGGTGGTCGAAGAATTCCAGGCGCTGGGTGGCAACGGCATCATCATGGACGTCCGGACCGGTGAAATTCTGGCCATGGTCTCGCTGCCGGACTTTGATCCTCAAGAGCCGGGCGATGCCGAAGGACAACAAAAATTTGATCGTAACGCGTTAGGCGTCTACGAAATGGGCTCAACATTCAAAATCTTCAATTCAGCAATGGTGTTGGATTCCGGAAAAATTCATATTGGCGACAAATTCGATGCCATTAATAATATCCATATTGGCCGCTTCACGATTCACGAGTATCACGGTCAGCATCGGATGCTGAACGTCGCGGAAATTTTTCAGTATTCATCCAATCTGGGCTCGGCCCGGATGGCGGTTCAGGTCGGCATTCCGACCCAGATCGCGTTCATGGCGAAGATCGGCTTCCTCAAGCCGGTACCGATCGAATTGCCGGAACTGGGCTGGCCGCTGGTGCCCAAACCCTGGCACGAGATTAACGCCATGACCATCGCCTTTGGTCACGGCATGTCGGTGAGCCCGCTTCATGTGGCGATGGGCGCGGCGGCGGTGATCAACGGCGGCATCATGCACAAGCCGACTCTGCTCAAGGTGTTGCCGGGACAGGATGTTCCCGGAGAGCGGATCATTTCGGAACACACTTCCATAGAAATGCGCCGGTTGTTCCGGATCGTGGTGACCGAAGGCACCGCCAAATTCGCCAACGTCCCTGGCTACATGGTTGGCGGCAAGACCGGGACTGCCGATAAACAGCGGGGGCGCCACTACACCAACGCCAACCTGACCTCGTTCGTCGGCGTGTTTCCCATCAATGACCCGGCGTATCTGGTGATGATCATGGTCGACGAGCCGAAGCCGTCGCCGACCAGCCATGGTTTCACCACCGCGGGTTGGGTGTCGGCACCGGTGGTGGGTCGGGTGATCAAGCAGATCGGGCCGCTTTTGGGCGTGCAACCCATCGATGAACAAAGCCCTGAAATCCGGCAGGCGCTGGAAATGGACATCGGAACGAAAGGGACGGCTCTTGCTGCTTACTCGCCTGATGACGACCATTAGCGGCGATACACCGGCCGCTGCGGCGGCTCCGGCGCCAAGCCTTGATCGCGAGATCACCGGCCTGACCGCGGACTCGCGCGCGGTCAGGCCGGGCTTTCTGTTTGCGGCCCTGCCGGGTACGGCGCCTGGCAGCCTCAACGATGGCCGCGCCTTCATCGACGATGCCGTCAGGCGCGGCGCGGTGGCGGTGCTGGCGCCCCCGGGCACCCGGCAACGCCTGAACGAGGCCCGGTCGCCGGCGTCGGTCCCGGTTCTTGAAGACCCCGCGCCGCGCCGGGCGTTCGCCTTGATGGCCGCGGCGTTTCATGGCCGCCAGCCTGAAACCGTGGTTGCGGTCACCGGAACCAATGGCAAGACCTCAACGGTTCAGTTTACCCGGCAATTGTGGACCCAGCAGGGCCATAGCGCGGCGGCGCTGGGTACCCTGGGACTGACTGTGGCGCCGAATCTGACGCCGCCGCCGGGCTTCGACGGCGCCGTGATGACCACCCCTGATCCGGTCAGGCTCCATGCCGGACTCGCGGCCCTGGCCGGGGCGGGCATCGGGCATCTGGCCATGGAGGCGTCCAGCCACGGTCTCGACCAGTTCCGACTGGACGGTGTGCGACTGGGGGCCGCGGCCTTCACCAATCTCAGTCGCGATCATCTTGACTATCACGGGAGCATGGAGGTTTATTGCGCCGCGAAAGCCGGGCTGTTCGGGCGGGTGCTGGCGACGGACGGTGTGGCGGTCCTGAACGCCGATGTGCCGGAGTTCGAGGCCCTGGCCGGCGTGTGTCAGCGTCGCGGCGTGCGGGTGTTGGGCTATGGCACGGCCGCCCAGCACATCGCGGTGCGTGGGGTGGAGGCGTTGCCCCATGGTCAACGTCTGAGGTTGGAGGTTTTGGGGCGGCCGGCGACGGTGGCGTTGGGCTTGGTCGGACGCTTCCAGGCCTGGAATGCGCTGGCGGCGCTTGGGCTGGTGCTGGCCACCGACCCCGAGGTGGCCGGATGGCTGCGGGCCGGGGCGGCGGTGCCGGCGAACCTGCCAGCGAACGTGATCGATCCGGTGCTGGACGCTTTGAGCCGGCTCGAGGGGGTCCCCGGACGGCTTCAGCCGGTGGCGGGCCATCCGGCGGGCGCCGCGGTGATTGTGGACTACGCCCACTCGCCGGATGCGCTGGAAACCGTCCTGCTGGCCTTGCGGCCCCACACCGCCGGTCGCCTGATGGTGGTGTTCGGGTGTGGCGGCGACCGCGATCGCGGTAAACGGCCTGTGATGGGCGTCATAGCGGCCCGTCTGGCCGATCGGGTAATCGTCACCGACGACAACCCGCGCAGTGAAGTTCCCGGGGCTATTCGCCGGGAGGTCTTGGTGGGATGTCCGGACGCCGAAGAAATCGGCGACCGTGCCGCGGCGATCCGGACGGCGGTGCGCGGATTGGCCGGCGGTGATTTGCTGGTGATTGCCGGCAAGGGCCACGAACAAGGGCAGATTGTGGGAAACGAGGTGCGTCCGTTCGATGACGCGGCCGAAGTGCGGGCGGTGCTGGCGGAGATGGTTGGATGAGGGCCGTAAACGACAAACCGGTCTTGTGGACCGCCGCAGAGGTGGCCGGCGCCGTGCGTAGCCAAGGCGGCGCCGTCTCCTGGTGCGCGACCGGCGTTTCCATCGATAGCCGAACCGTGGTGCCGGGCGATTTGTTCGTGGCGCTTGAGGGGCCGACCTTCGACGGACACGATTTTTTGGAAGAGGCGTTCGGGAAGGGCGCGGTCGCGGCCCTGGTCTCCCGTCCGCCCCAGTCGGTCGGCAACCCCCTGGTGATCGTCGATGATACCATGAAGGCCCTGGAGGCTCTGGGGCAAGCGGCGCGGGCGCGAAGTCAGGCCACGGTCATCGCCATTACCGGTTCGGTGGGCAAGACCGGGACCAAGGCGGCGCTGGCCCAGTGCCTGGGCGAGCAGGCCCCAACCTATGCCACCGAGGGCAACCTGAACAATCATTGGGGCGTGCCGTTGAGCTTGGCCCGGTTGCCGGCCGATTGCCGCTACGGCGTGTTTGAACTGGGCATGAACCATGCGGGCGAAATCGGACCATTGGCCCGGCAGGTTCGACCCGACGTGGGCGTCATTACCAATATTCAACCGGCGCACATGGAGTTCTTCGGGTCTCTTGACGAGGTTGCAGACGCCAAGGCCGAACTGTTCCAGGGCATGGCGACTTCGGGCATCGCGGTGCTCAATCGCGACAACGGCCAGTTCGAGCGCCTGGCGGCGAGCGCGGCCGCCCATGGTATTCAGGACATCCGGGACTTTGGCGGTTATCGCGAGGACAGGCCGACCTGGGGGCTCCCGTCATCGGCCGATCCGACCGGCAGCCTCGTGACTGCGAAGATCAACGGCACCTCCCTGTCCTATCGGATTTCGCTGCCCGGCCGTCATTGGGTGAACAATAGCCTGGCGGTGCTGTCGGCGGTGCAGGCCGCGGGTGCCGACCTCCAGGCCGCGGCGCGCAGCCTCGGCCGGTTGGTCCCGGTCAAGGGCCGGGGCAGCCGCCGCCATCTTCCCCTGACTCACGGGAGCTTTACGCTGATCGACGAGAGCTATAACGCCAGCCCGGCCGCGATGACCGCGGCGTTTCAGGTGCTGGCCGACACCGATCCGGGGGCCGGAGGCCGGCGCATCGCCGTACTCGGCGATATGCTGGAGTTGGGCGAACAGTCCGACGCTTATCACGCCGCGTTGGCCGAACCGCTGGCGGAATCAAGGGTCGATCTGGTGTTCGGCTGCGGACGTCACACGGCGGCATTGATGCCCGGTTTGCCGGCGGCCATCCGCGGCGCCTGGACCGAGGACAGCACCGGACTCGCGCCGCTGGTGGCGGGTGCCGTCCGAAGCGGCGACGTGGTTCTGGTCAAGGGCTCGGCGGGCAGCCGCATGGCCCGGGTGGTGGCGGCGCTGGCCGGCGTGACGGGCGAGGCCTTGTCAGCATCGGCATCAGCTTCGGCGGCTTCGGCCGTCGCGGCCGGTTGAGCGGGAGAGAAACAGACCATGCTCTATGATTTCCTGTATCCGCTGGCCGATGAATTTGGGCCGTTGAATCTTTTTCACTACATCACCTTTCGCACCGGTGGGGCGATTCTGACGGCGCTGATCATCAGCTTCGTGCTCGGACCGCGTTTGATCGTATGGTTGAAACGCCGGCAGGGCGACGGCCAGCCGATCCGCAGTGATGGCCCCGAGACCCATTTCAAGAAAAAGGGCACGCCGACCATGGGTGGCCTGATGATCCTGGTCGCGGTGATCGTCAGCACGCTGCTCTGGGGCGATCTCGACAACGCCTATATCTGGATCGTAATGCTGGTTACCATCGGCTTCGGGCTGATCGGCTTTGGTGATGATTACCTTAAGTTGACGAAACGCAATCCCAAGGGGCTGCCCGGCAAGCTCAAGCTGGTGGCGCAGATCGGGGTCGCCGCAACGGCGTCGGTGCTGATCGCCGCGGTGACGCCCGAGCCGCTGTCCCAGAGTCTGGCCATTCCCTTCTTCAAGGATGTTCTGATCCAATTCGGCTTTCTGTTCCTGCCCTTCGCCGTCTTTGTGATGGTGGGCGCCTCCAACGCCGTCAACCTTACCGATGGTCTGGACGGACTGGCCATCGTGCCGGTGATGATCGCCGCCGGCTGTTTCGCAATGATCGCCTATCTGGTCGGCAACAGCATCTTCGCCAATTACCTTCAACTTCACTACGTGCCGCGTTCGGGCGAGCTGACGGTATTCTGCGGTGCTCTGGTGGGCGCCAGCCTCGGTTTCCTGTGGTTCAACGCACCGCCGGCCATGGTGTTCATGGGCGATACCGGTTCGCTGTCGGTGGGCGGTGCGCTTGGCGCGATCAGTGTCGTGACCAAGCACGAAATCGTCCTGGCTATCGTCGGCGGCCTTTTCGTCCTGGAAACGGTTTCGGTGATCGTTCAGGTCGCGTCGTTCAAGCTAACCGGCAAACGGGTCTTTCGAATGGCGCCGCTCCACCACCATTTTGAGAAGAAGGGGTGGGCAGAACCGACGGTGGTTATTCGATTTTGGATTATTGCAGTGATTCTGGCCCTGGTTGGTCTTTCCACCCTGAAGTTGCGGTGATGCCGGCATGATCGACCTGTTCGCCTTTAAAGGATATCCGGTGGCGGTGATGGGGCTGGGCCGATCGGGCCTGGCGGCGGCGGCGGCTTTGCAGGCCAGCGGCGCCGAGGTGTGGGCGTGGGACGACGATCCCCAACGCTGCGCCGACGCCGCGGCGGCCGGGGTGCCGGTGAAGGACTTGAACAGGACCGATCTCAGTCTGGCGGCGGCGTTGGTGCTGGCGCCGGGCATCCCGCACCGGTATCCGGTGCCGCATCCGTTGGCGGCGCGGGCACGGGCCGCCGGCATCGAGATCATCGGCGATATCGAGTTGCTGGCCCGCTCGGAGCATGACGCCACCTGGATCGGCATCACCGGGACCAACGGCAAGTCCACCACCACCTCGTTGATCGGCCATATCCTCAAGCAATCGGGGCGGCCGGTGGCGGTGGGGGGCAATCTGGGCATGCCGGTGCTGGCCTTGCCGGCCTTGGGGCCGACCGGGACCTATGTTCTGGAACTGTCGTCTTATCAGTTGGAGCAAACGGTGTCGGCGCCGTTGGCGGTGTCGGTGCTGCTCAACATCACCCCCGATCATCTGGATCGCCACGGCGGCATGGAAGGCTATGTCCGGGCCAAGTCCCTCATCTTTGCCCAACGTCCAATCGTGACGCCGCCGGTTCAGCGGGTGGCGGTGATCGGGACCGACGACAGCCATTGCCGGCAACTGCGCCGTGATCTGGAACAACAGCAGCCCGACGTTACGGTGGTGCCGGTATCGGTGGAACGGCTGGTGCCGGGCGGGGTGTATTTCCGCCACGGCGTGCTGGTCGATGATACCGAAAGCCGGGCCGAGGAAATCATCGACCTGCGCGAGATGGCCACGCTTCCGGGACGTCACAACTGGCAGAACGCCGCGGCGGCCTTTGCCGCGGCCCGGGCGGTGGGCGTGCATCCGGCACTGATCGCCCGCTCGCTCGCCAGCTTTCCCGGACTGGCCCACCGTCAGCAGCGGGTGGCTCGGATCGGGGGAGTCAGTTTCGTCAACGACAGCAAGGCCACCAACGCCGACGCCGCGGCCAAGGCGCTGGCTTGCTACCATGATATTTACTGGATTGTGGGCGGCAAGGCCAAAGAGGGCGGGCTAGCCGGCCTTGAGCCCCTGATGTCCCGGGTCCGCCATGCCTTCCTGATCGGCACCGCCACCGACTCCTTCGCGGCCTGGCTTGAGGGGAAGGTGCCGTTCGATCGCTGCGGCACCATGGAGGTTGCGGTTGCCGCCGCCGCCGCCCGGGCCATGGCCGAAGAAGGGCGGGCCGGCGCGACGGTGCTGTTGTCGCCCGCCTGCGCGTCGTTTGACCAGTTCGCCGACTTCGAGGCCCGCGGCGCCGCCTTTACGGCGTGCGTGGACTTGGTTCTTGAACGCCGTCCCGTCCGGGGAGACCGTCCATGATCGCCTTCGACCGTACCGATCAATCCATTTTCGGACGGTGGTGGTGGACCGTCGACCGCTGGATGCTGGCGGCTTTGGCGGTGCTGGTGGGCTATGGGATCATCCTGATCATGGCCGCCAGCCCGGCGGTGGCCGACCGCATCGGTCTCGACACCTATCACTTCGTCGAGCATCACCTGGCCATGCTGCTGCCGTCCCTGGTGCTGATGATCGCGGTGTCGCTGTTGACGCCGCGGGGCGTGCGCCGGGCGGCGTTGGCGGTGTTCTTGGTGGCGCTGGTGCTGACGGCGGCCACCATGGTGATCGGGGTCGAGATCAAGGGTGCGCGCCGTTGGATTCATTTGCCCGGCCTGTCGATTCAGCCGTCGGAGTTCCTCAAGCCCGCCTTTGCGGTGGTTGCGGCCTGGATGTTCTCGCTCCAGAAAACGACCCCCGGCTTTCACGGCAACCTCGCGGCCTTCCTGCTGTGGGCGCTGGTGGTCGGACTCCTGATCAAGCAGCCGGATTTGGGCATGGCCTGTGTGGTCTCGGTGGTGTGGTTCTGCCAGTTCTTCCTGGCCGGGCTCAATATCGGTTTCGTGGTCATCCTGATCGGCTTGGGCTGCGTCGGGCTGGTGGGCGCGTACCATCTGTTGCCTCACGTCCATAGCCGGATCGACCGCTTTCTGGATCCGGCCAGTGGCGACACCTATCAGGTTACACGCTCCATGGAGGCGTTCGCCAATGGCGGTGTGTTCGGAACCGGCCCGGGGCAGGGGACGGTCAAGATGCAGCTTCCCGATGCCCATGCCGATTTCATCTTCGCGGTATCGGGCGAGGAACTGGGGCTGATCTGGACTCTTTTGCTGGTCGCACTCTTCGGCTTCATCGTTCTGCGCGGCTTTTCCCGACTTCTGAAGGATTCCAACCTGTTCGTGCTGCTGGCGGCGGCGGGTCTGCTGGTCCAGTTCGGTATGCAGGCATTCATCAATATGTCATCGTCATTGCACCTGCTGCCGGCCAAGGGTATGACGCTGCCCTTCGTCAGCTACGGCGGCTCGTCGCTGATCGCCCTGGGCTTCGGCATGGGCATGGTGCTGGCGTTAACCCGGCGGCGTTTTGGACTGGGGGATCGCCAATGACCGAGGGCATCGCGCTTGAACCGGTGGTCATGATGGGCGCGCCGAAGGCGGCGCCGGTGATGCTGGCGGCCGGGGGGACTGGCGGCCATCTGTTTCCGGCCGAGGCCCTGGCCCGGGAATTGCTGGCGCGGAGCCAACCGGTGGTGCTGGTGACCGATCGCCGTGGCCGGGCCTTTGGCGGTGCATTGCCGGCGGTTCCGGTTCATCGCGTGTATGCCGCGACTCTGGAACCGGGTTTGCTCGGCCGATTGCGCACCGTCGCGGTGTTGGGGATCGGCGTTTTCCAGGCGTTGCGGCAGATCCGGCGGCACAAACCGGTGGTGGTGGTCGGTTTTGGCGGCTATCCGTCCTTGCCGACCGTTTTGGCGGCCCGGTTGGCCGGTGTGCCGGTGGTGCTCCATGAACAGAACGCGGTGCTCGGCCGTGCCAACCGTTGGATGGCGCGGGGGGTCTGCCGGCTGGCGATCTCGTTTCCGGTGGTGGCCGGCATGCCGGGCTCGTGCCGGGACGTGAGCGTGCGCACCGGTAACCCGGTACGCCCGGCGGTGGCCGCGGTCCGCGATACCTTTTACGCGCCCCCCGAGGAGATTGGCCCGATCCGGCTGTTGGTGATCGGCGGCAGCCAGGGCGCCCGGGTGTTCAGCGAGGTGGTTCCGGCGGCGCTGGCGCTGTTACCGGCGGACCTGCGGGCGCGTCTGGTGGTGTCCCAGCAGTGCCGGCCCGAAGACCTCGACGGGGTGTCGGCCGCTTATGAAGGGCTCGGGGTCGGCGCCGCCGAGCTTTCCAGCTTCTTTCAGGACGTGCCGGCCCGGCTGGCCGGGGCGCATCTGGTGATGTGCCGGGCCGGCGCATCGACCATGGCCGAGCTGACGGCCGTGGGCCGGCCCGCCATCCTGGTGCCCTATCCTCACGCCATGGACGATCACCAGAGCGCCAACGCCCGGGCCCTGGCCCAAGCGGGCGGCGCCTGGTTGATGGCACAACCCGACTTCACCCCCCGGTCATTGGCCGACCGGCTGGAAACGCTGCTTGGGCAACCTGCCGATCTGGCGTTGGCGGCGGCGGTGGCCCGCGGTTGGGGCGCACCCGACGCGGCCCAACGGCTGGCCGACACGGTGGTTGAAGTGGCCCACGGTCCCGGCTCTCGGACCCATCGCAACCATCGACAAATCTGGGAGGCGGCCGAATGAGAGCCTTGCCGTTGACTATCGGACTGATTCACTTCGTCGGCATCGGCGGCATCGGCATGAGCGGCATCGCCGAGGTGCTGAAGAATCTGGGCTATGCGGTGCAGGGTTCCGACGTGGCTGAAAGCGCCAACGTCAAGCGCCTGCGGGCGCAGGGGATCGAGGTTTTTATCGGACACCGCGCCGAGAACCTAGGCAAGGCCAGTGTGATCGTTGTATCATCGGCCATCAAGCGAGACAATCCTGAGGTCGTTGCCGCGCGTACTGCGCACTTGCCGGTCGTTCGCCGTGCCGAAATGCTGGGCGAATTGATGCGACTTAAATGGTCAATCGCGATTGGCGGCACTCATGGCAAGACGACAACGACATCAATGGTTGCATCCTTGCTGGAAACGGCCGAGCTGGATCCGACCGTGATCAACGGTGGCATCATTAATGCCTACGGCACCAACTCGCGACTCGGAGCCGGCGAGTGGATGGTCGTTGAAGCCGACGAATCGGACGGCACCTTCGTCAAGCTGCCGGCGACCATCGCCGTCGTCACCAATATTGATCCGGAACACCTGGATTTCTACGGCACGTTTGACCGGGTCCGCGAAGCCTTCGACAGCTTCGTTCAGAATATCCCGTTCTACGGTTTTGCGGTGCTGTGCCTGGATCACCCCGAGGTTCAGGCGATGATTCCACGGGTTTCCGATCGTCGGATCGTCACCTACGGTTTCAGCCCGCAGGCCCAGGTGCGGGCGCGCGCCGTTGAATTGGGGCCGGAGGGTGCCCGTTTTGAGGTGGTGCTGGCCTGCCGCCGCGGTGGCGAGGATATCGTGCTGAGCGGGGTGACGCTGCCGATGTTCGGTATGCACAACGTTCTGAATTCCCTGGCGGCGCTGGCGGTCGGCTATGAGATGGGGCTGGACCCCGAAGTGATGCGTCTGGCGCTCAGCCGGTTCTCCGGGGTCAAACGCCGCTTTACCCGGACCGGGGAGGCCGGCGGGGTGGCGGTGATTGACGATTACGGTCACCACCCGGTCGAGATTGCCGCGGTCTTGCGGGCGGCATGCACCGCTGGCCGGGGCCGGGTGCTCGCGGTGGTCCAACCTCATCGTTATTCTCGTCTGCAAAGCTTATTTGAAGATTTCTGCACCTGTTTCAACGATGCCGACATGGTGTTCGTGGCGGATGTTTACCCGGCCGGCGAGGCGCCGATCCCAGGCGTCGATCGTGATGCCCTGGTCGAAGGCCTGCGCCTGCGCGGCCATCGCCATGTGGTGCCGTTGCCCGGGCCGGAGCAGTTGGCCGAACTGGTGGTGGCGGCGGCGGAGCCCGGTGATCTGGTGGTTTGTCTGGGCGCCGGCACCATCAGCGGTTGGGCCAACAGTTTGCCGGCCGAACTGGCCCGCCTGTATGAACGGGGGCGCCCGCAATGAGCGCAGAGCCGGCCATGACGGTTCCGTCACCTTCGGACTCCTTGATCAGCCGCTTGCCGCCGGTCCGTGGCCGGTTGAGTGCCCGTGCGCCGCTGGCCGGGGTGACGTGGTTTCGGGTGGGCGGTCCGGCCGAGGTTCTGTTCCGTCCGGCCGATCGGGATGATCTGGCGCTGTTCCTGGCAGCGTGTCCGCCCGAGGTGCCGGTGACGGTGATCGGCGTCGGTTCCAATCTGCTGGTCCGGGACGGGGGTGTTCCCGGGGTGGTGGTGCGGCTGGGCGGTTCGTTTGCCGGGATCACGGTTGCGGGAACCGAGGTTACGGTGGGGGCGGGCGCGCTCGATCTGACCGTGGCCCAGGCGGCCTGTCAGGCGGGTGTTGCCGGCCTCGAGTTCCTGTCCGGCATCCCCGGGACCATAGGCGGGGCACTGCGCATGAATGCCGGCGCCTATGGCCGTGAACTGGCGGACATTTTGGTTTCGGCCGAGGCCATCGACCGGTCGGGCGGCCGCCATCGGGTGCCGGTCGACCAGCTTGGGTTCGGCTACCGTCAGTGCGGCGCGCCGGCCGACTGGCTGTTCGTGGGCGCGCTGCTGTCGGGCGCACCGGGCACACCCGCGGAAATCGGCGCCCGGATGGATGACATCGCCCGCCAGCGCCTCGGGAGTCAACCGGTGCGCGCGCGGACCGGCGGCTCGACCTTCGCCAATCCGCCTGGGCACAAGGCGTGGGCGTTGATTGACCAGGCGGGGTGTCGCGGCCTGACCTTGGGCGGTGCCCAGGTCTCGGAAAAGCATTGCAACTTCCTCCTGAATCTTGGGACCGCCTCCGCCGCCGATCTGGAGCGGTTGGGCGAAGAGGTCCGACGGCGGGTGTTCGAAACCTCGGGCGTCCGTTTGGAGTGGGAAATCAAGCGGATCGGCGTTGCCGCGACGATCCCGCCTGAAGGAGAGATGTCATGAGCCGTCATGTGGCCGTGTTAATGGGTGGCTGGTCCGCCGAACGGGAGGTCTCGCTGGTCAGTGGGGCCGCAGTTGCCGCCGCTTTGGCGGAGAACGGTTATCGGGTCACCACCATTGACCTGACCCGGGACCTTGAGGCCTTGCGGCGGGCCCTGACGCCTCGTCCCGATGTGGTCTTCAATGCCCTGCACGGCCGCGGCGGTGAAGACGGCTGCGTCCAGGGCGTGTTGGAAATCATGGGCATTCCCTATAGCCATTCCGGGGTGTTGGCCTCGGCGGTGGCCATGGACAAGGACATGACCAAGCGGCTGGTTGCCGCAGCCGGTGTGCGTTCCCCGCGAGGGGTGGTGCTGGAACGCGGCGCTATTACCGGTGGGCACCCGCTTCCGCCGCCGTACGTGGTGAAACCGGTGGATGAGGGGTCGACGGTCGGTGTGACCCTGGTCGAACGGGACGGGGCTCCCGTCACCGAAGCGGTGCTGGAGCAGATTTGGGCCAAAGGCAGCCGGGTGCTGGTGGAAGAATTCATCCCCGGCCGGGAGTTGACCGTGGGGGTGATGGGGGATCGCCCGCTGGCCGTGACCGAGATCGTGTTCGACGGCAGCATTTTTGACTATGTCGCCAAGTATACCGCCGGTCATGCTCACCATGTGGTGCCGGCGATGCTGCCGCCCGGGATCGCCGAGGAGGCGATGCGACTGGCGTTGGTGGTGCATCGGACGTTGGGTTGCCGTGGCGTCAGCCGCAGCGACTTCCGCTTCGATCCATCCCGTCCCGGTACCGAGGGTCTGTGCTTTTTGGAGGTTAACACGCAACCAGGGATGACGCCGCTCTCGCTGGTGCCCGAGCAAGCAGCGCATCTCGGCATCTCCTATCACGAACTTGTAACGTGGATCGTGGAGAATGCGGCATGGCAAGGGTGAACAAAACCACTTTCCAGAATTCGCCGGGCCGTCAGGTGGTGTCCCGGGCGGTGGAACGCGCCAACCGGCATCGGGCCTGGCCGCGCTGGGCGGTGCCGGCGGTGCGCTTTACCATCATGACGGTGCTGGCGATCGGCGTTGCGGGGGGCAGTTTCTGGCTGTGGCACGCCGGACTGGCCCAGCGGATCGCCGACGGCTTTGGCAACTCGGTGATGCAGGTTACCGCAGGTGTCGGATTTCGGGTCGACGAGGTCTTCGTCGAAGGCCGGAGCGGTTCGGAAAAGGCCGATTTGCTGACGGCGATCCACCTGCGGCGCGGCGACCCGATTCTCGGTTTCAGTTTAGACCGTGCCCGGACACAATTGGAACATCTTCCATGGATTGCTTCGGCAACCGTTGAGAGACGGCTTCCAGATCTTGTCTTTATCCGGTTGACCGAGCGTCGGCCGATGGCGCTGTGGCAAGTCGACGGCAAGGTGGTGCTGATCGATCGGGGCGGCACAGTCCTAGCCGATCAAGGGATCGAACGTTTTGACAAGCTCCCGATCATCGTTGGCCGGGGGGCGCCCGAGCACGCGCCGGATCTGTTGGCGTTGTTGGGCTCGGAGCCGCTGCTGTCGTCTCATTTGGGCGCCGCGGTTTGGGTGGGTGGACGTCGATGGGACCTGAGGCTTGATAACAACATCAATGTGCGTTTACCGGAATTCGATTATGCCGGTGCCTTGCATCGCCTGAGCGAATTGGTTACTAGTGAATCGCTGTTCGATCGCGACATTGTCGCTATTGACATGCGTTTACCTGATCGGCTGATCGTCCAGACCAGCGAAAATGCGGCACAACGACGAAAGCTTCCGGGGGAAAAGATATGACTATCGGCCAAAGACGGATCAAACAAAACCCGGCTGCGATGGCATTTCCGACAGATTTGGTTCGCAGCCGAAGCGCCGAATCGGGTCAGGTCGTCGATAATAGGGGTATACATAACCACGCAAAGTCGCTATAATCTGCATATAATTTTAAAGAGATCTATAGCCATGTTGTCGATAGCTTCTTTATACCTGCCAGTATTTAAGGTTCTTGACGAGTGGGTCTGTATTATGTTGTTATCGTGCCGCAACGCAGCGGTGCAGCCGGCTGCCGCCTTCGATCCGCGAGTTTAAGCTATGGTTATGGTCCCGCGAAAAAAACTAAAAAAGGCGGCACAGGGCGGGGTTATCGCCGCCCTTGATGTAGGCTCGTCGAAAGTCTGCTGCCTGATCGGGCAAGTTGGAGAAGGAAATGTAATTAAAATTGTGGGGACGGGTTATCAAAGCTCGCAAGGAGTGCGAGCTGGCGCCGTCGTCAATCTTGAAGACGCAGAGGTGGCGATCGGTAACGCCGTCCATATGGCCGAACAAATGGTGGGCGTCACGGTGCGCGACGTCTTCGTCAATGTTTCCGGCGGACATCCGACCTCGCAGATCGTTGGGGTCGAAGTGGCGGTGCTGGACCAGGAAGTGACCGAGATCGACTTGCGACGGGCCTTGGCCCAGGGCCGGGCGCACCACCGCATTTCCGAGAACGAAGTCATTCATGCCATTCCGGTGACCTATTCCCTTGATGGCAACCGGGGCATCCGGGATCCGCGGGGCATGTTCGGCGATCGTTTGGGCGTTCAGTTGAATATCGTGACGGCGCATGCCGGACCGCTTCGCAACCTGTTTACCAGCATCGCCCGTTGTCACCTGGATATCGAAGGGTTGGCGGTCAGTCCCTATGCTTCGGGGCTGGCTTGCCTGGTGGACGACGAGATCGATATGGGCGTGACCTGCATAGACATGGGTGGCGGCATCACCACCGTTGCGGTGTTCCTGGAGGGCAATCTGGTGTACACCGATTGCGTTCCGGTGGGGGGCGGCCACGTCACCAATGACATCGCCCGGGTGCTGACGACGCCGTTGGGTCATGCCGAGCGTATGAAGATACTATACGGCAATACCATGGCGAGCAGCGTCGACGAGCGGGAGATGATCAATGTCCCGTTGGTCGGCGAGGATGATCGGACCCAGGGCAATCAGGTCTCGAAGGCGGTGCTGGTGGGGATCATCCGGCCCCGGCTCGAGGAGCTTTTCGAGTTGGTGCGGAATCGGCTGGACGCCAGCGGTGTCGCGGGATTGGCCGGACGCCGTGTGGTGCTGACCGGGGGCGCCTGTCAGTTGCCCGGGACCCGGGAACTGGCTCAGCGGGTCCTGGCAAAACAGGTCCGGATTGGTCGGCCGGCACGGGTCGCCGGCCTTACCGAAACCACGAGCGGTCCCGCGTTCTCCACCGCCGCCGGACTGCTGATCCAGGCAACCCGCCAGCACACGGAGCTGTCGGTGAACAACGCGGCGGGGGCGGGGTCCGGCAATCTGCTGGGACGGGTCGGCACCTGGCTACGGGACAACCTTTAGGGTGCGGTTCAAGGTTTGGGACCTGCCCCCGCGCTCGTCGGGCGGGGCAGCAAAAAAGACACCGGGAACACTCGGTGGGGCAAACGACAAAGGAATTGTAAGGAAGGAGTTGGAAGTGTCATGATTAAGTTGAGCATGCCCACGATCGATACCGAGTTGAAGCCGCGGATTACTGTGTTTGGCGTTGGTGGCGCCGGCGGTAACGCGATTAACAACATGATCAAATCCAATCTGGAAGGCGTTGAATTCGTCGTCGGGAACACCGATGCGCAGGCGCTGAACGGCAGTCTGGCCCAACGTCGCATCCAGCTTGGCACCACCATCACGCGCGGCCTTGGCGCCGGATCGCGGCCGGACGTTGGGCGTGCCGCTGCGGAAGAGCAGATCGACGAAATTTCGGCGCACTTGGATGGCACCAACATGGTGTTCATCACCGGCGGCATGGGGGGCGGCACCGGAACCGGCGCCGCTCCGGTGATTGCCCGGATCGCCCGTGAGCGGGGCATTTTGACGGTTGGTGTCGTTTCCAAGCCCTTCCATTTTGAAGGGGCCCATCGCATGCGCCTGGCGGAGGCCGGCATTGCCGAACTCCAGCAGTATGTCGACACCCTGATCATCATTCCCAACCAGAATCTGTTCCGCATCGCGAACGAGAAGACCACGTTCGCGGATGCCTTCAAGATGGCTGATGACGTGTTGCACTCGGGTGTGCGCGGCGTCACCGATCTGATGGTGATGCCCGGCTTGATCAACCTCGATTTTGCCGACATCCGGTCGGTCATGACCGAGATGGGCAAGGCGATGATGGGCACCGGCGAGGCCAGCGGCGAGCGGCGCTCGATTCAGGCGGCCGAAGCGGCCATCTCCAACCCGTTGCTGGACGATGTTTCGATGAAGGGCGCCCGCGGCGTGCTCATCAACATCACCGGCGGCTATGACATGACGTTGTTCGAGGTCGACGAAGCCGCCAACCGGATTCGAGACGAGGTCGATCCCGACGCCAACATCATCTTTGGGTCGACTTTCGATTCGTCGATGGATGGCGTGATGCGGGTTTCGGTGGTGGCCACCGGCATCGACGCGGCCTCGATGGCCATATCCCGGCATCAGCAGGCGCCCATGGCCGCGTCCGCGCCGGCCCCGGTCGCCGCACCCGCTCCAACCGCGGCTCCGGCCCCGGTGGCATCGGCCCCGGCCCCGGTTCCGGCCCCGGCATTCGGGTTGCCCGGCCCCAAACGGCCGATCACCACGGGAACCCCCGCGGCGGCGGTCGCGTCCCGGCCCGGTGACTACCACAGCACGCTGGTGGCGGCCCCGGTTCACGTCGCTTCGACCCCGCCGGTTCAGTCGGCACCGTCAAGCCCCAGTCCGCTGGCGGGCCAACAGGTGAACAACACGGCTTCGATGCACCCCAACGTCGCGCATGCTCATGCCCATGCTCATGCTCATGCCTACGACCTGGATCCTCGGGAAGCGACCCTGGTAACCGAATCGGTACCGTCCAGTCCCCAAGCGGCGGCTAATGCGGCGGCGGCGGTGCGCGCGGCACTGGGGGCGTCCAACGAAGGGCCAACCCAGGTTCGTAGCGGCGGTCCGTTGCGCGGCGAGCGTCATAACGGTAATTTCGTTTCGCCGCGTCCGGTCGATCCGGGTCCCCGTCAGCCGGTCAGTCAACCCGACACCTTGACGGCCGGGCGTGTGGGACCGGGTGAGGAGGGGGACGACCGTCCGCGCAAGCGCAGCATGTCCCTGTTCGAGCGGGTCACCGGCCTTGGTTGGCGCGGTCGCGAGGAGGGGGAACCCGAGCCCACGGAACGGCCCGCCGCCAGGGTCGTGGAAGCCGGCGATCGGACCAAGATGAGCCGTGCAGAGGAAGAGGTGCTTGATATTCCCGCCTTCTTGCGGCGTCAGGCGAACTAGGGCCAACTCATTTTCTTGGCCGGCGCTGCGGCGATGACCCGCCGCAGCGTTACAGCACAACTCTATTCTGTCGTTTGCCATAGACTAAGAGCCTCTCGAGAGCCGTTTCGGTGCTCGGGAGGCTATTTTTTTTGCCGGAACAACCTGAATCCGAACTTGAGAAATCACCTCACATTGGCCGACGTAACAATTGGCAACAATGTTTGATTTGCCGCTGGCGGGCCATCCCGGTAAGACATGAGCGTCGGAATTGAAGCCAGTCCTTAACCCGCGGGTCGATACTTGGTTAATGGTTGGTTAAGGCACTGTGTCGCGATCAGCCAAACCAAGAAGCCCTGAGCCAGACGGGAAATGACCTTGAGCCAGCACCTCGAAAACGACGTTGGACTGTATCAGCAGACGCTGAAGCGGCCCATCCATTGCACCGGAGTTGGCCTGCATTCCGGCGCCAAGGTCTCCCTGAAGATCAAGCCCGCGGCGGTGAATGCCGGCATCGCCTTCGTTCGGACCGATCCGCGTGGTGGCCATACAGTTATACCGGCACGCTGGGATCATGTGGTCGACACCCGGCTTTGCACGGTGATTGGCAATGGTCGCGGTGTCAATGTCGGAACCATCGAACATCTGATGGCAGCCCTGGCCGGTACCGGCATCGACAATGCCGTGATCGAAATCGACGCTCCCGAAGTGCCCATCATGGACGGCAGTGCTGCTCCCTTTGTGTTCCTGATCGAATGCGCCGGGATCGAGCAGCAGGACGCGCGACGGCAGGTGTTGCGTCTGCGCCGGCACGTTGCGGTGGGCGATGCCAATCGTCGGGCGACGCTGACTCCCGGGGCAGGCATCGGGTTTGGTTTTGAAATCGCCTTCGACAGTGCGGTGATGGCTCATCGCACCGGCAGCTTCGAAATGACCGACGGGGCTTTCAAACAAGACATCAGCCGGGCCCGCACCTTTGGTTTCCTGCACGAAGTTGAGGAGTTGCGCCGGCTGGGTCTCGCCCGCGGCGGTTCCCTCAACAATGCCGTGGTCATCAGCGGTGACACCGTTCTGAACGAAGAAGGGCTACGCTACCAGGACGAGTTCGTTCGTCACAAGATTCTCGACAGCATCGGTGATCTTTACCTGGCCGGCCATCGCATCATGGGGCAGTTTCATGGCTGGCGGTCCGGCCATGCCCTGAACAACCAGTTGCTTCGCTCGCTGTTCGCCGATGCCGCAAACTACGAGTTGAGCGACATGACCCCGGCTGATCTTGAGCAACCGGTGGCCGATAACTGGAATTACCCACAGCATCTGGCGGCGACCGCCTGAGATCGGCCAGCCAGGCTTTCCGGGAGCCGAACAACTAATCTTCGGGACAGCCGGCGATGGTGTCCCCTGCGAGCCGTGGCGTTGCCCAATCAGTCCCGGTTCGCCGGCGGCAGTGCGGGCCAGACGCCCGCGTTGCCGCCAGGATCACGGGGTGCGGCCCACTAGATCCACTTCAACAGCCGCATCATCAGCAGAACCACCAAACTTGACAAGAAACACGCGCCGCCCAGGTAAGCGAAGCCCATGGGGTCTTGGTTGTAGGGAACGCCGCCGACATTCATGCCCCAGATGCCGGCAATCAGGGTGGGCGGCAACACCACCGCAGCCAGGGCGGTCAGGCGGTTCGACGCTTTTGAGATGCGCATGGAAGAAAATGCGATCCGTTCCGATACGAGTGCACTAAGGTCCTCGTGAAGAATGATGGCGCGGTCGCGGATAGCGTCGAGATACTCGATAAAGCGATGCAGCTTGTCGATGTCTTCGCGGATCAGAATCCGGTCGCGCTGGGTGAACCAGTCGCACTCTTCCCGCTGAAGCCGGTTGAGAGCATCGCGTTGGGGTGTCAGGTAGCGGCGCAAGTGGACCGCACGCCGGCGGAGATCGCTCAGGCGGTGACGAACCTCTTGGTTGGCGGCCGGATCGACCAGCCTGACGGTGTCGGCATCGGCCTTTTCGAGCACCGCATCTTCCAGGGCGTCGACCTCGCAGTCCATCTTTTCAAGCAGGGGCTCCAGGTCGGCCACCAACCGCTCGGCAATCCGGGCCAGCAACTCCCCGGGACGGGTCACACCGTTTCCGGTCGCCATGGCCTTACGCAGGTCCCGCAACGCCATCAGCGAATGGTCGGTGTCGCGTAAGGTGATGACCCGTTGACCGTCGATCCACAGGTGGAGCGGCACATAGTCGATGTTATCCCCCAACTCCGACTCGACGTCTTCGGGAATCCGGCTGATCCCGCGCAGAATGATCAGCAGTCCGTTGCCGATGACCTCGACCCGGGGCCGTGTGTCCTCGGCCAGCAAGGCCTCGACCACCACCGGGTCGAGCCCGCTCTCGGCCCGAACCCAGCCCTGAGCCTCACGCTCGTCCCGTTCCAGGTGAATCCACAAAACGCCATCTTCGGGTCGCCAGCCCCGAACTTCCGCCCAATTTCGGGGGACCGCACCGCCGTGGCCGTCCAGCACGCAGGCGAAGCGCAAACCGGGTTCCAGTCCGTATTCCGGCTGTTTCAAAACGTTCATGGTGGGGTTTTCCAAAGTGGCCTCGAAAAATGGGTATGGTTTACCTCAAAAGATATGAAGCTGTTTGGTGACGTGAAGTTGGATGAAATGTGGATGTTTTGTGTTCGGGCAACACCGTGATCGGGCCGACACAATGAAGGCCCGATTTTGGCCTTGGGTACAAAATGCCGCAGACGGTTGTGAAGACGGTTAAGGTCATGGCAACGTTCGCGGTGGATACTCACGACGGCGTTGGGCTTCAAGCTCGGGGCCAGGGCGTCTGATCGGGCTGCGCACAGGTACCCCCCAAGCGCGCCGGGGCGTCGGGGAGTGTTGGGGATGACGGAAGCCCAGGCCGGCCCGGACTGTAAAGGGCGCGTGGTTGGCGTTCGGGGTTCGGTGGTGGATGTGGCGTTTGCCGACGGCGCGTTGCCGGCACTGAACGATGCCCTGGAAGTATCCATGGGCGATGGCCGGACGCTGATAGCGGAAGTCCAGCAACATCTGGACCCGTTCACCGTGCGGGCCGTGGCCCTGGAAGTGACATCGGGACTGATGCGCGGCGAATCGGTACGGGCGACTCATCGCCCCATTACCGTTCCGGTTGGCGACGCGGTGTTGGGCCGGCTGATCGATGTGCTGGGCCATCCCCATGATGGCCAACCGGCCTTTGCCCCCGATGTCGAACGCTGGCCGATCCACCGCCCGGCGCCTCTGCTGAAAAACCAGAGCACCGCGCGCGAGGTTTTTCTGACCGGGATCAAGGTGATTGACCTGCTGGCGCCCCTGGTTCGCGGCGGCAAGGCCGGCATGTTCGGGGGGGCCGGCGTCGGCAAGACCGTGCTGATCATGGAACTCATCCGGACCACGGTCGAACGCTACCAGGGCGTGTCGGTGTTCGCCGGGGTCGGGGAGCGGTCCCGGGAAGGGCATGAGTTGCTCCAGGAACTGACCGGCTCCGGGGTGATCAAGCGAACCGCCCTGGTGTTCGGGCAGATGAACGAACCGCCGGGTGCGCGCTGGCGGGTTGGCCACGCGGCCCTGACCGTGGCCGAGTACTTCCGCGATGCTCAACACCGCGACGTGCTGTTGTTGATGGACAATGTCTTTCGCTTCGTCCAGGCGGGCTCGGAGGTTTCGGGGTTGCTCGGCCGGCTGCCGTCCCGGGTTGGCTATCAGCCGACCCTGGCCTCCGAAATTGCGGCGCTTCAGGAGCGCATCGCGTCGGCGCACGGCGCCGCCATCACCTCGATTCAGGCGGTGTACGTGCCCGCCGACGACTACACCGATCCGGCGGTGGCCGAGACCTTCAGCCACCTGGATTCTTCGATCGTGCTGTCCCGGGACATGGCCGCGGAGGGGCTTTATCCGGCCATTGATCCGCTGGCGTCGACGTCGATCCTGTTGGATCCACAGGTGGTCGGCGCCGACCATTTCGCGTTGGCCCAGGAGGTGCGCAAGACCATTGCCCATTATCGCGACCTTCAGGAAATCATCGCGCTGCTCGGCATCGAAGAGCTGAGCGCCGCCGATAAGACCGTGGTGTTCCGCGCCCGCCGGCTGTTGCGCTTCCTGACTCAGCCGTTCCTCGTCACCGAAGCCTTTACGGGCATGGCTGGCCGGACGGTGGACCTTAAAGAAACGTTGTCCGGCTGTCGCGCCATCCTGGATGGTCGCGCCGATGACGTGTCCGAGCAAGCCTTTTACATGGTCGGAACATTCGACGAAGCGGTGGCGAAACATCAGAAAGCCGCCAAGGCCGCCTGATCGGTCAGGTGGCCGGAAGTCTGTGGGGTTGTCATGAAGACCTTGCGCCTGCTCATTACCACACCGGCTGCGGTGGCGATGGATCGGGGCGATGTGGTCTCGGTTCGGGCCGACGATCAGTCCGGCGCCTTCAGCATCCGGCCCGGCCATTGCGAATTCATGACCGTGCTGGCGGTCTCGGTGCTGACCTTCCGCGACCGGGATGGCCATACCGGCCATGTGGCGGTGCGGGGAGGCGTGCTGAATGTGCGCGGCGGCGTCTTGGTGGAGGTGGCCACCCGCGAGGCGGTGGTCGATGACGATCTGGTCCGGTTGCACGATCTGGTATTGAACCGGATGGCATCGGATGCCAACCGTGAGGCCGAGGCCCGGACCCACACCCTGCGTTTGCAGCTTCGGGTCATGAAGCAGCTCCATCGTTACCTGCGCGGCGAACGGCCGGGCAGTCTCCCCTTCGGCCAGAGTGGAGGAACGGGACATGCGCAATAGTCGCTCGCCCCCTGGTAACTTGGCCCCCGGGAATCTCGCCCGTGCGGTCCGGCGCCGCAGTGAACGCGAAGATGCCGCGCAACGGGCGGGGGTCGGTTCGCTGGTCCGGAATTTGGGGGTGATGGGCTTGCTCGGTTGGCTGTTTGTGACGCCGCCGCTGTTGTTCGGCTTTCTTGGCCGCTGGCTCGACCATTCCCTGGGGACCGGCATCCAACTGACCGGCGGGTTGCTGATGCTGGGTCTGGGCGTCGGCGGCTGGCTGGTGTGGCGGCGCATTCGGGACGCCGGCATCTTCGGTCAGGGAGACGGGCTATGACGGTCACGACGCTGCCGGTGGCGGCCATGACGCTGGCGTTGCCCTATGGCCTGGTGGTGGGAGCGGCCTATCTGCTGGCGCTTCGGCTCAACGCCCGGCTTTATCTCGAAAACGGGCCGTTGTGGCGGCCGATCGGTTTGATGCTGGTGCGCCTGTTTGGCTCGGTGGCGTTGCTGGGGGCGGCCGTGCCTTGGGGCTGGGCGCCGACGCTGATGGCGCTGGCGGGTTTCGGCCTGGCGCGGCCCCTGGTGTTACACTGGCTCGATCGGCGCGACCGGGCCGCCGCCGGGGCCGCTGCCGCTGCCGCCGGTAACCGCGGGGAGGGCTGACCGCCATGATGGAAAAAGCCACGCTCAACGCGCCCATCGTCTTCCACGTCGGCCCGGTCCCCATCGGTCTGGAGGTTGTGACCACCTGGGTGATCATGGCGGTGCTGGTAGGGGGTGCGTGGTACGGCAGCCGTCGGCTCTCGGCGACCCGGCCCAGCCGTTTCCAGGTGATTCTGGAGATGGTGGTGGGCTTCCTGGGCGGGCTGATCCGGGACGTCATGGGTGCGGACCCAGCGGTGTTCCTGCCGCTGATCGGAACCCTGTTTCTCTACATCGTCACCTGTAACCTGTCGCCGCTGATCCCCGGGGTCAAACCGCCGACCGCCAGTTTCGAGACCACCGGTGCGCTGGGATTGATCGTGTTCTTCACGGTCCATAGTCTGGGGGTGCGAAAGCGGGGGCTGCTGGGCTATTTGCGGACCTACCTGGAGCCGACCGTGGTGTTCCTGCCGCTCAATATCCTGGGCGAACTCACCCGGACCTTTGCCCTGATGGTCCGTCTGGCCGGCAACATCATGAGCCATGAGTTGACCATTGCCGTCATCATCAGTCTGGTCGGTCTGTTGGTGCCGATTCCGTTCATGGCGTTGAGCATCCTGGTTGGCTTGGTCCAGGCGTACATTTTCACCATCCTGGCCGCGGTGTTCATCGGTGGCGCCATGGGCACCGTTGAGAAGGGATAAGCGGGCGAGACGGGATGACCAGGCCCGCCCCCCCGTTTTCGCACACACCCGGCGCGTCTCAGCCGTCCCGTGAAATTGTCAGAGGAAATCAGCCATGAACGTCGAAATGATCAGCATCCTGTCCGCGGGGATCGCCGTTGGCCTGGGGGCCATCGGGCCGGGGATCGGTGAAGGCATCGCGGTGGCTGGGGCCATGGATGCGCTGGCCCGTCAACCGGAAGCGACCGGGACCATCACCCGCACGTTGTTTGTCGGTCTCGCCATGATCGAGACCATGGCGATCTACTGCCTGGTGATAGCCCTGCTGTTGTTGTTCGCCAATCCTTATGTTCATGCCTAAGTCATGCACATCGACTTTTGGGCCTTGGCCCTCCAGGCGGTCAACTTTGCCGTCCTGGCCTGGCTTCTTCAGCGGTTCCTCTATCACCCCATAGCCCGCGTGGTGGCGCAACGGCGGGCGTTGGTGGAAACGGACCTGGAGGCGGCGAGGCAGGCGCGAGACGCTGCGGAGGCTTACCGGCAAGGCTACGAGCACAGCATCGCCGAGATCGCCGCTGAACGCGAGCGGGTGATGGCCGATGCACGGGCTCATATTGAAAGCGAACGACGCCAGGTGATCGAGCGTGCCGGGACCCAGGCGGCGGCGGCGATGGCCGCCCAACGCCGCCAGCTTGACGAGGAGCGGCGGCAGGCCGCCGTCGCGTTGGGGGATCAGGCTGTGGACTTGGCGCTGACGCTGTCTCAGAGGCTGTTGGGGCAGGTGGGCGGCCAAGCGGTCACCGCGGTGCTGCTGGAGCGGGTCTGCGAGCATTTGGCGGCGCTTCCTTCCGAGCGACTGCGGGATCGTGAACCGGTGCTTCAGGTGGCCACCATGCCGGGTCTCGACCCGGACGGACAGGCCCGATGGCGGGCGCGGCTGGCCTCTGCGATCGGAGACGCGGTGGAGATCATCTTTGTGACCGACGAGACCCTGATTGCCGGGGCCGAGCTTCGCTTTCCCAGTCTGATCGTCACGGTCGCCTGGCGCGAAACTTTGGCCGAAGCGCGCGCAAATCTCATGGGGGCCAGGGCCATCGGTCCCGGCGCGGTCCAAGGGCAACACCAACGCCTTGTGGACGCCGAAGCCCTTGACGGAGCCAAACCATGATCACCCGGGATGTGCAAGGGCGAGGCGGCCTGACCGCGGAGGTCAAAGCCCGCCTCGACGAGGCGCGGCGTCAGGTCGCGACGGTTGGGGCAAGGCCGGTGATGGCGGAACTGGGTCGGGTCGAACGGGTCGGCGACGGCGTCGCGGTGCTGTCCGGTTTGGCCCGCTGCCGCCTCGATGAAATCCTGATGTTTCCCGGGAACGTGTATGGCATGGCGGTGACGCTGGAGCGCGACGAGGTCGGCGCGGTCCTGCTGGATTCCGACCGCACCATTTCCGCCGGCGACGAAGTCTGCGGTACCGGCGAGGTGGTGCGGGTGCCGGTGGGGGAGGGGTTGCTCGGCCGGGTGGTGGATCCCCTGGGTCGGCCACTGGATGACGGTCCTGCCATTCCGTTGACCCTGACCGAGCCCATCGAGCGACCGGCGCCGCGGATCATCGATCGCGAACTGGTGACCCAGGCTTTGCAGACCGGTTTGCTGGTGGTGGATGCGCTGATTCCCCTTGGTCGTGGCCAGCGGGAGTTGATCGTCGGCGACCGCTCCACCGGCAAGACCGCCATTGCCGTCGACGCTATTCTCAACCAGACGCGGTCGGACGTGATCTCGGTCTATTGCGCGGTGGGTCAGAAGGCCTCGGCGGTGGCGCGGGTGATCGATACCGTCCGGCGGTCGGGACCCATGGACCGGACCATTTTCGTGGTGGCCAGTTCCGACGATCCCCCCGGCCTGCAATGGATCGCTCCCTATGCCGCCTGCTGCATGGCCGAATATTTCCGCGATCGGGGCGGTCATGCCCTGCTGGTGGTGGATGATCTGACCAAACATGCCGCTGTCCATCGGCAGGTATCGCTCCTGCTGCGCAACCCGCCGGGGCGGGAAGCCTATCCCGGCGATGTCTTCTTCATTCATTCACGGTTGCTGGAGCGGGCGGCCAAGCTCCATCAGTCTCATGGCGGCGGGTCGTTGACGGCATTGCCCATCGCCGAGACTCAGGCCGGCAATATCAGCGCCTATATTCCGACCAATCTGATTTCGATCACCGACGGCCAGATCATTCTGGAGCCCAAGCTGTTCAACGAGGGCCACAAGCCGGCGGTCAATGTCGGCAAGAGCGTCAGTCGGGTGGGCGGCAAAACCCAGCACAAGGCGCTGAAAGAAGTTTCGGGCTCGCTCAAGCTGGACTATGCCCAGTTCCTTGAATTGGAAGTGTTCACCAAGTTCGGTCAGATGGTCGATGCCCATTCCCGGGAGACCATCGAGCATGGTCGCCGCATTCGGGCCGTGCTTGGCCAGACTCAGTCGGCGCCGCTCAGTCTGGCCGCCGAGGTGGCGATTCTGCTGGCGTTGAAGGAACGGGTGCTGGCGGCGTTGACGCCGGAGCAAATCGAGGGATTCAAGCACGGTTTGACCGAGGCGGTGGCCATGGAACTGGGCGCCATCGCCGACCGGATCGACATCACCGGCCTGTTGACGGCGGGCGATCGCAGCGAGCTGATGGCCTGGCTGAAGACGCGGGCGACCTTGGTCATGGAGGCCCGGCCGGGACCTGCGCCCCCGGCGGGGTCCGGGGGCGGCGCTCCTGGTCTTTGAGGTGTAGGATGGTTGAACGCCTGGCGGAAATTGAAGCCCGCATCGCCAATCTCGACGATTTGCAGGACATTATGGGGGCCATGCGGGCGTTGGCGGCGATGCGCCTGGCCCAGGCCCAGGGCGCTTTGCCTGGTGTCCGCCAGTATGCGGGGGTGATCAATTTGGCCCTGGCCCGGGGGTTGGCCTTGGCCGGGACCGGTGGCGGTCCGACCGGTGGCACGGATGGTCCGATGGCGGTGGTCGCCTTTACCTCCGAGCACGGTTTTGCCGGCGCCTATAACGAACACGTTCTCGAGCGGGCCTGGACGCTGGCCCGGGGCGACCGGCACCGGTTGCTGGTGGTGGGTTCCCGGGGGCGGATCAAGGCCGAGGAACGGGGCTGTACCGTTGCCTACTGGCAACCCATGGCCACTCACATCGACGGCGTGCTGGAGACCGTGCTCCGGTGTTCCGACGAACTTTATGGCCGGCTGGCCCGGGACGGCATCCAACGGGTGACGCTGGTCTATGGGCGAAACACGGCCGGGGCGCAATGGTCGGTGGCCGAAGAACCGGTGCTGCCCTTCGATGTCGCCAGCGTGCGCCAGATTGACGAGGTCGCCCCCTTGATTTACCTTGATCCCGAGGCGTTGTTCGACCGGCTGGTGGAAGAATTCGTCTTCACCCGCCTGATGCTGGCCGCCGTCGAGTCCTTCGCCAGCGAGAACGCCGCGCGGCTGACGGCGATGGAGGCGGCGCACGACAATATCGAGACCAAATTGGAAACGTTGACCCAACAGGCCCGTCAGCAGCGCCAAGAGGAAATCACCACCGAATTGCTCGATGTCGTGATCGGCGCCACGGCGGCGCGCGGATCAAGAACTTCCGGTTTTTGAAGAAGAGCGATTTCTCACCAGAAATCTTACCGGCTACCGGGAGTATGGTCAGCAGATGCAGTTTCGATTACTCCCCTTGATTTGGTAGCCGACCTTTTTATATTTCAAGCGATGGATCGGTGAACGTCGCGGGGCGGTCTTCCGGCGTCAGCCAACCGGTATGCCGGGGCCGGCCGGCAGGATTATCTCGGATTCACCCTTTAGCGTATTGGCGGTTGTCTTCATACCGGATAAATCTAAGCGAGCGAAGCGGCCGTCGATAACCGGCGGGAGGTGGGGCGATGGTGGAATGAGCGGCAAGCAGGATGATAAACTGAAAATTCTGATTGTCGACGATCAGCGAGCCAATCTCCGGGCCTTGCGCCAGTTGCTGGACAGCCACGGTGCTGAGGTGCTGGAGGCAGAGTCCGGGAACGTCGCGCTGGCGCTGGCGGTCGAACACGACTTTGCCCTGGCGTTGGTCGACGTCAACATGCCGGTGATGGACGGGTACGAGGTCGTCGAACTGTTGCATGGTGAATCCCGGACACGCACGGTGCCGGTGATTTTTGTCACCGCCGCCTACGCCGACGAGACCCATCGCCTGCAAGGCTATCGGGCTGGCGCCGTAGACTATATCGAGAAACCCATCGAGCCGCTGATCCTGCACACCAAAGTGCGGATCTTTCTGGACCTTTACAGTCATCGGCAACAGCTTCAGCGGGCAACCAAAGCCCTGGCCGAACAGGCCCTTCGGGAAAGCGAGCGGAATTTCCGGCTTGCCATGAGCGCCGGGCAGACCGTGGCGTTTCGGCTGGATCGGGAGTTTCGCTACACCTGGGTCCATTCCAGCAAAGTGGGGGCAGATCCCGCGATGCTGATGGGCAAGGCGCTGGATGATGTCTTCGAGGCGGGGGCCGCCGACCGATTGCGAGAGATTTATCGGACGGTGTGGGCCCATAAAAAACCTCTGCGTCGCGACGTGGCCGTTCGTAGCCGCTTCATGCCTCACGAGCAGCATTTCGATCTGGTCGTCGAACCCGTGTTGAATTGGCAGGGCCAGGTCGAGGCGCTGGCCTGTGCCGCTTACGAGGTCACCGACCGGGTGCAGGCTCAACGGGCGGCCGAGTGCGCCCGGGCCGAAGCAGAGCGGGCCAACGACGCCAAAACCCGGTTTCTGGCCGCGGCCAGCCACGATCTGCGCCAACCGGTTCAGGCCCAGCGCCTGCTGTTGCACCTGCTGACGCGCAGGGTGGTCGACCCGTCGATGCTGCCGGTTCTGGAAACCATGGGTGAGGCCCTGGACTCCACGGAGCGGATGCTGGGCAAACTCATGGAGTTCGCCGCGCTTGAATCCGGCAAGGTGACGGTCAGCCGACAGACCTTTCGCGTCGACGAGATGGTGCGCCGGATTGCCGAGGAGATGACTTCGGAAGCCCGCAAGAATGGCCTTGAGTTGCGGGTTCGGGTTTTTCCGTGTCTTACCGATACGGATCCGGTGTTGTTGGAACGGATTATCAGGAATTTGTTGAGCAATGCGCTTCGCTACACCATTCTTGGGGGCGCCCTAATCGCCTTACGACGGCGGCGGGATCATGTGATGCTGGTCGTGTACGATACCGGCAGCGGGGTTCCCGCGGAAATGCAGATTGCTATTTTTGAGGAATTCCGGCAACTGGCCAACCCCGAGCGGGATCGGGCTAAAGGCATGGGTCTTGGGCTTGCCATTGTCACCCGAACCGCTGATCTGCTGGGCCACCGCCTGGTTTTGCGGTCCCGGGAGGGGCGGGGCTCGGCTTTTTCGGTCGAATTGCCTTGCCTGGAGGGGCTTGACGAACCGGACCTGGCGGCAAAGCCGGATGCCTTCGGGACGTTACACCGGGGCCGCATTTTGTTGGTGGAAGACGACTGGCTCCAGGCCAAAGCCCTGGAAGCGATCCTGGTGGATGCCGGCTTCCAGGTGGTAACCGCCGCCGATGCCGGCAAGGCGCTGCAAGCGGCGGACGGCAACGATCCGGACCTGATCCTTTCCGACTATCGTCTGCCGGACGCCGTGTCGGGCTTGACCATGATCCGGATGCTGCGCAAACTCCAATCCCATGCGGTCCCGGCGATCCTGATCACCGGCGATACCCAGGCCGCCATTGCCGAGGAAGCCGCCCACGAAGGCTGCACCATCGTGCATAAGCCCTACCTGCCCCGGGATCTGGTCGAGATGATCAGCCGGCAACTGGAGATTGTGGACCGGCCGTGATCGAAGCCCCCGATGTCGGAGGGGCCTCTTCGGGACGGCGGTTGAGAGGGTCGATCGGGCCGGAGACCGCTGAGTCTGGCCGCTGTTCCAAGACCCCAAGGAAAGGGCCGTGCGGATGATGAGGGCAATTCAGACGGTCGGGATCCGGAATCGCCTGGCGGCCGGGTTTTCGATCGTCGTAATTTTGGCGTTGGCGGTGGGACTGCTGTCTTTCCATGCGTTGCAGACGCTATCGGGACTGACGACGGAATTGTCCGAGCATCCGATGACGGTTACCAATGCCGCGCTTGAAGCGGATACCGAAATCGTCTCAATTCGAGAAAAGATGCTCGAACTGATCGTTGCCGACGCGCCAGAGGCAATCGACCAAAAAGTTAAAGATGTCGCTGATCTTGAGGCATCGATTTATCATAACCTGGATATTCTCAAAGACCGCTATCTTGGGAGTCATGATGATCTGTCGGCCATTGCTCGCGCCCTTCAGAAATGGTCGGCCATCCGGGATACGATTATTGCCCTGAAAAAGGCCGGGAACCGTCCCGAGGCCGAAGCCATGGCCACAGGCGTCGGCGCCCAACAGACGGGTGTGGTTCGGGACGCCATGGCGCAGGTGATTCGATTTGCCCGCAACAAGGCCCGGGAATTTATGCAATCGGCGGATGCTCGTCGTGATGAAACTGTGGCCAATCTGGCTTTCATCCTGGTTTTCGTGGTGCTGAGTTCAATTTTGATCGCCAGTTTCATCACCGTCAGCATCAATCGGCCGCTCAGCCAGTTGCGCGGGCAAATGGCCCGGCTGGCCGAAGGTGATTTTACCATCGAGGTGCCGTATCTCGAGGTGGAGAACGAAATCGGCGCCATGGCCCGGGCGCTCCAGGTCTTCAAGGCGACCAGCCACGCCATGGCCGACCGTAACTGGGTCAAGTCCAAAACCGCCGAAATCGCCCAACGGGTTCAGGCGGCGACATCGGTGCGGGGCTTGGCGCAAGATGTGATCCGCACCCTGACGCCACTGCTTGATGGCGGTCACGGCGTGTTCTACGGGGTCAATGACACGCGCAAACGGTTGGAACTGATGGGAAGCTACGCCTTCGTCGAGCGAAAGCATCTCGCCGAGGGCTTCGGCTTCGGCGAAGGGGTGGCCGGCCAATCGGTGATCGAACGTTCGCCGATCCTGTTGACTGACGTGCCGGCCGATTATATTCGGATCGGTTCGGCGCTGGGCGAGGCGCGACCGTCCATGATTCTGGCCATGCCCATCCTCAGTGGCGATACGGTGCTTGGGGTCATTGAAATTGCCACCTTTAAGACCTTTACGGAAACCCAGCGGACATTGGTTGCGGATTTGTTACCCATGATCGCGCTCCAACTTGAAATTCTGGAGCGCCGCACCCGTATGCAGAGTTTGCTGGAGGAGACCCAACATCAAGCCGAAGCGTTGCGCGCTTCGGAAGAGGAACTCCAGACCCAGAGCGAGGAATTGCGGGCGGGCAATGAAGAATTGCAGGAGAAGGCTTCGCAACTGTCTCAACAGGCTGAGGAATTGCGGGCTTCGGAGGAGGAATTGCGGGCGCAGCGTGAGGCCTTGCAGGCGATCAACCAGGAACTGACCGAGAAGGGCCGGGCGCTGGAGGCCGCCCGGGCGGAATCCGAAGCCAAGGCGCGCCAGTTAGGGCAGGCCAGCCGCTACAAGTCGGAATTCCTGGCGAATATGTCCCACGAGTTGCGCACACCGCTGAACAGCCTGCTGATTCTCGCCAAGACGTTGGCGTGTGACCAGAATACCAATCTGACCCCGGACCAGATCGAGGCGGCCCAGGTCATCCACGACAGCGGCAGCCAATTGCTGCGCTTGATCAACGACATCCTGGATCTGTCGAAGATCGAATCTGGTCGTGTCGAAGTCATGGCCGACACCGTGGCGGTGGTTTCCCTGATCGAACCGATCGAACGCCGGTTGCGGCCGATGGCCGAGATCAAAGGATTGAGCTTGGTCGTCGAATGTGCCCGGGACATTCCGAAAGACATCTCCACCGATGTCGGCAAAGTCGACCAAATTGTCACCAATTTGCTGTCGAATGCGATCAAATTCACCGAACGAGGGAGCGTGACCTGCCGTCTTCAGCGACCGTCTTCGACCGAGGCGCAGGCGATCGGTTTGGATCCGGCCACAACCCTAGCAGTGGTGGTGACGGATAACGGCATCGGCATTCCCGAAGACAAGCGGGAACACATTTTTCTGCCCTTCGAGCAGGTGGACGGCACCACCAGCCGACGTTACGGCGGTACCGGTCTCGGACTGGCCATATCACAGAAACTGGCCCGACTGGTCGGCGGTGATATCACGGTGGTCAGTGAGGTTGGGGTTGGCAGTATCTTCACGCTGCTGTTACCGATCCAACCGCCTCGTGAACGGGCGCAATCGGTGGTTCGGCGCGAAGCCCGGTCCCTATCCAAGATCATGTCCGCGTCACCGGCGGTTTCCGTGGCTTCAGCTCTGGCGGTCAGTCCCGGAGCGTTCCCGGTTGGCGATAATCCCGCGGGCGTGACGCCCGGCGAGAATGTCATTCTGATTATTGAGGACGATGCCCGGTTCTCCCGTATTCTGGCGGAGACGGCGCGGCGTCGGGGGTTCAAGGGGGTGGTGGCGTCGGACGGCGGGACGGGTCTGCGCCTTGCTCGCGACCTATTACCGATGGGGATTATACTCGACGTGGGGCTACCGGGAATGGACGGCTGGGCGGTGATGGATCGGCTAAAAGAGGATACCGTTACCCGGCATATTCCGGTTCACTTTATATCTGCAATCCAAGGTCGTCCACGTGGCTTAGGCATGGGGGCGGTAGGATACTTGACCAAGCCGGTGACGCGCGATCAGATCGAGGCGGCTTTCGACCGCATCGGTCATTTCTCGACCCAGGAGCCGCGTCGGTTGTTGGTGGTAGACGACGACCCCGGTTCCCAGACCGCCATAGCCCGGTTGATCGGCGGCGACAACGTCTCGATCATCACGGCCGACACCGGCCAGCAGGCGATCGACCTGTTGAGTCGGGAGGTCTTTGATTGTGTCGTTCTTGACCTGGGCCTGCCGGATATCTCGGGGACTGAGTTGTTGGCGCGGGTCGCCGCTGACCGAACCATGACCATGCCACCGGTGGTGATTTACTCGGCCAAGGAACTGACGTCGGAAGAAACGATGGAATTGCGGCACTATACCGACAGTATCGTGATCAAGGGGGCCAGATCGCCGGAACGCCTGCTTGACGAGGTCACCTTGTTCCTTCATAGCGTGCAATCGGCGCTGCCCGAAGAAGGCCAAAAGTTGCTGCGACGTCTCCACGATCCCGAGCGATGCTTTTTGAATAAAACGGTTCTCATCGTCGAAGACGATATGCGAAATGCTTTTGCCCTCTCCCGGGTTCTGAATGCCAAGGGGCTGACCGTGCTGATGGCCCAAGACGGCCGCAAAGCCCTGAAGCACCTTGCCGACAAACCAACCATCGATATCGTCCTGATGGATATCATGATGCCGGAGATGGATGGTTATCAGACCATGCAGGAAATCAGGAAGCAACCGCGCTTCCGGAGCCTGCCGATTCTGGCGCTGACGGCTAAGGCGATGGCCGATGATCGCGACAAGTGCCTGGACGCCGGCGCAAACGACTATGTCACAAAACCGATCGATACCGACCGCCTGCTGTCCCTGATGAGGGTCTGGCTGCACCAGTGAGCAAAGCCCATGAAGGACAGTGAAATCGACGATATCGGGGTCGAACTTTTTATCGAAGCTCTCTATCGTCGGCACGGCTATGACTTCCGCAACTACGCGCGGGCGTCACTGAAACGCCGGGTCAAGGATCTGGCTATTGGGCTCGGTTTGGGCCGTGTTTCCGACCTGATACCGCCGTTGCTTCATAGTCCTGAGTTTATCGATAAGGTCATCCCAAACTTTCGGTACCGGTGACCGAAATGTTCAGGGATCCCGCGATATTTCTGGCTCTGCGGACCCAGGTATTACCGGTTCTGGCCTCCTATCCCCGGATCAATATTTGGCAGGCCGGTTGCGCGACGGGAGAAGAAGTCTATTCGCTGGCCATCCTGCTTAAAGAGGAGGGGCTTTACGACCGCACTCGCATCTATGCCACAGATATTAATGATGTCGCACTGGCCAGGGCCGAAGAAGGTGTTTTTTCGCTTCGTAATCTCAAAGATTTCTCGGTCAATTACCTCAAGGCAGGCGGTCGACACTCGCTTTCTGATTATTATCACGCAGCTTACGGTCATGCCAGCATGGATCGTTCGCTTAGGGAGAATATGATTTTTGCCCGCCATAACCTGGCCTCGGACGGTATGTTCTGTGAAGTTAATATGATCATTTGCCGGAACGTGTTGATCTATTTTGATCGGTTGTTGCAGAATCGGGTGTTGCGGTTGTTTCGCGATAGCTTGGTGCGCCAAGGATTTCTGTGTCTGGGCAGCCGGGAAAGTTTGCAATTCTCGGATATCGTCGAGGATTTTGGTGCCATCGATGCTGACCTTCGACTGTACCGGAAGACTCTGATCAGCACAGGCGCGTCATGAGTAGGCTGCGGTATGAGGCCGTTGTAATGGGCTGTTCGGCCGGCGGCCTGGAAATTCTGCGCGTAATTCTACCGGAATTGCGGGCCGAACTTCCCTGGCCGGTGATCGTTGTTTCGCATACCACCGCCGATTCAGGCGGCCTGCTGGCCGATCTGCTGAGCCGTTATTGCCGCCTGGCCGTCATCGATGCCCAAGACAAGGCGCCGATCATGCCTGGCGTCATCTATATTGCACCAGCCGGATATCACCTGCTGGTCGAAAAAGATAAGACTTTTGCGCTTAGTGTTGACGCCAAGGTCTGCAATGTTCGCCCGTCCATTGACGTTCTGTTCGAGAGTGCCGCCGAAGCATTCGCCGGCCGCCTGATCGGCGTGCTGTTGACGGGTGCCAACGAGGATGGCTGTCAGGGCATGGCTGTCATCAAAGCCGAGGGCGGGCTGACCATCGCCCAATCGCCCGAGACAGCGTTCGCGGAAGTCATGCCTCGTAGTGCGATCACGGCGGGTGTCGTCGATCTGGTTCTGGCTCCGGACGCGATTCTGGCGCAGTTGCTGCGGCTGGCAGCGTCTTCATGGCCGTAAAGATGATCGACGTCAGTGCGTGAGCGGGTCGTCGAACACCATCGCCAGTTCCGGAGCGTCGATTGCCCGGTCAAACCACATCTCGAGGGTCTGTGGATCCGCGGACCGGATGCGCTCACGCTCTTCCCGGGCTAATGGCCCGAAACGCCGCTCGGTTAACCGAAGGAGCGACTCCATCTTGCCTTCCGCCTTTCCCCGAGCTTCGCCCCGAGCTTCGCCCCGAGCTTCGCCCCGAGCCTCGCCCCGAGCTTCGCCCCGAAGAACGAGGTCACGTAGAAAAGGGTTTTCCTCGATCTCGATCCGAATCGGCATCGCTTTGATCTCCGTCAAGACCACTGAGGTTGCACCGCGCAGGCCGCTCAGGATCAGCAACTGGGCGATGGCATCCCGCCGCGTCGGCTCAGGCAGCGTTGCCAGTTTAGCCAGAATCTCCCGTGCCCGCTTGCCAATATCGTCGCACCTGGCCAGAAAGGCCAGAACCGTGTCGGCAGGCGCAGAGCTGGCCAGCAGCGGTGCCGGATCCAGGTTCCGGATGTCGATCACCTGATACTGGAACGAGAGGCCGGGACGGACCAAACCGCCGGTGGTCGGCGCAGGCCCGCTTCCGACGTGAAGAACGACCTGGAGCAGTTCGGCGTAGCCATTGGCGGTGGTGATTAGGATGTAATATTCCAACATCCGCCATGGCATGGTCAGATCGGCGCCGGTTTGGAGTTCCAGATGGAGCAAACGTCCGTCGGCCAATCCGACAACCACATCAGCGCGACGCTCCCGGGCCGTTGGGAATTCGCCGGGCAGCACCCGGACCGCCGGTATCCCGGCGATCATGCCTAGGAGCGCCGGGACGCCGAGCAGAAAAAGAGAGCGGAGGGTGATATCGTAATGCATGGACAACAGGACCTGGCCGGTTACCCGTGTGATCCATAGAGATGTTCCGGGGTGGTTTCAACATCGAGGATGGTGGCGAAGCCGTCGTCGCCCCAGCTCCGATAGAAGCAGGACCTGCGTCCGGTGTGACAGGCGACACCGTCCTGGTCGACCACCACCAGCAGGGTATCGCCGTCGCAGTCGACCCGCAACTCCTTAAGGTGTTGGCACTGACCCGAGGTTTCGCCTTTTCGCCAGAGCGCCTGTCGGGATCGTGACCAATAGCAGACCCGGCCGGTGGTGACGGTTTCCACCAGGGCGTCGCGGTTCATCCAGGCCATCATCAGCACTTCGCCGGTTCCGGCCCGTTGAGCGATCGCCGGCACCAGTCCGTCGTCATTGAAGCGGACCGTGGCCAGCAACGGCGCAAGGTCGGGTTTGAGGGCAGGGGCGGACATGGGGGCTCCGGTCATTCGAAGAGGGTCAGTCTGGCGATGAGGATCAGTCTGGTGCGGCCATCGCCGCCCGCAACCGGCCGAACCCACGGTCGAGATCGGCAATCAGGTCGTCGATGTCTTCAAGTCCGGCATGAAAGCGGACCAACGGACCAGGGTGATCCCAGCGGGTGGCGGTGCGGAGCTTGCGCGGGTAAACGGGCAAGGCCAAGCTTTCGAAACCGCCCCAACTATAGCCGAGTCCAAACAATTCCAGGTGATCGAGCAGGGCCGCCACCGCGGGCTTGGGGCAGGGGTGGAGTTGAACCGAGAACAGGCCGCTCGCGCCGGTGAAGTCACGGCGCCACAAGGCATGGCCGGGATCATCGGGGCAGGCGGGGTAGAGCACGCGATCGACCTCGGGCTGTCGGGCGAGCCAATCGGCAAGCGCCAGCGCCGCCTGGCCGTGGCGCTTCAGCCGCACCGCCAGCGTGCGCAGGCCGCGCAAGCCAAGATACAGATCGTCGGGTCCGGCACAGGTCCCGAAACGGACGGCGCTGCGCTTGACCGGCTCGTAGGCCGCTTCGGCGCAAACCATCAGGCCGAGCATGGCGTCGGAATGGCCGACAATGTATTTGGTCGCGGCGTGGATCGAGACATCGACGCCGTGGTCGAAGGGCCGGAAATAGAGTGGCGTCGCCCAGGTGTTGTCCATCAGCACCTGGGCGCCGGCGGCCTTGGCCGCCGCGGCGATGGCCGGCACATCCTGAACCTCGAAGGTGAGGGACCCGGGAGCTTCCAAATAAACCACCCGTGTTTCGGGGCGGATCAGGGCGGCGATGTCGGCGCCGATCAAGGGATCGTAATAGTCCACCGCAACGCCGAATCGGCCCAGCACCTCGGAGCAGAACCGTCGGGTCGGACCGTAGGCGCTGTCGGTGACCAGGACGTGGTCGCCGGCCTGGGTGAAGGCCATCAGCGCGGTGGCGATGGCCGCCAGCCCCGAAGCCGCGGTTACCGCCTTGAAACCACCCTCGAGGGTCGCCACAGCTCCTTCCAGCGCCTGGGAAGTGGGGGTCCCGATGCGACCGTAATTAATGATGTCGAAGGGCGCGGCGTCGGCCGCTTCCAGCGCCGCGACGCTGGGAAACAGGACGGTCGAGGCGTGGTAGACGGGTGGATTGACGATGCCGTGGTGATTGAACGGCGTCGTGCCGGCATGGGTCAGGATGGTTTCAGGCTGGGCATCCGTCATGTCGGAGCTTTCCGGGCGGGAGCGAGACCGAGGGGGGCAGGGGCGGGATCAGCGCAGCCCTTTGTCGTTCAGGAACGGGCCGTACTTCTGGTCGGAACCCTGGATATGCTTGACCAGCCAAGCCTTGAGGAAGCTCATAACCTCCATGCTGAGCATGGCGGAGGCTCCGGCATGGTACTTTTGCTGAATGTCGATGACCTGACGGGTCAGCGACTCATGTTCTTTGCGGTGATTGTCCAGGTCCGGGTAGCCCAGCCGCGACAGCGCGGCTTCCTCGTTGACGAAGTGATTTTTGGTATAGGCCACCAGCTCGTCCAGCGTCCGGCCCAGGGCTTCGCGACCGCGACCGGCTTGCACGGCATCAAACAGCGCGTTGATTAACAACACCAGCTTTTTGTGTTCATCGTCAAATCGGGCGACGCCGACGCTCAAGCGTTCGTTCCATTCCATGAGGGACATTGACCTGTTCCTTGTGCCTGAGTGCTGTTGGAAGCCCATTCCGGCAAGCGGGGCCCCTGGCTGGAATGGCGACGGGTTGAAGTGGGCAGGACTGGTTGTTCATACAGCTAAAGCAGATGTTGCCCACCGGTCACGAAGATCTCGGAGCCCGTGATGTAATCCATTTCGGCAGTACACAACCGATAGACGATGGATGCCACGTCGTCGGGGCTTCCCAACCGGTGCAGCGGGATGCGTGGGATCAACACCTCGGTTTCGGGCGACAGCATGGCGGTCTCGATTTCGCCGGGGGCGACGGCATTGACGCGCACACCCATCTGAGCAAATTCCACCGCCATCTCGCGGGTCAGGCCGGACAGCGCCGCTTTGGAGGTGCTGTACGCCGATCCGGCAAACGGGTGTACCGAATGGCCGGCGATGGACGTAATGTTGACGATGGCGCCCTTGGCTTTGGCCAGGGGAGCGGCAAAACCGCGCGCCAGCACCAGCGGCGCGAAAAAATTGAGTTCGAACACCATCCGCCAGTCGGCGATGTCGCCGTTGAGGCACCCCAACCGTTCCTTGAACGGTGTTTTGGGCGAGACTCCGGCATTGTTGACCAGCGCCTGGAGCGGTCCACCATTCAGCAGATGATTGGCTTCGGCGATAAAGGCGGCCCGACTGTCGATGCTGCCGAGATCAGCCGAGATGTGGTGGGTCCAATTGGTATCACGCCGACACTCCCCCGGAACGTCGTCCCGGGAACAGGAGATCACGCGCCAGCCCTCGTCGCTGAAACGCTTGACGGTGGCGTGGCCGATACCCCGGCTGGCGCCGGTCAGGATGACGGTGGGACGGTGCGGCATGGTGTGCAGTGTAACCCGGGATGCCGGGCGCGGCTAGTGTCCTGATTGGAAGGCCCGCGAACACGGCACCTGAACCGGCCAACGCCGACGTGATCGTGCCCTACGAAACCGATGACGAAGACGAGCCAGCTCCGCCGGAAGCCGGCGAACCGTTGTCGAAGTCGGGTTGCCCCCGTTCCAGACGGTTCCGTGAGGAGGATGCCTGTGAGACGCCCCGATCATGCCACCAGTCCGGCCATAGATCCAGAGGAAAGTATGCCTGCATGGACACGATGGCGCAATCTTAGATTAGTAATTGCGTACTATCGATTGGTTGTCCGTTATCGAAGAAGAAAGCTCTGGTTAGAGCAGATGGTGGGTGGGGTATGTTAAAAGGGTGCTTGGACGGTGGCTGTGGGTTGAACGCCAGGCATCCAACCCACCGTTTTGTTTACTACCAGGATCGACCACGACCGAAAAGGAATGCGGCGGCCAGCCAGCAATTGTACACCCTCCAGTCATTATCCAAAATATCTTTCATGTCTTCCTCCGTCGCGTCCTTCTTCAACGTCAAAAGCCGCACGACCAGACCACCCAGGTTCTCGAAGATCAGCCATGACGAGCCGTAGATCCCATGAGCGGCCCAGCGAAATCGTAGGATACCTCCTGATGGAAGGCCGTATAGTTCGTTCGCTTTCTCGACCCCTTTGAGTACGCCCTTGGCGTATTCGTCGATCAGTCCCACGGACATTTCTTCCCCTCTCGTCATGAGCGACGACCTGAACGGGGCTCCTTCCGGGTTGACGGAAACACCAGCCGCCTTACCGCTCTCAACCCGATAAAATCGGCTGGTGGATACTCATCAATCCAAAGTGTTGCACGCTTACCATTGTTAATGTGTAGTATGTGTTTCTTTCTGCCAACTAATATTTACGGAAACCAGGGTTCAAAGCATCCCGAAATCGGCGAATCACATCCGGATGGTAGACGTTGAACGGTGACACGGCAGCTTGATCGAATGCCATCCAGTGTGCGGCCTCTTCGTTCATGCCTTCTGCCATGTTATAGTATTCAAGTACTTCATGCACGTAAAAGTATGTATCTGCACCCGTAACTTCAGGTCCCAATCGCCCTGTTAGGCGGTTGCCCATTGCCTGATTCATCCCAGGATCATCTTTAAATCGAGCAAGGTGCTTGATGACGTATCCCTAACCCGGCGAGGCTAGGCGCGATCGTCGCTAGTGTTCCGACTCCAACGGACCATTCCGACCCCGTTGGGCCGGAACACTTGCCTGTTCAATGGGTTGTGTCGTGCCCTCGACACGATCGTCAGGAACGAAGCGTCTCGTTCACAACACTAGCGACAGTGCCCTGATTGGCGCGATCGCGATCGTCCCACCGCTTCAAGGAGCGTCGAGATGCGGCGTGCCCAGGTGTGCCGGCGACGGTAAATCGGGCAGGCGGCGGCTGTGACCGCGTCCAAATCAGTATCATGGAGCATGGTTTCAACGGTTTCGCGGACCCGGCCATAGCCCTTGTCGAAATAGAACATCTGCCGACCGTTCTTGAAGTCGGCCTCAAGAAACGGAGAAGGGTCGGTCAGCACAGCAGCGCCGTTGGCCACGCCGTACCAGAGGCGTTCGTGGGCCCCGTCGGGACGGACGGCGATGCTGTTACACAGGATTTTGGTCTGGCGCAGCAGCGCCAGACACTCGGTGGTGGTCTGGGGGCCGAGCCGGACCAGGGTCTCGGGCCGCCAGTCGAAGTATTCATCGTCGATGACCCCGGCGATGTAGACCGGCAATCCGTCAAGTTGCCGGAGAATACGATAGCGAACCTCCCGCTCGACCCATATGGTAAGTTCACCGACCAGTCTGGCCACAGTCTCGGCGGTGAAGGCCTGTCGCCAGTCCACCGACAACGCACGGCAACTGTCCTTAAAGGCGAGATAGGGTTCCCGGTTGCCATCGATGATGCGGTCGAGGGTGGTATCGATCAGGCGCAAGACCAACGGATCAGTGCGATCGCCGAAACTCGCCAGAAACGCGCGCCGGTCCGGACGCAGGCGGAAATGGGCCATCAGCAAAATCGGGATGGGCCGATCCCGGTTTGACGGCCATCGAGTGTCAGGTTCGGGACCGCCGTGGGGAAAGAACACCTGTTTGCCCCCGATGTTCATGTCGTCCAGGTACTCGCGGTGATTCCGATCGGAATAACCGATGATCGACGATGGCGTCATGGATAGCACGTCGTCGTACATGACATAAGGCGCATCGGTGAAGACGTTGAAGATCGGAACGTGTTGCAGGCCTTCCAATGAATTCAGTCGTCGTCGGTTCATCATGTCGACGATGAACAGATTGGGATTGCGCCGCAACTGCTGGAATATATCCTCAAGAATAGCCCGAGAGACGTCGTCCAGCCGGGTCGAATTGATCACATATTTTCGGACCCATAGTCCTCTGGCTAAGAGAGTTGCCTCGATTTCCGTCATCATCTCGTAGCAAAAGCCCCATTGGAGCTGATTGGTGACGATCAGGCAATCGAAAGGGCTGTCCATCGGTGCTCCTTGACGGCTTTCTGCGACCGGGGGCCTTTCGCCCTCAACCGGGTCTTTGGAAGAACACGGAATCGGGACTGACGCAACTCGGAAAACGTCTGCCGGCATCCAGTGCCGATCCCGATATCGACGCCGTTCCGGCCATCGCCGGACCGGTGCTCTGTCCAATCCCAGCGCCCCGATTGACACCAATTTAGTGTCGACCGCCGGCTAATTTTCTACCGTCGGTCATTGAAATGTTACGATTGGTAACGCTATATTACAAATCCATGGTACGGTGACGGAGACGACGGTGTTGGCCGCAAGTGATCGGGCGTGGCGTTCTCTGGTGACAGAGTTGGATGCCTGGGCGGTAGCCGGGTTAACCGCCACCTTTTGGTGGCGCGACGATGACGCCACCGAATCCAGTCCGGCGCTGCGGCAATTACGGAGTGTTGCGGAAGGGGCCGGTGTTCCGATCACGCTCAGCGTTATTCCTGCGGCTGCAAGGTCTGGGTTGGTCGGCTTGGTGGACGACTGGGCGGGCGTGACGCCGGTGCAGCATGGCTTTAACCACGCAAATCATGCAACCGCGGGCAGTGGGAACGCCGAATTTACTGACAATCGCCCGCTGTGCGACATGGCTGCCGACATTGAGACGGGCGATCGGATCATGAAGACCCTGTTTGGGGATCGGGCTTTGCCGGTGTTCGTGCCGCCCTGGAACCGGATGCCGGCAATTCTCATCACGACGCTCGCTGAATTGGGGTTCGTCGGCTTGTCCAGCCACTCGGCCAGGGACCTGATGGTCAGCCGAACCTTGTGTCGGTTGCGGGTCCGGACGGCGGTGTCCAGGGCCGTGGTCTCGCTTTCCGGCAATTTCCATCGCTGCCGTCCCACGGTCCCGACGCCGGAACGCCTGGTCCCGGAATTGCGGGCGGTCACAACCGTCGGCGCGACCATTGACGTCATCGACTGGCGCCTGAATCACTTTCTGGGCGAGGGCTTGGTGCTGGATCACATTGTCCGTCATCTGCGGATGCGGCGGCTGGGCTATCTTCAGGTCGCTCGGCCGACCGGACTGCTGACTCACCATGGCGTTATGAACGAGGACGCTTGGGGCTTCGTCGAACGGTTCACCCATGCCGTCGGCTCCCACCCCGCGGTTCGCTGGTTAACGACGGGACAAGTGTTCGACGTGCCGGCCGAGCGCAGCCGTCGCGGCCAAGGGTACTTCGCCTCGAGTCGACCCTCGGTACCAAGGGTTTTGCCCCTGTGCCCGGGCGCTTTGTCCCCCTGTCGTTGTAAGCCAGCCGCATGATTCGGATCGGAACGGGCGGGGCGCAGGATTGGCATGGCTGACCGGCCCGCAGGTCGGCGCGGGTGCGTGATGAACTCGCCGGCCTCCGTTCGGGCGGTTGGCGGGGTCCGATTCGCACAGTGCCAGGGCCGCGCGGGTGTCGGGAGCGACCGCCGTTGAGCCGGTCCGCTTTCCCCACTTTCAAGGCCGCCCGCTTCAAGTCTTTGTCTTGGACGTCGTCCGAGGTTATTCTGCGCCGCAAGGTTGGCCGGTTCGCCCGGTCATCCGGACATTGTCGGGACAAGGGCGGTACCGGTTCGATATGACGATCACCGTGAGCACATGGTCTGCCACCGCGTCAGGGGCGCGAGGGGCCGAGGAAACTTTCATCGTCGTATGGCCGCAGGGGCAGGGCACCTTCGCCAGCCAGGTTGCCCGGACCTTTGACCTTTATGAGACTGAACGGCAGCGACTCGGCCTGGAGGCGGCTTCGGCCGTTACCGTCACCCTGTTTCTGTCGGACGCGGCCAATCAGGAAGACGAACTGCGGATGCACGGGGCCTTTGCGCGCCTTGTCGCCGCCGGGCCGGTGGTGACGGTGGTGCAGCAACCGCCGGTGGGTGCCAAACTGGGCTTGCTGGCGTACCACGTCCGCCGGCCCCAGGGGGGCGAGACTCGGACCGGATTTGCGGTCCCCGGCGTCAAGTCAAAGGCCATGGCCCTGGAGATCGGCAGCGGCCCGTACCGCTTCAAGTATCTCGGGAATCTGCTGTCCGCCAAGGGTGGCGACGCGGCTGAACAGACCGATGCGTTGCTGGGTGTGCCCGGGGCTGCCGCCCAAAGCGGCGGTATTGCCTTGGGCGAGATCATTCGCACTTGGCTTTACGTCGCCAATATCGACGTGAATTATGGGCCGGTCAGCAGCGCCCGCAATCGCATTTTCGATCGCTACGGCATCACCCAGGACGGCGGTTTTCCCGCCAGCACCGGGATTGATGGCCGCTCGGCCGACCGTGGCGACGTGGTGTTGCTGAATCTCCTGGCCATCAAGGGTCTGGAAACCGGCCAGAATCGCCGGATGGAAGCCCCAACCCACATGAACGCCACCGTGGACTATGGGGTTACGTTTGAACGGGGTCGTGAAGTGGTGTTCGGCGACCGTCGACACCTGTATGTTTCCGGCACCGCCAGCATCTCGAATCAGGGCGAAATCCTCCATCTTGGCGACGTGGTCCGCCAAACCCGGCGGGCGACCGAAAATGTCGCGGCCTTGCTGGCGGGCAGCGGCGCCCTGCTTGCGGATTTGCGGTATGTGATTGTTTACCTGCGTGACAGCACCGATGCCGGGGCGGTGGAAGCCGTTCTGGCCGAAGGGCCGCTGGCGGCCGTGCCCCGGATCATCGTTTATGCGCCGGTGTGTCGGCCCGGTTGGCTGGTGGAGATGGAAGGGGTCGCTATCGACGGCAAGGGCGACCCTCGCTTCGCGCCGTTCTGAGCGGCAAGCCGCTTTTTTCGGCTGGCTGGCGGTTGGCAGACTTGATTGAAGTCGTCATTTTCTGCGATAACCAGCAGCATGGAATATATTCTGCGCATCATGAGCATTGTTGGGCCGGCTGTCGTCTTGACGTTGGCGCCGGTGGGGCAGGCGGTTCCGGCTTGGGCCGGCGACGCCGACTCGTCGGTCGTCCGGCACCATGACGGAGGCGACCCGTCACCCCTGTCCCGGGCGGTGGTGCGCACCGTGGGGCATTCCCGGCCGGCGCCTGGGGCGTCAGCCGCTGTCAGCGACGAGTTCGATGCGATGCCGTTGGGCGAGGTTGCGCCGCCGGCGCGGTCCCGGGCGGTGGTGCGTCAATTGGATCCGGCGTCCAACCAGATGTCGCGTGATTGCGCACAGGCCGAGCAGGGGGACCCGGCCGCCGCCTATCGGGTCGGACGGCGCTTCCTGTTTGGGGTTGGCGTTGCCCGGGATAAAAGAATGGGGGTCGCGTGGATGCGCGCGGCCGCATCCCGCGGTTTTGGGCCGGCAATCCAGGTGGCGATGTTGGTGCCACGCAACATCGGGCGGATGCGCCCCTGGTGTCGCCCCAGTGCGGGACCCTTGCACCGGCTTTCGGTTCCACCCGCCGAGATCGTCCAACTGGTGACCAGTCTTGCGCCCAACTACGGTCTGGATCCAAAGCTGGTGCTGGCGGTCATCGAGATTGAGTCGGCCTTTCATACCAATGCCGTATCACCCAAGGACGCGGCCGGCCTGATGCAGTTGATTCCCGATACCGCCGAGCGTTTCGGGGTTCATAACGTGTTTGATCCCGCGGACAATCTTCGCGGCGGCATGAAGTATCTGCGCTGGTTGCTGGCTTATTTCGAGGGCAATGTCACCCTGGCCCTGGCTGGCTACAATGCCGGCGAGCGTGCCGTCGACCGCTACGGCGGTGTGCCGCCCTATGCCGAAACCCAAGCGTATGTCCGGTTGATTCACGGCCTGTATCCGCCAACCCAACACCGGTTCGAGTCCGGCGTTACCGAACCGTCGGCGCGATTCTCCCGCCAGACCGCTGACGCTGCCCGCTGAGCCTGGGGAGCGAGCCCGGGGAGCCATGCGCCCCTAACCACATGCTCTCACAAAAGGGGGAGCGGCACGGTGTCGCTCCGGTCCCTCCAGCCCTTGCGCCGGAGCGTGGGGAGGATTAGACGTCGCCGCCATCGGGACCGAGACCGCCACGGTTCCCGGCCTGTCCCCCAGGGTTCCGTGCGCGTCCGGTAGCCGCGGCATCCCGACGTCTTGAAAGCATCTTGTCGCTGCCAGCGCATTGCAACCGCGTAGACCTGACATCTCAATGGGTTGGCGTCAGCAGGCCTGCTCGACGCGAACTGAGCCTCAGCCAGAAAGAGAGCCCGATCGATGAGCGCGATTACGGAAATCCAAGCCCGTGAAATTCTGGACAGCCGGGGTAACCCGACGGTAGAGGTCGACGTCACCTTGGAAACCGGGGCGTTCGGTCGTGCCGCGGTCCCCTCCGGTGCCTCGACCGGCGCCCATGAGGCCAACGAACTGCGCGACGGCGACAAGGCGCGTTATAATGGCAAGGGTGTGCTTCGGGCGGTTGAAGCGGTCAATGGCGAGATTGCCGATGCGATTTCGGGTCTTGACGCTCATCGCCAGATCAGTATCGATCACTTGATGATCGAATTGGACGGGACGCCCAATAAAAGCCGCCTGGGTGCCAACGCCATTCTGGGGGTCAGCCTGGCGGTGGCCAAGGCCGCGGCCCAGGACGCGAATTTGCCCCTTTACCGCTATGTCGGCGGGGCCTTCGCCAACCTGTTGCCGGTGCCGATGATGAACATCATCAACGGCGGCGCCCATGCCGACAATCCCATCGACATTCAGGAATTCATGATCATGCCGGTTGCCGCCGGGTCGGTGGCCGATGCCGTGCGCATGGGTGCCGAGGTGTTCCATGCGCTCAAGAAGAAGCTGAAGGACGCGGGCCACAATACCAATGTCGGCGACGAAGGCGGCTTTGCCCCCAATTTGGCATCGGCCGAAGACGCGATCGGCTTTGTCTTGCAGGCCATCGAAGCGGCGGGTTACCAGCCGGGTGTGGATATCGTCCTGGCGCTCGACGCGGCCGCGACCGAGTTCTACAAAGATGGCAAGTATCACCTGGCAGGCGAGAGCAAAACGCTGTCCTCGGACCAGTTCGTTCGCTATTGGGAGGATCTGGTCGGCCGCTATCCCATCGTCTCTATTGAGGATGGCATGGCCGAGGATGATTGGGACGGCTGGGCCGCTCTGACCAAGGCGTTGGGCAACCGCGTGCAGATTGTCGGCGACGATCTGTTCGTAACCAATCCGGAGCGCCTGACCCGAGGGATCGAACGCGGCACCGCGAATTCGATCCTGGTCAAGGTCAACCAGATCGGGACGCTCAGTGAAACGCTGCGGGCGGTGGATATTGCCCATAAGGCCGGCTACACCGCGGTCTTCTCGCACCGTTCGGGCGAGACCGAGGATGCGACCATCGCCGATCTGGCGGTCGCGACCAATTGCGGGCAGATCAAGACCGGTTCGCTATCCCGATCCGATCGCTTGGCGAAGTACAACCAGTTGATCCGGATTGAAGCAGAGTTGGGCTCGGCCGCGACCTTCGCCGGCAAGTCCATCCTCAGGCGTTAACCAACGTCCCGGAGCAAGGGCGCCACGATGTCCCGTCAGGCCGTGGGTTTGGCGGGAACCGGCGTCCGGGCGCGAAGGCGCCTGGCCGCCAAGTCGAGCGCAACCTTGAGTTGGGACGCCGAGTATGGGCGGTGGACCACACCCAACGGATAGCTGGCGGTGATGCGGGCAAGTGCCTGGGGATCTCCCTGAGGCGCCAGAAACACCGAACGGAGACCCAGGCAAGCGTGGAGGCGATGGGCGATCTCGATGCCGTCGTCCCAATGACCGGGAAAGCCACAATCAATCAAGGTCAGATCCGGGTGGGTGTCGCGCGCCAGGGCTAACGTCTCGGCTTCGTCGCGGGCAATGCCGCAGACATAAACGTCCAGGTCTTCCAGCGTCTTCTGAAGCAAAAGGGCGGTGTGGCGATCGGGTTCGATGATCAGCACGCGAAGCCCGACTGCCGGGTGGCTGCTTATCCCGCACCCGCCGACGGACTCGGGGGTGAAGAGCCGGCCCATGACACGCCCCTTCCGCCCTTATGGTTACCAGTTGGTTAATAACTGGCGTCGGAGCGAGGGGGTGTCAAGAGCCGGTGTTAGAGGGGGCCGGTGTTAGGGGGGCCGGTGTTAGGGTGTCCTTAAGGCGTGCGGCCCAACTTGTCGACCATCTGCATGACGGCCTTCATCTGGGGCGCGTCCCGGGTGAGCCAGACATCATCGTCACCGATGCCAATCTGCCGGGTGTAGCCGAACCAATCCCAGCAGCCTTCGGGGTTATTACGGAAACCGACGGCGTCAGTGAAGGAACTGCCCGCTCCGGTTGCGCACCACGTGGCCTTGAACAGGTTGGTCAAGGCATTTTTGGTATCCATGCTCATGCCGACCGGCGGAATCGGCTGGGGATCGATGCGATAGCTGCTGGGCTCGGCCTGGGGATACAGCACGATGATTCCATTGGCGTCGGCGCTGGGGTTGTAGCCGGCGTCACGGACAAAGCTGTTGTCTTGCGGGGTCTGGCCGGGCGCCAGATTGGCGTTGGCGGCGGCGTCGTTGGTTTGAAGCACGGCCTCGGACTGGACGCAGCCGTGGAAGGCCACATGGACCGGACACTTTTGGGTCCGGCAGATTTTGGGGATGTACAGGTAACCGGACTTTGCCAACAGATAGGTGGCGGTGCTGACGGTGGTGGCCTTATCCTGGCTGAACTTGATCAGGTCGCCGGTCAGTGTGGTGCTGGGCGGCTTCCAGCCGCCCAACTTGTCGGCATAAAAGAATTTCAACAACTCGTCGGGCTCGCTTTGCTCCTGTCCACCGGCAGTCTCGCAGTGGTTCAGGTAGGGCGAGGCATTGTCGGCACAGGTTCTCGGCCCGGTGGGCGAGACGGTGGCGTGGCCGGAGTTGTGGCAGGCCTTATCGGGTCCGCAGGCCACATTAATCTGGTCCGCGGGCAGACCAGCCTTGGCATAGAAGGCGGCGACACCTTCGGCTTGGGCGCTGGCCACCACGGTGTCGTTAATGCCGTGGGCGATATACACCCGGCTTTGCTTCAGATTGTCGAGCGAGGCAATCCGGCCGTCGTCGGCCAGGCCCTGCGCTTTGCCGAACAGGTCATCGGTGCTCGGCATCGGCAGTCCGAGTGCCGGTGTCGTCTCATTATTCATGCAAGCCCGAACCGCCTGGCACGAACTGCCGCCCGAGCAGCCGTAGGGGCCGCCGGCGATGATGCCCGCGCCGATGATTCGGTCCGAAAACGCCACATGAAGCTGGTGCGCCATGAAGGCGCCCGACGACAGGCCGGAAACCGTCACTTGCGAGAGATCGGCATTAAGGGCAGGAATGGATTGGACTTGTGTGGGCAGAGGCGCATTTTGCGCAAGGGCTGGCAATGCAGCGACTATCAGAACGCCGGCAACAGCGGTGCCGCCGGCTTTGGCACGAAACCAATGGATCATCATGAAGTCTCCTAGCATACGATGGTATACCGCAGGTTATTATAACTGATCACGATAGTAAGATCAATGAATATGCCCGTATGTTTCGATGGCGACGAGCGTTGATTGCCCTTCATCATAAATTCACTTCAATCATGAAAGGTAGTCTCATAATATTGAGGATTGCGAGGGCTATTGATTGCCGACCACGCTTGATCGGTACCAGTGTTCCGACTCTGCGGAACCACACCCATTCGGTCGGGCCGGGACGCTCATTGTTCCCGCATGGTGTGTTGTGCCCTCAACACGATCGTCAGCAACCACGCGCCTCGCTCACAACACTGCCGGTTTGCTCCGGCTTTGATGCTGCTCCTGACTTGATCTGGGCTGGCATGCCGAATCCATTTGCCTGCCGGGGCACGATAATTTATCCATGAAGGCAGTCGCCTGCGACAGATCAGGCGGGCGTCGCGGCTCAACAGGGGGGCGCGGTTACAGACGTTCCTCTCCGGCCGAACCGGTGTTGCCGGTGTTTATCGCCAGCAACGTCGTCTAAGGCGTCATCCATCATTCGGGTTGGGCGTTGGCAGTGACGATTGAACGTGAGGTGCTTGAAAGGCTGTTGGCCGAGCGGCCCGGAGGCGCGCGAAGAAGCGCCCATCAGGCGGTGAAGGAAGGGTATGCCGAAATCAGCCTGATGCGAGAGTTGGGCGTGACCTGGGCCGAGATCGCCGATCTGTTGGGCCGTAACGGCACGGTCGGCCGGGGCGGCAAGCTCTTTACCGCGGCGACGGTCCGGGCCGCCTTCTTTCTGGTTGGCGCCGAGATTCGTCAGGGTCAGCAGATCGAAGCGGGCACTGCCGCGGCGGTGGCCGCCGGCGGCCCCGACGGTTCCGCCGAAAACGCGACCACCGAGACACCGGCGTCCACCGAACCGGCGCCGGTTGCAGCCGGTTCGGGACAAGAGAGCGTGGAACCACCGGTCGGGGCCGATCCTCCCGCCGACATCGACGCCGACGATTCGGCCTTCGAAGGGCAACCGGACGTCGACGCCGATTCCGGTCCGATCCTGGCGTCAGCCCGCGCCAACCGGTTGTTTGGCGGCAAGCCCGTGACCGTGGTGCGTCAGAACGACATGCTCCTGATGGCACCCGCCCGCTCCAAAACAGCGGCCTGGGCCGACGCCGATCTGGTCGGAGCCTTGGAATCGGCAGTCCCCTTGGATCGATCCGTGGCGGCGACCACACCGGGACCCGTCGAATCCGCCGGGGTGGACGGCACCATGCCAAGGGCGGAATCCGAGTCACAGCCACCGGAGGGGCGGTTGACGCCCGAAGGGGCGTTGACCTGGGACTGGACACGACGAATTAACAGTTCTGCGGGTTGACAGTTTGGCCTGATCCGGGACAGATGGGGGCCGGTCATGGCGTCTGTCGGGACTTCGGTTGGGACGAAAAAACCTTTGAAAGGCGAAATTCATGCTTGGTTCGATACTTGTCCTGAATGATCGGGGGGGCGTGGGCAAAACGCTGCTGTCCCACCATCTGTTGGCGGGAGCGTTGCTCGAGGCGATGCCCTTGCGTGTTGTCGAATACGAGGTCAATGAACGGTTAGCTCGTCTGTTTGGGCCGGAATTGGTCGAACATCGACGCATATCCCAAGATTTTGCAAATTTGATGGGGACTGGTGGCGACGGATTCTTTGAATTTTGGGACCAGATCGGCCCTGAATTGCAGCGTGGGGGCCGGCTATTCGATTTCGGCGGCAATATTAGCCAATGGTTTTTTAATTGGGCCGAGGTTTCAGGCCTGGACTATTATGTTGGCGACGGTTCGCGCCTGACCTTCATGGTTCCGGTGACGGTGGATCTGGCATCCCTTCAGACCGGTATGGCCACCCTCGAACGGGTTGCGGTGATCGCACCGGGGGCCAAACGGGTCTTGGTCGAAAATGGCTGCTCGGGTCCCTTCTCCCAGCTCGAGGAATCCCATTACGCCAAGCGTAAGGCCGAAATGGTGGAGCGGGAAAATGTCACCGTGATTGGCATGCCAGCATGCACGGCGCCCGCTTGGGCCAGACTGACGGGGCACCGCCTCGATCAGGTGGTTGCCATGACCCGGGATGATTTGGTGAAACTCGGCATGTCACCGCCGGTGGCCTCACGTTCGCTGATTGTCATCCACGAGTGGCTACGATCCATGAATATGGCGCTGACACCCTTTTTGACCGATATGTTCCGCGCAACCCAGCCTGGCGCTGCAAAGGCGCCCGGAAAGACGATCAAGGCTAAAGTGAACTGATCGACGCCCTATTGAAGGCAAACCAAGCGGTCTGTGTGTCGCGTTTCACGGGGTCGAGCGCGATGCCAGCCCGGGAGGGCAGGGAGGAACCCGGGGGCAAAACGACAAACGGCGCCGAATGACACGGCGCCGTTTCACACTGTCAACAGCAGCCTCGGCGTTCGAGGCATCGATCGAGTCGACCCAACGGGATGAACCGAACGGCGACTCGCCTCTCCACTCCGAACGGCCGTCGTCCACCAAGTGACACGCTGGCAGAACAACAGGCTCCCGGTGGAGACCCTGTTCGCTCGCTTCAAATCACACGTCCTCCTCTGGACCGCGACCGGCTCCAGGCTTCGCACAGTTTCGCGATGTACACCCAGGGTATCAAACCCTGAGGGAAACGCGCGTCACTTCGGTGGTTCCCGTGCCTGTTCCAGTCCCGGCGGGTAACCATGCCCCGGTTCCGGCACCACTGGACGACCACGCCCCTTGCCCTGCGCCATTCCCGCTGGAGCCCGTGTTGCTGCTGCCACTGCCGCTCGACTTACCACTCGCACCAACCTGTGGCACGGTGTTGGCCGCTTGGGTCGTGGGTGTTCCGGGCGTCGCGGTGTGGGTCGGGTTGCTCCCCGATGCCGCTGCTGCCGTGGTTGCGGCCGTGTTGGGTGGTTCACCGTGGCTGCGACGATACTGTTCCACGACCTTTTCGGCCGGGTACTGATTCGTCACCGTTCCAGTTTTGGTGTCACGGAAGGTCAATACGTCCAGTTGTGCCACTGGGTCGAATTTATAGACTGGGCTGACATAGGGAACTTGGCCGGCACTGGGCTTGGCGCTCGCCGCTTCTGCGGGAGCTTCGGCACCACTTGTGGCGCCTGCCGTGGTACCATCGGCGCCGCTCAAAGGCGCGGGCGACCGGGAATACCCAGTGTTGGAGATGGCTGTAACGTCCATGGCTTCACCTCTCCCGTCACCGGTTGACTAGCTGGTTGACGGCATTCTTCACCGTTTAGACCGAGATGTTGAGCTGACTGCCCCTGGTGGCTGTGGTGTAACCGACCGCGGCTTGCGCTGCAATCGATGTCTGCTGAAGCTGTGCCTGGGTATTGTCGCTCTGACTGTTGTCGTTCGTGCTATCGTTCCTGACTTGACCGGGTCCGAAGTTAGAAGGGGTGCTGGTTGCGGCCGTGGGATTTGCGTAATAATTCGTGTACCCCGTATTGATTGCGTCCATAACCGGCTTCCTTTCCGTGGGGTTGGCGCCTCGTCTTCGGTTTCCCCCGACTTCGCCGCACTCCCCAAGGCGCTGTAACGGGCTGACGCCACGCCAACAAACGACCGTATGAATGCGCCCCAATTCAGAGGGTAGGACAAAAGGTTCGGATTATCAAGTCTGGTATTGTAGCAATCGACGCCGGCCGACGGCTCACTGGCTTCATCGGCGGCGCCTTCGGTCGCCAGACGGCCGGGGCTTGACGCGGCTTTCGCGGTAACACACTGACCTAAAGGAGTCTTTTTGCTTTTGCGCTCATGCCGGGTGGTCGCTCGACAACAGGAATCGGTGGGGCTGATGCTGCCGTGCCAGGTGCCCGTCTGGCGAGTCAAGGCGCGCAGGCGGGGTCGGCGGCGCCGTTCGAACCGACTCGGAGCGTTCGATCAACCGCCGGGAACGGCGCTCCTGGGTCATCAGGCCCGGGCCGAGGCTTTGGCAGGCCAAGCCTCCGATCGCCAAAAGGCACTATAGGGTCGTCCGGAATGCCGCTATAGTCCCTCGCGAACGGCGAAAGGACTTGGGGGACAGACCATGGCGACGCAGAAGGCACCGATCGAGTTCTATTTTGACTTCGCTTCACCCTACGGCTATCTCGCTAGCCTGCGAATCGACGAGGTGGCGGCCAGGCATGATCGCACGGTGGTCTGGCGACCGATTTTACTGGGCGTGATTTTTAAACTGACCGGGATGAAGGCGAACGTGCATCAACCGTTGCGCGGCGAATATCTGCGTCATGATACCGCCCGCTGCGCCCGGGACCTGGGGGTGCCCTTCACCTTTCCCGCGGCGATGCCGTTAAACCCGGTTGCCGCTTCGCGCGCCGTCTATTGGTTGGAGATCCACGATGCCAGGCAAGCCCGGGCGTTGGCCGTGGCGATCTACCATGCTCATTGGGGCGAAGGTCGGGACCTGGAATCGCCGTCGGCGGTGGCCGACGTGGCGGCGACGCTGGGGATCGATTCGGCGGCGCTGCTGGAAGGCATTCAACAGCCGGACGTCAAGGACCGGTTGCGCCGGGAAACCGAAACCGCCATTGCCCGGGGTGTATTCGGCGCGCCGTTTTTTCTGGTCGATGACGAACCGTTTTGGGGGGCCGACCGGTTGGACCAGATCGATCGCTGGCTGGCTACGGGCGGTTGGTGAGGTCCAGGCGACGCACCGCCAGCAATCCGCCGCCGCGGGTGGGGTCGGTTCTGGCCACCACCGCGGCGAGGGGTTCGATGGAGACGGTCATGGTAAAAGCGGTGGCATGAATCAACCGTTCGTGGTCGACCATCACGCCGACATGGCCCGGAAAAAACACCAGATCACCCCGCCGCATGGTTTCGCCGGTGCTGCTGTCGGCGGTCGCGGGCGTGATGGCGCGTCCGAGTTCGTCCCGCTGCATATCGCTGTCGCGGGGGGCCGGGCGGCCGGCGGCGGCCAGGGCAAGCTGGACCAGGGCCGAGCAGTCAAGACCCAGGCTGGTTCGTCCCCCCCAGAGGTAAGGGGTGCCAAGAAACCTTTCGGCTGTGCTGACAAAGTCCGGCTGCCGGTCGGTCCAGCGTGCCAGGTGGCCGGCGAAAACCCAACCGCCGCCGGCAAGGGCCGCATAGCCATTCTGTTCATCCTCGACGGTGACCGGTGCGGTCAGACTCAGCACATCGAGGGGCGGCGCCTTGAGGTTCGGTTGCGGGTAGACAAAGCTGCGCAGGGCGGTCAGGTGATGGCTGGGATCGGTGACGCGGTCATCGAGACTCTCTGAACGGACATAGCCGACATAGCCGTCGGTCAGGTTCTGGCCCCAGGCCCAGCCGGCGGCCTCGTCATAAACGGTGAAGACTTCGCCCCACAAAAGCTGACTGAGCTGCCCGGCGCCGTCGTGAGGGGCGGACCTGAGCGCGGCACATCCCACCCGCATCTGTCGGGACAGGCCGGCCGCAAAGCGGCACGACGGAACCTGTCCCCGGAGACTGGCGGCGGCCAGGTCGGGACGCCAGGGATGTCGGCGTGGATCAGGAGGCTGGGTCATCGTCTCGGACAATGGACTGGGCCTGACTGCGCAGGCGGTCAAATTCGGCTTGGGCCACGCGCTGCATTTCTCCGGCCTTGACCACTTCGGCCAGATCGTCGGGGGCGACGGCGCCTGCCGCGATCACCAGATCGGAAAAATCGCTGAGAAACACCGAACCACTGACCGTGCGCTGGATCAGGACGTTGCGCCGGTCCTCGGCGTCGCGCTTGCGCCGGATGAAGCCCAACACCGACAGGCGGTCGAGTGCCCGGGTGATGGCCGGTTTGGAAATGGCGAGCGTGGCGGCAAGTCCGCGCACGGTGTGGGGCGGGTCACACAGATAGACGGTTAGCAACAGGGCCATCTGGCGCGCCGACAGATCCGGGCCGTTCTGGCGCACGCTGGCCACCAGAGCCTTTCGCCACAGTCCGAGAGCGACCAAGCCTTTCGCCATGCTGCGGTCCCCAGGTCCTTTCTTCCGTCAAGGCTTCACGGGTCAGGCTGGTCGGGGACCGCCACCAGACCCGAAGCGACGGTCAATCAGAGCGTAGGCGGCACGCAAGCCCATGGCTTCGCCGCCCTCGGGTCGGCCGGGCTTGTTGGTGGGGTTCCAGGCGTTGATGTCGAGATGGATCCAGGCGGTTTCGCGCCCGACAAAGGTTTCCAGGAACAAAGCGGCGAGAATCGCGCCGGCGTGGGAGTGTCCGGCCACGTTGGCAAGGTCGGCGACTTTGCTGTCCAGGCCCGCGCGGTAGGGTTGCCACAGCGGCAAGCGCCACAGCGGGTCGGCGGCGGCGTCGGCGGCCGCCAGCATGTCCGCGGCCAGAACTTCGCTGTTGCAAAACAGCGCGGGAAGCTCGGCGCCGAGCGCGACACGGGCTGCACCGGTCAGGGTCGCGAAGTCGATCAGCAGGTCCGGTTTATCCCGGACGGCTTCGGTCAAAGCGTCGGCCAGCACCAGCCGACCTTCGGCATCGGTGTTGCCCACTTCGACGGTCAGACCCTTGCGGGTCGGGATCACGTCCGACGGGCGCAAGGCATCTCCCGAAATGGCGTTGTCCACCGCCGGGATCAGCACCCGCAACCGGATCGGCAAACCCGCCATCATGATCATGCGGGCCAGGCCCAGAGCGTGGGCGGCGCCGCCCATGTCCTTTTTCATCAGCGCCATACCGTCGGACGATTTGATGTTCAGACCGCCGGTGTCGAAACACACGCCCTTGCCGACCACCGTGACCTTGGGGTCCGACCGGCGGCCCCAGGTCAGGTCCACCAGTCGCGGCTCGCGCGGGCTGGCCCGGCCGACGGCGTGGATGGCCGGGAAGGATTGGGCCAGCAATTGTGCCCCGGTCACCACCTGAAGTTTACCCTCGAACTCCTCGGCCAGCGCCCGGGCGGTCTCGGCCAGTTCGGCCGGTCCCATGTCAGAGGCCGGGGTGTTGATCAGGTCCCGCACGAAGAACGTCGCGCCGGCCGCGCGTTCGACTCCGGCTCGGTCTGCGCCTTTGGGCCACACCAGCACCGGCAGCATCTTATCGGTCTTGCGGTACCGGTTGAAGCCGTAGCAGCCCAAGGCCCAGCCGAGGGCGGCGCGGCTGGCGCCTTGCGGACCCAGATCGATGTCGAGCCGGTAGCTGCCCGCGGGTAGCGTGGTCGGCAGACCGGCATAAGCCCACGGATCGTCACCGGCGGGGAGGCCAACCAGCACACGGGCGAGGCGGCCGTCGGTGCCCGCAACCAGAGACAGTTGTCCGGGTTCGGCGGTGAAGGCGGTGCTACTGACCCAGGCCTCGATGGCGGCCGGTTGGGTCGGCAACCACAGATCAAGCTGGTCCTTGGTCAGCGGCGTGATGGGCAGGGTCTCGGCGCCGGATCGGGCGCGCAGGGAAGCGAGCACGGGGGATGTCCATGGGCGAGCGGGGGAACGGACGACAGAGTGCAGCATGGCGCGCCGCGCTGCTGCTGAAAAGAGCAAAAATACTTTTATCGTTCCTCCTTTGCCCGGTAAGCTCCCGACCGTCGCCGGGAGGATCCGGCGAAACCGGCAAGGAGGGGGATTCGCCATGACCGCCATGACCTTGGTGATCGGTAACAAGGCCTTTTCGTCCTGGTCGCTCCGGCCCTGGCTGGCTTTGCACCAGACCGGGGTCGCGTTCGACGAGGTGCTGATTCCCTTGCGCCAACCCGAGACCAAGGCCGCGATTCTGGCTCATTCGGGCGCCGGCAAGGTGCCGGTGCTGCACCACGGCGCGGTGACGGTCTGGGAGTCCCTGGCCATCTGCGATTATCTGGCCGACCGTTTTCCCGAAGCCGGCCTGTGGCCGGACGCTCCGGAGAGTCGCGCCCTGGGACGCGCCGCGGCCACGGAAATGCATGGCGGCTTTCCCGAGATTCGGCGCGCGCTTCCCATGGACCTGACCCGCGAGCCGGCGCCGCAGCCGCTGACGCCCGAAGTCTTGATCGAGGTCGCCCGAATCACCCAGCTTTGGCGCGATTTGCGGTGCCGCTTCGGCGCCGGGGGGCCGTTCCTGCTTGGCCGCTTCTCCATCGCCGACGCCATGTACGCCCCGGTTTGTACCCGCTTCGACACCTACCGGGTGCCGTTGGACCCGGTTTGTCAGGCTTATGTCGACGCGATTCTGGCCTGGCCGGCGATGCGGCTTTGGCGATCAGCGGTGGTATCGCCGTAATCCCCGGCGTGCGCCAGACCGGCCCGGTTACGGGCCTGGGAGCGTCGCGGGCGCCGGTGCTGGAACCGGGCTGCCGCCGCCTGCGGCTTGGTCGGCCTGGCGGGCGATGGCTTCGGCCTCTTGGTAATAGCGGGCGGCGCCCGGATGGAGCGGGACAGAACCGGTGTCGTGGGCGGGACCGAGCGGTAAAAAGCGACCGCGCGGGAAGCCTTCCGCCAAGGCGCGGCGGGTGGTCGGATGCCACAGGGCTCGGGTAATGCCGTAAACCAGATCGGGATCAAGGTCGGCGCGAACCGTCAGCAAGGCGCCGACACCCAGGGTGGCGGTGGCGGGGACGCCGCTATAGACGTCCGCGGGGATGGTGACATCGGTGAAAAAGGGCTGGCTTCGGTGGACGGTTTGGGCTTCTTCGGCGCTGAAGGGGATCAACCGGATCGGGAGGCGGCGTGCGGCATCGTCGATGGCGGCGAAGGGCGCCCCGCCGACGATGAACATGGCGTCCAGGCTGCCATCCACCAACTGATCCACCGAGGCGCCCGGTCGCAGATAGACCGGGCGGTAGGCGGTGGGGGGAAGGTGCAGGCTGCCGAGAATGGTTTGGGCATCGACCAGAATGGCCGACGGTTTTTCCCCCACCGAAAGACTGTGTCCGCGCACATCGGGGATGGTCCGGATCGGACTGTCGTCCCGAACCGCAATCTGAACGGTCTCGATATAAAGTGTTGCGATGGCCCGCAGGTTGGTAAACGGCGGATGTCCGGCATAGAGTCCCACCGCCTGCCTGGCCGAGGCGGCAAGATTGCTTTGGACCATCGCCGCATCCAGGGCGCCTGTGCGCAGCAGGTCGAGGTTCTCGAGCCCGCCCGTGGTGGCCTCGGCGACCGCGATCAGCCCCGGAACGCCGCAACTGCCGCCATGTTCGCAGGGCTGGCCGCCGGGCGGCGAGGTGATGGCGTTGGCGATCAAGCCGCCCACAGCGAAATAGGTTCCCGAACTGGTGGCGGTCCCGATCCGGAAGTAGTGCATCTCCGGGGTTTGGAGCGTGCCTGACCACGCCGGCCAGGGGCTGTAGGTCAAGAACAGCAGAAAGGCAAGGGCGATTGGCCTTGGTGGGCGGGATGTGATGGACATGATGGCGGGCGCTGCTTTCTGGGGGCGCGCGGCGGCCCTTGAAACACACGTTTTTATATTTTGTCAAAGAGCATGGCGATACCGGAAATGGCAATGCCGGCCCCAAAAAGGCGAAAGCCGAACAAGGACGGCATCATCAGTGCCACACCAAGACCGCCGGCCATCGCCAGCAAGGCGGCCACACTGAAACCGACCCAAGATCCGATGTCCAGGCTGTGATGCATGGCTCCGACCAGCGGATAGCCTTCGAACAGTCCGACCAGCGCCACCACGGCCAAAGGGTTGAGCCAGGGCAGTCGGTTGCCAAAAACCATCAGGCCGCCGACCACTCCCAACGCCACCATCAAGCCTTGTTCGGTGTGGGGAATGATGACTCCGGCCTGGCTGATTACACTGGCAAACACTGCTCCCGCAAGGGCAACCGCCGGCCATTGCCACACGATCGCACCCCGTCCGGTCTGGCCCGCCCACAGCCCGACGGCGAAGAACCCCAACAGTCCGGCCAAACTGCTCAGGGGCAGGGTATAGCCAACGCCGAACTCACCCCCAGTCAAAATGAGATCCCGGGCCAGGGCGGTACTGGGACCCAGGGTCAGGACGGGAACGGCGGCGATCAGGGCCAGGGCGGGAAGCCGGTGATGGCGCACGGGTGATGTCCTTGTGTTTTGCGGGGATCAGGGCCAGGATGGGGCGATTATAGTCCGATGCTGCGGGATGCGAAACGAGGCTCTGGCAGGAGAATTCCGGTGCGGTGGGCGGCGGTCCCGGCAGCGGCGGTAGCAGGGCTGATGGCCTGCTTGGCCTGGGCCGGTCTGGCCTGGGCCGATCCCGGTTCGTTGACCCTGACGGCACCCGGTCACCTGGCGCCCAAGGCGGCCCCGATGCCGGTCGACCCCGCGCCGTGGCCACAACACATCCTGCGCTACGATGACTGGCTGGTCTACCGCTTTCCCAAAGGGATCGAACAGTGGGCGGTGATTGACCCCAGGCTTTCGCACCTGTGCCGGCGCGGTGCATTCCGCCAGCGGACGGGTTTTGCCCTTTATGCGTTCTCGCCCGAAGCCACCTACGGGGTCGGCTTTGCCGAAGGCGCAAACCTTCACGATCCGCAAAAGCTGGCCAAGCCAGGGATCGTCTACTTCTTTTTTCGGGCAGACACCTCGGCCTGTCGGGTGGTCACCGCACCGCGCGACAAGATTAAATCTTTCGCAACCGGTCATGTGCCGCCCCGCTGACGGAGGTCCGGCCAAGGGGGGGATTGTACCAGCGCATATCAGACCAGCGCGTCCCGGGCGCGGATATTGTAGCATCTTTTGACTGCGGTAAGACGGTATTAAAGGTATTTTCCAAAGAGGATCACGAACAGGAAGAGACTGCCGACTGCGGCGACCATGCTGCATACGACGCCTGAATAGAGGTTGGTCTCGCGGCTGCACAGAACGACCCCGAGGGCCACCAGAGCGCCGAAGACGGTGGAGATCAGTAGAATAATCAGGGTGTTGTCGTGCCATAGGGCGTGGAGAAAAATATTGAGCACGACCATTGACACAAAACTGGAAAAGCCGACCAGGCTCAAAATTTCCAGGCTGGGCCGGACGAAGTCGAAGCGTCTGGGCTGGTCGTCAGACGGGGGCGCCGGCGCCTCATACACCCGCACGGTAATCGGCCGCGACGGGGGGGCGGCGTACAGATCGGCGGCCGACGTGTCGACCGGGACCGACGAACGGGCCGGTGGGACGGCCGCTTCTGCCACGGAAGGCAGGGACGGCTTGGGTTTCGTTCTGGCGTCTGCGTCGGCGTCGGCCGCGGGAACCGGCCGAATGGTGATCGGGCTGTCCGCCGTGACGGAGGTTGGTTTGACCCGATCGTGGGTTAACCGGGCTGTCACATCATCGAGCCAATCCTTCCGCCAGTCGGCAACAGACCGCGGTCGATGTTCGGGTAACATCACAAGACCGCTGTCGATCCCAAGCAGCAAAGCCTCGGAATACCGGCCGGCGGCCGATTGGGATGCCGGCACCATCCGATCAAGCGCCATGCGGGTGAGCGCCGATGGCGGTTTGCCACCGGTGACGGCCCGATACAGGACCGCCGCCATTCCATAGATGTCGGTCCATGGTCCTTGCCGGCTTGCTTCCTCGTACTGTTCGATCGGGGCGTAGCCGGATGTCAAGATGGCCGTGAAGTGAGAGGAATCTTCCTGGCGGGCGGCACCGAAATCAAGCAGCACCGGCGAGCCGTCACCATGACGGATGAAAATGTTGGAGGGTTTGATGTCCCGATGAACCAATCCACTGGCGTGGACCGCCTGGAGGCCATCAAGCAGGGGGCCAATGATCCGAACCAGTTCGGGTTCGGTCGGGCGGCGCGCCAGGCGTTGCAGATAGGCCTGGAAATCCTCCCCATCCTCATAATCCATCACCAGATAGGCGGTGCCGTTGCGCTTGAAACATCGGCGCACCCGGATGACATTGCCATGCCGGATTCGGGCAATATGACGTGATTCGGCAATGAAATCTCTTAACAGCCGCTCGTAGCTTTCCTGCACCGAGATGGAAACAGGCTGAACCGTATCACCTTTGTGGTAAGCGACGCCGCTCGGAACGAACTCTTTGATTGCCACTCTTTCCTCGAGTGTCTCGTCCACCGCCATGTACGTGATGCCGAATCCGCCGACGCCCAGAACGTCGAGGATGCGATATCCTTCAAGCGTGTAGTCCTTGGCGAGCATCGCGCTACCTCTGATACCGTCTTGTTGAAGTCCTGACTCTTCAGAACTTCCGCGTTCGATGGCGCGCGGTCGCAGTCGCGACCGGAGGACCGGCGGGCACCACAGGTCAGGGACTCGGCGCGCCGGTCTGATTCGGCCGGTCTGATTCGTTTGAACCGTCGGGTTCGTGATCCGTTCGGGTGTGGCGGTTACGGGGTGGCATGGCTTTGGAGCCAGTACCCGACGGCAAAATTCCGAATATATTTATTTCGCTCGGCCAGCACGGTCCAGAAAGCTTCGTTCGCTTTCTGTATCTGCTGCAAGCCAACGCCAAAGCTGATTTTTCCCTTGATCAGGTCACCGTGGATGGTCCGAATACTGTCCTGGTAGGTTGCCAGCAAGGCCCCCTGAACTTTGTCAAAGGTCGCGAAATATTTAATGTAATCGTTGAGTGCAATCACGCAGGTCTTGCGATCAACCTCCCACTTGGCGAGTGCCACCTGCTGCGCATCGTCGGGCAGGGCGGTCTGGTCGATGGCCGTCGGTGGCTGGCCCCCGGTGAAAAAGAATACGTTGCGTAAACTGACATATTGGGGGGCCTGCTGGGTGGTGGCCTGGCACCGCACATAGTCCTGAAGCCGGGCCTTGATCGCCGGGGTTGGCGGAACAAAAACACTGTCAAGACCAGACGCCACCGGTTCCGCCGGCTGCATGGACGTTGCCCCGATGGAAGAGCAACCCGAAACCAGTACCGCGACCGATGCCAAAAGCCACATGCGCCCCATGAACCCCTCCTCTGCCCGTTTCGGGGATGACCCCGATCGGTTCAATGGCAGTGTAGTCCCGTTGCCCCGTCGCGGCAACCGTTCGCGGGTGCCGGAGTCGGCACGCCGGGGGGGCGGGCGCGCCGCTCCCAAGCGTCTTGGTATCAGAGCCATGCACACCTGTTTTCGTCGGGGCGTTCATTCTGATATCATGTCATTTCCGGCAAGCGTTCCAACCCGCGGGCTTGGCCGGGTGAGGTTTATTAACGGGCAGGCCATCAAGGACCATCACATGTTGATCGACTGGAATAGCTCTCTGGTGCTGGGAGACGCCCGGATTGACCAGGAACACCAGGATCTGGTGGCGTTAATCAACCAATTTTACGAGATGTTGCATCGGGGAGCGCATCGCGATGATCTCTGCGGCGTCGCGTTTACCCTAGCCGAACAGGTGACCCAGCACTTCAACAACGAAGCCGACTTGATGGTCAGCGTTCACTATCCCGGTGTTCTGGCTCATCAGCGTGAACACAAGATGTTGATGGGAGAATTGGGCGCATTTCTGCATCGGGTTGAACAGGAGGATGATTGTGAATTACGAAACGTGATCACCTTCATCAAAGATTGGTTCACGACTCATGTCACCACCGCCGACGCCCAATTCGTCAAATTTCTCCAAGACAATACGCTGTGCAGCGAGCCGTCGGACGAACCGCCTTTAGCCGAGATGTTGTAATGGACATCGGCAAACGCTCAGCTTTCGCTCGACTCCGCAGGCGCTCCAAGAACGACGCCGACTGAACGGCGCCAGGGGAGAACGCACTCATGGAAGGTGAATCGAGCTTGCGACGTAGCGTCCCTGGCTCGATCGCACCAGGCAATTGGCGGTTGTTTGATTAACCCGATTTTTGATCTTGGTTTATCGGCCGCGCTCTGGGCCGCAACGGCCGTTCTTTACCGGACCTCGGTACCCCGTCACGTCACGTCAGTTTAGAGTGATGCCGTCATCGTCGGGGGGCAAACCGTCCATGTCCAGTGGGGAATGCCCGGTCAGATTGCTGACCATACGACGCAGCGTGTCCATGGTCGTGTTCAATTCAGCTTTGCCGATGCCGAGCATCGCTTCCTGGCTGACTTCGACCGAACAAGGCAATAGTACGTCGCGGAGGTTTCGGCCTTTCGGCGTAAGATAGATATTGACCTTGCGCCGATCGTGGATGTTACGGACCCGTTCGACCAGGCCACGCCGCTCCAACCCATTCAAAGCCGTGACGGTGGTCGGTTCCATCATCCCGACTCGCTGGCTGAGTTCCCGTTGGGTCAGGCCGTCTTCGTCCCACAACGCGCGCAGAAAAAACCATTGGCCCATGCTGACGCCATGACTGGCGATCCGTGATTGCAGGGCTCGGGCCAACGACCGATGCACGTCGCGCACCAGATATCCGATCGTTGTATCGGTAAACTTTGCGTCCAGTTCAGTCGATACGTCCGACGAACCGTCCGATGCAGAAGTCTCTTTGTTCTGACGGCCGGCCACAGCGACCTGCGAGCGATCACCACTGGTTCGCTCACCATTGAGGTTTGGCCAAGCTGGGTTCACTTGTATTGCCTTGTCCATCGTGACACCTTTTTTCGTTCTATTAAACTCGACGTTACCGTAATTCTCTACTGTACACGTCGTCTCTCCCTGCCGAACGCAAGTTCTAAATTGCGTACACGTCCCGACAGCGGTAAGTTGATCTGCTTCCAGGTGTCTTACCGTAAACTTCCTCGCCGTCTCTAGTGTTTGTCAACCGACCGCTTTTTGATGGCGAAACCAATATGGGCTTTATCGCTTGTTTTGCAAGGTATTGATCTCTCGGCGCCGCTGCCGTCGCTTTGATCGCAGGCTTTCGGCGCTGGTACCCTTTTTTGAGCTTGTATCACCCGGAATCCCAAAGTACACTGGCCCAATAATTATATTCAGTGAATATATAATGTTTGTTTTTCGAACCCTTACCCGCACCCCCGCCATCCGCGTTTTTGGCGTTGACGCGATGTTTCGTAAGGGTCGAAAGTTTCGAAAAAGCCCCTGATTCGTGACACATAAGGAAGTATGCGTAAGTAAGGGAATATGCAGCCGCGACCGTGGGGCCGACGTGCCGCGAGGGAGGATGGGGATGAGTGCGGTGATTCTGGGCGCAGTGCAGATGGCCTGCGGAATCGATCGACTGGATAACATCGCACGGGCTGAAACCTGGCTTCGCCGAGCGGCGAGTGCCGGCGCGACCCTCGTCGTTTTACCAGAACTCTCTGATTTACCGTGATTTCGTAAGGACCAAGGCCCAGATTGCTTTGCCTTGGCGGCGGCGCTGGCAGAGTATCGGGTGATACAACGGATGCTGAGTCTAGCCGCTGAACTCCGCGTCGCGCTGCCGGTAAGCGTGTTCGAACAGGCTCATCAAGCCTTCTTCAACTCACTGGTGGTAATTGACGCTAAAGGCGATCTTAACGGCGTTTTCCGCAAGGCTCATATTCCAGACGGACATGGCTACCGGGAAAAGTACTATTTCAATCCAGGGGACACAGGCTTTCAGGTTTTTGCCACTGGGGTTGGTCGAATCGGTCGCTCCTGAGCCATGACGGCAGCGAGGGCGGAGGATCCGGGTTGTGATCAGCCGCTGCGGGTTGGCAGACGGCGGCCGGGCGGGTAGGGTGGCTCATGAAAACCTCCGACTTCGATTTTTCCTTGCCCCCCGAATGCATCGCCGATCACCCGGTTCGGCCGCGCGACGCCGCCCGGCTGCTGGTGATGGACCGGACCGGCCGAAGCGATCGGGTCGTTCGCGACCTGCCGCAGTTGCTGCGACCGAACGATCTGTTGGTATTCAATGATACCCGGGTGATTCCGGCCCGCCTGACCGGCCGGCGGGGATCGGCGGCGGTCGAGGTGACACTGCACAAGCGCGACGCGCCCGGGCGTTGGTGGGCGTTCGCCCGCCCCGCCAAGCGATTACGGCCGGGCGACCGGATCGTGTTTGCCGATGACTTCGCGGCCGAGGTGGCGGCCAAGGGCGAGGGTGGAGAGGTGCTGTTGGATTTTACCGCCGCCGGTTGCGATCCCGAGGCGTTTCCGGCGGCCTTGCGTCGTTACGGGGATATGCCGTTGCCGCCCTATATCCGCCGGCCCCAAGGACCTGAACCGGGCGATGCCGAGGACTACCAGACCGTGTTCGCCGCCGCGGACGGCGCGGTGGCCGCGCCCACCGCCGGGCTGCACTTTACCCCGGCATTGCTGGCGGCCCTGGCGGGGGCCGGGATCGCGACCACCACGGTGACGCTGCACGTCGGGGCCGGCACCTTCCTGCCGGTCAAGACCGAAGACCTCGCCGCGCACCGCATGCATGCCGAAGCCGGGGAGATCGGCAGCGCCGCGGTGAGCGCGGTGACGGCGACCCGACAGTCCGGCGGCCGGGTGGTGGCGGTGGGAACCACAACTCTGCGTCTGCTGGAAACGGCGGCCGATGCCGACGGCCGGCTGCGACCGTTTACCGGTGACACCGACATCTTCATAACCCCAGGCGCCCGCTTTCGGATCACCGACATGCTGCTGACCAATTTTCACCTGCCGCGTTCGACCCTGTTCATGCTGGTTTCGGCCTTCGCCGGGATCGAGCCCATGCGTGCCGCCTACGCCCACGCCATCGCCACCGGCTACCGCTTTTATTCCTTTGGCGATGCCTGTTTGCTGGAGCGTGCGGTATGACCGTGGCTTACACGTGCCTGGCCCGTTGCGGCGCCGCCCGCCGCGGAGTATTGACCACGGCCCATGGTCCGGTGGAAACGCCGGCCTTCATGCCGGTGGGGACCCAAGCCACGGTCAAGGGCATGCTGCCCGAGGCGGTGGCGAGCACCGGTGCCGGCATCTTGCTCGGCAACACCTATCACCTGATGCTGCGCCCGGGGGCCGAGCGGGTGGCGCAACTGGGCGGCTTGCACCGCTTCATGAATTGGCCGGGGCCGATCCTGACCGATTCCGGGGGCTTTCAGGTGATGTCGCTGTCGGGGTTGCGCACGCTCGACGAAAACGGCGTCACCTTCCGCTCTCATCTGGACGGCAGCAGTCACCGGTTGACGCCCGAACGCTCCATCGCGATCCAGCATCAACTGGATGCCGACATTACCATGTGCTTCGATGAATGCACGCCGTGGCCGGCCACCGAAGCCGAGGCGGCCACGTCCATGCGGTTGTCCATGCGCTGGGCCCGGCGCTGCCGGGACGCTTTCGTGGACCGGCCGGGTTACGGGCTGTTCGGTATCGTCCAGGGCAGCGTCTATCCGGACTTGCGGGCAGAATCGGCGGCGGCGCTGACCGCGTTGGACTTCGACGGTTACGCCGTGGGCGGGTTGGCCGTGGGCGAGGGGCAGGCGTTGATGCTGCGGACCCTGGATATCACGGTACCGTTGCTGCCCGCTGACCGGCCCCGTTATCTGATGGGCGTCGGGCGGCCTTCCGACATCGTGGCGGCGGTGATGCGGGGCATCGATATGTTCGATTGCGTGATGCCGACCCGTTCGGGACGCACCGGGCAGGGCTTTACCCGCCGCGGCACCGTCAATATCCGCAATGCCCGGCACGCCGACGATCCGCGACCGTTGGACCTGGACTGCCGCTGCCCGGCCTGCCGTGGGTATGGCCGGGCCTATCTTCACCATCTGTTCCGCGCCAACGAGATGCTGGGGCCGATCCTGTTGACCTGGCACAACCTGACCTATTTCCAAGACCTGATGGCGGGTCTGCGCGGGGCCATCGTTGACGACCGGTTGGATGCCTTCGCCGCGGACTTCGAGCGCCAACAGGCCGAGGGCGACATCGTTTCCCTGGTGCCCGCCAGCCCCGGGGATGACGACCCGGTGGACGCTCAGGCGAACGCTCGGGAGACCCAGCATGACTGAGGCGCGGTTGACTCAATTGGGGGTTCAGACGCCGCTGCCCGGGTCGCCGGCCGCGGCGGTGCTGGAGCGTGTGCCCAATCCGCACCCGGGCGAGGCGTATCTGGTGCGTTTCACGTGCCCGGAATTCACCTCGCTCTGTCCGATTACCGGCCAGCCCGATTTCGCGCATCTGGTTCTGGACTATGTGCCGGCGGCCTGGCTGGTGGAGAGCAAATCCCTGAAACTCTACCTCGGTTCATTCCGCAACCACGGCGCTTTTCACGAGGCCTGCACCCTGGACATTGCGCTCCGGCTTCGGGCCGAGCTGGCGCCGGTTTGGCTGCGCATTGGCGGCTATTGGTATCCCCGGGGCGGCATGCCCATCGATGTCTTCTGGCAGTCGGGACCGCCGCCGGACCACTTGTGGTTGCCATCCCAGGAGGTTGCACCCTACCGTGGCCGGGGCTGATCCATCGCCGGCCGGGATGGCCCGGTCGATTCGCGACCGGGCGCTGGCGTTGGGATTCGACGCGGTCGGGTTTGCTCCGGCGGCGCTCGACCAATCGGTGCGGACCGATCTGGTGGCATTTCTGGCGGCCGGCTGCCAGGGCGAGATGGGCTGGCTGGCCGACAAGGCCGAACACCGGGGCTGTCCGCGGGTGCTCTGGCCCGAGGCGCGGACGGTGATCGCTCTTGGTGTTACCTATAGGCCGGGCGCCGGGCAACGGGCGGCGGTGGGGCAGGGCGAGCGCGGTGTGGTGTCGGTCTATGCCCAGGGCCGCGACTATCACGACGTGGTCAAGGCCCGGCTGAAACGGCTGGCCGGATGGTTGCACCAGGCCTCTGGGGCGGCGGTCAAGGTTTTCGTCGATACCGCACCGGTGATGGAAAAGCCGCTGGCGGCCCGGGCCGGGTTGGGCTGGCAGGGCAAACACACCAACGTGGTGTCGCGGCGCTTCGGTTCCTGGCTGTTTCTGGGGGAAATCTATACCGCCCTCGATCTGCCGGCCGATCAGCCCGGGGTTGATCGCTGCGGCCGTTGCCGTCGCTGTCTGGATGCCTGTCCGACCGGGGCCTTTCCGGCGCCCTACCGGCTCGATGCCCGGCGCTGCCTGTCGTATCTGACCATCGAGCATCACGGGCCGATCGACCCCGAGTTGCGACCGTTGCTGGGCAACCGCATCTATGGCTGTGACGAGTGCCTGGCCATCTGTCCGTGGAACCGTTTTGCCCAAGCCAGCCGGGAGGCAGCGTTCCTGCCCCGCGCCGAACTGACCGCGCCGCGGCTGGCGGATTTGGCGCAGCTCTCGGATGCCGACTTCCGGACGGTGTTCGCCGGTTCTCCGATCAAACGCATCGGCCGCAACCGCTTCGTCCGCAATGTACTGATCGCCCTGGGCAACACCGGGCTGCCGGGGCTGGCGGCGGCGGCGGCCCCCCTGATGGCCGACGCCGACCCGGTGGTGGCCGAGGCCGCGGCTTGGGCGGTGAGTCGGCTGAAGTAACGGGGTTTGGTTTGCCGAAGGCGAAACATTGCACGGCAATAGGGTTCCGTGTTTCCATACCGGTCGATTCCTGGAGGAGTGGTGACTCGTGTCCAAACTTTCCCTGTCAAAAGACAAGATTTCCATTCTGTTGCTGGAGGGTATCCATGACAGCGCGGTGGAGTTGCTGCGCGCCCGTGGCTACAGCAACATCGAATCGCTGACCAAGGCGCTCGACGAGGCCGCGCTGATCGAGAAGATCGCGCGGGTGCATATGGTCGGCATTCGCTCGCGCACCCAGTTGACCGAGGCCGTGCTGAACGCGGCGAGTCGGCTGTTCAGCATCGGTTGCTTTTGCATCGGCACCAATCAGGTCGACCTGTCGGCGGCCCGCCGGCTGGGCGTTCCGGTGTTCAACGCCCCTCATTCCAACACCCGTTCGGTGGCGGAACTGGTGATCGCCGAAATCGTGATGCTGCTGCGTGGCCTTCATGAACGGTCGGCTGCCGTCCATCGGGGCGAATGGCCGAAATCGGCCAAGGACTCTTACGAGATGCGCGGCAAGGTGCTGGGCATCGTCGGTTACGGCCACATCGGCAGCCAGCTTTCGGTGCTGGCCGAGGCGATGGGCATGCAGGTGCGCTTCTTCGACATCGTCCGCAAGCTGGCCATGGGCAATGCCCGGCCGTGCCACACTCTGGAAGAGCTGTTGGGGTTGTCGGACGTGGTGTCGCTCCATGTTCCCGACACGCCGGCGACCCGCGGCATGTTCGGCGCGCCGCAATTGCGGCAGATGAAACCCCGCTCGTATCTGATCAACGCCTCGCGCGGGACCGTGGTCGATATCGAGGCGTTGGCCCAGGCCCTCCGTTCGCGTCATCTGCTGGGCGCCGCCATCGACGTCTTCCCGAAGGAACCGGCCGGCAACGACGAAGCCTTCGAAAGCCCGTTGCGCGGCATGGACAACGTGATCCTGACCCCTCACATCGGCGGCAGCACCCTGGAGGCCCAAGCCAATATCGGCACCGAAGTGGCCGATAAGCTGATCGAATATTCCGACAACGGCTCGACCCTGGGCGCGGTCAACTTTCCTCAGGTGGCCTTGCCGGCCCGGGAACAAAAAGCGGGCACCCGCTTCCTGCATCTCCACCGCAACGTGCCCGGCGTGTTGCGGCAGATCAACGACGTGTTTGCCGGTCGTAACCTCAACATCTCGGCCCAATACCTGCAAACCGACCCCGAGGTCGGTTATGTGGTGGTCGATGTCGACGGCGCCATCGACGACGAACAGGTCCGGGAAGAACTCCGGCGGATCGAGGGAACCATCCGGGTTCGGTTTTTGTACTAACCACCGGAGCCTGCGGCAAAGGCGGTTCGCCGCCTTTGCCTTTGTTCCCGCCGGACGCCACGGGGCCGGGCTCGACCGTAATCGGCGGTCAATCCCGTTGGCACAGCCAGCGGCGCATGAGCGGCACCCGCAGGCGCCAGCGGTCGCCGTCCTCCACCACCATCAGGCGACGGCGGAGCGCCCGGGACACCGCGGGGTCTTCCGGCGGTGGCTGGGTTTCGCTGGCGCGGAAGCCGGACAGGTAGTGCCACTCGCCGTCAAGGACACATTCCCGTTCCAGGAGTTGGCGCAGCACGATGTCGCCGCTCTCGGTGGCTTTGTTGAGCGTGCGTTCGAACAGGACCGGGTTCAGGCCGCGGGCGTCGGTGTCGTTGACCAGATTGACTGCGGTTTCGGCGAGCAACTGGACCAGATGCGGCCAGCCGCCGGCCTCGGTGTGCAGGCGCTCGATGCCGTGGTCGCCCCAGAATTCGGGCGCGAAGCGCGGCCGGAGCGGATCGTTTTTAGCCCACAGCGGCGAGTGCCTGAGCGGCTCGGTCAGCAACAACCGGGTCTCGGACAGCTCGAACAGCGGCATGTCCAGGGTGCGGACGCTGACGAAGGCCGAGGTCCAGGCCGAATGCTTCAACTCGGTCATGTGGTGGCTGCCGGCAAACAGCCAGATCAGCCGGCGGTGGGTCTGGATTGATTCCCGGACCATGGCCAGCAGGTCGACGGGCAGTACGCCGTCGGTGATTTTGGTGTCGAGGAACTCGTACTCATCGATGGCCAGCAACAGCCGGCGATTCCGGTCCAACAGCCAGTGGTTGACCGAGCCCCATAAGGCGAACAGCGCCGCCAGCGTCGCGGGCGGCTCGGACGGTTGGGGCGCCTCGGGCAGGGCACCGGCGATGGTTTCGGCAATCAGGCCGGCAAAGCTCTCCAAGCTGGTGAAGGCCCGCGGGTTTTGCATCGACAGCGTCGCCACCGTTACGGTTTGGGGCAGGAAGCCGTCGAGGTTCCGCAGCAATGTCGACTTGCCGGTGCGCCGCCGGCCGTACAGCACCAGCCCGGGACAACCGGTGGCCAGCGTCAACTGGGCCTCGAGTTCGCCAACCACCCGTTCTCGCAAGAGAAAGCCTTCCTGGCTGCGGTCGGCCGGATCGCCGGCCCGGAACACCTGGGGCGACGGCTGTTTGTCCACCACCGCGCGCGCCGCTCGCCACTGCTGGTCGGCAATCTTTTGCCATTGGACGGCGGCGGCCCGGAATTCGGTGCCCAAGGGTTCGGTAAAGCCGGCGACCTGGCTATGGAAATTGGTGATCATTTCTTTGAGCAAGGCGGCATGGGGCTCGCGGAACAGCGGCCGGTTGATGGTGTCGAGATGGCGCTGGAGCGCGGCCAGTTCGCCGATCATCTCGCACAGGTCCGGTACTTCGCCCATGAAACCCCGCTTTCCGCGGGGTAAGGCGGCGGCGATCTGGTCCAACCGTGTGAGGTCCGGCTCCCGGCCCGCCCGGCGGGCGATCAGCGCCGCCTTGGCCTTCAGCGCCTGAAACCGCTGGCTGGGATAACTCTCAATCAGTCGCTCGATCTCCCGTTCCGCCGCGGCCGGTGCGCTGTCGGCATAGGCCAGCAGCAAACGGTCGAGCCCGGGAAACGGAACGGAACACAAGTCATCCCAGGCGACCGGATGGTGTCGATACGAATAATCGCCTGTGGGCTTGGGCCAAAAGAAGAAAAAATGAAGCAAGAGATAGTGGAGGCGGAGAGTGGTGATCCCGCCAGTGATCCCGCCGGCGATTCCCAATACGAACCCGTGGATGGCCCCGAAAGCTACAGTCTCCTTGGACGCGAAAGAAACGTACCCGTTGGCGATGTCGTTGATCCCGGCGGCGATTGCGGCGGCCATCCCGAAAACGCTCCCGAAAGCGATCCCGTTGGCGATCCCGTTGGCGATCCCGTTGGCGATCCCTAAAGGGATACCGAAAGCGATTCCGAAAGCGATTCCACCAACGATTCCGGCGACCATTCCATCCTGGATACCGAAATGTATCCCGGCGAAGCTTCCGAAAGCGATGCCGAAAGCAATCCCGAGAGGTGTCCCGCTGGCGCCTCCGAAAGCGATCCCAAAAACGCTTGCACCCACGGCTCCGGCGGCGATCCCGGCGGGGCTCCCGGCGAATATTCCGACGAATATTCCGACGAATATCCCGAAAGCGATTCCGAAAGGTATTTCGAAAGGTATGCCAGAGGACCGGTCGAATATCCCCAGTAAGGTACCTGCGACGAAACCCATAAGTATCCCGGGGACGATCTCGCCGATAGTCCACTTCACCAAGAGGTCGTCACCGAAATCTACCATCCAATTGCCCAGGAAAGCGGCGATTAGGAGTAAAGGTACGCCGAACAGCAACACCCAGGGCCAAGCATGTCCCAGCAAACAGCAGACGATTCCGATTTGGCGGTGACGGGGCAAGGCTTGCAACGCCGCGCGAAACCGCTGCGGGCGCCGGTACAGCAACCCCAACCACCACAGCGCCGAGCGATGGTGGCGCCAGTGTAGGCCAATAATTCCATCGAGCGGCAGCGGCGTCATGGCGTGGCCGGCAGCTTGACCGTGGTCATGTCGATCTCCGACAGCGGATGGTCGCGGGGAATGAGTGTTTGGAACGGTGTCCGGGATTGGATCAGCAGGGCCAAGCGGCGATCGGTCTGGATCAGGTGGCGCAAGCCGGCGAACAGCGGGACATCGTTCGGGAATTTATAAGGGGCTTGGTCGAAATGCAGCAGGGCCACTCGGGAAAAGTTGCGGGCCTTGATCTCCGCATGGAAGACCAGCAAATCTTTGGGCTGATCGGGCAGGGCGGTGCGGGAACCCAGACCGTGCAGAATTTCCTTCAACAGGGACGGGCGATCCGCCACCGCGGGACTTTCAAGATCGAGAACCGGCATCGTCAGGTCTGGGCGGGTCGCGATGTGGTTCAACAAGGGGCGCCACCGGCTGCCGTTACCGACCAACAGATTGACCGACCGAGGAACCCGGAGACACCGCTCGATTTCGTCCCGTGCCGCCAGCCACTGGGTGGCGGGCAGGCCCAGATCGGCGCCGCAGCCCTGAAGAAGCAGCGCCCATGGGGCGGCGTCACGGTCGTTGCGGAGATCGATATGGAGCGGATTGGCAAGGGTGATGGGCGCCGGCAGTGGGCTATCGTCGCGGCGAATCGGGAGAATAACGCCGTTTGTGAAGGACGGATCGCGTCCGATGGCCCGATCCCATTCATGACGGCACGGATCGCTCGCCAGAGAGTCTTTGGTGATGACCAGAATCTGGCGGTCGGCCGTATCCTGCCACTGATCCATCTCGCCCACCACGGTTCGCCCGGCGCGGAACTGCCGGACATCGATCACAATCTCGGCGCCGCCGGCCTCCAGCACCGGCACCAGACGGTTGAGCACCCAGTCCTGATCGGCATGAGCATAACTTATGAACAGCTTGGCCACGGCTTATCACCAATCCAGCAAAGGTGAGCATCTTAACCACAGCCAATGCGGTATGCCAGGAGAATTATCAACCGCAACGCGCTTTTGATAACCACGCCTGCGACAAGCGGCGGAACCAGCCTTGCTTTTTGGGTGCGTACTGGTGTATGTTTTCCCGGTCACAGTGGAGTTGACCCGTGCGCTTCCTGAACCCCAAGACCGATTACGCCTTCAAGAAAATCTTCGGCTCGGAGGCGAGTCAGGACATCGTCATCAGCTTTCTCAACGCCATCCTGGACCTGACCGGCCAGGACCGGATCGTCGGCGTCACCATCCTGGACCCGCGTTTGGCTCCCAAGATCGATGGCATGAAGGACACGTATCTTGACGTTCGGGTCAGGGACCACCAGGGGCGGTCCTATATTGTCGAAATGCAGGTGCTTAATGTCGAAGGCTTCGAAAAGCGGGTTCTCTATAATGCCTGCAAAGCGTATGTCAACCAGCTTGGCAAAGGCGATCCCTATCACATTTTGACCGAAGTGGTGGCGGTGACCATCACCGACTTTGTGATGTTTCCCGATCTCGATCGCGTGGTCAGCCGATTTCGCCTGCGCGCCGACGAGAATCCCCTGATCCATCACCGTGACTTGGAACTGGTGTTCGCCGAATTGCCCAAATTCACCAAGACCGAGGCGGAATTGGAAACCACGCTGGATCGCTGGCTGACCTTCCTTAAGACTGCAAAGACCCTGACCGCCGTTCCCATGTCCTTGTCGGTTGAGGCGGCCATCGTCCACGCCTTTGATATCGCCAATCGAGCCGGCTGGACCGAAGACGAACTGGAAGTCATTGAAAAACGCGAGTCGTGGCTTGCCGATCAGCGCTACATTGAGCAAAAGCGTCGGGAGACCACGGAAAGGGCCGAAAAGGCTCTGCTGGCCCAGGAACAGGCGGAGACGGTCCTCAAGGAGAGGGAGATGGTTCTCAAGGAAACGGAGACGGTCCTTAAGGAAACGGAGACGGCCCTCAAGGAAAGGGAGACGGTCCTTAAGGAAACGGAGACGGCCCTCAAGGGAACCGAGACGGCCCTCAAGGAAACGGAGGCGGCCCTCAAGGGAACGGAGACGGTCCTCAAGGAAACGGAGGCGGCCCTCAAGGGAACGGAGACGGTCCTTAAGGAAACGGAGACGGCGCTTAAGGAAAGGGAGACAGCCCTTAAGGAGACGGAGACGGTCCTCAAGGAGAGTGAACTAGCTTTGAGGGAGGAAAAGCAGAAATCAGAACAAGTAAAAAACGAATTTGAACAAAAAGCGCAGAAGGCCCGTTTGGAAGGGGAAACGAAAGGTGAGGCTGAAATGTTGCTTCGCCTTCTACGCCGGCGGTATCAAGCCTTACCCGATGATATCGAAGACCGTATTCGCCGCGCGCCCCGCGACCAACTCGACATGTGGAGCGACCGCTTCGTGGACGCCCGACACTGGGATGATATCTTTCGCTGAGGCTGCCGGGTAAGCTTAACGCTGCCGGCCCACGGTGCAGTCCGTGGCCGGGTTCTCCGTCAACACGGGACTGGCGGCTTTCCGGACACGAAAACCCAGACACCCGAAAATACCGGCTTAATTCCGGCTTTCTCAGGGTGCCCGGGATTTTTTGGACTTTGGCGTCAGTCCTCTTCGTTTTCGGCGTCTTCTTCGATCTGGTTGGCGAGGTCGCGCAGCATGTCGACCACGTCCTCATGGCTGGTTTCGTCCACCGCGGTGTTGACCGCGGCTTCGATCATGGCGACCGCCACATAGGGGCCAAGCACGCCCCCTTCTTCGACGGCCCGCTTCAGGTGCTTTTCGGCGATATCAAGGGCCTTGTCGAACATGGCGTCGGCCGAGACATCGGAACTTTGGTCGGTCATGGCGAGGTCCGCTACGAGGGAGGAGCCGGGGATGGGCACCGGATGGCACCCCAGAAGGCGCCAGCTATAACACCTTCAACGCCGTCTCACGAAGAAAAATGGCGCCCACGCCCCATGCCGGATAATCTGCGCCCGAACGCCGCTTCGGCAACCGGTCAAGACCCCGGAACGGCCCTGGATAAGGAACAATGCGTCGTGGGCTCGGCCAGATACCGTCCCGAATCCGGCCCGCCGGTGGAGATCGAGGTCGTCATCACCGCGGTCGGCGCCCGTGGTGACGGCATCGCAGACCCCACCGGGGCCGGGAATGTCGGCCAACGGGTGTTCGTGCCGCTGACCGTTTGCGGCGATCGGGTCCGGGTCCGGTTGGGTCCGGCCCATGCCGAGGGCCGGCGCGGGCAAGTGGTGACGTGGTTGGCCAGGGGTCCGGATGCCGTCGAGCCGGCGTGCCGCCATTTCGGCCGGTGCGGCGGTTGCACGCTCCAGCATCTTGGCGACCCGGCTTATGGCGCCTGGAAAAGCGAACAGGTCACGGCGGCTTTGGCGCGTGCCGGGTTTGGCCTGGACCGGCCGGTGCCGCTGGTGCGGACCTCGCCGGGCAGCCGTCGCCGCGTCACCTTTTCGGTGCGATGCCGGGGTGGCGCCGTCGCCGTCGGATTTAACGAACGGCTGAGCCACCGCCTGGTCGACCTGGAACAGTGTCCGGTGCTGGCACCGGAGCTGCTGGCGCTTGTGCCGTTGCTTCGGCGCGGCCTGGTTCCGGTGCTTCCCGAAGGCGCCACGGCTGAAGTGGCGGCGTGTCGACTCGAGGGCGGTGTGGACCTGTTGCTGATCGGACCCTCGCGGCTCGATCTGACCGCCCGGCAGGCCCTGGCCGACCTGGCCGAAGCGGCGGATCTCGCCCGGCTGTCGTGGCAAGCCGATCCCAAGCAGCCGCCGGAACCGGTGGCGGCCCGGCGGCCGGTGCTGGCCCGGTTCGGCGGCCGGCCGGTGGCGGTGCCGCCGGGAAGTTTCCTTCAGGCCAGTGCCGAGGGCGAGGCGGCACTGACCGCGGCGGTCCTGGCCGGGGTCCAGGGCGGTGCCGTGGCTGACCTGTTTTCCGGCTGCGGCACCTTCTCGCTACCGTTGGCGGCGGTGGCCGGACGGCGGGTTCACTGCGTCGACGGCAACGGCGCGGCCCTGGCGGCGTTGGTGTCGGCTGCCCGCGGTTTGCCCGGGCTGTCCACCGAGCAGCGCGACCTGGGCCGGAACCCGTTGTCGCCCGAAGAACTGGCCGGCTATCAGGCGGTGGTGTTCGATCCGCCCCGGGCCGGCGCGGCGGCGCAGGTGGCGGCTCTGGCGGCGTCGGGCGTGCCCGTGGTGGTGGCGGTTTCCTGCAATCCGGCCACCTTCACCCGCGATGCCCGCCGGCTGGCCGCGGGGGGGTACCGGCTGGTCTCGGCCTTGGCCGTCGATCAGTTCCTGTGGTCGGCCCATATCGAACTGGTCGCGCTTTTTCGCCATCCCGGATAACGCCGAAGGATCACCCATGAACCGACGCGCCGTTCTCGCCTGGTGCTGTTACGACTGGGCCATTACCGCCGGCCCGGTGGTCATCGACACCTTCATCTTCAGCGTCTACTTCACCCGCTCGGTGGCCCCGACGCCGGAACAGGGCACCGTGCTGTGGAGCCAGGCCCTGGCCGCCGCCGGTTTCGCCATTGCGGTGTTGGCGCCGCTGTTGGGCGCCATCGCCGACCGCACCGGGCGGCGCAAACCGTGGCTTGGGGTGTTCACGGCGGTGGCGGCGACGGCCATGGCCACGCTGTTCTGGGTCACGCCGACGCCGTCCTCCATTCCTCTCGCCCTGGTGGCCATGGCGGTGGCGGTGGTGGCACGGGAATTGGCAATGGTCTTTTACAATTCCATGCTGCCGGGGCTGGTGCCGCCCGACCATTTCGGCCGGCTTTCGGGCTGGGGCTGGGCCGCCGGCTATTTGGGCGGCATCGGTTGCCTGGTGTTGGCGCTGTTCGGTCTGGTCAAGGCCAACCCGCCGCTGTTCGGTCTGGTGGGGACTCAGGACCTGGAGAACATCCGAGCGGTGGCGCCGTTGGCGGCGCTTTGGTTTGCGGTGTTCGCGGTGCCGCTGTTTCTGTTGGTTCCCGACCGGCCGGCGACCGGTATCGGCTGGCGTCGGGCGGTGATCGAGGGCGGGCGGACCCTGGTGCGGACCGTGCGGGAGGTTCGGCGGTATCGGGACGTTGCGGTGTTGCTGGTGGCCAGCGCGCTGTTTCGCGACGGCCTGGCCACGCTCTTTGCCTTCGGCGGCATTTACGCGGCCGGGAGTTTCGGCATGAGCTTTCAGGAAATCCTGATGTTCGGCCTCGCGCTCAACACCGCGGCGGCGGTGGGGGCGGCCGGCTTCGCCTGGATTGACGACCGTATCGGCGCCAAACCGACCATCATCCTCGCGCTGTCGGCACTGCTCGGTTTTGGTGTCGGCATTCTGCTGGTTCACGACAAAGGGTGGTTCTGGGCCCTGTCGTTGGGGCTGGGAGTCTTCATTGGTCCGTCTCAGGCGGCTGCCCGGTCCTTGCTGGCCCGGATGTCACCTCCTGATATGATCACTGAAATGTTCGGCCTTTACAGTCTTTCGGGCAAGGCCGCGGCTTTTCTCGGCCCGCTGGCATTGGGAACCGCAACCGCCGTCTTCGCCAGCCAGCGTGCCGGCATGGCAACCATTCTCGTCTTCTTTCTGGCCGGGCTCCTGCTGATGCTGACGGTGCGGGTGCCGTCGTCGCCCGAAACGTGTGAGTCCGGTCTGCCACGGTCGGACCGGATGCCAGCCATGCGCGACGAAAAGTGCCCTTCCTGACCTGACCGCAGTATGCACACGAGTCGCCGTTGACGGCGTGACGCCAGATTATTGGTGTCGGCACAACGGACTGAACGTTGCCGACCGGCCACGGCAGGGCGCAATCTTGGGCAACCGGGATTGCCCCAGGCGCGATCGGACGGCAGGTTCTGTATGGTGACGCACCGGTTTTGTGGTGGCAGGGCGATGAGTGATTTTGTGCGACTGTTGGTTGCGACGTTTGTCTGCTGGTTGATGCTGGGGGGGAGCGGGGAGCCGGCCGGAGCGCAGGCCATGCCACCGGTTACCGAACCGATGGCGACCGCGGTTCCGGAGCCGGCCGGGACGGCGGTTCCGGAGCCGGCGGTGACCGCGGTTGTTGCGCCGGCGCCGGAGCCGGCCAAGCCCGCGGTTCAACCGGTCGGGGTGCTGGCCGAGCCGATCTCGGTACGATTGACCCAGGGACTGGCGACCTTGGATTCCCATCGGTCGCCGGATGCGGCCCGGCTCCGTCGGTTTTACGAGGCGCGCAGTTTTGCCGCCGCCTGGCATCTCGACAACGGCGCGGCGGGTATCGCCCTGGTGCCCGCGGCGCAGAGTCTGCTTACGGTGTTCGAGAGGGCCGACGCCGACGGGTTGCTGCCGTCCGACTATCATTCGGCGGCCATACAGGCTCGGATGGGGGCTGTGGAGCCGGTTCGTCAGGCGGAGCTGGATGTTTTGCTGACCGACGCGCTGATGGACTATGTCGGTGATGTGCATCGTGGCCGGTTGCCGCCGCATGTGATCGCTCAGGAGTTTGCGTTGGTTCCGCCGGCGATCGATCGGGTCGAGACGGCGGCCGCGGCGCTCAAGGCGCCTGACCTGACCGCGTTCCTGGCGGGACTTGCCCCCAACCGGGCAAGTTATGTCCAATTGCGGGCGGCGCTGCATACTTTGCGCGCGATTGAGCGGGCCGGCGGTTGGCCTCGCGTTCCCGATGGCCCCAAGCTGTCGTTGGGCGTCAGCGACCCCACTGTGCGGGCCTTGCGTCGGCGTCTGGCGGTCACGGGCGAACTGGATGCCCGGTTGCCGGTTTCGCCAGTCTACGACCAGCCGTTGAAGGCGGCGGTGCAGCGGTTCCAGGCGCGTCATGGCTTGGACCCGGACGGGACGGTGCGGCCGGCCACGCTGGCGGCCTTGAATGTCGGCGTGGCGGACCGAATCTCCAGCGTCATCGCCAACATGGAGCGCGAACGCTGGATGCCCGATGATTTGGGGCCGCGCCACGTGCTGGTCAACATTCCCGGTTTCGACCTGACAGTCGTGGACAACAATGCCGTGGTTATGGTGATGCCGGTCATCGTCGGCACCAAGGTTCGCCGCACGCCGATCTTCGCCAGCGCCATCACATCGCTGATCTGGAACCCAACTTGGTCGGTACCGACCAAGTTGGCCCGCGAAGACATCCTGCCTAAACTCCGCGACAACCCCAACTATCTGGCGGAACAGCACATTGCGCTATACGACGGCTCGTTCTCGGGTGGTCGGATCAACCCCGCGGCCATCGACTGGCTGACTTTTGAGGACATCAACCGGTTCCGCCTGCGTCAAATGCCGGGTGCGCACAACGCTTTGGGGCAGGTCAAATTCAATATCCCGAATGACTTCGACGTCTACCTCCACGACACGCCCCACCGGGAGAAATTCGGCAAAGCGGTGCGGACCTTCAGCTCAGGCTGCGTGCGCGTCGGCAAGCCGTTGGCCCTGGCCGATTTCCTGCTGGCGGACATGCCGGAGTGGCCGCCCGAGCGGCGCAAGCAAGTGCTGGAGAAGGGCGAAACCCATCTGGTCGCGCTGCATACACCCGTGCCGGTCTACCTGCTGTATCGGACCGCCTGGGTCGATGCCCAGGGGGTGATGCAGTTCCGGGAGGACATCTATGGTCGCGATGCCCAGGTGATCCAGGCGATTCGGCGCAGTGCTGAATCGGCGGCGCGAAGCGTCGGCTCGGCCGGTTGATGGCGAAGTAACAGATCGACGCATCCTCATGATCACCGGTGAATTTCCGCGCCGCCCCGAGAATCGGAGCGGCGGCGGGGTCGAATTTGCCCCGCCAACCGCGGCGTTGTGCCGCATTGCGGTCGTTTGCGGGCAGGCTTCGTTGCCGAAAAAACTCACCGGAATCAAAGGTGTGATTTTTCCCAGAATTTTGTCCTTGACAGTGGCTCATGGGATAAGGCCCTAAAGGGTTACGAACGACTTACGCCATAAGTGAGGCGCCGCCATCAGGGCGCCAGAGTTTGGTTGACGGCGCCGGCAGTGCAGCCGACCATGGGAGAGGCTTTATGACGGTAAGAAAGTCTGCATCCGGTAAGGATTTACTGATCGGCCGTCGCCATTTTCTTCGTGCTGGCGCCGCTGCGGCAACCGGTGCTGCTCTGTTGAATCCGATCGACGTGCTCGCTTCCTACCGCTATGGAAATCTTGACCCGACCGCACCGGTTCGGCAGCTTTCCCTGTTCAATGTGAATACCCAAGAGCGGCTTCGGATCAATTATTGGGAGCAGGGTCGCTACGTTAACGACGCGCTGATGACCATCAATCATTTCTTGCGCGACCATCACGACGGTTCGGTCCATGCGATGGACCCGCGACTGGTGGATGTTCTCTATGCCCTGTTCCGTCTGACCGGTGCTGGCGCTGCCATTGACGTGGTGTGCGGCTACCGTTCACCCAGGACCAATGCCTGGCTGCATGCGTCCCATGGCGGCGTGGCCAGCCACAGCCTGCATATGCAGGGCAAGGCGGTGGATATCCGGGTTCCGGGATTTGGCCTGTCTTCGCTGCACGAAGCGGCGCTGGTGTTGCGGGTGGGCGGCGTCGGTTATTATCCGCAAAGCAACTTTATCCATGTTGATACCGGCCCGGTGCGGACCTGGGGCGCCCGTGACGGCGAGGAAGAGATCGAAGAAGCACCGGCGTGGCGGGATGCCCTACTGTCCGAGCACCCCCATGGCACAACCCTGCCGGGCGTTCGTGAACCGGCTTCGGCCCCCGACGCTGTTGCACCGCGGAGCCGCCGGTTCGCCGAAGCGGTGACCAGGCCTCAGCAGATGATTGTGCCGGGTCACAAGCCCGTGCGGTTGGCCATGCGCGATCCGGTACCCACCGCACCTGTCCAGTCCCAGGGCTTCTGGGTGCGTCACAAGCCCCGGATGTTCGGCGGCTAACGCTGCGGCCTCGGGATGACGTGGTCGTGACGAACAAGCAACGAACCGCCGCAAAGGCGCGGCCCGGGCAGGGCGGCGGTTGCCCAAGCGCAGCGATTTTGTCAATATTCGTCCCAAGGCAACCGTTGAATTGTCGGTGGTTTGGCCATCGGCGTGTCACAATTAAAAGTATTGCTGACGTTCTGTAAGTCATTGACAAAATCAAATTGCGTTTCTCGGCGGATTCCCGGCTTGACAACGGCAGGTAAAATCGATTCAAAAGGGGCCGCTGACCGTTCGCCTGGTGTGAAAGCGCCGTTTGTCTCTACCCCGTTCGAAGGGAGGTTTCATGTCGACCGAGGATGACCGGCCCGATTCCGGTGCGCCGATCGGACGCCGCGGCTTTCTCCGACTTGGAACTGCGGTGGCCGTTGCCGCTTCCATGATCAGTCCGACAGCCGCTTTTGCTCTGCCTCATGCCGGAGGCCTCCATCGGCGGCTGGCCTTTTTTAACTTGCATACCGGCGAACATTTGACTGCCGATTATTGGGTAAAAGGGCACTATCGCTCGGATGTCCTTCACGCCGTGAACCGGCTGTTTCGCGATTACCGCACCGGCGCGGTGCATCGGATTGACCCCCGTTTGCTGGACGTGGTTTATGCGTTGCAAAAGCGGGTCGGCGCCCATGGACCTTTCCACGTGGTTTCGGGCTACCGATCGCCACACACCAACAACATGCTGATCGAAACCGATCATTATGGCGTGGCAAGACATAGCTATCACCTTAAGGGCATGGCGGTGGATTTGCGCTTGCCGGGTTATAGCCTGAATCGCCTGCACCGTGCCGCCCTGTCACTGCGGGCGGGCGGGGTCGGATACTATCCGGATAGCGATTTTATCCATATCGATGTGGGGCCGGTTCGGAGCTGGTAAAAAACAAAGGCCCCGAGCCGGTTAAGGCATGGGCCCAAAAGCCGGGGGGACGCGACCGTCCCCGGTGCGCCACACCTACATCTCGCTGATCATCATCCGGAAGGCGACGAGAAACTCAACCGCCGCCGCCATGCACGCCGCTCGGCTGACCAGGACCTGAACCCGTGGTTCGGCAGCGACGCCCAGGACGCAGAGACCAGCCCGGACACAGTCAAAATCGGTGGAAATGGTCACGATGCCCCGTCCGCGGGTCCGATCAAAGATGGCCTGGCGGTAGCTTTGAACCCCGCCCATCACCAGCACAAACCGAAAATCGGCCAATCGGTCCAGTTCTGTAACGGCGATGGCGACGGGACGGACGACCATCGCGCCAATCGGGATGCCCCCGTCAAGGACCGTGTTGACCGTCTGCAAATCGGTTGTCGACTGGGCTAGGGCCGGGTCCACCACGATGGCCAGGGCAACCGTGCCGGTCGGTGGATGAACCACGAAGCCAAGCGTCCGCACTGCCACCAGGATGTCTTTAGCGGTGGTTTCGGCGTGGCTCGGCCCGGCCATCGCCGATAGCAGTGCCACCGCCACCGCCAGAATCGCCCTCCGGAACCCGCGTCGGCGCCCGTCCAGATCGTTCCAAGGATTGAGCGCCATCCCGGTCATGTCACTCCACAAGGGCATCGGCAAGGACATTGGCCCCACCGGTTGGGACATTTGACCGAACAAGGCGTCGGTGTCAAGAATCGGGCGGGTATCGCTCCAAGGGAGCGGGATCATCGGTCCCGGGCGCGCTTCGGGTTTCGCATCGGTTGGAGAGGGTGCAGGCGCGCCGGTTGCCATCGGGTCTGGCGCTCGGATCACCGTCACCGGCCGGCAAGGCTGTTTTCGGTCGCCGGACAATGGTAAGGATAAGGCCCCGAGCGCAGGCGATAACGGATGATGGGGTAGGGCATGGCTGATAGCATTCAGGCCACTTCAGGTTTGCCTCGTTCCGTCTGGCAAACCGTGTGGGTTCCCGCGACCATTGTTGCCGTGGTGATTGGGTTCGCGGTGCTGATCTGGCTTGGGCGAACCGGCTTTGACACCGTGGTGGCCGACACCCACGAAATCGTCGGGCGCAACCTGGATAGCGCGGTCCGTATCTCGGAAATCTCCAGTCGATTGCAAAAAATCAATGCAACTCTTTATGGTTTGATGACGCTACAAGCCGTGGGTAAGGAAGAAGGAAGTATTCCTAAAGAACTGGAAGCTTTAAGCCTCGAAGTTGCACGGCTGCGCGACGATTTGGCTGACTATCGTGAACGATTTGCTACCCCCCAGCAGATTCCAGGGATTAATGAGGCCCTAGTCACACTGGAGAACTACGAGGGTGCGGTCAAATGGGTGGGGTCGATGCTGGAGATCGACTTTGCCAGCGCGGTCTCTTTTCTGCGCCCGTTTAATGCCATGTTCGACCGGGTCTCCCAGCGATTCGATGACATTACCGCCACGGCCGTCGCCGACGCGCGTGCGCGCGCCAATGATGTCGCCGGCTCTGCCAATGCGACAGTCTTAAGCTTTATCCTGGTGACGCTGGGGGTCGCGCTAGCCCTTTCCATCGGCGCCTGGCTGGTCGGGCGGCACCAACAAAAATTGCGCATGACCGCCGATATTCTGGAAAAACTGGTTCAGAAACGGACCCATGAGTTGGCCCAGCGTTCCGCGGACCTCGAGGTTTCGCTGGCCCGATTGCGGGATGCTCAAGCTTCCCTGGTCATGCAGGAAAAAATGGCCTCGCTTGGCGGGTTGGTGGCAGGCGTCGCGCACGAGATCAATACGCCAATCGGGGTGGCACTGACCGGCGTCACCATGCTGGCCAGCCGAACCGACGACATCAATGCGTCCTATAACGGCGGCACATTGCGCAAGTCCGACCTAGCCGAGTTTTTGAAAACCTGCGTCGAGACCACCTCGCTCCTGCTCACCAACATCGTGAGGGCGGCCAATCTGGTGCAAACCTTCAAAATGGTATCGGCGGATCGAACCAGTGACGTCCGCCGGACCTTTGAACTCCGGGAGTATTTAGACTGCGTGCTGATCAGCCTGAGCCCGGCGTACCTCAAGGTCCGACACGAAATCACCATGGAGTGCCCTAATGGCATCATGATCGATAGTTATCCCGGAGTCATCGCCCAGATACTCAGTAATTTTGTGATGAACTCGATCATACACGGATTTAACGAAGAGGAATCCGGTCATCTAACCATTCTCGTGTCCGAACTCGACCAGAAGACGATTCAGCTTATTTATGATGACAACGGCCGCGGGGTGGCTCCGGAGCATCGTGGCCAGATATTTGACCCCTTCTTCACCACCCGCCGGGGCAACGGCTGCACCGGTTTGGGTTTGCATATCGTCTATAATCTGGCACGAGCGGGTCTCGGCGGCGACGTCCAATTTGCCGAGGCGCCCGGTGGTGGCGCCCGCTTTATTCTACGCTTTCCCAAAATTGCGCCATCGTGAGGCATCGTGCGGAGTCGATCATGCCCCAACGAGTCGGTTGGCGGGTAGATGCACCGTCATCGTGGTGCCGTGTCCGTCGGTGCTCGCCACCTCGATGGTTCCACCATGAAGGTCCACCAGCCCTTTGACGATGGTCAGGCCAAGACCGATTCCTTCAAAATGGCGGGAAAAGCCGGCGTCAACCTGCGAAAAGGGCTCGAACAAGCCGCGCAGACGGTCGGCCGGGATGCCGATGCCGTGGTCGGTCACCGAAAGGGCCGGCTTGCCATCGGTGCCAAGCGTGACGGACAGGTCGACCACACCGCCGAGCGGCGAGAACTTGATGGCATTCGAGAGCAGGTTATCCAAAACCTGGGCAAGCGCGGCGCTATCGGCCATTAACGTCGTAACCCGGGGCGAAGGGTGGACCGCGAGCGTGACGCCGGCGACAGCGGCCCGTTCCGAAGCGGCGGCCAAACTGGTGGCCAGCAGGTCATCGACGGTGATCACCTGTTCACGCAGGGTATAACGACCGGCGTCAATCGCGGCCATATCAAGCAGGGCATTGAGCACCGACAACAATCGCAGACCGTTGTCGCGAATGGCGGAAATATAGTCCGCCACCTCATGGCGTTTCAAGCCATTGTGCGCAATCACTTCGGCAAAGCCGATGATGGCGTTCAGGGGGGTGCGCAGTTCGTGGGACATATTGGCCACAAACTGGGACTTGCTGCGTGCGGCGAGCAACGCCTCTTGCTCGGCATGCAGGCGTGCGTTGATTTCCCCATAGCTTCGGAGCGCTGCCACCACCGATGTGTAGAGCGAATGAGCAGTCAGTTCTGACTTTAATCGATAGTCGTTGATGTCATACTGGCGAATGACATCGCGTTCCGGCGCAAAACCGGGCTGGCCGGTGCGCAGGATGATGCGAAGCTCGCGCATTCGCAACTCGTTCCGAATGGCCGAAACCAGCCGCAAGCCGGCATCATCGGTTTCCATGACCACATCAAGCAAGATCACCGCTATGTCGGGATGCTGTTCCAACACCCGACGCGCCTCGCCGGCCGAACGCGCATCCAGCACTTCGATCTCGCGATTTTCGAACGTGCAACCGTTCAAGACCGCTCGAGTCACGGCGATCATATCGGGGTTGTCGTCCGCCACCAGAACCAGCCAGGGCGACTTTGAATGACAGTCGGGTGCGTCAGTGCTCTGGTCATCAATCAGAAAATCGTAGCCCCCCATCTCGCGATTCCCCTCATGGCGACGTCCGGTCTGGCAAACAAAAGGCCCGTTCCCCCTTGTCCACAGAGCCTTAGGTATAATGCCACCGATCGCGCGTGTCATCAAGCGATCGTCTCTGATGGTGTCGCGCCCGTCTTATGACGGGACGCCACCATCACGCGACTGTCCCGCCCCAAGGATAGGGAAAGTCAATCTTTCAGAGGTGAACAAAGGGGCCGGGTCACGGCAGATCGCATCGGTCCGAGACCAGCCGACACGGCTGCACCCACCAATCGGGGTGGGTCGCGGCAAGGCCGGCGGCGGCTCGTTCGGCCGTGTCGTGGTTGGGATAGAGCGCAAAGCAGGTGGCGCCGCTGCCGGACAGCCGCGCCAATAGGGCGCCGGGGCTGGCCGCAAGGTCGGCCAGCACTTCGGCGATCACCGGCGCCGCCGAGATGGCCGCGTCGGTCAGGTCGTTGTGGCGCTGGGCGAGTTCAGCGGCAAAGGCCCCAACGGTGGGGGGGGGGGCGGGCAGCCGGGCCGGGCCGGAGAACGGACCGCGACGGGCGCGGAACACCGTCGGCGTTGGCAGCGGCACGCCGGGGTTGACCAACACAGCCGGGCAGTCGGGAAGCGATGGCGCTGGGTCCAACCGATCACCGATGCCGCCAAAATACGCGGCCCGGCCGGCCAGACAGACCGGAACGTCAGCCCCGAGCCGGGCGCCCAAACCCAGCAGGGCGGGTTCCTCGGCAGGCGCAGGCCATAACTGCCACAACTGGGACAAGGCCAGTAAACACGCGGCGGCATCGGCGGAGCCGCCGCCGATGCCCGACGCCACCGGTAACCGTTTGGTCAGGGTCATGGCGACCGCGGGCGGACGCTGTGCCAGAGCGGCGAGCGCCAGCGCAGCCCGGACCACCAGATTGCCGGCCGGCGGTTCACCGGCAAGTGCCGCGGCGAAGGGGCCATCGAGGGTCAGGCTGGGGCCGTCCTGACCGGGGGCGAGGCTGACGGTCAGCGTGTCCCCCAGGTCGGCAAACATCACCAGACTGTCCAACTCGTGGTAGCCGTCACCCCGCCGGCCGAGTACATGCAGGTAAAGGTTGATCTTGGCTGGTGCCAGCAGGCGCACCGGGACGCCGGTCTCGGTAGCCATGATTCATAAGGCTCCGTTAGGCGTGCCGGAGATGCCGGGATCGACGTACCGTCGCTCCAGAAGTTTTTTGCGGACCCCCGCGCTTAGCTCCGGGTCGTCGGATTCCTGTAACGATCGCCGCCACTGGAACAACGCTTCGATCTGGCGGCCGACCGCCCAATAGGCATCACCCAAATGGTCATTGATGGTGGGGTCCAACGGTTTCAGCTCAATGGCCCGCTCCAACTGGGTCACGGCCCCGCTCTGGTCGCCCATCCGGAAGAGCGCCCAACCAAGGCTATCGATAATGTAGCCGTCCTTCGGCCGAAGCGCCACCGCGCGCTCGATCATGATCTTCGCCTGGGCCAGATTGACTCCCTTATCAACCCAGGAATAGCCGAGAAAGTTGAGGACGATGGCCTGATCCTTGCTTAGCGCCAGGGCCGCCAGCAGATCCTGTTCCGCCTTCTCCCATGGCCCAATTCGTTCATAACTGGCGGCTCGGCCGTAAAGAATCGCCCAGTCCCGTTCTTCGAGATGGGGGATGCGCTCCAACGCGCGGTCGTAAGCCTTGATCGCGTCGCCGTCCTTCTTATTGCCACGGTAAAGGTCAGCCAGACGAACCAGCGGTTCAGCGCGATCCGTATGCTCGGCGGCCATCGTCTCCAACAGCGTGGCCGCAGGATCAAACCGGCCAAGACGGGTCAGGCTTTCGGCAGATCGCAACCGGGCGCTCCAGCCAAGGGCACTGTCGGTGGCCACGTCCTGATACTGAACCAAACCGCCTTCGTCATGATCGCGACTGACCAGAATATCGCCGACCAAAAGTTGTGTCAGTGGGAATTTTGGCCGCAAGACCAGCGCGAGGCGGGCATAGACCATGGCCATCTCGTCGGATTCTTCCTGATGCAGGGCCGAAGCGAGATCAAACAGGCTTTCGGCCATTCCTTCTTGCGCCGACGTCACGGCCGGTGTGGCCCCCAGATCGGCCTCCTCGATCAGGGCTGTCGTGTCCAGCAGCCCACTTTCGGCGTTGTCTTTGGCGAAGGTGGCATAAAGGGCCCGGGCCTGTTCGACCTGCCCGGTCCGTTGCAGGAAGCTGCCCACCGCCTGGGCCACCCGCAGGGTCGGTGGGTTGTCCTTGATCGCCTCGTCGTACCAATGGGCCGCGGTCTCGCGATCGTTCGCGACATCGGCAATCAGGGCCCGATGCAGGGCGTACAGCACGCGCAGACCTTGAATCGCCTCCAGCGGCGCCAGCGCCGCCTCCGCATCCTTGGGATGGCCCTTGGCCAGTGCCAACCAGCCCGCCAAAAGCGGCCCGGCATATTTGGTGACGCCGTCGGTGGTCAGCATCCCCAAGCGGCCGTCGGCATCGTCCAACCGGCCGGCGGCCACATCGTCGACGATCAACAGCAAGATCGCCAGCGGCGCGTTGGGGTCGTCCTGGGTGGTCAGGCGCCGGGCCAGCGGCAAGGCCGCAGGAATCCGGCCATCGCCAAGATTAAGCAAAAAGGCCCGGCGCAGCAGGCTGGTATCCCCTGGGTCCCGGTCCAGGGCGTGGCCCATGAAATCGGCGGCTGCGTTCCAATCGTCCACATGTTGCGCGAATCGGCCGGCCAGATAGGCCCCGGCCTCGGGTGTCGGCGGTGTGACCGCAGTGTCGTGCGCCGCCGGGAGGGTCGGCATCAGGGCGAGCGTCCCGCCAGCCCCGGCCAGCATTGCGCCCAGCCAAAGCCATTTCCGCCACCAGGCTAAACCGCGCAGATCCATGACACACTCTTGCTTATCGGGTTCGGACGTGTCGAGCCGCTTTGGTTCCGGCGCTGGAACGTCGGCATCGGCCGCTGTCCCAGCGTCTCCACCAGCTCACCGCCTTTACAGTCATGACACGGTTGCCCACCGGACGGAACCCCCATGCACGGCATAGCCACATTTCACCGCCCGCACACCCCGCAGCCGGCCGCTGACAGGACCGGTTGGGGTGCAGGCTGGCGGACCACAGGCAACAGTGCGGTGATCGTGGGCGCGGGCAACCCCTCCGGCCAGATCGGAACCGTTATGCCACCACCTTTAGATCATCAACGAAGGTGCGTACTGTGGATGTCAAGCTGGACGATTCCTGGGCGACGGCGTCCGAAACGACATTCAGGCTGGCGGCTGAGTTGGTGGCGGTGATGGCGGCCTGGGAAACCCGGGCGGCATTGGTCAGTACAGTATTCATACCGCCTGCGGCCTCCTGAATATTGCGGGCGATTTCGGCGGTGGCAGCCCCCTGCTGTTCCACGGCGGCTGCGATATTGGCGGCCGCTTCGCAGATGGTGCCGACCGTGGTTCGAATGGTGGCGATGGCATTCACCGCTTTGACGGTTTCAGCCTGGATGTGAGCGACCTTGGTTTGAATCTCGCCGGTCGCTTGGGCTGTTTGGGTCGCCAGGTTCTTCACTTCGCCGGCCACCACCGCGAACCCTTTGCCGGCGTCGCCGGCGCGGGCCGCTTCGATGGTGGCGTTAAGCGCCAGAAGATTGGTCTGACTGGCGATGGAGTTGATCAGATTGACCACGTCCCCGATCTGACGGGCGGCATCGCTGAGGCCGGCGATGACCGCGGTGGTGGCTTCGGTCTCCGCTGCCGCGGTGCGAGAGGTCGCCGACGTCTCGCCGATGCGGCGGCCAATTTCGTTGATCGAGGCGGTCAACTCCTCTGACGCGGCGGCCACCGTCTGGATATTGGCGTTGACCTGTTCAGAGGCCGCCACAGCGGCATGAGACCGGGCGGTGGTCTCGGTGGCGGCGGTGTTCATGGTCTGAGCGCCCGCCCGCAAACCGTCCACGGATGAGCCGAATCCGTCGGTTATGGTGCCGATGTGATCGACAAAACGACGGGTCACGGCATCCACCTGAGTCCGACGCGCCTCTCGGGCCTCCTGGTCTCGACGTTGCTGAACCGCAAGCGTGTCGGCGTCCCGGGTTTTGTCTTGAAGCACCAGCACCGCAGTGGCCATGGTTCCGATTTCGTCGGTGCGGCCGCAATGGTTCACGGTCACGTCCCGACGGCCGTCGGCAATGGCGGTGATGTCGGCGGTCAGTTCGGCCAGCGGTCTCGTGACCTTGCGCGTGATGACCAATGCAACAAAACAGATCAGGGCCAGGGCGACCAGCAGCGTCGCGCCCGCGAACAGCAATCCGATTTTGGCCTGATCCTGGAGGTCCCGCGCGGCTTCCGTCGCCAGTTTGAAGGCATCGTCCCGGGGCAGGGTGAGCGCGAGTAACAGCGGTGTCATAATTTTTCGATAGCCTGGGCCATCAACGCCGTAAGGTTGTCCTTTCCCCGAAGCTTCTAGCAACCGTGCCTTGTAGCTGCCGGCGCTGTCCAGGCCCTGCTTGGCCGCGCGCACATCTTCGCTCAGCGCCGGCACCATGACCACCTCACTGGCGTCCTTCAGCTCCTGGAACAATTGGGAAAGTCGTCCTTCATACCACTGTATTTGACGCTCGACGCCGGAAGGCAGGGGTTGTCCGGAAACCACAGATTGAAGAAAGAGAGTGGATTGCAAACCGGCGGCGTCGCGCAATTCCGAAGCGATGGCACCGACGGTGGTCAGCGGGGCAATTTCGGAGTTCAGGCCCGTGAGACGGCTGCGAGTCGCTCGCGCCAAATCGCTGGTCAGGGTTGCAACTTGGAACATGCCGGCCACGAAGTCGGCCTGAGCCTTGGCCGGACGGTTTGCCTTGTCCAGGGCAAGCTGCCGGTCGACGTCGGCCCTGATGCCTTTCAAGTGATCCAGGATTTCCCGGACCGAGCGATTTAAATCACGGTCGCCGATCGCGTCGAAAGCCAGGACCATCAGGGCGGCCGGTTCGTCGGTTCTGGCGCGGAAGGCGGCCAAATCGTCTTTTTGCGCGGCATCGATTGCGGCATCGCTGGCAAAGTGAATCGAATTAGCGCCGCGTTCCTGACCGGATCGTTCCAGAAACCGGGCTGTCGGGGCCAGGGCATTGACGGCCAATTCGGCTTGGCTGATGGTTTGCAGGCGAGTCCACTCGCTGACCACTTTGGCGCCGACGCTCATTACCAGTAACAGACCAAGTCCACCCAGACAAAGCCCCAGCACCGTTCTAATGCTCATGATTTTCTCAACTCCCAGACCGACGTAAACAATACGCCCATCATTGGACCAACGGCGGCGCCAATCTAAAGCCTCAAATAAAGGAGATGGTCAAGCGCATGCTCAAAAGATGCGGAATCCGGGTTATTCAACGCGACAATTCGTAAACGAAAGTGTGCGTATTCGATAGAAATCTGCCCGCCTCACCCCTTTTTCGTAGGGACGCCAGCCCATTCGGACCTTCCGTAAGGAAGATTACCTATCTTTGCGGGAAAAGCTTTCCCAAAGGTCCTCGCCGGCGCGCCGAATGCCTAGACAATCAAAATGCGCCGTGAGATCGAGGGTGTCGACTCCGAAGGCCGCAACCGCGGCAACGCCGTCGCCGCCGATCAGACAGGGGGCCCGAAACCATTCCAAGCGGTCCACCAACCGGGCCCGCAGCAGTGAACCGGCCAGGGTGCTGCCGCCTTCCACCAGGACGCGGGTGATGCCTTGCTTTGCCAGTGCGGCCAGCACCAGGCTCGCCTCAACCGTCCCGGACGGATCGGGCGGTACCATCAACAACGACACCCCACATTGGGTGAAGACCTGGGCCCGGGCGCGATCGACATCGGGGCGACAGCAGACCCACAGCGGCACCTGGCGGGCGCTTCGCACCAGTCGTGACAGGAGTGACAGTTGCAGATGGCTGTCCGCGACCACCCGAACCGGCGAGCGCGCGGCGAGGCCGGGGAGCCGACAGGTCAGTTCCGGATCGTCGGCCTGGGCCGTGCCATAGCCAACCATGATGGCGTCGTGACGGGCGCGCAGGCCGTGCCCCCAGGCCCGGGCGGTTTCGCCGGTGATCCACTGACTCAGACGGCGGTGGGTTGCCACCTTGCCATCAAGGGAGGTGGCCAGTTTGAGCGTAACCAACGGGCGATTATGGGCCAGGCGCAGGAAGAAGCCGTGATTGATGGCGCGGGCCTCGGCGGCATCAACGCCGATGCTGACGGCCAAGCCGGCGGCACGCAGCCGGGCCAACCCGGTTCCCGAGACCCGGGGGTCCGGGTCCTCACAGGCGACCACGCACCGGGCGACACCCGCGGCGATCAGGGCGTCGGTACAGGGCGGGGTCTGTCCGTGATGGTTGCACGGCTCCAACGAGACATAAGCGGTGGCGCCTCGGGCGTGGTGGCCGGCCCGTGCCAACGCTTCGGTTTCGGCATGCGGCCGTCCGCCCGGTTGGGTCCAGCCCCGTCCGACCACGGCGCCATCCCTGACCAGGACGCAGCCAACCGCTGGATTGGGCCACACCGAACCCAGTCCCCGGCGCGCCAGCGCCAGTGCGGTATTCATAAACCGATGATCGTCGCTGACGGTCATCGGGCGCCGCCCATGGCGAGGGCGCCCTGCTCCGGTTGCAGCGATTCGACCAGATGGTTGAAGTCGGCTGCCTCCCGGAAGTTGCGATAGACCGAGGCATAGCGGACATAGGCGACCTGATCGAGGGTGAGGAGATGATGCATCACCATCTCCCCAATGTGCTTCGAGGGAATCTCATTCTCGCCCGAGGATTCTAACTGACGGACCAGATTATTGACCACCCGATCGATACGGTCGGCATCAATGGGTCTCTTACGGAGCGCGACCCGCATCGAACGCAATAATTTATCGCGGTCGAAGGGCTCGCGCACGCCACTGTTCTTGATGACCGTCAGTTCTCGCAGTTGGACCCGTTCAAATGTTGTAAAACGAGCATTGCAGCCGGAACAGAAGCGCCGCCGACGGATTGCCGAATTATCCTCGGTTGGCCGCGAGTCCTTAACCTGGGTGTCGTCGTTGCCACAGAACGGACAGCGCATCTGAAAACCTCGCCGTTAAGGAGGGGCCGTTAAGGAGGGCTAGAGGGTGGGATAGATCGGGAAGCGATGGCACAGCGCCTGAACCCGGTCGCGCACCGCGCTTTCCACCGCGCTATTGTTTCCGGAATTGCTGGCGGCCAGGCCATCCAGAACCTCCACGATCATCCGACCGGTTTCCTGGAACTCGGCGATGCCGAAGCCGCGGGTGGTTGCTGCCGGACTGCCCAGCCGGACGCCCGAGGTGATGGTCGGCTTTTCCGGATCGAAGGGGACGCCGTTCTTATTGCAGGTCATGCCGGCGTGCTCCAGGCTGGCCTCGGCGGCCTTCCCGGTCAGGGTCTTGGGCCGCAGGTCGACCAGCACCATATGGCAGTCGGTTCCGCCCGAGACGATGTCGAGACCGCCGGCTTTCAAGACCCCGGCCAAGGCCCGGGCGTTGTCCAGCACCGCCTGGGCATAATCCTTGAAGGCCGGTTGCAACGCCTCGCCAAAGGCGACCGCCTTGGCGGCAATCACATGCATCAGCGGCCCGCCTTGCAGTCCCGGGAAGATCGCCGAATTGATTTTCTTGCCCAATTCGGGATCGTTGGCGAGAATCAGGCCACCGCGCGGCCCGCGCAAGGTCTTGTGGGTGGTGGTCGTGACGATCTGGGCATGGGGGAAGGGATTGGGATACAGGCCTGCCGCCACCAGCCCGGCATAATGGGCGATGTCGGCCATCAGGACCGCGCCCACGCCATCGGCGATTCGGCGCAGGCGTGCGAAATCAATGGTCCGGGGATAGGCGGAGCCGCCGGAGATGATCAGCTTAGGGCGGTGTTCCTCCGCCAGGCGCTCCACCTCGTCGTAGTCGATCAGCGCGTCGTCCCGGCGCACGCCGTACTGGACCGACTTGAACCATTTACCCGACAGGTTGGGTGGGGCGCCGTGAGTCAAGTGACCGCCGGCCGCCAGCGACATGCCCAGCAAGCAGTCTCCGGGTTGCAGCAGCGCCAGCAAGACCGCCTGATTGGCCTGGGAACCTGAATTGGGCTGCACATTGGCGTAGCTGCATCCGAAAAGCTGGCGCGCCCGATCGATGGCCAGTTGTTCGGCGACATCCACATGCTCGCAGCCACCATAGTATCGCTTGCCGGGATAGCCTTCGGCATATTTATTGGTCAGAACCGAACCTTGGGCCTCCAGCACCGCCCGCGAGACGATATTTTCCGAGGCGATCAACTCGATCTGGCCCTGCTGCCGGGCGAGTTCACGGCCGATCGCCGCCGCCAGATCGGGGTCGCTTTGGGCCAGCGACGCGCGGAAGAACGGGTTGGAAGCCGAAAGGGTCATGTGGAAATCCTGTTGAGGGCCGGGCCGGTGATGACGGTGTGATCAAGTGTGTCAGGCGAAACGAAATCGGACGACGGGTTATGCCAGCTTGTCGATGCGCCGCTGGTGACGGTCGCCGCCATCAAAGGGGGTGGTCAGGAAGGTCAGCAGACAGTCCCGAGCCGCTTCGACTCCCATCACGCGACTGCCCAGCGACAGCACATTGGCGTCGTTGTGGGCGCGGGCCAACCGCGCCATGGTGGCATTAGCGCAGGTTGCAGCTCGAATTCCAGGAAACCGGTTCGCCGCCATGCCGATTCCGATACCGGTCCCGCAAATCAGCACGCCTCGGGCAGCCCGGCCGTCGCGGATGGCCAGCACCAGTCGTTCGGCAATGTCCGGATAATCCACGGACTCCGGGCCATCGGTGCCGAGATCGAGGGCCTGATAACCATTCGCGGCTAGCACTGCGACGAGTTCGCCTTTAAGAACAAAGCCGGCGTGATCCGCGGCGATGGCGACGATCGGTAACGACATGGATCAAGACCCTCGATTGTGGACCTCGACGTCCTGTCACCCGGACGTAAGGTCCCGACTGTCAGCAGGAGCCGGCGGAACGTGTCGGCCAGGCACAGGGACGAACAGGACAATGGCGACGAACGGCGTATGGGGATGGAACAGTGAAAAAGCAACGCGACCATACCACATATCGGCGGGCAGCGCCAGTTTGGCACAAAGTTCAGAAATATGGACAGGGAAAAGTGACCCGGGCGCACGGAGTCGTCCTTGATCGAAGCCTCGGCGACATCGGGAGCAGACCAATGGCCAAGTCGGAGTCACTGGTCAAGCAGGATGCAGGGACTCCGGGGAGAATCCCCGACGAGTTGCCGGCCACCAACCCAGTGGTAAGAGTTCGGTTCCACCCCACAACACCGCCGGTATTGACCGTCGATCGCCAACCGGGGGGCCGCAATGACCGTGGCCGGTCTTGGGCGGTTCGGCCGACATCTCCGAAAGCACAATAAATTTATTGATGCGATCCGAAATTTATTGACAGCCAAAATCTCTTGTGCCACTCCACAAGCATCTCGATAATCAAAGACCGGACATCGCCCCATGAGTGATCCGCTACACAACGATCTGCCCGAGAGCACCGCGCTCCAGATGACCGCCGAAATAGTATCCGCTTATGTGAGCAAGAACGTGCTGCCCGCCCACCAGATTCCGGACGTGATCAACACGGTGTTTTTGTCTTTGAGCGAACTCAACAGCGCACCGCCGGACGCCGAAGCGGAGCCGTTGAAGCCCGCGGTGGCCGTGCGTAAGTCCGTAACGCCCGAGTACATCATTTGCCTGGAAGACGGGAAGAAACTGAAGATGCTGAAGCGGCATCTCCGGTCGACCTACAATATGTCGCCGGACGACTACCGCGCGCGCTGGGGCTTGCCGGCGGATTACCCGATGGTGGCCCCGAATTACGCGGCCCAGCGATCCGAATTTGCCAAAGCCATCGGGCTTGGCCGCAGTTCGGCCCGTTTAGAGCGCCGCCAGGCGTCCTGATCGCATCAGACCGGACTCCGGGGGCGTTTCGCCCCTGGAGTCCACGGTCGGGGCCGAGAACAAGGGCCGAGATCAAGGGGCGGTGGCGGTCGCCTATTTCACCAGATGGCGAAGGCCGGTGGCCAGGTAATCCCAGCCGCTGAGGACCGTGAGCAACCCGGCCAGCCACAAGGCGGCGGCACCCATTCGGTCGAACGGAAGGGCCGCGGTGGCGTGGGGGCCAATGATCAACAGCGCGATCGCCGCCATTTGGACGGCGGTTTTGTATTTGGCCAGGCGGCTCACCGGCAGCGGCACCGAAAGGCCGGCGAGAAACTCGCGCAGGCCGGAAATCAACAGTTCGCGCAACAGGATCACCACCGCCGGCACCACGGCCAGATCGGGCAGCCGCGCCGTTGCCGCGAGCATGAACAGCAAGGCCGAGACCAGCAGTTTGTCGGCGATGGGATCAAGGAAGCGGCCGAAGGCAGATTCCTCGGCCCGCAACCGGGCCAGATAGCCGTCAAGCCAGTCGGTGATGGCGGCCGCCCCGAAAAGCGCCAGCAACGCCCAGTCGGCCCAGTCCGCCGGCACAAAAAACAACGCAACCGCCGGCGGGATCGCGGCCATGCGGGCCAGGGTCAGCAGATTGGGCAAGGTCAGAAGCATGGGGGAGGAGACCGGCGTAAACGGGAAGACAGAACCGGACTCGGGGAGTCGAGCCTTCCGAGCGGCTGGTCAGTGTACAGGGTTTCAATGGCTCAGGCCAGCGCCCATAAAGTGTGCTGGTCAAACCTCCACGGGGCCAACCGTCCGGAAATTTTACCCCTCGCCATGGAAGAAATCATAAATCTTTCGGGCGACGGTTTTGCTGATGCCAGTGACGGCCTCCAAATCGGCAAGCCCGGCGGCGGCCACCGCCCGGGCGCTGCCGAAATGGAGCAGCAGGGCCTTCTTGCGGGCCGGACCGATGCCGGGAATCTGGTCGATCTCGGAGCGGCCGATGGCCTTGATCCGGCGGTCCCGGTGGGTGCCGATGGCGAAGCGGTGGGCTTCGTCGCGCAGCCGCTGGAGGTAGTAGAGCACCGGGTCCCGGGGCTCCAGGGCGAAGGGGGGGCGGTCGGGCACGAAGAAGCGTTCCCGGCCGGCGTTACGGTCGGGTCCCTTGGCGATGGCCGCCACCGGGACATCGTCCAGCCCCAAGCCCGCCAGAACCTCGAGCGCCACCGACAATTGGCCCTGGCCGCCGTCGATCAGGACCAGATCGGGCCAGCCGCCGGTGCGGCGCTCGGGGTCCTCCTTGATGGCGCGGGCAAAGCGCCGGCCCAGCACTTCGCGCATCATGCCGGTATCGTCGCCCATGGCTTCGGGGGTGACGATGGTGAATTTGCGGTAGGCGTTTTTGATGAAGCCCTCAGGTCCGGCGACGATCATGGCGCCGATGCAGTTGGTGCCCTGAATGTGGCTGTTGTCGTACACCTCGATCCGCCGGGGGGCCTCGTCAAGCTCAAAAAGCGTGGCGATCCCGGTCAGCAACCGGGCCTGGGACGCGGTTTCGGCCTGACGCCGGGCCAGCGCCTCCCGGGCGTTGGTGGTCGCGTGGTCCACGGCCCGGCGCTTGTCGCCGCGGGCCGGCACCGCCAGCTCGACCCGGTGGCCCGCATGCAGGCTGAGGGCCTCGGCGATCAGCGGCCGTTCGGGGACGTCGTGGCTCAACAGCACCAGCGGCGGCGGGGACTTGTTCTCGTAAAACTGGACCAGGAACGAGCCCAGGACCTCCTCCACCTCCTGCTGGCGATCGTGGCTGGGAAAATAGGCGTGGTTACCGTAGTGACAGCCGCCCCGGAAGAAGAACACCTGGACACAGGTCTGCCCGCCCTCCTGACAGGCGGCGATCACGTCGGCATCGTCGAGATTCTCAAAATTAATGTCCTGGTGCGCCTGGATGGCGGTCAGCGCGCGCACCCGGTCGCGGTAGCGCGCCGCGGTTTCGTAATCGAGGGCGTCGCTGGCCGCCAGCATGGCCGCCGCGTACTGGGCCTGAATATCCCGGGACCGGCCCCGGAGAAAAGCCCGGGCCTGGTCCACCTGTTCGCCGTACGCCGCGGCCGAGACCCGGCCGACACACGGCGCGGTGCAGCGTTTGATCTGGTACTGGAGACAGGGGCGCGAGCGGCTGGCGAACACCGTGTCGGCGCAATTGCGCAGCAGGAAGGCGCGCTGGAGCGCCGCGATGGTCCGGTTGACCGCGCTGGCCGACGCGAACGGGCCGAAGTAATCGCCTTGACTTTCGGAGCGGAGGCCCCGGTGCTTGGTCAGTTGCGGGAACGGGTGATCCGAGGAAATCAGGATGTGCGGAAATCCCTTATCGTCGCGCAGCAGCACATTGTAGCGCGGCAGCAGGCGCTTGATCAGGTTCGCTTCCAGCAGCAGCGCCTCCACCTCGGTATGGGTGGTGACGAACTCCATGGCCGCGGTTTCGGCGATCATCCGCTGGATGCGCATCGGCTGCCGGGCCGGCAGGGTGTAGTTGGCCACCCGCTTTTTCAGGCTTTTGGCCTTGCCGACATACAGCACCGTGCCGTCGGCGCCCAGCATCCGGTAAACTCCGGGGACCTGAGGGAGCGTCTTCAGATGGTCGCGAATCACCGCCACGCCCCGCTCCAGGCTGCGGATGACGGTGGATTGGACGGGGGACGGCTGGGTCACGGCCGGGCCGGGATCGGGGAGGACGTCGCCATCGGTGGCGTCGGTGGGCAGACGGGGGGATTCGGAGTCGGACCTTGGCATGAACGGGAGTCTTGCTCCGGACACGGGGGGCGGTCAACCGCCGTCAGTGCGTCGTCAACGCGTTTCGGTCTTGCGAAGGCCGAGAATCGCCACCTTTTTCCGATGACCTGTTCCGGTGCCAGAACTCTTAAAACTATCCCCAATCCCTGTGGATAAGTCTCTGGATAACTCGCCGCCAAGGGTCGCGACTCGTGGGTTCGCTTGGCTCTCACGTCTTTGCCTAAAAACAAGGCAGAAAAAATAACCCTTTGAAATAACGTCAGGATAATTTTGTCAAGGATATGTCATCAATGGCCATCCCCGGTTCCGGGCCCACGCGGGCGCGATTTGTGTCCGAATCGCGGCGGTGATGCCGGCCTGTGAACAACTCCAAGAGTACGGAACGACCGAGAGCATGCCGAGTCCCGGCCGGCGCCTCATTCCACCGGCACAAAGCCGGTCGCGGGCTGTGCCCAGCCCAGATGCTCGCCGCCATCCAGGGCGATCATCTGCCCGGTGAGCGCCCGGGCGCTCAGGATGAAGCGCAGGCAGTCGCAGATTTCGGCGGGGGTGGTGCCGCGTTGAAGCGGCAATCGCCGGCATTGGGCCAGAAAATGCTCGTCGGTCTGGCGCTCGCTCTTGAGGGTCGGGCCGGGGCCGATGGCGTTGACCCGAACACGCGGGGCCAGCGCCATGGCCAGCGTCCGGGTCAGCGTCCACAGCGCCGACTTGCTGACTGTATAGGACAGAAAGTAGGGCGTCAGATTCCAGACCCGCTGGTCCAGGATGTTGACGACGGCACCGCCGGTTCCGTCCGGCAGGTGAGCGGCAAAGGCCTGGGTCAGCACCAGGGGCGCCCGCAGATTGGCCTCAAGGTGGCTGTCCCAACTGGCGCGCGTCACCGTGTCGATCCGGTCGTCCTCGAACACGCTGGCATTGTTGATCAGGCAGGTGAGCGGCCCCAGTTCCGCGACGGTCCGTGGCACCAGCGTGGCAACCTCGTCCTCCCGGGCCAGATTGGCTGGCACCAGCAGCGCCCGTCCGCCGTTTCGGCTGATCTCGGCCACCACATGTTCGCCCTCGCTCAGCGAGCGGTGGCAATGAACGGCGACCGTCCAGCCATGGGCGGCAAGATCCAGGGCGATGGCCCGGCCGATGCGCCGGGCAGCACCAGTAACCAGGGCGGTTTTGGGTTCGATCGCGACCATGCGCCGAACTTTACGCCGCCGAAGCGGTCCGGCAAAGCACCTTTTCGCGTATTTTCCAAAGGGACAGCGCCGAAGCCTCGGAAAAGTGCGGGGACTCCGGGGAGCTTGGGCTGACCGGAAACTGTGCTATGCAACGGCATGCAGTTGGGCCGGGGCAGTGCGGGCGATGGCGTTGGTGGCGGGCAGGGCGGTGGCAGGGCGGGCAGGGGACGAACAGGCGCGGGCTGTGTTGCGCTCGGTCTTCGGCTTCCACGCGTTCCGTGGTCCCCAGGCCGACATCATTTCCCATGTGCTGGATGGCGGCGACGCCCTGGTGCTGATGCCGACCGGCGGTGGCAAGTCACTCTGTTACCAGATTCCGGCTTTGGTTCGGGCGGGTGTCGCGGTGGTGGTGTCGCCACTGATCGCGCTGATGCGCGATCAAGTCGAATCATTGCGTCAGCTTGGTGTGCGAGCGGCCTATCTCAACTCGACGGTGGACTGGCGCGAGGCCGATCAGATCGAACGGGCCGTCGAAGCGGGCTCGCTCGATCTGCTCTATGTCGCGCCCGAGCGGTTGGTGACCCCACGCTGTCTGGATCTCTTCGACCGGTCACGGTTGGCGCTTTTTGCCCTTGATGAGGCTCACTGCGTCTCGCAATGGGGGCATGATTTTCGCCCCGAGTACTTGCAATTATCATTTCTCCACGAACGCTATCCGCACGTGCCGCGGCTGGCGCTGACCGCCACCGCCGATCACCGGACCCGGGCCGACATTATTCGGCAGTTGCGGTTGGAGCGGGCGCGGGTGTTCATCACCAGCTTTGACCGGCCCAATATCACCTACCGCGTCACGGTCAAAGATAATCCCCGCCAGCAACTCCTGACCTTCCTGCGTGACCGCCATCCGCGCGCGGCCGGTATCATTTATTGCATGTCGCGCAATAAGGTCGACGACACCGCGGCGTGGCTGACCGGTCAGGGCCGGGAGGCGCTGCCCTACCATGCCGGTCTGCCGGCCGCGATCCGCCAGTCTCATCAGGACCGCTTCCTGCGGGCCGACGGTCTGGTGATGGTGGCGACCATCGCGTTCGGTATGGGCATCGACAAGCCGGACGTTCGCTTCGTCGCCCACCTCGATTTGCCGAAATCTCTGGAAGCGTATTATCAGGAGACCGGCCGGGCGGGCCGGGATGGGGCGCCGGCCGACGCCTGGATGGCCTACGGCATGGCCGATGTCGTGCTGGTGCGCCAGTTGCTGGACGCCTCGGCGGCACCCGACGCCCACAAGCATGCCGAGCGCGCCAAACTTGAGGCGTTGCTTGGCTACTGTGAGACGCCGCGCTGCCGGCGCCAGACCCTGCTCGGCTATTTCGGTGAGACGCTGGCCGAGCCCTGCGGCAATTGCGACACGTGTCTCGAGCGGGTGGACATGTGGGACGCCTCGGTGGCGGCCCAGATGGCGCTGGCCGCTGTCTATCGCACCGGCGAGCGGTTCGGGGCCGGTCATTTGATCGATGTGCTGCGCGGCGAGGCCGGTGAAAAGGTGCTGCGCTGTGGCCATGACCGGATCAAGACCTTCGGTGTCGGCGCCGAGCGATCCAAGCGCGAGTGGCAGGGCATCTACCGGCAATTAATCGCCCTGGGGTTGGTCAGCGTCGATTCCGAAACCCATGGCTTCCGGTTGACCGACGCCGCCATCCCGGTGATGAAGGGCCAGCAGCCGCTCTTGTTGCGCCGGGATCCCCAGGCTGACACCAGCCGCGCGCTTGGTGGCGCGCGACGTTCCCGGAGCACCGATCCGACGACCGCCCCGGCTTCGGCCGCGCCCATGGCCGGGGCTGCCGCCACACTGTTCGAGAGCCTGCGCGCCGTGCGCGCCGACCTGGCGAAAGAACAGGGGGTACCGGCCTACGTGATCTTTCATGACACCACCCTGAAAGAGATGGCGGTCAAACGACCGGCCGACCGCGCCGCCTTTGCCGGCCTGACCGGCGTTGGCAGTAGCAAACTGGAACGCTACGCCGATATCTTTCTTACGGCCATCCGCAGGCTCGAGGGGGCATAATACAGGTTCCAGGGGACCGGTTTTCCAGGAGCCCCCCGGTGGCGCCGCCGGCGCACACTGTTTTGATGATCAGGTGAAGGGGGCGCAGATGGACCTCATACACAGCCGGGTCGAGGAGCATATCGGCATCTTGATCATGGACCACCACGAACGGCGCAATGCCTTGAGTGAGCGGCTGATCGACGCCATGTTCCACGCCCTTGAGGCGTTTCGGGCCGAGAGCGTTCGTGTGGTGATTCTGCGCGCTCAACCGGGGGCGAGCATCTGGTCGGCAGGCCACGACGTGAACGAGTTGCCCCACACCCGCCGTGATCCCTTGGGCTATGACGACCCGCTACGCCGGATTATCCGGCAGATCGCCGAATTCCCGGCCCCGGTGATCGCGCTGCTCGAAGGGGGCGTTTGGGGCGGCGGTTGCGAATTGGCTTTGGCCTGCGACATCACCGTTGCGGTTCCGGATGTGACGTTCGCCCTGACGCCGGCCAAGCTCGGGATCCCCTACAACATCACCGGCCTGCTCAACTTTATGACGGTGGTGCCGCTCCCCTTACTGAAGGAAATGGCGTTCGGTGCGGAGCCGGTTTCGGCGGAACGGTTATCGCGGGCCAATGTCCTGAATCATCTGGTGCCGGCCGATCGCATCGAAGCCTTCACCATGGGGCTTGCCAGGAAGATTGCGGCCAATGCCCCGCTCAGCGTCATTGCCATGAAGGAATCGCTCCGGGTGCTGGCCGCGGCCCACGCCATCTCGCCCGCAGGTTTCGAACGGCTTCAGGGCGTCCGCCGGGTCGTCTGGGACAGCAACGATTATATCGAGGGGATTGACGCGTTCCTGGAAAAGCGTCCGGCGGTCTTCACCGGAAACTAAGGATGGTTGCCGGTGCCGGGTTGGCCCGTCGATGATTGCCGTGATAGACTAGGGACGTTCGATTTTGACTCGAGGCTTCAGCCCATGAGCGCCATTGACACTCAAAAGGTTGCCCATAAGTTACAGACCGGTGGTTTTTCCAAAACACAAGCCCTGGCAGCGGCGGACGTTCTGGCGGAACTGCTTGACGACCGGCCGACCCGAGATGCCGTGTATGAAGCGGTGCAGGAGGCGGTGGTTGGACTCGATCAACGGCGGCAGGCTGATACCGCCCTGATTCGTGCCGACATTGCGCAGCAGGGGGTAATCCTTGGGCAGCATGGAGGGGCCATCGCGAACCAGGGCGAGGCCATCGCGAAACAGGGAGAGGCCATCGCGAACCAGGGAGAGGCCATCGCGAAACAGGGAGAGGCCATCGCGAAACAGGGCGAGGCCATCGCGAACCAGGGAGAGGCCATCGCGAACCAGGGAGAGGCCATCGCGAACCAGGGAGAGGCCATCGCGAACCAGGGGGTGATCCTTGGGCAGCACGGCGAGGCCATCGCGCGGCTGGAGGGCTTGATGGTCAAGTTGCTTGAAGGGCAGGCGATTTTGCTTCAAAACGATATGGAGCTGAAGCGACGGCTGGAAGGACGCTAAGGTTTGCGTATCGGACCAACGTCAAGTGATAACGTCAAATGATAACTTTAAATGGTGCTGATGTTCTGCGAGAAGCGCGGCGAAGGCGTCGGCCGGGACGTTTGCCAGTTCCTTTGGCTCCAGCTTATACAGGCCGCCGCCATAAATGCGGCCTTCTTCGCTGAGAAGCTCAGGATTGATCGCGTTCAGGCACTGCCAGACCGTCCGGGTCAATTCGGGATGGTCTTGCAGCACCCGGGTTAGCAATGGTTTGGGGTAAAGCATCAGATAGACATTGGCGGCTGTTGCGCCTGACGGGTTCAGGATGAAGCGGAAGGGACGTCTGCTTTCCTTCCCGCCCCGGCCCATATAGGTGCAGACGAACGGCGCCGGCGGGCGGTTTTCCTGCGCATACCACGGCGAGCGCATGCGACAGAGGTAACGCTGGGATGTCGTGGGTTTGCCGGTTTGCAGATACGCCCATAGCGACGGATACCGCTGTGCGATCTCTTCTTCGGGCAGGCGGCAGTTCAGCACAAATAACGAGCGTGCGAGCTTGGGGGTTCCATCGGGGTGTGCCTCGATTTCGCTCTCCGGCAGATAACGCGGCCCCGGCAGGATCGGCGTAAACAGCTCGGGCGGCAACTGGCGTTCCGCCATCTGCTCCCGGCTCATGATAAAAAAGCGATTGTCGCCGGTGGCCAGACCCCGCTGAATCCTGAAGAAATCGGCCAGGATCGGGCCGCTGGCGACCTCCCTTACCCGGGCTGCGGGGAAGCGCGTCCATTTCCCCTCGGCTTGCAAGGCGCTGGCCGGGACCGAATGTCGCCGTGCCGGATTGCCGAGCGTGCCGCCAAAGGTAAACGTCACCTGATGACCGGCGGCGGGGGGCCGCTTGCGGAACCACACCACCGCAGACGACACCAGCGCATCGTCGAACTGTCCGTGGCTGGGATCGAATCGCTGAATTTGTAAGAGCTCAACGTGATTGAGCAGGTACTGCTTGATCGGCGCGCCGTAGTTGACGTCCATAAACTCGCTGGGAACCAGCCAGCCGGCAAGTCCATCCTCGGCCAGCCAGGCATGAGCCAGCGCCATGAAATAGCAGTACAGGCCGGACAGGCCGCTGATTTCCACGCCGCAGGCCTGGGCCGATGCCGCGCGCAATCGCGCTTTTGCCAGGGCGCCCAGATGATGATGGCGCACGTAGGGTGGATTACAGATGATCAGATTGTACCGTTCGGCCGCGCTGGGCGGCGGTGCCGTCGTGAAGTCGCCCAGCGTCAGGGACAGCGGATGGTTTTGCCACAGCGTTCGGGTTGACGCCTCATAGTGGGGGTCAATCTCAAAACCCTTGGCCCGGGCGATCCGCTCGCGGGAAAAGACACGCAGCAGGGCCGAGTAAAAGGCACCGGTGCCCAGCGCCGGATCCAGAAAATGAACCGGGGCATCGGGCGGCAGCAGGCTGCGAGCCTGTTCCAGGACCGCGGTGGCCAGACGGGTCGGTGTGGCGAACTGGCCAAGCCGGTTCCGCTCTTTGGACGTCTTGCCTGCGTCACATTCCGCTTGCAGTGCCAGCCGCCGCTCTTCCATAGCGATCAATCATAAGTCCCGAAGCTTTTAGCGAGACTGCCGGCAACGAGATACCAGCCGTCCACCACCACGAAAAAGATAATCTTGAACGGCATCGAGACCATGGTCGGGGGCAGCATCATCATGCCCATGGCCATCAGGATCGAGCCCACCACCACGTCGATGATCAAAAAGGGCAGGAACAACAGAAAGCCGATTTCGAAAGCCCGCTTGATTTCCGAAATCATGAACGCCGGAACCAGAACCTGAAGCGGAATTAAGGTCGGGTCGGTCACCGGCGGGCTGCGGGACATGTCCAGGAACAGTTGCAGATCATGTTCCCCGGTCTGGCGCAGCATGAAAGCGTGAAGCGGTTTGACCGCGCGCTTGAACGCCTCGACCTCGTCGATTTCTTCGTTGATCAACGGCTTGATGCCGTCATGGTATGACTTTTCGAACACCGGAGCCATGATGAAGAATGTCATGAACAGGGCGAGGCTGATCATCACGGTGTTCGGTGGCACCTGCTGAATACCCATGGCGGTGCGCAAGAACGACAGCACGATGATAATCCGGGTAAAACAGGTCATCATGACCAGAATCGACGGCGCCAGCGACAGCACCGTCATCAGCGCCAGCAACTCCAGGATGCGGCCGGTCATGGTGCCGCCGCCGCCGGCGCCCAAATCAAGGCTGACACTCTGGGCAATGGCCCCGGTCGGTGCCAGGAGCCATAGGCCGACGGATGCGGCCAGCACGGCCCCGACCCGTGCGGAGGGGGTAAGCGGGCGCGCAGTCATGGAGGGGTGTCCTTGGGGACGTTGCCGGTGGCGGACGGAAGGGGTGACGGTGGATTGGCCCCGGCGACGATTCCGGTCTCGATCACGATTTCGCCGGTCGCCCCCAGCAGCAGTAAATGTTCGACGTTGTCCCGGCGGATCAACACCAACCGGCGTCGGACGTCCACTTGCCGGACTTCGACGATGCTCAGGCGTTGGGGTCGGCCGGGACCGGCCGGCAGCAGGGCCCCGGTAATCACGCCGCTAGCGACCAGACGTCGTAAAACCCAACCGGAAAAGCCGATCAGGGCCAGAACGGCCGCCAGCGCCAGCGCAAAGCGCAGAAGGGTTTCCAGGTCCAGGTCGGGTGATGGGGAAGTCACGGCGCCGTCCGGGTCATGTGCCGCGCTGGTTGGTCGAACGGTAAGTCTCGGCAACCCGCGCGGGTGCTGGGGTCCCCTCGGCGCGGCGTCGGGCCTGCTCGTCGGCGTCGTGTTTCCGGCGCTTCAACTGCGCTGCCAGTGTATCCAGGGCTTGGCTCAAGCCGACCAGCGACGGCACCAGCCGTTGCCCCGCGGCTGGGTCAAGGTGGCCAACGGCGGTACAAAGGGCGCGGACTCCCGCGTTAAATCCGGCCAAGTCGATAGACTCGCCCGCTTCGGTCCGAATGCGGGCGCCGTCAACGATCGTGACAAGGGCTGCGATCGCCCGGGCCACACTATCCGGGTCCGCCGGCAGGTTCGGGTTCAGGATGGTGACGGGGGGCGGTGTCATCATGCCGGGCCTTCCGGTTCAGGGCACTGGCCGTTGGCCTGGTAGACATGGGCCAGAATCTCGGCAACGGCAACGATGGCTTCAATGGGTATTTCCGAATCCACCTCAACCGCCGCCAAAATCTGGGCCAAGTCGGCATCTTCCCGGACTTTGACGCCGTTGGCGAAGGCCAATTCCAGAATCTGTTCGGCGACAAAACCACGACCGGATGCGACCACCCGCGGTAGCCCTTCCTGACCCGGTTCGAAGGTGAGCGCCACGGCAACCGGGCGCTGAGGCCGGCGCGACGGCATTTGCGCTTCTGGACCCGGCATTCGGACTTCCTTTCGATCGCCTGCCGAAACATAACAGACTTTGGAAAGAAGGGCACCCGGCCATCTGCATGAACAGCCTTGGCCGTCAGACCCCGTTGCCATTCAGAAGACCGGCCTGGAAGTCAGCGGCCTTGCCGGGCTGTCGCCAAGCCGGTACGGTATGGGCAATTCAAGGATTGTCCGGATCATGCAGGATATCAGCGTCGTTGTCTTTGGAATTGCCGGGTTGCTGGCGCTGGTCAGCTTGCTGCCGCCCCTCGCCAATCAGCTCAATATGCCCTACACGGTCTTGCTGGCGGTGGTGGGGACGGCGTTGGGCATCCTGATTCGCTTTGCCGGCGATCTCGACGGCCTGGGGGTTTTGAGCGACTTTCTGCGCACTTTAGGCGACACCAATCTGAGCGCCGAAGCGTTTCTGGTGATTTTTCTGCCGATATTACTGTTTGAAACCGCATTTTTTATCGACGTTCGCCGCTTGCTGGATGACATCGCGCCCATCCTGATGTTGGCGGTGGTGGCCGTGCTGATTTCTACCTTTGTGGTTGGTTTCGCGGTATGGAAACCCTCGGGCGTATCGTTGGTCGGCTGCCTGCTGCTTGGCGCGATCCTGGCGACCACCGACCCGACGGCGGTGATCGGCATCTTCCGGGATCTGGGCGCGCCGCGCCGGTTGACCCTGTTGATTGCGGGCGAAAGCCTGCTGAACGACGCCGCCGCGATCGTGTTGTTCACGCTCCTGCTGTCCATGTTGACCCAAGACCGGCAGCCGGTTTTGGGCGACGCGGTGATCGACTTTCTGATCAACTTCGGCGGCGGTGTCGCGATCGGTTATGGTATGGGGCGATTTCTTTGCTATCTGGTTGCGCCATTACGCAATGTACCATTGTCAGAAGTGTCGCTGACCGTAGCATTCGCCTATCTGACCTATATCGTTGCGGATCATTACCTTGGGGTTTCGGGGGTGGTGGCAGTGGTGGTCAATGCGCTGGTGGTCGGTTCGGTTGGACGCACCCGGGTGTCGCCCGAGACCTGGGGTGATCTGGAGGTCATCTGGCGCCAGTTGGGTTTTTGGGCCAGTTCGATGATCTTTTTGCTGGCGGCGATGTTGGTTCCCCAGTACTTGACCAACGTCACGTTCAGCGAGGTCTTGTTGCTGGGCTTGGTCATGGTGGCGGCGCTGGCGGCGCGGGCGGCGGTGTTGTTTGGTTTGTTGCCGATCCTGTCGATGCTGGGCTTGGCTCAACGGGTCGCTCCGGCCCACAGCGCGGTGATTCTGTGGGGCGGGCTGCGCGGCGCGGTTTCGCTGACCTTGGCCCTGGCCGTCACCGAAAATTCGGACGTCGATCCGTTAATCGTGCATTTCATTGCGGTGTTGGCGCCGGGTTATGTGCTGCTGACGCTGTTCTTGCACGGGACCACCCTCCGGCCGCTGATTCGACTGCTGGGGCTTGACCGACTGTCGGCAGCCGAGCTGGCCATGCGCAACCGGGCCTTGGCGCTGGCGCTCTCGACCGTGGTTGAAAAAGTCCAGGCTGTGTCACGGGATTATCGGGTTGATCCCGGCGTCACCCGCCGCGCCGTGGAACAGTACGCCGAACGCCTGACCGCCATTGAGCAGGAACTGGCGGCGACATCGGCTCTGTGTCTTAATGATCGCCTTTATATCGGCATGGTGATTCTGGTCAACCGGGAAGAGGAGCTTTACCTTCACAACTTCAAGAGCGGCATTATCTCGCGCGTGGTGGTCGAGGCTCTGACCGAGCGCACCGGTTGGTTGCTTGACGGCGCCAAAACCCGAGGCGTGGCGGGATACGAACAGGCGGCCAGGGACGCCCTGGGCTTCAGTCGTCATATGCTATGGGCGATACGGCTTCAGCGTTGGCTCAATCTGCGCGGCCCGTTGGCCCGGCGTCTCTCGCTTCGGTTCGAGGCGCTGTTGATCAATCGCGCGGTGCTGATTTCGCTGCTGGCGTTGACCCGGCGCAAACTGGCGCCAATCCTGGGTGAAGCCGCCGCCCGGCAGTTGGACACCGTGCTGGAACGGCGCCGGGATATGGTGGAGAAGGCCTTGTCGGCGCTTCGGACGCGATATCCGGAGCATGCGCCGGTGGTCGAGTATCAGTACCTCAAGCGCGCGGCACTGCGCATGGAAGAAGCCGAATATTCCCTGATGTATGCGGAGTCGATCATCAGCCAGGAGGTTTTCAACGACCTCAAGCAAGACCTGGATCGCCGCTGGCAGGGGGTTGAGCCGCCGCCCAAGCTGAATTTGGGCTTGCAACTGCCGGAGCTGATTGCCCGGGTCCCGATTTTTGCCGGACTGCCCGCGGACCGCCTGGCGGTGATTGCCCGGTTGCTGAGTGCCCGGTTGGCGTTGCCTGACGAGATTCTGGTTCACCGCGGCGAGCGTGGCGACTCGATGTACTTTATTGCGTCCGGGGCGGTTGAGGTGATGGTGCCCGGGCGGTCTGCGCCGATCCACCTGGGACCGGGCGACTTTTTTGGGGAAATGGCCATTCTGACGGGCCAGCCGCGCACGGCGGATGTCCGCTCGGTCGGCTATTGCCATCTGCTTGAACTGACCGAACCCGACTTCCGGCGCGTGATCGAGCACGACGATGACCTACGGAATCATATCATTCGGGTGGCCGCGGAACGCCAGGCCACCGAGCGCACGCTCCAGACCCTCAAAGCCACGGCCGGGGCCGCTAAGGTGGTCAACGCGGGCCGGTGACAGACTCGCAGCCTTGAGGTTAACATCACTGAGCCATGGCCCACTCGGCGCCCCGCAGGCCTGCCGGCATCACCCTTTGGACTCGATAATGCGCGTGATTGTGAAGCGTATAAGGAAATGATATAGCTTCAGTAAGATGCGATACCGCGCCTGCTTCAGGCGAACTGAACCTTCCTTTTCGGATCAGGTACCGGCTCTCAAATATCATAAGCCGACGGAACTCCGCCATGGCACTATTGCAGTTGTCGCTTGATGATCAGCGCACTCTTCAAGCGATCGGTATTCTGGCTGATGCGCTGGACGGCGTTTCCGGCACCGGGGTGATCGATACCGTATTGGTGTCGAAGGCGCTCCGGCAAGTGCTGGTTACGCGGTCGCGTCCAGCCTTCGATTTCGCGTCCCGGGCGTTTTCCACGCTCGATCCCGAGGTCAAACGGCGGGTCGCCGCCGACGCCGACAATCGGGCACGCGAGCATGTCAGGCAGCAAAAAGAGGAGCCGTTGCCCACCGGTATCCGTTCCGCAGCATTGGCTTCGCCCACGGGTCGGCCAGGGGTAGGGGTGCGGTCGCCAAGCGGTATCCTTGCCGCCCTCAATAACCGCGGCCGTATGGTGCCGCCGTCGAGACGGGGCGATGATGAGTCAGAGGAGGGGCGGTAAGATTTCGGGGTTTTGCCGGGCGCAATCTGGCACCGGCAAGGGGGCGGAGCGACCGGACCATCAAAACAAACCGAGAATCTAAGGGGGCTGTGCCCACAAGGCCTCTAAAGTGTTAGCGTGTTGTTATCCGATTCACCAATCGGTCAGCATCTTATTCGCTTCATCTTCCGGCAGGTAGCGCGTATAAATCTTCTTTAGGGTCCCGTCGGTCCGCATTTGCCGCAACAAATCGCGCCACGGCTCAACATCGCTTTCGGAAAAGCGATGTTTGCTCATGATCAGCCCGACCGGATGCCGCTTTTCCGCCGGTGCCCAGTCCTGGACGACCACGTCACTGACCAGTCCCAGATCATGGATCATTTGTCCGAAGACCAGTGAGGACGTGAGGAGTGCGTCAATCCGGTGATGCTGGAGTTTGACGAAATTGATTTTTGTATCAGGGACTTCCTGCACACGCTTATCTTGCCGAAGACGCTCCAGGAAGCTCTCGAGATGTGGACCGTGGGTGTATGAAGTGACGATCCCGATCTGTAACTGCGGCTGCGCCATAAAATTTTCGGTGCTCCGAACGGTTTGTGCCAGATCCGCCCGAATGACGACGTATGTCTTCCCTGAAAAGTAGTGTGCAAACCAGGCAATCTGCCCTCGTTCGGGCGTATCGATGCCAGACATGCCCATTTCCAGGGTTCCGGCAGCGAGATTGTTGAGGATGCGGGCCCAAGGTAAGACCGATGTCTCGAACTTACAGCCACTGCGTCTAATAATTTCGTCGGCTATGTCTTTATTGATGCCGATCCCATTACTGTACAGTATTCCATACTCATGGAACGCCAGCCGAATCGGCTGATCGCCGCAATTCGGCAGGCCGGCAACGGCGACACCCGAACACACCCCGAACAGGATCATCGTGCCAATAAGAGACCTGATCAAGCGCATCGGACGCTCCCGGACGGCACCTTGCCATGACTCAGTGATTACCGGCGAGGGTTCCTGTATTTCGTCAACGGAATAAGTATTCGACGGAGTCGACACATCTTCATTTCGTACCGTGGCGACACTCTATGGGTTCAGCTTTTCCGGGTCAAGGTTCCAAAAGCGTACCTTGAAATGACCGGGCGTTCCAACGATCAGGCCGGCGTAGCCGGTCTTCATGACATAGCTTGATCGCGCGTGGTCGGTTGCGCCCAGCACCCGCGGCAGGAAGCGCAGGACGCCGTTGCTACTCACCACCAGCAGGCGTCCCGAGGCATCGGCCCGACCAATCACGTCGTCGGCGAAGCCGCGGATGGCGTCCAGCAGTTCGGTCTCGGTGGTGACCCAACCGGCGTTGGCCGGCCAGGTATCACGGGCGCTCCAGGCTGCCATGGCCTCGGCACCGGCGGCATCGGCGGCGATTTCCTCGGACGTCCGGCCGGCCCAGTGGCCGTAATGGATTTCGTTCAGCCGGGAATCGATCTCGGGCGGTCGGCTGTGGTCCAGCGTCGTGGCGACGGCGTCGGCGAAGCCTCGGGTGCGCTGAAGCGAGGCGGCGATGATCCGATCGGGTCGCAGGTTCAGGCGGATCAGCGCCTCGCCATAGGCCCGGGCCTGAGCCCACCCCTTGTCAACCAACGGCAGATCGGTTTCCCGGCCGACCCAGACGACCTTATCGCCAGGGGCAAAGGTGTTGCCGTGACGGGCGAACAGAATCTCCATGGACGCACCTCCTCAGATCAGATCGCCTTCGCGATCAATGATCTCTTCGACCTTGACGACATCTTCGGGCGCATCGACCGACCAGTGGGTGCGGCCGCGATAGTCGGTTAGCACGATTCGGATCGGAATGCCGTTCTCCAGGGCGCGGAGTTGTTCCAGCTGCTCGGCAATCTCTAACGGCGTCTGGGGTAAGGAGGCCAAATGGTCCAGCGCGTCGAAGCGATAGCCGTAGATGCCGATGTGCCGGTAGACCGGCGGTTCGGGCATGGTCCGAATGCGCAGGTAGGGAATGATCGTCTTGGAAAAGTAAAGGGCATTCAGGTTCTTGTCGAAGGTGACGAGGGTGCCGCTGGTCGGGCTGACCTCCTTCGACTTGCGGATTTCCTCCACCTGATGCCAGCTCAGATGCACCGCCGGTGTGACGAGCTGAAGTCCGGGATCGGCCAGGAAGGCGTCAACCAGGGACTGCACGACCCAAGGCGGCGTCAGCACGGCGTCGCCCTGGAGATTGATCACCGCTTCGGGGGGGCGGGGTAGGGTGCGCATGGCCTGACGAACCCGTTCGGTCCCATTCTCGCAGTCGGGCGAGGTCATGATCACCTGCGCGCCGAAACTTTGGGCATGGGCGGCCACCCGCTGGTCATCGGTGGCGATGTAGACCTCGCTGGCGCCGGTGACCGCCTTGGCAATGGACCATACCCGATTGAGCAGGCTGCGACCGCGAATGGGGGCCATGGGCTTGCCAGGAAAGCGCCGGGAACCGTAACGCGCTGGAATGACGATGGCGATATCCACGTGCGGGGTCTCCTTAGAGGTCGCTGAGGTAGGTTTCGTAAGCCGAAGCCGGGGGATAGTGACGGGCCAGCGTCGAGCCGCCGGCGGTCTGCTCGCGGTCGCTGCGGTGGGCGCTTTCGAAATTGTGGGCCCGGGTCAACCACAACAGCTCATAAGCTTCGAACCGCCGCCGGTCCAAAACCGCCCCGGCGACGCCGTTGTACCCCTGGAGGAAGGCGGAATACAATCGATGATCCGGGGCCAGCAGGCCGTCGGCACCGATGGCGGTCCAGTATTTCATCTTCATCAGGTCCAACTCGGGGGCGTCGACCAGCCAGTTGTCCCAATCAATAACCTTCTGGCCGCCGCCGGAATCGACAATGATGTTGCCGCCCGAGTAGTCGTTGTGAACCAGGCATGGGCGGGCGGGGGACAGCGACGCCGGGTCGAGAGCTTCGAGCCGGGCCGCCACGGTTGGCGACAGCCGCGGCAACGCCTGAGTCCGCTCAACAACAAGCGCCGCGGCAAATCGCTGATGCCAGGACAACGGCTCGCGGCCGATACGGAAGATATCCCGATAATAGGATTGGAAAGTGATCCGGTGCAGGCGTGCCAGATTCCGGCCGGCGGTGCAGTATCGCGCGGGATCGGGATCTGCCCACAGAATCTCGCCATCCACCCATTCATAGATAAAGAAAGGCCACGGCAGAGTCGCCATGGACCAGTCATAGTGAATGACCCGATGGACCAGGGCGTGCCCGACATGGGAACCGACCGGAGACGCCAACACCCCATCGACGATGTCCCGGGCGACATCGTCATTTTCGGCATCGCGAGCGAAATATATCAGGAAAAGCGCAAATATTTCTTTTATAATATCTTTTTCATAGCGAAACCGGTAGGTGTTGAGGGCGATCCGCACACCAAGATACCGGCCCTGGTAGCGGAGTTTGAGTATCCCGTTGATGTTACCCGAGAAGAATGCCACCGGTTCGGCGTCGCCTTGTCCCCCCAAGCGTTGGCTGAGGATGCTTCCCAACCGCTCGAGCACCAGGGGACCGTCGGGAACACTCTCCACCGAAAGGGCAGGGACCTGGGCCAGGGCCATGGCTCAGGCGCGCCCCAGAACCCGTGTAACCAGTTCGCGCGCGCCGGACTCGAAGTCGTGGCGGAGCGGAAATTTCACCAAGGTTTCAAATTTGGTGAAGTCGACCTGATAGGATTCTTCGAGGGTCGGCAGGCCAAGCTCGGCGGCAAAGCCATAATCGGGCTTCAAGCCAAATTCGTTCCGTAGCAGGGCAGCCAGACGCTCGAACAAATCGCCCAATCGCGGATTGAGCCGGGCCGCGCCGATATTCAGAATCTCGCCGTTGGTTTCGGGCTTATGATCCAACAGGTGTAACATCAATTCGGCAGTATCACGAATGTGAACGAAGGGCCGGATGTTGTCGGGCGAGCCCGGCAGCACGGTGCGCCGGCCCGCCGCGGCGTCCACCAGGAACTGGTTGACGAACTGATTATAGCGCATGCCAACGGCATAACCAAAAACAGTGCTGAGTCGGAAGACCGTGAAGGGCAGGCCCCGGCAGTGCTCGGACTGCCAGATTTTTTCTGCGATCAGCTTACTGGCGGCGTAGTTGTGCAGAGCAATCGCGGGGTCGGGATAGACCTGTTCGCTATAAGGGGGAGCGACTTCGGGCATGCGGGTGCGCACCGGGCCGTAGATGCTGGTGCTGGAGATGTCGATGACCTTGCGCAACCGGCCCGATCCTTCGGCCGTCAGCAACCCGGTCAGCGTCCGGACCCCATCAATAATGTATTTCTCGTGAAGATTGGTGCTGGGAACTTGAGTTAAAGAGGCTACATTAATAATGAAATCGCTGGTCCTGACTAGATCGCGAAAGGTGTCATCCCCGGGCTCGCTGAAATCAAGACAAAAGGAACGGAAATGAGGCAGTCGGCTTTCGAATAGCGCCTGAAGCGGCGCCATGCCCCGGCCATAAGACCAGTTATCGACGACCACGATATCGTAATTTCGATAGGTCTCATGCGCTGCCAGACTTTCAAGAAGCTGGGATCCGATGTAGCCAAAGCCGCCGATGATTAGAATTTGCATCGTTAAACTCCGCAAATAAAAAATATGGTACGATCATTGACGGCGGCGGAGGCTTCCGAAGCCCCGGGGAAATCTTCTGATCTCATCACCGAACCTTTGTCCCAACGCGCCGACGGAAGCCAAGCTGTTGCTGACGTTGGTACGCTGAGCGTCGCTGCCAGTCAAGCGTCGGACCCTTGCTTTCGAGTCGAAACCGGCCATATTTGCTGACGGTGTCTGCTATGCGTAAGGATCATGACCTATCGGCTTAGCCGCTCGGTTTTAAGCCAGGTTCCCAGTTGCGGAAGCGGTCCGGAACCCTATAAGGTGCGCTCGATCAAAGATCGCAAATACAAAAAAAACAACATAATGGGGAGAATCGGAAATGAAGACGGGCGATCATCGGCTGCTTGAGCTTATCAATGATCCAATTTGCCGGACCCTGATGGAACGGGATGGGGTCAATCCGGGCGACGTGGTGAATTTGATGCGGAGCATCAAACCGGTGGTCACTCGTGGTGCCGCCATGCCGATTCCCTGCCGACGGTCACTTGCCGCATAAGCGCGCGACTCATCGTAGAACCGGCAGTACGCCGTCTTGTGAGGCGGTGTATCGCCTGACTTTTCAGTATAACCCCCTCTCTGTCGCTTTGGTGGAAGCGAAAGGGAGGGGCTGTTTGACGTCACACACCGCGCCTCTCTCTCCCCTGATAAAACAAGACTGGGCAGGGGAGAGAGAGGAATAATCCGCGCAGATTAACACACCAGAGGCCATGCAACTCGGAGTGCAGGGCTCGTTGGCTTTTGCCTGTGAGATGACTCTAGCCGGCCTTCCGGCCCAGACCAAGCTTCAGTGCCAATTCGGAGCGCGACTTGGCGTAATTCGGGGCGACCATCGGGTAGTCCGCCGGCAGGCTCCACTTTGCCCGATACTGATCTGGGGTCATATTGTAGCTCGACATCAGGTGTCGCTTGAGCATTTTCAGTCGTTTGCCATCCTCGAGGCAAACGATGTAGTCGGCGGTGACCGACTTTTTGATCGGGACCGCCGGTTTCAACTCTTCGGTGGGCTCGGCCGGCGGCTGGTTGGCAGTGGTCAGCGCGTCACGAACGCTGCGGATGACCGTAGGAATTTCCGAGACCGGAAGATTGTTGTTGGAAACATATGCGGAGACGATCTTCACCGTCAGTTCCGTGAGGTCGAGGGACATATTTACGTCCTTGTTCAGGATGAAAAACGATACCCTATATATAAACAACTTGGCGGGGGCCGCAAGAGGAATAACTGTAGCCGTCGCATCATCCGGGTTCCGGATGACACCGGCAGTGCGGGGGCCGGTCAGCACCATGATCGTCGTCTATTCCCGGTGATTCTTCGGGTTTTGTGCCGTTGATCGGCCCGATTCGGTCATCATCGTCACCGCCATCCGGGAATCGGCAACAGAACCTTGGGATTTTCCGCCAGCCGCGTTCCTGGTTGCGTTATGGCGCTGGCGAATCAAGTGATTAGGAGAGAATCTCGCCGGCTTGGCTACCGAGCCCCAGTGCCTACCGCTCTTGTTGGTGCAGGAAGACCGTGAATTTATGAACCCCAAGCAGTGAGCCGTGGCGAAGGTCAGGGTTGCCGGTTGGTGCCGAATCGGCGATAGAACGTTTACCGGGCTGTGTTATGTTTTTTCGGGCGTCGTTGACACGAGTCTCACCATATACCACGGGAATAAGGCCGGAATTGGGCCAGGGTCAGGCCAGGGTCAGGCCAGGGTCAGGCCAGGGTCAGGATTGAGTCGAATCCTGACCCGTTGGGCACGGTGGGGTGCCTCGCTGATTGTCGTTGAACCGGATCTGACGGAGCTTTCGAATGCCGGTCATTGCCATTGATTTTGAAACCGCAAACGAAGATCGTGGCAGTGCTTGTGCTCTTGGGCTGGCCTGGATTGAAGGGCATCGGGTGGTGCGGGTCGAAGAACGGTTCATTCGCCCGAGACCTTTCCGGTTTTCGCCGATAAACATCGAGATTCACGGCATTACACCGGAGAGAGTCGCGCATGAACCCGAAGTTTCGGAGGTTCTGTCGACTTATTTGCCCGAACTGGTGGGCTCGGTGGTGCTCGCGCATAATGCCGCGTTTGATATCAGCGTCCTGCGGGCGGCCCTGGATGGCTGTCGCCGGCGTTATCCGGAGCTGAGCTATTTATGCACTGTCAAGATCGCCCGATTGGTGTGGCCGGAGTTGACCAAGGCGACGCTTCCAGCCGTGGCCGCTCACCTCGGCATCGGTTTTGAGCACCATCAGGCAGGAGCCGATGCCTGGGCCTGCGCCCGGGTGGCGATTGCGGCCGCTGAACGGCTGGGTGTGGCCGAAGTGGCCGAGATTCCTGACCGGATCGGCCTCACACCCGGTGTGCTGTTCGAAACCGGTTGGCGTCCGTGCTCGTCACCCCGCGTCGCCCGGACTCTGTCCTTGCGATCCTGATCAGGACCGGCGAGTCGCCCGCCCGGTTGGCCTTTGCCGGTTCGGTCGTTTAAAACGGGGCGCCCGTCGTTCACCAACCGGTCGTCCACCAACCGGTCGTCCACCCGGAGTCCTGTCAACGTCGACAGTTGTTGTCGGGGGGGCCGAGATGGTCTGCTGGTAACGAAAATGGTGGCGCCCCCCGGCCGGTCCGAAGGGTTAGTCGGTTAGTGTGTTGGGGAATTTGAATAACCGTGATTTCACGGGCTTCGGTCACCGTTTAAGGGATCATAAAGTCGTTCGCGCGCAGCGTCGGGTCCGGGCCGGGTCCGATGCGGTGTGATTGAGTTGCAAGGGGACTGACATGGAAGCGCATGAGGCACACGAACAGCACGAGCAACTGGAACAGGCGGCTCATGGCGGGCATGACGGTCATGGCAGTCATAACAAGCGGATCGCGATTTTGATCGCGGTGCTGGCGGCGTTGTTGGCGGTGGTTGATTCCGGTGGTAAGGGTGCCCAGACCGAGCAAGTCACGGCCAATATCAAGGCCTCGGATACTTGGGCTTTTTATCAGGCCAAGAATATTCGGCAGTCGGTGGTCAACACCTCGTCCGCTCTGCTCCAAGTCCTGACGCCGGAAGCCGTGAGTGGTGAGCAGGCGGCTAAGATTACTAAGCAACTGGCGGATTGGAAGACGGCATCCGACCGACTGGAGTCCAGCGTAGAGACCAACGGTAAGAAAGAATTGATGGCAAAGGCGCATGATTACGAAGAAGAGCGGGATCTTGCGCTGGCCGCCTATCATAATTTTGAATTTGGCGGCGCTGCGCTTCAGCTCGGCATCGTGTTGGCATCGGCGTCTGTCATTACCGGCATGCCGGCGTTGGCGCTGGCTGCCTGCGGCCTTGGCGGGTTAGGAGCGGTGCTGGGCGGTCTCGGGTGGTTTGCCCCGGAATTGCTGCATCATCTGGGACTCGGCTGAACCGAGTTGAGGTCAGTCAGCGCGCAACACCAAGCCTAACACCAAATGGGGTGTCTCACGTCATGATGATCACTGAAATCAAGCCGCCATTACCAGGACGTCTGCTGGTTTCCGACTATCTGGAGCCGCGACAACTTTCGATCAATGGGTTGGCGCGACAGGTCGGTGTTTCCCGCAAGCATCTCAGCAATATCGTCAATGGCCGGGTGCGGATTACCCCACCCATTGCGGTGCGTTTGGCCCGGGCACTCGAAACCAGCCCGAGTCTGTGGGTCAATCTTCAGTCGGCGGTGGACATTTACGAAGCGGAGCTGGAATTCCGCCAGGGCGTCGGGGTGGATGCTCACGACGGGTAGCGCCAACATCCAAGCCGGAGCCGGGACCCGGTCAGGGCAGGTCGGTGAGCAGGATCTCACCGGCCGCCAAGGCCTCGATGGAAACCTTGGTCTCATCGCTGATCGCCACACCGTCCCGTGCGACGACCTCGCAGCCGTTGATCAGGAAATGACCGCTTCCCGCAACCAGATAGGCGCGGCGATCGGGCTGTAACGGGTAGTCGAGAATTTGCCCGGCCCGGAGTTCCGCTCCCAAGAGTGCGGCATCCTGGTTGATCCATAAGGCCCCGTGTTCAGTGTCCCCGGCCCGGCCCGAAGCCAGTACCGTGAGGTGGCCGTTGGCTTCGGCGCGGGGGAATGGCCGGTTCTCCCAACGGGGCGCGTGGCCGCGGGCGTTGGGCAGCAGCCAGATCTGGAAAATTTCCGCCGGCTCACTCTCCCGGTTGTATTCAGAGTGCGTAATGCCGGTCCCAGCCGACATGACCTGGACTTGGCCGGCTTCGGTGCGGCCATGGTTGCCCAGATGATCGTGGTGGGTGATCGCGCCGCGGCGAACATAGGTGATGATCTCCATGTCCCGGTGTCCGTGAGGCGCAAACCCGGTGTTGGGCAGGATGGTGTCATCATTCCACACCCGCAATGGCCCAAAACCCATACGATCCACATCGATATAGTCGGCAAAGCTGAAATGATAGCGGGCACTCAACCACTCGCCGTCGAATCGGCCAAGCGAACGGAAGGGGATGATTTCGATCATGGCAGGGTTGCTCCAGGTCTGATGACCATAATGTGATCGATCCCGACCGATCCGGCAATGGGCGGGGGCCACATCGGCTGGCTGTGGGCTGAGATCGTGGTGTAGGATACGTTATGGCCGACGATTTTGCGCTTCCGTCCCCCGCTGTTCTTTCCGCCGCCGCGCCGCTGCCCGGTGGTGGGGCGACGCCGGTGATGGCCCAGTTTCTGGAGATCAAACAGGCGTATCCCGATACGTTGCTGTTCTACCGAATGGGCGATTTTTACGAGATGTTCTTCGATGACGCGGTGCTGGCGGCCCGCGCCCTTGACATCACGTTGACTCGTCGGGGCCGACACGAGGGTGAAGATATCCCCATGTGCGGGGTGCCGGTGCATAGCCATGAAGGCTACCTGCTGCGCCTGATTCGCCAGGGTTTCCGGGTAGCCATTTGCGAGCAATTGGAGGACCCGGCCGAGGCGCGCAAACGGGGCTCGAAAGCGGTGGTCCGGCGCGACGTCACCCGCATCGTGACGCAGGGCACCATCACCGAGGACAGTTTGCTGGACGCCCGCCGCCACAATCTGTTGGCGGCGGTGGCCGAGGCCGCCGGCGAAGTAGGGCTGGCCTGGCTGGACCTGTCCACTGGCGAAGTGGCGGTGCAACCGGTGCTCCAAACCGGACTGAACGCGGCGCTGGCCCGACTGGACGCCCGGGAACTCCTGGTCCCCGAACGGTTGGTCCAACGCCCGGAAATCTTCGAGCTGCTGGCCGAGTGGAAGCCACGGCTGACGGTCCAACCCGACGCCCGGTTTGACAGCGAGAACGGACGGCGGCGTCTGCTGGCCCTGTACCGGGTCGGCACCCTGGATGCCTTTGGGTCGTTCAGCCGCGCCGAGATCGCGGCGGCCGGCGCGCTGGTGGGCTACGTGGAACTGACCCAGAAGGGCAAGGCGCCGACCCTGGCCCCGCCTTATAGGGTGCTGCCGGGCACCACACTGGAAATCGACGCCGCCACCCGCCGCAACCTGGAACTGACCAGGACGCTGGCTGGGGAGCATCGCGGCAGCCTGCTCTCGGTTATTGATCGTACCGTGACCGGTCCGGGCGCGCGACTGCTGGCGGCGCGTCTGGCGACGCCGCTCACCGACGGCTCTGCTATCGACCGCAGGCTTGATGTGATCGGGTACTTCTTGGGCGATGAAACCCTGCGCGACGCGGTGCGGGACCTGCTGAAGCAGATCCCGGACCTGGAGCGCGCCTGCTCGCGGATCGGTCTCGATCGGGGCGGGCCGCGCGACCTGGCCGCGGTGCGCGATGCCTTGGGGGGGACCGCCGCGTTACGTGATCTGCTTGCCCCGACCGCCGCCACGACGGCCTGGCCGGCGGACCTCACGCGGCTGATGGCTGATCTCGGTCAGCCTGGTGACAGTGAAGCGATCTTTGCGGCGCGCCTGATGCGGGCGCTGGGTACGGATCTGCCACTGCTGACCCGCGACGGCGGGTTCATCGCCCGAGGCTATTCCGAAGTGCTGGACGAGTTGTTTACCCTTCGCGACGAGGGCCGGCGGATGATTGCCGGCTTACAGGCGCGCTATATTGAAAGAACCGGGGTCGGCGGGCTCAAGGTCAAACACAACAATGTGCTGGGCTATCATGTCGAAGTGACGGCGGCGCATGGCGACAAGTTGTTGACGGGCGCCAACCGGGAACTTTTCATCCACCGTCAGACCATGGCCAATGCGATCCGATTCGGGACGCTCGAACTGGCTGAGTTGGAACGCAAGCTTTCCGAGGCTGGCGACCGGGCACTGGCACTGGAACTGGAGTTATTCGCCGATCTGGTGGCTGAAGTGGTCGGACGGGCCGGGCCGTTGGGGGCGCTGGCGCGGGCGCTGGCCGCCCTTGATGTCGCGTGTGGCTTGGCGGCCTTGGCGGCCGAGCGGCGTTGGTGCCGGCCGGTGATTGATGACGGCCTTGACTTCGAGATCCAGGCCGGCCGCCACCCGGTGGTTGAGGCGGCGCTGGACGCGGCCGGTGGCCCGGCGTTCGTTGCCAACGATTGCAGCCTCGCCCCCGAACGTCGGTTATGGCTCCTTACCGGCCCCAATATGGCGGGCAAAAGCACATTCCTGCGCCAGAACGCGGTGATTGCGATTCTGGGCCAGATGGGCAGCTATGTGCCGGCGGCGTCCGCCCGGTTCGGGGTCGTGGATCGCCTGTTCAGTCGGGTCGGCGCCGCCGACGATCTGGCGCGCGGCCGGTCGACGTTTATGGTGGAAATGGTTGAAACCGCGGCCATCCTGAACCAGGCCGGCCCCCGGGCGCTGGTCATTTTGGACGAAATCGGTCGTGGCACCGCGACCTTTGACGGCCTGTCGATCGCGTGGGCCTGCGTCGAGCACCTTCACAACGTGACCCGTTGCCGGGCGCTGTTTGCCACCCATTACCACGAGTTGACCCAGCTTGCCGGCAAACTGCCCCGCCTGACCTGCCAGACCATGCGGATCAAGGAGTGGCACGGCGACGTGGTTTTTTTGCACGAGGTGGTGGCCGGCACCGCCGATCGCAGTTACGGCATTCATGTTGCCCGCCTGGCCGGGCTGCCGGTGGCGGTCATCGCCCGGGCCGAAGAGGTTTTGCGGATTCTGGAGTCCGGCGATCATGCCACGGCCATGACGCGCCTGGTGGACGATCTGCCCCTGTTTTCCGCGGCCGTCCGACGTCCGGCCGCGCTGGCCGCGCCGGCCAGTCCGCCGGCGGCACCTTCGGCGGTGGAGCTGGCGCTGCGTCAGCTTAACCCCGACGAACTGACCCCGCGCGAGGCATTGGACGCGCTCTATCGGCTACGGGGGGTGCTGGCGACTGCGTCGTGAGGGCGCTGGTGATCGATCTGGCGCGGCGCTTGGTGTGATTGTTGCCTGTGGGACTGGTAATCCGTCTGTGGCCTGCGGCTCGACAAGGGACATCGAAGCTGCTTAGCATCGACAGGGCTCCGTGAGGACCATCACAGCGACCACCGGAGCCCGGTGCTATGAAGGGCGCGCGAAACTGGTCGTCCGGTCAAAGAGGAGGGATCGTTCATGAGTACCGCTATCAAACATCTGGTCACTTATATTTGCCTGGCTTTGAACTGCAAACGGGGCACGGCATCGGCAGTCTACGGCCTGCTTCTGGGCGCGTTTGCGGTCATTATCCTTTCTGGCTGTTGCGGTCCGTGGTGGTTCTGTGAGGGTCATCACCATCATAATTGGTGATCCAGCCGGCTCTCTCGCCGGCTGGTCGGTTCAGCATGAAGGCGACCGGGGTATTCAGGGCAAGGCCAAAGCGTCCATGGGTGTCCGCTCCTGTCCGTTGCCCACCCCGATCAAGCCTCCAACCGGTGATAGCCCTTGATCCGCCAGAGCAACAGGGATGCCAGCCAACTGAAGACGAACAGGGCGACGATGGCATAACCGATGGTGCCGAAATTATTGTTCAGGTTGCCAACCGCGTTCCAGAAGCTGCCGGTGAAGCCGAATTGGTCCTCGAGCAGACCCAGTGTTTCAATGCCGCCCACCAATGCCGCGATGACCACCGAAACCAGGGTGATGGTCATGTTGTAGTAGAGCTTGCGGATGGGCTTGATGAAGGCCCAGCCATAGGCACCCAGCATCAGGATGCCGTCCGCGGTATCGACCAAAGCCATGCCGACCGCGAAGAGGACCGGGAACACCATGATGTTCCAGACCGGCAGGCCTTGGGAGGCTTGGCTGGCTGAAATGCCCAGCAATCCGACTTCGCTGGCGGTGTCGAAGCCGAGGCCGAACAGGAAGCCCAGGGGAAACATCCACCAACTGCGGTTGACCAGGGCGAACAGCGGGCGGAATAGCCGCGCCATGAGTCCGCCGCCCGTGAACATGCCGGACAAGTCCTCTTCCTGGAGCTTGCCGCCGGTCTTCACCCTCCGGAAGCTTTGCGTCAGGCCGATCAGGATCACCAAGTTCACAGCGGCGATAGCCAACAGGAAACTGGCGGAAACCGCCGTGCCGAAGACGCCGCCCACCGCCTTCAGGGTGTCGAGGTTGTCCTGGAGCAGGTTCGTGGCCAGGACGATTCCTACCGACAACAGGACCACCACCGCCGAGTGACCGAGGGAAAAGAAGAACCCAACCGCCACCGGGCGGCTCCCGGCCTGCATCAGCTTGCGCGTCACGTTGTCGATGGCGGCGATATGGTCGGCGTCAACCGCATGCCGCAGTCCAAAGCTGTAAGCCAGCAGCGCCGTGCCCAACAGCAACGGGTAGTCCCGGAACGCCACCAGCGCCCAAATCCAAGCCGCTGCATTGGCGCCGACCAGCACCAGCGACAGCCCGATCGCCTTGCCCCGGATTTGCCCCGGCTGATCACTGAAGAGTTCGAGAAATGACAGTCGCATGTGCCCCTCCCTGGTTCCTGGACGCCGTGCACTGGCTGCATCTTGCTCCGGCGGGGAGGCCTGAGCGGTGCGTCATACTTTTTCTGGGTATCTCATACGACGGCTCCGGGTCAAGTCCTGATCGCCCGATTCGCTCCCGCCGGACGCTCTGGCTTGACACGTTGCAAACCTCTTCATACGCTGGGTTCACGTAAAACCCCATGGTCTACCCGAAGGTCTGGAAGAACGGTGAGGTTTGGCTCGGATGATGATGCAATTGCCGGCGCCGGGAGCCGCACCACGATGGTTCTGAAGGGCGTGGTTCAAAAGGCGTGGCGTTTGTCGCCGGTGGAACGTCGGATGGTTGTCGAGGCTTTGGTTGCCTTGGCAGTGGCCAGATTTGTACTGATGGTGTTTCCCTTTGCTCAAGCCATGGCACGCCTGGGATTGCACCCGCGCTTCGAGAAGGCCGGGGCACAAGCGGGGGCCCGGTCGGATCAGGCGACGGTTGTCCCGGTGGTCAGGGCGGTGCAGCACGCGGTGACGCGGGGCTGCAAAGTCGCGCCCTTTCGCGCGGTTTGTTTGCAACAGGCGGTAGCAGCCAGTCTGATGCTGGGCCGGCGTGGCTTGCCGGCGGACGTTCATTTCGGAGTTGCGAAAGATGACCTCGGTGTGCTGAGCGCCCATGCCTGGTGTGTTTCTCGGGAAACCGTCGTAACAGGCGAAAAGGCCCGGGCCGGTTTTGTGCCAATCGGGGTATTTGCCCGGTAATGGATTTTTTTCTTGATGGCCGTTCTTTAAAATTTCTGAAAATAAAGGCGTGATCTTGTGACGGCAATCTCCGGCATATGGCATTTTGATGGACGCCCGGGTGCCTTGGATCGCGTTAGCCGGATGCAGGCCAGGTTGTCCCTTTATGCTCGGGACCGTACCGGTTTCTGGGACGATGGGGCGGTGGCTCTGGCCAGCGGCCTGACCCATACCGTGCCCGAGGATCGCTTCGATCGCCAGCCATTGTCCGGTTGCGGGGGGCGCATCACCCTGGTGGCCGATGTGCGGATCGACAATCGGGAGGCGTTGGCGGCGAGCCTGAATTTGTCTCACGACAGAGTCGCGGGCATGGCGGACTCGGCGCTTCTGCTGGCCGGGTATGAGCACTGGGGCGTGGCGGTGGTCGAGCGTCTGGTCGGGCCGTTCTGCTTCGCGGTGTGGGACGGTGTCGACCGCACGCTGACTCTGGTGCGCGATCATTTCGGCGTAAGGCCGCTGTTCTTTCATGCCGCGGCGGACTGGTTCGCGTTCTCGACCATGCCCAAGGGATTGCTGGCCTTGCCCGAAATTCCCATGCGGCCGGATGACTCCCGGATGCGCGACTTCTCGCTGCTGATCTCGCGCGGGACTCACAGCTATTTCGCGGACATCGAAGGCGTGGACAAGGGCCACGTGCTGATCATACGCGCCGACGGCGGTATGACATCAAGACAATACTGGGATCCCCTGGCGGCCCCGCTCCTCCGCTTTCGCCATAGCCACGAGTATGCTGAGGGATTGCGCGAGACTTTGACGGTGGCGGTGCGCGCGATGCTGCGCACGGATAAAGCCGTCGGCAGTTACCTGTCGGCCGGTTACGACAGTTCAGCGATCACCGCTGGCGCTGCCCGTGTCCTAGCCGAACGCAACGCGAAACTCACAGCGTTCACGGCCGTCCCCCGCCAAGGCTCTTGCCCGCGTCAGAACCAAAAGTTGCTGACCGACGAGGGGCCCATTGCGGCGCTGGTTGCCGCGCGCTATTCCAACATCCACCATCGCCTGGTCACCGCTCCCCAGGGGCGGTTGATCGACGTGCTGGATCGCCACTTTTTTTATAGTGATCGGCCCTTGCTCAATCCCGTTGGCGGACCTTGGATGGATGAAATCCTGCAACAGGCCCGGAACGAGGGGATTGGTGTCCTGCTAACCGGTGAAATGGGAAATTGTACCATCAGCTTTCGGGGTAACGGCTATTTTCTCGAACTGGTTCAGGGACGGCAATGGTTGGAACTCGCCAAGTCGCTGGCCGCCCATCGGGGGGATTGGAGCCTTGGCCGCATGAAGGCCCTCAAGCTGACGTTACGGTGGGGCGTCGGCGAGGCCCGTTGGGGCCAGTTGCGCCGCCTGATGCGTGGCAAGGACAGTGACGGGACGGCCGGACCGCAGCCCGGAACCTTCATCAATCGCGACCGTTTTATGGCCGCCGATACCCAGGCACGGTTGCGCGCGTTGGGGCTGGATGTGCCCCTGGCCTTGCGCCCGGAAACACGCCAGTGGCAATGCGACAGAATGTTCGGACCCGATCTCGCCAACTTTGACAAGGGCGATCTGGCCGCCTTTGGCATCGATTGCCGCCACCCGGCCATTGACCTTCGGGTCGCGAGGTTTTGCCTTGGTGTGCCGTTGCGGGAACAGTTCCGGGATGGCCGTTTCCGGGGTTTGTTCCGCTCGGCGTTCAGCGACTGGCTACCGTCTGAAGTGATTCAATCCGACCGGACCGGCTATCAGAATGCCGACTGGCATCTTGTGATGAAAGAAGCCTTGCCGGCCCTCGAGGGTGAATTGACCAGAATGGCCGAGGTGCCTGAAGCCCTCGGCCTGTTTGACCTGCGGGGCATACGGGAAACGCTGGACGCTTTTCCGAGCACCGACGACGGGGCCGATGAAACCTCCCGGCGGTTTTGCAGCAAACTGTCTCGGGCTGTCTCGGGCCTGCATTTCCTCCGGCGGGCGTCAGGTCGAAACTGACGCCCTGCGGGCACCACCGGGACCGACCACGCACACCCCGTCACGATGCTGATTCGTTTATCGCTCTACAGCCACGGCTGTCCGTTCTCGTCCCACGTTTATTGGTAATCGTTTCGATGTTCATTTCTTCCCATTCCGGCCGTAGCCACGGACGCTTGTCCTGTGCTTCGGGACGGGTGGCAACGGCGAGATGCCCGACTGTCAGGTCTGCCATGAGTGTCAGTCTCGAATTATCATCCAGGTGGGTAACCTTATGGTCTTTTTGGCGAAACGTCAAGATGCGGTCGCCGGGCCATCTGTGGGGCAAGGGAGCAGCACGACCAATGAAACAGCCAGAGCAGAGTCAGTCTTCTGTGGACGCTCCGGCGGTACAGATGGCGTTGGACCTGGAAATGGGGCTCTGGCCCCGAGGGCGGTCGGGATTGCTGGCGTTCCTGCGCCATACCCTGACCCGCTTTCCCGATCATCCGGCGGTGCGGGCCCGTCTGGCCGTTCGCAGCCGCGAGGTGGCTGATTGGCGCGACGGCGGTTTGGGTGTCGCCGAATTGATCGGGCAAAAGCGTTTTTCCCCTTTTGACGCACTGGATTTTACCGACGATCCCGTTCATCACCACGCGGCGGCCCGTCAGTATGCCTTGACGCGATTTCTCCGAGCCGGGGCTTCGATGCCGGGATGCTTTCCGCATGAACCGCCAGCCCTGAAACCGGTTCTCCGGATTGGCTATCTTTCGGCTGACTTCCGGGAACACGCGACCTCCCACCTTGCGGCGGAACTGTTCGAGCGTCACGATCGCCGGCGGGTGACCCTGTTTGGCTATTCCCTGGGCCGGGATGATGGAACCGCAATCCGCCGCCGGATTGTTCACGGCTTCGATTCCTTCGTCGAGCTTGGCGAGTGCTCGGACGACGACGCGGCCTGCCGCATCCACCAGGACGGCATCGACATTCTGGTCGACCTCAATGGATACACGGCGGGGGCCCGGACCGGCATTGTTTGGCGCCGTCCGGCTCCGATCCAGGTGAACTATCTGGGGTTTCCGGGCACCATGGCCGCCGACTGCATCGATTATGTGATCGGAGACCCGGTGGTCCTGCCGGATGCCGTGGCCGCCCATTTTTCGGAACAGCCGGTGGTGTTGCCGGACAGCTACCAGTGCAACGATTCGACCAAGGTTATTGCCGCTGCGCGTCCGTTGCGCCGGGAGGTGGGTTTGCCCCCGTCCGGCTTCGTCTTCTGCTGCTTCAACCCGCCCCATAAGCTGACTCCGGCCATGTTCGAACGGTGGATGCGACTGCTGCAACGGGTCAAGGACGCCGTGTTGTGGCTGCTGGAAAGCAACGAGATGATGGCGGCCAATCTGCGCCGGGACGCTGCCGTGCAAGGCGTGGCCCCGGAGCGGCTGGTCTTTGCCCCCTTTCTGCCCTTGCCCGACCATCTGGCCCGCCTTGGCCTGGCCGATCTGTGTCTCGACACCCAGCCCTACGGTGCCCACACCACCGCCAGCGATGCCCTGTGGGCCGGGGTGCCGGTGGTGACGTGCCTGGGCCGGAGCTTTGCCGGCCGCGTCGCCGCCAGCCTGTTGACGGTGCTGGGGCTACCCGAACTGATCGCGTCCGATCCTGATGCTTATGAAACCCTGGCGCTCCATCTTGCCAACCATCGGGACGAACTGGCGGCGCTCCGACGGCGGCTGTCGGCCAACCGGCTGTCGGCGCCGTTGTTTGATTGCGGGCGTTTCACAACCCACCTGGAAACGGCCTACGAAGTGATGTGGGCCATTCACTGCGACGGCGGCGGGCCGCGCGGCTTCGGCGTCGTTCCGCATCCGGTCAGGGGTCGGGCAAGGGCGTGAGGGGACCGAATCGCGCCTGATAAGCCTGGTAAAGCCCCCGCCGTTGGTCCGCGGAAAGGACCTGGAGCGCCCACAGCCGCTCAGGCGTCGGAGGCTCGGCCGCAGGCGGACCGAGGACGGCGGCGCGATCGGGAACCAGGGCCTCAACGATGCGCCGCAAGGTTTGCTGGGGCTCGCGGATCAGCGTTTCGTAGTCGATATGGATCAATGAACGGGTGCGGCACCGCAAATCCGCCCGCCACCAGAGTTCCCCCATCAGCAGCCATCGGATGGTCCTACGCAGGGCGTCCAGATCCAGGATGTCCATGTCTGGTTCCGGCGGGCTGGTCGGTTCGGCCGTCATGTCCCAGAACCCGCTCTGGGTCGCCAACTGTAATGAAATTGCCTGCGCCAGGCTGTCACGCCGCCACAGATGAACGAACGACGGACCGGGCAGACCCTGGCAGGCCGCCAGGCCATCCTCCAACAGATGGAAACGCCGAGGCGCGCAACTCACCGTGCAAACGCCGCCGACCGTGCGGTGGCGAACCACAGCCTCAAGATAGCGCGCCGGAAATGAAGGATCCGCCCGATCGACCCCCCAGCGTTGGGCGAATGTCGGCAGATACTGGCTGTTGTAGTATTCATGCGGCACGCCAAGACCAGCTCGCCACAGCAGGCGGCCGAGCAGGTGGCTGCCGACACGGGGCGTTTTGGCAATGATGATGAACCGGGTCAGAGGTTGGGACGGCTGGTCGAAGGCCGGACCGGCCCAGGTCTGTTCGTCCTCACCCACAGTCATTATTTCGTTTCGCGCAGCAACAGGCCCCGTTCGTCGAGACGGTCAAGGAACGCCAGCACGTCGGCTGTGATGGTTTCGGGCTGGGCCTCAAAGGAGGATTGCAGCCTCTGGCAGAGATCATCAACCGAAAGCGGAGTTTCGAGGGTGCGCCAAATCGCTGCGGCGACCTCGTTCAAGGATAGATATTTGGCCGAATTGACATCAAGAATTATAATTTCCTGGTCGATCTCAGCAGCCAGGGCTCCAGGAGCCCGCTGGACGACATCATACAACGTTATGCACATACACTGTTCCCTGAATTTTCCTTGAAAGATGACGCGAACACTTCGATCCTAACCCACCCGTCGGGAGGGATAAAGCGAAATTGCCCACGATGCCCTGCTCTCTTTGGTCCCAGCCGTCAGAGGCGACCCGGTTCCCAGCGTGTTTCTGGCCACTGAAGGCCAGCGCAAGCCGCGTCCGGTGCGCAACCATTGACCGATCCATCCCGTCGGGATAGTCACCGGCCACCGGCCACCGGCCAGTGCCGATTTCCCGACCGGAACGATGAAAGCAATGATCTGGGGGCCCAAAGCCGCCAACCACCAGTCTGGAGAGGCCTCTGTGGAGTATCGCTACAGAATTTGCGGCTGTCACGTGGCGACCGATATCGAGCTTCCGGGGGCCGTTCCCGTGACGCCGGATGCGACACCCGATATCGTGTTAAAGCGAGGCGAGCTGCCGGCGGCGTTGCCTGACGGAGTTCCCTTGGGGCCGAATTGGCAGATTGCCGGCGACCGTGTCCTGGTGCAGATTCCGGGACGGCTGCGGTTTTTGGTAACGGGGGGGAAGACCGTCGTCTATGCTCCCGAAAACGGACGATCGGACCAGGATTTTCATATTTTCCTGTGCGGCACTGCCCTTGGCGTGCTGTTCCACCAGCGTGGTGGCTATGTTGTCCATGCCAGTGCGGTAGAGGTCAGCGGCAAGGCCATGCTGTTCTGCGGGCCCTCCGAAGCGGGCAAGTCGACCCTTGCCGCCGCCCTGGCCAACGCCGGCCATCCGTTTCTGTCCGACGATATTTGTGTCCTCGACGTCCTTGCCGGCGGGCAGGCCACGCTTCGGCCGGATGGCCGCATGATCAAGCTGTGGTCCAACGTGATCGCACACCTGAATATGGAAGGAGGGGCGGCGGTTCGTGCGGGACTGTCCAAGCTCTGGGTCCAACCGCCGCAGACTTGTGTACCCGACGAGGTGCCGTTGGGCGCCATCTATGTTCTTTTGGGTGATCGCCGGCAGACGCGGTGGGAGATCGACCGTTTAAGCCCCATGAAGGCACTGAATGCCTTGCGCAGCAACGCCTATCGTCCCCGCATGATCAAGGCGACGGGAGCCGAGCGACAGTGGTTTGCGGCCTCGTCGGCCCTGTTGCGACGGGTGCCGATCTTCGGCTTGTCGCGTCCCGATGATCTCGGCCTGTTGTCCGAAGCCCTTCCGGTGTTGGAAGGCCATTGGCGGAGCCTGAACCTATGACCCGAGGGGGAATCGTGTGGCTGGCTTCCTATCCAAAATCGGGCAACACCTGGATGCGGGTTTTGCTGGCCAATCTGTCCTCCGGTGCGGCGGAGCCGTTGCCCATCAATGACCTCGACGACGTTTATATGGCTGAGTCTAAAGATGTTTTTAACGCCTGGACGCTTCTTGCGGCCAATCTGCTGGACGATGACGAAGTCGACCGATTGCGTCCGGCGGTCTACGAGGCCCTGGGCGCCGAGGTTCCAGCACCACACTTCATCAAAGTCCATGACGCCTATACCGAAATCGCGCCCGGTGAACCGCTGTTTGGGCGTATGGCGGCGCGGGGCGTGATTTACATCGTCCGGGATCCCCGTGATGTTGCGGTCTCGCTGAGCCATCACTTTGACGTTACCATCGACCAGGCCATTGCCGGGATGAACACGGCGCTGACCGGATCGCCGCGTCGGGCGCGAAGTGGGCGCTTCCACTCGCGCCTGTTGGATTGGAGCGCCCACGTTGCCAGTTGGCTGGACCAGGGGGAGATGCCGGTCCATCTCGTGCGTTACGAGGATCTGGTCGTCGCCCCGGTCGACACCTTTACGGGCGTGGCGCACTTTCTCGGCCTGGACTTCGGTTCGGCGGCAATCGAAAGGGCGGTTCAGCATTCGGACTTCGCCAGGCTTCAGTCCCAAGAGCGCGAGGCGGGATTCACTGAAAGGCTGTCGAGGACCTCGCTATTCTTTCGCAAAGGGTGCGTCGGTGACTGGCGTCTGGCGTTAACCGCCGCCCAGGCAACGGCCATCGTGGACGCTCATGGCGCGATGATGCACCGTCTGGGGTATGAGCCGCGGCCTCCCGCCTATCCGTCGGCGTGAACCAGGACGTCCGAACGGGGACCTGAGGCCACCCGGTTGCGCCATAGCCGTGCTACACCATGTAATACCATTCAGTCTCAGCGGTTTTCGCTTCTTTGGGCGGCTTGCAGTGTTCGCAGGTGTTGGCATTCCCGAGCAACTCGTAGGCCCGGCGCACGGCGTTGAGCGTGGCGGAATCGGCGTGGTCGCCTTCTTCCGGAAAGATGTGATCAAGAGGATACCAGTCCAGGAAATTCAAGCTGTTGATCGCCACCAGAAAATCGGGGCGAACGCCCGCGAGCAGCACCGTGATCCCAAGTTCTTGGGTATCACGCAGAAAATGATCGATCCGCTCCAGGCAGACGGCGTCGGGGTTGCGAATCCGTTTGAGCCGAAGCACGATGACTCGGGTGTTCTGGGACAGCGCACGCTCCTTCACCTCGTCAAGGTAACGGTCCAGTTCAGGCGCGGCGCCGAAGAAAAATTCACCCTCAAGATCGAACAGGATGGTCGCCGTACACAGCGGATCGGTCGGCCGGCGCCCACGAACGACCTGCTCGGGACTGACGACCAGTTCGGCAGCCCGCAGGCTGGCTGCCCGGGGCACAAACAGCACGATCGAAAGAGCGACGCCGACCAGGATCGAATATTCGACACCGACGAAAATCGCGCTGAAGGCGGTAATCAACACCAGTCCCGCGTCATAGTTCGACGCACGAAAGGCATAGCCCAGGCGCTCCAGATCAATCAGCCGGGCGGCGGTGATGACCAGGAGGCCGGCCAGTGCCGCCTTGGGAATGAAATGGATCAAGGGGGCCAGCAACAGCAGCGCCATCGCGACCGCCGCCGCGGTGATGACCCCCGACATCCGCGTCGCCGCTCCGGCCTGAAAGTTGATCGCCGAACGGGACAGGGAACCCGAACCGGGCAGGCAGCGGAAGAATCCGCCGACGAGATTGGCAAGTCCTTCGGCGAGACATTGACGATTGTAGTCAATCGGCTGACGGGTGTGGACGGCGATGGATTTGGCGATCGCCAGGGCTTCGACCAGCCCCAGGAAGGCGATGGCCATCGCGCTGGTGGACAGTTCGGTGATCCATTCGAATTTGATCTCCGGGATGTGCGGCAAGGGCAGGCTGGCCGGCACCACCCCAACCACGGCAATCGCGGTGTGCCCGGCAGTATCGGGTTCCGACCAGCCCAGGAGCACAGCCGCCGCGGTGACCAGCAACAAGGCCACCAGCATATCCATCTGCGGCAACCGATAGGTGCGCACCATCTTGCGCAGGACCAAGGCGAGCGCAACGGTTGTGACGCTGATGACAACCGCCTTGATATTGACCGGATCGCCCTCGGTCAGCGTCAACCAGACCCGGTGCAGGATAGTCTGATGTCCGGTCCCGCGATCTCTGACCCCAAGAAGGTTGGCGATTTGCCCGATCGCCAGCAGCAGTGCCGCTCCGGCCATGAAGCCGAGCAGGACGGATTCGGAAATATAGCGGGTGAGGTCGCCAAGTTTGAACACCGCGATCAGAATTTGGATGCTGCCGACCATCACGCCCAGCAAGAACATGGCCTCGGCCGCTTCGAGGTGCGCGTCCGGATCAAAAAAAGCCAGGGCGCTGAACACCACCAGGGAAATCGCGCTGGTCGGCCCGTTGATCAAATGCGACGAGGAACCGAAGATCGACGCCACCGCGGTGATCACGATCGCCGAGTAGAGCCCGAACCGGGGATCGACACCGGCAAGGAGCGCGTAGGCCATGCCTTGGGGCAGGGCGATGGCGGCGACCGTCAGTCCGGCGATCAGATCCCGGCGGCCGTTGTCCCAGCCGTAATCGCGGATCAACATCCGGTTGATCTTGATAGCCCATCTTTCCATCGAGTTCCTGCACTAACCATTCCTGTCAAAGTCGAAGGTCGTGTTAAAGGCCCGGTCGCCGAAGCCGCCGGCCGCCCCGTTCCAGGATCGGGGCCAGATACCGCCCGGTATAGCTGGCAGGGACCAGGGCGACCTCCTCTGGCGTGCCTTCGGCCACCAGCAGACCACCGCCGTCGCCGCCTTCGGGGCCAAGGTCGATGATCCAGTCGGCGGTCTTGATCACTTCAAGATTGTGCTCGATCACCAGCATACTGTTGCCTTGATCAACCAGGGCATGAAGAACGCGCAAAAGCTGGCTTACATCGGCAAAGTGCAGGCCAGTGGTCGGTTCGTCAAGGATGTACAGGGTTTTGCCGGTGGCGCGGCGGCTCAGTTCTTTGGCCAGCTTGACCCGTTGGGCTTCGCCGCCCGAGAGCGTGGTCGCCGCCTGGCCGATGTGAATGTAGCCGAGTCCGACCCGGTCCAGGGTTTCCAGCTTGTCGCGAATGGCGGGCACCGCCTGAAAGAACTGGACGCCTTCTTCCACCGTCATATCCAACACGTCGGCGATGGTCTTGTCCTTGAAGGTGATTTCCAAGGTTTCACGGTTATAGCGCCGGCCCTTGCAGGCGTCGCAGGTCACATAAACGTCGGGCAGAAAGTGCATTTCGATCTTGATCAGGCCGTCGCCCTGGCAGGCTTCGCAGCGCCCGCCCCTGACGTTGAACGAAAACCGCCCCGGTCCGTAGCCCCGCGCCTTGGCTTCGGGCAGACCGGCGTACCAGTCACGGATGGGTGTGAACGCCCCGGTGTAGGTGGCGGGGTTGCTGCGCGGGGTGCGACCGATGGGCGATTGGTCGATATCGACGATCTTGTCCAGAAATTCGACGCCACGGATCGCCTGATGTTCGGCCGGGTGCTCGCGTGCGCCCATCAGGCGCCGGGCCAAAGCCTTATAAAGCGTCTCGACAACCAGGGTCGATTTGCCGCCGCCCGACACGCCGGTGACGCATGTGAAGGTGCCGAGGGGAATCCTGACCGTCAGGTCTTTGAGGTTATTGCCGCGTGCTCCTTCCACCGCCAGGAACTGACCGGCCCGGCCGGGACGCCGCACCCCAGGCAGCGGAATGCCCAACCGGCCGCTCAGGTAGCCGGCGGTGACGCTGTCGGGATTGGCCTGAACCGTCTCGGGTGTGCCCTCGGCCACCACCCGGCCGCCATGGACTCCGGCACCCGGTCCCATGTCCACCAGCCAGTCGGCGTTGCGGATGGCGTCTTCGTCATGTTCGACCACAATCACGGTGTTGCCGATGTCGCGCAACCGTTTGAGCGTGATCAGCAATCGGTCATTGTCGCGCTGGTGCAAACCGATGGAAGGCTCGTCCAGAACATAGAGGACCCCGGTCAGCCCCGAACCGATCTGGGAGGCGAGGCGAATCCGCTGGCTCTCGCCGCCCGAGAGTGAGCCCGAAGCCCGCCCGAGAGTCAGGTATTCCAGGCCGACATCGTTAAGAAACCCCAGCCGTTCGTTGATTTCCTTCAGAATACGCTGAGCGATTTCGCGCTGTTTGGGTCGCAAATGCTCGTTCAGCTCCCCGAACCAGTGGGCGGCCTCGCGGATCGACATCTGGGTGACCTGGGAAATATGCAGGCCGCGAATCTTCACGGCCAGCGCCTCGACTTTAAGCCGTTGGCCGCCGCACGCCTCGCAGGGCTGGGCCGATTGATACTTGCCCAGTTCTTCGCGCATCCAGGCGCTTTCGGTATCGCGCCAGCGCCGCTCCAGGTTGTTGATCACGCCCTCGAACGGCTTGGTGGTCTCGAAGCGGCGGGTGCCGTCTTCAAAGCGCAGGGTGATCGGGGTCTCGCCGGTGCCGTAGAGAATGACCTGCCTGGCCGCCTCCGGCAGCTCGCTCCAGGGGGCGTCGGTGCGAAACTGGTAGTGCTGGCTGAGAGACTCTATCGTTTGCAGATAGTAATGGGATTGGGTCCCGGTCCAAGGCGCCACCGCGCCGTTCTGAAGACTCAACCGTTCGTCGGGCACCACCAGCAGCGGATCGAAGTAATGCCGGTTGCCCAGACCATCGCAGGTTGGACAGGCGCCGAACGGATTGTTGAAGGAAAATAGCCGGGGCTCGATCTCGGCGATGGTGAAGCCGCTGACCGGACAGGCGAATTTGGTCGAGAAGGTCAGTCGTTCGCCGCCATCCACGAATTCCGCGAACACCAGGCCGTCGCCCAACCGAACCGCGGTTTCCAGGGAATCGGCCAGCCGGTTGCCCAACTCCGGCCGCACCACCAGCCGGTCCACCACCACCTCGATATCGTGCTTCAGCTTCTTGTTGAGCGTCGGCACTTCGTCGATTTCATGGAGCTTGCCGTCGACCTTGACCCGCTGAAACCCGCCCTTGCGCAGCTCCTGGAGTTCCTTGCGGTATTCGCCCTTGCGCCCGCGCACCACCGGCGCCAGCAGATAAAGCCGGGTGCCTTCGGGCAGTTCCGCGATGCGGTCGGCCATCTGGCTGACGGTCTGGCTCTCGATGGGCAGGCCGGTGGCCGGCGAATAGGGAATGCCGACCCGGGCATAGAGCAACCGCATGTAATCGTAAATTTCGGTGACGGTGCCGACCGTCGATCGGGGGTTCCGCGACGTGGTCTTTTGCTCGATGGAAATCGCCGGCGACAGACCCTCGATACTGTCCATGTCGGGCTTTTGCATCAATTCCAGGAACTGGCGTGCGTAGGCCGACAAACTTTCCACGTAGCGACGCTGGCCTTCAGCATAGATGGTGTCGAAGGCCAGCGACGACTTGCCCGAGCCGCTGAGTCCGGTAATCACGATCAGCCGGTCGCGGGGCAGATCAACGTCGATGTTCTTGAGATTGTGCTCGCGCGCCCCGCGCACGCTGATGACTTTGTTCATGTTACCGGAACTTGTTGTCTTTAGGGAAGCCGTTGGGCGGCAGACGCCCGACCGAGCCGCGCGGCCCCAGCCACGGGCGAAGATCGGCCTCGACCCGCACCCGATCGCCGCTGGGCCAGGACAGGCCGGCCGCGAAGGTGATCAGCTTCAGATCGGCCAGGCTGGCATCCTTGTATTTCTGAATGATCACCCCGCGGCCCCGGGCCATCACCGGCAATTCCTCCAGCATGACCACCAGCATCCGGCGATTGTTGCCGATCACCGCCAGCGCGTCGCAACCGGGTTCCACCGGCAGGCAGATGCGCGCCGAGCCGCCGTCTTCCAGGTTCAGCACTTGCTTGCCGGTGCGGGTCTGGGCCACCACCTCGGCTTCGTCAACCTGGAAGCCGCGGCCGTCTTCGGCCATCACCACCAGACGGCGTCCGGGCTGGTGCTTGAACAGCGCGACGATCTCGGTTTCGTTGCCCAGGTCCACCATCAACCGCACCGGTTCGCCGAAGCCGCGACCGCGCGGCAGTTTGTCCACGCCGAGCGTATGGAAGCGGCCATTGGTGCCGAACAAAATCAGCTTGTCGGTGGTTTCGGCATGAAGAATGAACCGTTGGCTGTCGCCTTCCTTGTATTTGAGTTCGGTGGTCTCGGCTTCGGGCAGATGCCCTTTGACCGCCCGAATCCAGCCCTTGTCGGAACAGAGCACCGTGACCTGTTCCCGCTCGACGGTGGCTTCCAGCGGGACTTCGATATCCTTGGGCGCATCGGAAATGTCGGTGCGCCGTTTGCCGAGTACGGTGGCTTTGCCGAATTTTTTCTTGATCTCGGTAATCTCGGCGGCGATCGCCTGCCAGCGCAACGGTTCTTCGGCCAGCAGCTTTTGAAGGCCGGCGCGCTCCTCGGCGAGGCCGCCGTGCTCGCGCCGAATCTCGATTTCCTCGAGCTTGTGCAGCGTGCGCAGCCGCATATTGAGGATGGCTTCGGTCTGGATCTCGGTCAGGGCGAAGCGCCGCATCAGTTCGGCCTTGGGATGGTCTTCGAACCGGATGATCCGGATCACCTCGTCGAGATTGAGGAAGGCCACCAGCAACCCGTCGAGCACCTCCAACCGGTGCTCGATCTTCGCCAGCCGGAACCGCGAACGACGCTGCAACACCTCGTGGCGATGCGTGAGAAAAGCGCGCAGCACGCCGCGCAGATCCATCACCCGCGGCACATTGTCCGCATCGATCACGTTCATGTTGAGACTGAACCGCACCTCCAGGTCGGTGGCCTGAAACAGCGAGGCCATCAACACTTCGGGATCCACGTTGCGGCTCTTGGGAACCAGCACCAGCCGGATGTCTTCGGCGGATTCGTCGCGAACATCCTCCAGTAACACTAATTTGCGGTTACTCAATAAATCCGCGATTTTCTCGATCAGCCGGGACTTTTGAACCTGATAGGGAATTTCGGTGACGATGATCTGCCAGGTGCCCTGGGTCAGTTTTTCCACCTGCCAGCGGGCGCGCAGGCGGAAGGAACCGCGACCGGTGCGGTAGCTCTCGATCACCGACGCCCGGGGTTCCACCAGCACGCCGCCGGTGGGAAAATCCGGCCCCGGAACCAGTCCCACCAGGGTTTCGATGGAGGCGTCGGGCTGCTTGATCAGGTGGCGCAGGGCGTCGCACAGTTCACCGACATTGTGGGGCGGAATCGAGGTGGCCATACCCACCGCGATTCCGGTCGCGCCATTGGCCAACAGATTGGGGAAATTGGCCGGCAGCACCACCGGTTCTTCGCCGTCGCCGTCGTAGGTGGCGCGAAAATCCACCGCGTCCTGGTCGATGCCTTCCAGCAGTGCCCGTGCCACCTCGGTCAGGCGGGCTTCGGTGTACCGCATCGCCGCCGCGTTATCGCCGTCGATGTTACCGAAATTGCCCTGGCCGTCGATCAGCCGGTAACGGACCGCGAAATCCTGGGCCAACCGGACCAGCGCGTCATACACCGCGACATCGCCGTGGGGATGAAACTTGCCGATCACGTCGCCCACCACCCGGGCCGATTTCTTGGGCGGCAGGTCGGGTTCCAGCTTGAGCTGGCTCATGGCAAAGAGCAGCCGCCGATGCACCGGCTTCAGTCCGTCGCGCACGTCGGGCAGCGATCGGGCCATGATGGTCGACAGGGCATAAGCCAGATAACGCTCGCTCAGGGCCTCGGCCAGCGGCTTGTCCTGAACTTCAAAATCGGGAGTCGATGCTTTCACGATAATCGTTTCAATTCAAGTGGTTGTCTGCGTCTGCGCGCAGGGCCCGGTTCGTCGATGGGGACCCGCGCCGGCTCCAAACCGCCACGATGATCCTTGATGGTTCCAACACCTTCGTCGACCTTGGCGATGCGCGGTTCCCTGCGGTCATCATAGCCGGCACCGCCGCATTGGAAAACCTCCGTTTTTTTGCATGCAAGGAAGGCCGTTCACCACCACTCATTGACGCGACCAGGCAATACAAAGGGCGAAAATCGACGGGAAACCCATTGTTATTGTTTGTAAATAAGATCGTCATGGACGAGAAACGATATTTTGATATGATCTCGATAATGCATCTGGCGCCGTTTCGGGACGGTGCGTTCGGCTAAACTAACTTAATAGCTGGTACCTGCATGATAAACCATCTGAAAATGCGACAAACAAATCGCAAGTTTCCCATTTATGATGCCATCGCTGCGATAGTGATCATAGCGCTCATTTACTTCCTGGGCATACCCATCTATAATAACCTGACACGCCAGGCGCCAAGTGATAATCCGATCGAAGCCGCCGCATCCATTGCGGTGTCGACGGTCGCTTTGGTCGCCATCGGCCTGACGCCGGCACAGGTGGTCGCCCTGGTGGACGGCAAGATCGAGGAACCACCGGAAACCACACCGAACGCCCTCAACCGGGGGATTTCCGGGGCGCTCACGTCTATGGCTTGGAGTCTGACTCCCGGAACCTCCTGGAGGTACACCGTTCATGCTGCGCTGATTTCCAATCCCGGCGGAGCGGCACCACCACTGTCCGTCTGTGTGACGGCGGATGCGGGCAGCGTAAGGGACCATATTTGGACCGCGACCACGGGGCACATTTATTACTCCTCGATCTTGTCCAACCAGCCCGAGTGGACCGGCAATGTCTTCACCGGCAACTTTGTGTCCGGGATGACGTTGACCAAAGGTGGGGCGTGCAATGCCGACGGTAGCGCCGCAACGGTGCCCCCAGCTTAGCCAAACGGGCAACCCGGGATGGGTTGACTCTTTCTATCCGATCACCTTCGCCAATCGCCGCCGGGCCGCCGGCAACCCGCCGGGCAGGGAGCGTTCAAGGAAATGGCCGGTCAAGGCCAATCCTGCCGCGACCGCCGCCGGGCCGCCGCCTTGCCCGTGCAGAAACCCGGGCAAAGCCAGCAAGCGATCGCCCCAGGGGGCGGCGGCGGCTCGGGAGACCGCCCGACCGGTGCGTGGGCTGACATGGCTGAGATCGTCGGTGTCCCCGGTCAGGGCGCAGGCGCCCAGGTCCAGACCAAAGCCCAACTCGGCCAGCAATCCGACTTCCCATTGGACATAGGCTTCGGCCCACACCGGTTGGTCCAGGGCCAGGAACAACGCCAGCACGCCCTGATACAGCGCCGGATGGGGTTCATGCTCGGCGAGGCCCGCCTCGAGCAGTGAACAGGCCGAGACCAGCGTCGCCAGCCGATCCGGCCGCTCGAACAGCGCGGCCCCCAGGCTGCGGATCGGCTCCAGGGTCAGGGTGCCCAGTTGTTCGGGCAGGCGGGCGCGCCAGCGGGCTCTGACCAGGGTGCCGGGTTCCAGAGTGCCGCGTTGCCGTGGCCCGCGCCCGCCGCGAACCAGGCCGGCGTGACGGCCCCGCTCCCGGGTCAGCAGCACCGCTCGGGCCGACGTTTCGCCCTGGGCCCGGGCCGAAAGGACCACCGCTTCGTCAGTCCATTCCATGACGTCGCCGGGCCTCCAGGGGAACCAGGGCCAGCAGGAAAAGGCCATAGACCACCCCGATGACCAGCGGCAGGCCCAGCAGCGACCACTGCTCCTGGGCGGTCCCGGTCAGGGGCGGGCCGAGGATCGTGCCGATGGTGTACGCCATGATAAACAAGACATTGGCCTGGGTCAGGCCGGACAAACCGAACCGCTGGCCAAGCTGGGTCAGCCCCAGGGTGTAAAATCCCGACACCGCCCCGCCCCAAACGAACAACAACGGCCACAGCAGCCACCCCGCCGCCACCGCCGAGGCCAGACTGACCGCCGCGGTCAGGCCCACCAGCGCCGCGCCGGTCAGCGCCAAGGCCGGTCCAAACCGGTCGGCCAGCAGACCCAATGGCATCGGGGAGACCAGGCCGCCGGCCGCGAACACCGACAGCATCAACACCGCGTCGCCGCTGTTCAGACCCGCGATCACGCCGTAGAGCGGCAATAGGGTGAAAAGCGAGGTTTCCACGAACCCGGCGGTAAGGCCGGCCAGAATCACGCCGCGCGCCTGTCCCAACAGCGACCAGGACCAGGGCGGGCATCCGGCGTCCACCCGCCGCCCGGGGGCCGCTGCGCGCGCCAGCACCGGTGGAATCGCCGCCAGCAAGACCAACCCCGCACTGACGGCAAAGGGCAGCAACCCGGCAAGGCCGGTCACCTGCAACAGCAGCGGCCCGGTGGCCATTCCGGCACACCAGAGGGTGGAATAAAGACCGACCACCCGACCCCGGCTTTGGTCCGAGACCAGCCTGCTGAGCCAAGTCTCGCTCATCACCCACAACAGGGCCAGCCCGAAGCCCACGCCAAAGCGCAGTCCGAACCAAACCACCATGGAGTCGAAAACCGGAAAGAAGATCAGCGACACCGCAGAGGCCAAGCACCCCAACACCAGGGTTGGCACCAGACCCAGGCCGGCAATCAACCACGGCGCCAGCGGCGCCGTCACCAGCACCCCCAGCGCCGGCATGGTGGCATTAAGGCCCACCAGCGCCGGCCCGGCCCCGGCCGCCGTCATGGTCAAGGCGACCAAGGGAATGGTCATTCCGACGGTCAGGCCGGTGGCGACGGCGCTGGCCATCACCGCCACCAATCCCCAACGCCGCACACGCTCAGACTCGGCGTCCTCAGCGCCCGCCACCCCTCCGCCGTGTCTTGTTCGGGACTCGGCCAATATCGGCTAGCGTGACGCCTGTCGGTTTCCCGGCACCACCCGGACCACCACCGGTCGAGCCACAACCGGCTTGGTCCCCGGCGTTGCCGTTGCCACCGGCGCCGGTATGGGGAGGGTCGGGGTCGGGGGAGTCGTCGGGGTGGGAGCCTGGGGAGTCGGCGCGACGGCCGCAACCGGAGCCGGGGGGGGCACCGGAGCCGGAGCCGCAACCGCCGCCGGAGCCGGTTGGACCTCCCCGAGCTTGCCGATATGCGCCATCAATTCAACGATGCGGTTGCCCAGTTGCCGAACCTCTTCCTGAACCGTGACCAGATGCGTCGGCGCTGGAACTGGGGTCGGGGCTGGAGCTGGAGCTGGGGCTGGAGGCGCCGCATGGGTCGCCGGTGGTTCGGTCGCCGGTTGCGGGACCGGTTCTTCTTCGCCGCCCTCGATCACAAAACCCAGCACCTGTTCCATCCGGTCCTGAATCCGCTCCGGCAATTCGGCCGCAAGCTCGTCCTGGCGCCGGATCAGCGTGACTTCCAACCGCTCCAGCAACCGCTGTTGCTCGCTGCCATGTTGGGTGGCATCGTCGCGCAACTCGGTTTGCGCCCGTTCGATCCGGCTCAACTGCTCGGTCATTCGCCCGAATTGCTCGCGGACCCGGGTGATCTGTTCGTTCAAACGCCCGAACTGCTCGCCAAAGCGATTGTTGACGCCACTCTCGGCCGCTCCCGACGTCCGGGTCGCCAGCGGCGCCGGTGCGGGTGCCGCAGCCGGGGCGGGGACCGGCGCATCCTCCAGCCGACTCAACTGATCAGCCTGTCGGCTCAGTTGGTCCCCAACCCGGGCAATCTGAGTCCCCAGCCGGGAATGCGCCGCCTCGAGGCGGGCCAGACGCTCGTCATGGCTTTCCGCCATGGTCAGTAACCGTTGCAACAGCGGCTTCAATTGATCGGCCTGGGGATTGGTCATTCAAGTGATCTTCCAGCTCATGTCGGTGGCCTCGGCATGCCCCCGGACCGAATCGGGTCCGATTGCGATCACCGGTATCCCGAGGCATGGCGCAAATACAATGCCGTCCGAAGATACACCGCCGCCGCCCCCGCTGCAAACCGTTCGGTGGACAAAATCAGGCCTTTGCCGGGGCCGGGTGTGGCCGCTGCAACATCAGCACCAGCGGCATGCTGAGCAAGGCGATGATCATCAGCAGTTTGAAGTCGTCAAGATAGGCGATGACGGCGGCCTGTCGGGTGATTTCGGCATCAAGTGCCGCCCGCCCCGCCGTCAGACTGGGATTCCACATCTCGGATAATTCCGGTGGTGCCGGCAGGCGAAACAACAGACCGAAGGGGGTGACGGTCTCGCCAATCTGCGCGTGGAGCAGTCGGGTGTTGTGGGATAACAGGAAGATCACATAAGAAATGCCGATACTGCTGCCGATGTTGCGCATCAGACTGAACAATCCGGTCGCCTGGGGCCGGAATATGGGCGCCAGTGTGGCGAAGGTGATGGCCGATAACGGCACAAACACGAAGCCCAGGCCCAACCCCTGGAGAATCCCGGTCACGATCAGGGTATTCTCGGAAACATCGCTGCTGAAGCCGGTCATCTGGTAGAGCGACAGGGCATTCAGGCACAGCCCGACGAAGATGATCAGGCGGGAATCGGTTCGGTTGATGATTCGGCCCACCACGATCATGGCGAACATGGTGCCGATGCCGCGCGGCGCCAGCACGGTGCCGGTCGTCATCACCGGATAGTTGAGGACATTTTCGAGGAAGGGCGTCAGTAATGCCAGGGTCGCAAACAGAATCACCCCGACTGAGGTGATCAGCACCAATCCGGCACTCAGGTTACGGTCGAGAAACAACCGGGGATCGATGAATGGGTGCTCGGCAGTGGCGGTATGGACGGCAAACATATAGGCGGCAAGGCCGGACAGCACCCCTTCAATGATGATCTCGTTAGAGTTGAACCAGTCGAGCTGCTCGCCACGATCCAGCATCATCTGCAACGCGCCGATCGCGATACTCAGCATGGTGAAGCCGAACCAGTCAAAGCGCAACGCCTGGTCACGGTGGGTCTCGGCCAGAAAGGTGCCGAGTCCCAGCAGGGCCAGCAGCCCGACCGGCAAATTGACATAGAACACCCAACGCCAATCATAGTATTCGGTCAGGTAACCGCCCAGCAATGGTCCTAGAATGGGTCCCACCATCACGCCGATGCCCCAAATGGCCATGGCCGAGCCGTGGCGCTCGCGCGGGTAGGCGTCCAACAGCACCACTTGGGACAACGGCACCAGCGGCGCTCCGAACACTCCTTGCAGTAGCCGGAACACCACCATCTGCTCGATGTTCTGGGCCAGACCGCACAGGACCGAAACCACGGTAAAACCGGCCACCGAGATCATGAACAGCCGCTTGCGGCCAAAGCGGTTGGTCAGCCAGCCGGTGGGCGGTGTGGTGATGGCCGCCGCGATCATGTACGAGGTCAACACCCAGTTGATCTGATCGAGGGTGGCGGACAGGCTGCCCTGCATATACGGCAACGCCACATTGGCGATGGTGGTATCCAGCGCCTGCATGATGGTGGCCAGCATCACGCAGACGGTCAGGGCTGCCCGTTGAAACGCGTGACCGCCTTTGGTGTCGGTCTCACCGGCCTGGGACTCCATGGCGCGTGTTGTGTCGCTCACTCGGTGTCTCCGGCCCGGACAAAGGTCGCTTGAAACAGGCCGGCCAGCGACCGCTGCCGGCCGGTATCGATGATCACCGTGGCGCTCATCCCTGCCCGCAACGGCGGGCCGTCGGTGGCGGCCTCCAGCCGCAGACGGACCGGGATACGCTGGACCACCTTAATCCAGTTGCCGCTGACGTTCTGGGCGGGCAGCAGGGCAAACTCGGAACCGGTGGCCGGGCTGACGCTGGCCACCACCGCGTGCCAGTGGCGGCCAGGATAGCTGTCGATCTGGATTTCGGCCGGCTGACCGGGAACCACATAAGTCAGGTCGGTTTCCTTGGGATTGGCTTCGATCCAGACCCGTCCGGTGGCCACCAGACTCAAGGCCGGGGCCGCCGCCAGCAGATATTGCCCGGGTTGCAGGCTGTCCACATGGGTGACGATGCCGTCCACCGGCGCCGAAACCTGGGTATGGGCCAGATCGCGTCGGGCCTTGTCCAGGTCGGCGCGGGCCTGGCGATACTGGGCGTGCTGTTCCACCGGCCGGTCCGGATCGCCGCCCAGTTGCGCCCGCACCGCCACCACCTGCTGTTTCAGAACCGCGAGCTTCTGCCGGGCCGAATCAAGATTGTGCCCCGCCACATCGAATTGGGATTCCGCGACCACCTTGCGCTGGACCAAATCCGCTTGCCGGCGGTACTCACGATCATAGAATCGCAAATCGTCCTCTGCCGCCTTCAGTTGCTCCAGGGTCATGTCCTCATTGGCCCGGAGCACCGCCAGATCATTGGCGACCACGCCCAAACGGGCCTCGGCCCCGGCCAGGGCAATCCGGAACGGCTCATCGTCGAGCCGGAACAGCGGTTGACCGGCGGCCACCCGTTCGTTCTCGCGGACCAGCACCGCCGCGACGATGCCCGGCACGTCGCTGCTGATGGTGATCTTGTCGGCTTCGACATAGGCGTCGTCGGTAGAGATATACCGGCCACCGATCAACCAGAACGCGCCCGCGGCGCCGGCGACCGCCAGCGGTCCCAGAACCAGCAACACCCAGCGCCGCCACTGGCCAGTCCGTTTCACGCTCATGGCCGGTCCTCCGAACCAGTGTTGCCGGTATCGGTACCGCGATCCGACAGGTTGGCCTTGATCAACAGCAGGGTTTCGATCAGGCGGTTGCGACAGTCCTGGCTGAGTCCCGCCATGGCTTCTTCCCGGTTCTGGCGGCCCAGGACCCACATTTCAGCCAGCATCGGATGGGCCTTTTCGGTCAGGAACAGCAGCCGCGCCCGCCGGTCCCGGGGGTCGTTGCGGCGCTGGATCCACCCCGCGGTTTCCAGCCGATCCACCATCCGGGCCAGGGTAATCGGCTCCACCTCGAGAATCTCCGCCAGCGCGGTCTGGTTGATCCCCTCGTGCCGGGCCAGATGGGCCAGTACGGACCATTGCGAACGGGTCAGGCCCAAACCACGGGCCCGCTGGTCGAAGCGTTTGCGCAACAAACGGGCCACGTCGTGGAGAACGAACCCGAGGGTGCGATCCAGGTCCTCGGGAGGGGCGGGGGCAGGGGACATCGGGAAATCAGCCTCTCAATAACAAGCGACGCCTATTATAAGCATGCTTATCATAATCACCAGTTCCGGCGACGCATGCCTGATGCCGTTTCGGGCGGGGCAGAGGACTCGAGGCGACAGGCACCCCGGATTGGCCATGTTTTGCCATCATGGGGCGAAATTGAACACCGGGAGTCTCTGCTTTGGCGGGTTAACGGTATGGTGGCCGTTGTCAGTGCCGGCGCCCGGGACCCGCGCCGCCGTCGGGGCCGACGCCGCCCGAGCGATGGTGTCCGATGACTCACGCTGTTGATAACCCGCTGTTAATCCGGGTTTCAACGAAGCCCCGCGAGATCACCCGCGACCGCCAGAACACAGGTCGCTCTTCATTGCCCATTCGGCGGTTCTTTGACGAATGGGGTCTCGCCACTCGACCTTCGGGCTTGTATACTCCCCGCAACGCACAACGGGCTTCCCGGTCCCTTGCGGTTTCATTTATTGAACGCGCGAGCCGGGAAGTCAGGTGTGGGGGCTGGTGACACAGGTTCAGCCCTTGGGCTTGTCGGCAGCTTTCCGGACTTGGTGTTGTGTGATTATCGGTTGTTTCAACAAACCGGTTGTTTGACCCGCAACGGAACAGAGTCGCACCGTGACCAGCAGTGTCCGTTGCTATTTGGAGGCATCACTAAGATGACGAAGTTTGCAAAGTCTTTCGCCACCGTCGCCGTTCTCGCCCTGGTGACCTTGGGCGCCAGCGCCTGCAACACCACTGACGAGCAGGCCCGCCAGCAGGCGGCAGCGGCGTTGCAGGCGGCCCAGTCGGCCCAAGCGGCAGCGGCCCAGGCGGCAGCGGCTGCTCAGGCGGCTCAGGCTGCGGCCGAGAAGGTCGAGCGGATGTTCAACCATTCCATGCATAAATAAGACGGTACCGGCCGGGGATGCCCCTTCCCATCACTGGGTGATGCGGATCGGGTATCCCCGTCGTTCCAGACTGATCCGCTCGATGGTCGGAAGATCCAGGCGATCCCGGGCTTCGCCCGCGGCCTTGATCGCCAAATCAACGGCCCCGACCGCCGGTTCGTCCATCATCTGGTGTTCTTCTTCCAGTTGATCGGCTTGAGCCTTGGAGGGATGAACCTCCATATACAACTCGCCGTCCTGCCAGGCGACTTTGACCGGTTGATCGACGAAAGTCACGGGGGTTCCCGGGTCCACTTTTCGGAACAGGTCCTCGATATCCTCGGGATAAAGCCTCATGCAGCCATGGGTGACGCGGCGACCGACCGCAAACGGCTGGTTGGTGCCGTGAATGCGGAAGCTGCCGCCGGTAAAACCGAGGTAGAGCGCATAAAGCCCCATGGGATTGTCCGGTCCGGGCGGCATCACCGCCGGCAATTCGGGCTTTTCGGCCCGGATCGAAGCCGGCACATACCAAGTCGGATTGGCCTGCTTGCGCACGATGGTGGTGCTGCCCAACGGCGTATCCTTGCCCTCGCTGCCGATTCCGACCGGATGGGTTTCGGGTTCGGCTCCGGGCTGGCGGTAATAATAAAGCCGCATCTCGGTCAGGTTGATGACCAGACCCCGGTGCGGGGCATCGGGCAGGATATGCGCGGTGGGAAGCAGGACTGTCAGGCCCTCTCCGGGCAGCCAGGGATCCACGCCGGGGTTTGCGGCCACCAAGGCGACAAAACCGATATCGAATCTCCGGGCGACGTCCAGCAGGGTGTCATCGTGTTCGATGACGTAGGTGCTGACCGTGCCGACAATCGCACTGTCGGCGCGGGCATCGGCAACCGGCAGGCCTCCGGCCGCCACCGCGAACCCGCCCATCATCGCCGCCATCCACCCTTTCCAGCGCCGCGCCGCGCCGGATCGAGTCCCGTCGTTATCCATCATCAATTCCTCGCCCCTTCACCGTGGTGTGCGCCTGACCGGACGCGGTGCGGCCTCGTTATAGCGGGCAATGGTCGCGGGGCGAACCCGGAAGGCCGGTTTGGGCCGGTCTTTTTCGCCGACCGTGTCCCCTGAAAATCGGGAAGGTCGTCACACCGTCTCCCACCCCCCCCCAACTCCCACGCCCCCCAACTCCCACGCCCCACGTCCCGGCGTGCAGGCCGGGACATGGGCGTTTTCGGATCGGGGTTTGCAACGGGCCGGGGGTTGGGGGCGGCGGTCCGGGCGCCGCCTTAATGACGGTGATCCCGGCGTCGATCAAGACCCTCCGGCAGTCGATGGTCGGCGACCTGATAGGTCATCCTCAGTTCACGGACGTGGCGCCAAGCCCCATGCGCCTCCGCCACGGCCACATCATCCTGGATGATCTGGCGAATCGCTGACGGCCCCCAACTCTGCTCCAGCATCCACGAGCCCTTCTCCATGGCGACGATGAAGGGAAGTTTTTCGTGTTCCGCCACGGCCTCGATTTCATCGGGCTCGATGCCAGAGAGGTCGACACAGTCCCGCAAGGTTATCATCAGGGTCCTCCCACGTCGGCTCTCCTGGCCGGGCTGTCAAAACCACCCGACAGGACCGGCTCATGAGCTTTTTTCAGATTTTGGGTCTGCGTTGGCCCCTGCGACGTGACGTGCGGTCGCATTATCTGACACATGGGGCGGACACGGCGTGCCCAGCCATGACTTTGCCGCGGGTCCGCCACCATCGGTCCGCAGTGACCAGGCCTTCAAGCCAGAGATGGGGGGTCACCGGCGCCCTTGATACCATGGCTTGCCATGCCCGCGTCCCGTTGCCATAATGCCGGCCATGACCGACCTGTTTAATGACCCGCCGCCCCATCCGGAACGCTATTCGGCCCACGACATCGAGGTGTTGGAAGGGCTGGAGCCTGTGCGTCGACGCCCTGGCATGTATATCGGCGGCACCGACGAGCGCGCCCTTCACCATCTGGTGGCCGAAGTCCTCGATAACGCCATGGACGAAGCGGTGGCCGGACATGCCAACCGGATCGACCTGGAATTGGGGGCCGACGGTATCGTGACCGTTCGCGACAATGGCCGCGGCATCCCGGTGGACGAACACCCCAAATATCCCGGAACTTCGGCCCTCGAAGTGATTCTGACCACCCTGCATTCGGGCGGCAAGTTTGGCGGCAAGGTTTACGCGACCTCGGGCGGTCTGCACGGGGTGGGCCTGTCCGTGGTCAACGCGCTGTCGGACGCGCTGTCGGTCGAAGTGGCGCGCGACCGGCAGCTTTGGGGCCAGGATTACAGCCGGGGCCGGCCGCTGGGGCCGCTTACGCACCGGGGCGGCGCGCCCAACCGCCGGGGCACCACCATCCGCTTCCATCCCGATCCCGAGATTTTCGGCGCCGAGGCCCGGTTCTTGCCGTCCCGGCTGTACCGGCTGGCGCGCTCCAAAGCCTATCTGTTCCGTGGCGTGGAAATCCGCTGGCGTTGCGACCCGGGATTGTTGGAGGGCGATGACGTGCCGGCGACCGCCAGCCTGCACTTTCCGGGCGGCTTGTTGGACTACCTCACCGCCACCCTTGCGACCCGAGCCACCGTCACGCCCGCCGCATTCGCCGGAGAAGCACAATTCGCGGCCGAAGCGGGGCGGGTCGAGTGGGCGGTGGCGTGGCCCCAGGACGACGACGGCTTCACGCACTCGTATTGCAACACGATCCCCACGCCCCAGGGGGGGAGTCACGAGCAGGGGTTGCGCTCGGCGCTAACCCGCGCGCTTAAGGATCATGGCGAGCGGATCGGCAACCGCCGCGCCGGCCAGATCACTGCGGACGATGTGGTCGGGGAAGCCGCGGTGTTGTTGTCGGTGTTCATCCGCGAGCCTCAGTTCCAGGGCCAGACCAAGGAAAAGCTGGCCTCGCCCGAGGCGACCCGGCTGGTCGAACAGGCGGTCAAGGACCGCTGCGATCACTGGTTGTCGGGGGACCGTACCGCCAGCACCGCTCTGCTGGATCGGCTGATCGAAAAGGCGGAAGAGCGTGCCCGTCGACGCCAGTCCAAGGACCAGGCGCGCAAGACCGCCACCCGCAAGCTGCGTCTGCCCGGCAAGCTGGCCGATTGCGCCCGCACCGCCAGCGACGGCACCGAATTGTTCCTGGTGGAGGGCGACTCGGCGGGCGGATCGGCCAAGCAGGCGCGTAACCGCGAAACCCAAGCCATTTTGCCGCTCCGGGGCAAGATTCTCAATGTCGCCTCGGCCAGCCTGGACAAACTGCGGAACAACCAGGAAATCAACGACCTGATCCAGGCGCTGGGCTGCGGGACCGGCCGCGACTTCTCCAGCGATCGGCTGCGCTACGAAAAGGTGGTGATCATGACCGACGCCGATGTCGACGGCGCCCATATCGCCTCGTTGCTCATGACCTTTTTCTATCGGGAAATGCCGGCCCTGATCCAGCATGGCCACCTGTTCCTGGCCATGCCGCCGCTCTACCGCCTTTCGGCCGGCGGCAAGAGCGTGTATGCCCGGGACGATGCCCACAAGGACGAGTTGATGCGCAAGATGTTTGCCGGCAAGGGCAAAGTCGAGATCAGCCGTTTCAAAGGGTTGGGTGAGATGCAACCTGCCCAGCTCAAGGACACCACCATGGACCCGGCCAAGCGCCAGATGTTGCGGGTGGTGGTGCCCGATCCCCGCGACCCTGAGGCGGGTGAAGATGCCGAGGCGACCCGGACTCTGGTTGAAAAGCTGATGGGGCGCAAACCAGAGTTGCGGTTCCGATTCATTCAGGATAATGCTAAATTTGTCCAGGACATTGACGTTTAAGGCAGCCGTGCCATCATGATCGATTCCCTACCGGTCCCGGTTTATGACACCGACCTGTTCCGCCCGACCTATCGTTGCTTTGAAAGCACGCGCTGGCGTCTTCAAATCGCGGGCATGGTGTTGTGCCCCGGCTATTGGACGCCGCTCCAACTGGTGCATAATATGGCGGCGCTGTTGCGCACGGAAAATGGCGAAACCCGAACCTGGATGTCCATGACCCCCATGGAAATCGAGAGTCAGGAACTTGGCTGTCGGTATGCCGTCGGGGCGGTGGTGGTGATGGGGCTGGGTATGGGCTGGGCTGCCGCCAATGCCGCCCTGAACCCCGCCGTCACCCGGGTGACGGTGGTTGAATTCGACCCAGAGGTCATTGAAGCGGTGCGGTTTTCGGGTGTCATCGACCAATTGCCGCCCGAAGTCGCCGCCAAGATCACGATTTTGCAGGGTGACGCCAACACCTTCGTGCCCGAGACGCCGGCCGACACCCTGATGGCCGATATTTGGTTGCCGCTGTTCGATGCCGCCCGGGATCAACAGGTTCGGCGCATGCATGCCAACACCGGCGGATCGCGGGTCTATTTCTGGGGCCAGGAGATGGTCATTGCCGATCGTGCCCGCCGGGACGGCATGCCCCTGACCCGTGAAACCGTGGCTCGGATCGTTACCGATCTGGCGCTGCCGCTGATCGGCCCTGCCGAATGCCCCGACTATCCCGATTTGATTGCCCGCGCGGCTGCAAAATGGTTACGGCCGCCGACAACCGCCGTGGGCTAATGGATGCTGGATAATCTCACATCCCCTTGGGGCGGTCGGACATAGACCGATTGCAGAAACAGCCATAGGGCGTCGGCAAGGTCTATCTCCGGGGCCTCGAGCAGGGCAAAACGGCACAGGGCGTTGCTGGTTGTCTGGCATTCTTCGGCAAGGTCGTCGAACCCCCGCCATAAATCGGCGGGCATTTCGACGGCACAAAGGTCACCGGTGTGTGGGTTGACGATGTGACGGATTTGCGGTTTCAGTGCGTCTTCGTCGAGGCTTGCGAGGGCATATTCGAGTTCAGCGGACATTAATGGGCTCCTCATTCCCGCGCCTCACCGGCCACAACAAAAAGGTTCGACCTTAACGGGCTCGCACCTGACGGTTCGCGAGGCAAAACGGGTTCCTTGATCGTCCTCTTGGGATCGTCCTCTTGGCATTCGATCGAACATGGGTAAGTTGACGCGAGCACGGCATATTTTACGCTAGCCATGAGCGACGACCGTTTCCCAGTCGTTCGTAGTCGGGTCGGGCAGGGTGCGATAACACTCCGTTCGGCCGCTTGGGGACGGTGCCTGGAATACCATTTCAAGTCAATAGCGAAATTCAATGGCGCGTTCCTGACTGATGCGGCGAGTGACGCCATTATCAGTTGAGCATGGGTCAATTATACGAAAGTATCGCGGGCTCGGGCCAACGGCCTATCAGGGGGCCTCATCAATGGCCTCCTTAAACGTCAGGATGGGCGGATCAGCCGCGACGAGGGACCATGCGCCGGACCGATCATCGCCATACATTTATCTTATATTGATATGAGGTCCTGGACACAATACCCCCGATTGACGCTACTGACCGTCTGGCCGCGCATATAATGCGATTGGCGTGGACGGCAAGGGGCCCATGACCGAATTGTCCAGGCTGGCCAGGGTCATGTGGTCGAATTCGCCGATGATCGGCGTGGCCGGGCCTCGAATCCGGTTCGCGGATTCGAGGCCGTCGGTTCTTCAAGTTCGGCGGCCAAGCAGCCGCGACCCTTGGCGGGGGGCAGGACGATACGGCATAATCGACATGATTTGTATATAAAGTGAGCACCCGTAGCGCGGCTGGCAACGAGCGGAGATGGAATGCGCATTATTGGACGCAGGTTCCGGAAACGCCGTTCGCGCTCACCCCGTCCGGGGGTCAATCCACTATGCCGCCCTGATCGATCACGGTCAGCAAACGCCCGGCCCCGACGAGGTCGCCCGGGTCGAGTTCCGAGACTTTGGCCACCGCGGCCCGTCCTTCGGCAATGGCGCCCTGACGCGCCATCACGTAGCCATAGGCCTTGAGCGAAAACAGGAAGAATCGCCACAGCGGTTCCAGACCGTTGTTGGCCGGTGCGGTGTTGACCTGCCGCCAATTCACCGGCAATCCGAGCCGCGCGGCGGACCATTCGATGCACCAGAGCGCATGGGGTGCGGCGTCGGACAGACGATTCTTGTAAAAGTAGAACTTATAAGCCCCGGTCCGGGCCGCGAGATGCTCGGGGGCCACTTGCAGCGCCAACCGAATGTGGGCATCGGCGGCGGCATCGTCGTTCCAAGCCCCAGCCGCCGCGGCCAGGGCTGCACGGGCCGCTTCCGGCAACCCGTCGTGCCAGTTCAGGAAGTCGGCGTCTTCAAGATCATCGCCCTGCACTGAAACCTCTCAATTCTGGATGCCGCCGTGGCGCCGGTCATCGGCGCCGGGTCCGATCGTCCCTTTGGGTGCAGCAAAACCGATGCCATCAACCGGCCCGGTTTTTTCATACGTTCCGCCCGCCGTTATCGCCTCATCGAGGGGCCTTCTGTCGGAAACCCGACAGGGACTTCCGACCGGGCAAAGGGGGTGTCGGCACCGGCATTCGCGCCAGCAAGCCCAGACCAACAAACCCCAATGCCTGGGCCTTCCCTGTTCCCTTCGGGGCGCGGATGTGCCATGCACCCCGGGACACCCCATCCGTTGGGGGAGGCGGAAGCGATGGACCGAATGTTTGGCACTCCCTTGAAACTGGCCTTATTCGACTGTGACGGTACGCTGATCGACAGCCAGCACGCGATTGTCTCGGCGATGACCGCCGCCTGGATCAGCGAAGGACTGGAAAAGCCCGAACCGGTTCGGGTGCGGCGCGTGGTTGGCCTGTCGCTGGTGGAGGCGGTGGCGTGCTTGCTGCCCGACGGCGACCCCGTCCAACACGGCCGGCTGGCGGAACGCTATAAGGTGGCCTTTCATCGCGAACGGCTGGCCGGAATTCATCGCGAGCCGTTGTTCCCGGGTTTGCGCCAGGCGCTGGAAGCGTTGGAGCGTCAAGGGGTGCTGATGGGCATTGCCACGGGCAAGTCCCTGCGCGGGCTGACGGCGACCCTGGCTCACCACGATCTGGCCTCGTTCTTCGTCACTTTGCAGACGGCCGACGTCGGACCGGGCAAACCCGATCCCGCCATGATCCGGCGGGCCTTGGCCGAGAGCGGCGCGGATGCCGCCAATACCGTCATGATCGGCGATACGGTGTTCGATATCGAGATGGCGCGTCGGGCCGGTGTCGGGGCCGTCGGGGTGACCTGGGGCTACCACGAGGAGGACGAACTGCGGGCGGCCGGGGCTCACCGGATCGCCCGAACCGGCGAGGACTTGGTGCCGGCGATTCTTGAACTGTTGTGATCCATGACGAGCCGTCGTCAACCCGGCAAGGCCCGGCGGAGCAGCTTGCCGTTGGCGGTGCGCGGCAACCGGTCCAGAAAGACCACCTGGCGCGGCCGTTTGTAGGCGGCCAGATGATCCCTGGCCCAATCCAGAATCGTCGCCTCGGTGGTGGCGTCATGGGCCACCACAAAGGCCGTCAGCACGGTCAGGTCGGCCGCCACCGTTACTTCGCCCACCGCCACGTCGGCGATGTCGGGATGATGGGCCAGGACCTGCTCGATTTCCAGGGGTGACAGGCGGTAGCCATGGGTGTTGAGCACATCGTCGTTGCGGCCATGAAACCAGACGTAACCGTCTTCATCCAGGTGAGCGAGATCACCGCCGGTGAACCACTCGCCCCGCATGACCAGTGCTTCCTCCTCTGGCCGCTTCCAATAGCCGAGCATCAGTCCGGGGTCGGATCGGTGGATCGCCAGCAAACCGGCCTGACCGGCGGGTAACAGCCGCGGCTCGGCGGCGGGCGCGTCGGGGTCCAGGATAGCCACCCGCCGTCCAGGCTGGGGCCTGCCGGGGCTGCCCGGTTTGATGGCCATGCCCGGGCCGGTCGAAATGTAGGTGGAGATCTCGCTCATGCCCAGCGCTTCGTAAAGCTCGGTGCCGGTGCGGGCGCGCCAGGTCTCCAGCAAAGCTGGCGCCAGGGCTTCCCCGGCGCTTAGGCCATGGCGCAGGGTGGTCAGGGCTTCGGGCGATAACGTGCCGTATTTCAGGATGCGACGGTACAGGCTGGGAACTGTGGCGAACAGGGTAACGCCCAGCCGGGAAATCAGCTCCGGCCACACCGCCGGGTCGGGAGTGCCGTTATACAGAACGGCGGTGGCGCCGTTGGCCCAGGGATCGAGCAAGCCGACTCCCAGCGTGTAGGTCCAGTTGAAGGCGCCGGCATGAAGCACGACGTCGTCGGACGACAGGCCGTACCAGCCCTTGATCATCGGGCGCCGGCCCCAAAGCACCCGATGCCCGTGCAGGACGCCCTTGGGGCGGCCGGTGGTGCCCGAGGTGTAGATCAGGAACGCCGGGTCGTCGGCCGCGGTGTCACAGGGTTCCAGCGCCGGCCCGGTTTCGGCCAGCCGCTGGATTTCACCATCGCTCAGCACGCGCACCGAGGCCGGCAACGGGTGGGAAAAGGCCAAATCGTCGGAAACCGCCAGCAGCGTTGCTCCGGAATCCGCCAGCAGGAATTCGGCTTCCTCGGCGGTGAGGGCGGCCGAGGATGGAAACGACACCAGCCCGGCCGCGAATCCGGCGAAGAACGTCAGCAAATAGGGCAGGTCGTTGTCCATCCGGATCATCAAGCGGTCGCCTGGCCGGGCTCCCGCGGCCAGCAACCCTCCCGCCAGCCGTCGCACCAGCAGATCAAGCTGGGCATAGCTCCAGCGCCGCTCGTGGCCGTGGTTGCCGACGATGATCAGCGCGGTCTTGTCGGGGCGGAGCCGGGCCTGTTCGGTCAGGCACTGACGGGCGATATTCAAGCGATCGGGAGGGCGCTGATCGGTCATGGCACGGACGGGCAAGAGAAACGGTCAGGGAGTCTGCGCCGACGGACGCAGGGCAGGATGCGGCGCGGGTCCCCCCGATCTTATCCCATAAAGAAGACGTTCAACTTGTTGCCGTCGAGGTCGCGGAAATAGGCCGCGTAAAAACTGCCGCCGCCGCGCACACCCGGGGCGCCTTCATCGGTACCGCCAAGACTGAGCGCCAACGCGTGGAGCCTGTCGACCTGCTCCCGGTCCTTTGCCGCGAGGGCCACCATCACGCCGTTGCCGATCGTCGCAAGCTGCCCATTGAAAGGCCTGGTCAGTCCCAGTCCGGCTCCGCCGCCCGGCGTGCCCCAAGCGATGAACCGGTCCCCCTCCATCATCCGGCTGGTGCCCAGCTCGGCCGCGATGGCGTCGTAGAACTTGGCCCCCCGGGCAAGATCGTTGGTCCCAAGCGTGACGTAGCCAATCATATCGTCCTCCCTATTCCTCATTCGTGTGTCGAGCTGCTTGTGTCTCGAAGTGCGCTGCCTTTAATCCCGGACTGCCCGAAGCCCGCCATGGGGCATTCCCGGCCCCGATGGTGACCGGAAGTTCGCGGCTCGCCCGGCAGCAGTGCGCGTACCACATCATACCTGAACACGATACAGGATTGGAGCGTTGGTGATGGCCGTCACCGCTGGAGGGCGGCGACCGGTGGTATGGTTTCCGCCGAGCGGTGGCGCGATGCCGGGAAGGAGGACAGGTCGTGATTAAGGACGGCAAGAGCCGATGGCGGCTGGTGGTGGCGGTGCTGATGTTGGCATTGGCCATGGTACGGCCGGCGGCGGCGGAAACCCGGATCGCCCTGGTGATCGGCAATGCCGACTACAAGGATGCGCCGCTCCGCAACCCGGTCAACGATGCCCGGGACATTGCGAGCAAGCTCCGGGCCATCGGCTTTGACGTGATCCTCCGGGAGAACAGCACCAAACAGGAAATGGAAGACGCGATCGGCAGCTTCGGAGAGCGCCTTAAGGACGGTGCGGTGGCCATGGTCTTTTATTCCGGTCACGGCATGCAGGTGGATGGTCGGAATTTTCTGATCCCGGTGGACGCCAGGATCAGCACCGAGCCTCAGGTCCGGCTTCAGACCGTCGATGTCGATGTGGTGCTGGATCAAATGGCGGCGGCGCACAGCCGGGTCAATCTGGTGATCCTTGACGCCTGCCGGAATAACCCGTTCGAGCACAAATTCCGCGGTCTCTCGGGTGGTCTGGCCCAAATAAACGCGCCGGAAGGCACTATGATTGCCTATGCCACCGCGCCGGGCAAGGTTGCGTCCGACGGCGAGGGCCAGAACGGGCTTTATACCGAAGAACTGTTGAAGGCCATCGACCAACCGGGGTTGCCCATCGAGGAGGTTTTCAAGCATGTCCGCAGCGCGGTCATGCAGCGTTCGTCGGGCGCACAGACTCCGTGGGAGGCTTCGTCCCTGACCGGTGATTTCTACTTCAAGGCGGGCGCCAAGCCCGAACCGGCCGGTGCCGCTGCGGTAACGCCGCCGCCCGGGGTCGATAAGGAGGCGCTGTTCTGGGAAAGCGTCAAGGGCAGTCACGATCCGGCACCTTTCAAAGCCTATCTCGACCAATACCCGAAAGGCACCTTCGCCGAACTGGCTGCCATTCGGATCAGTGAGTTGATGCGCGCCGCCCCGCATCCCGACGACACCCGCAGTCCGGCCCCGGTTTCCGAAACCGCCCAGCGGCCCGTTCAGCAGCCGAATCAAGGACCAAATCCGGGCGTCGTGTCGCCGCCCCCTGCGGGCCACGAACCGGCGAAGGTGGCTATGACCTGGCCGGAAGGGCCCGGCGCGCTGCCAGATCGTCTGCGCGCCCGCGCCGAAGCCGGTTATCCTCACGCGCAGCTCCTGCTGGGCCACCTGTACGAGGCCGGTCGTCAGGTTCCCCAAGACGTCGCCGAAGCCGCCCGCTGGTACCGTCGCGCCGCCGACCAGGGCGAGCCCTTGGCCATGGTGGCCTTGGGTCATTTGTTGCGCGCCGGTCGCGGGGTGCCCAAGGACGATTCCCAGGCGCTGGCGCTGTTCCGCAAGGCCGCGGCGATGAACAACCCCGCCGGAACGACGGCTCTGGCCTCGATGCTGATCAGAGGTACCGGCGGTGTGGTGGCTGCCGATCCGACCGAAGCGGTGCGGTTGTTCCGCCTGGCCGCCAACCAGCACAATCCTCACGCTCAGTTTGCCCTCGGGCTGGTTCTGGAGGCCGGAATCGATGTCAAACAGGACTTCGCCGAGGCCGTCACATGGTTCCGGGCCGCCGCCGACCAGGGGCTGCCCGAAGCCTATCTCGCCCTTGGTCGCGCCTGCGAGACCGGTCACGGGCTCCCTCGCGACCGGGCCGAGGCGGTGAAGTGGTACCGGCTGGCGGCGACCAAAGGGAATCCCCGCGCCGTGGAGCGACTGGCGAAGCTGAATGGAGAGGGCGCCCTAGGGACCCGGTGACTGGGGCCAGCAGGACAACGAGCTGGGACCCCCGGGGGCGTGGCGCAGGCGGTCAGTTCATGCTATGTCTGTTATCAGTACGCCATATTCCCCGGAATATCCCTGTCCGAAAGAGCCATGTTCGGAAGCGCCATGTCTCGCCGTATCCTGTCGCTGTGGCTGCCGCGCCTGGCCACCGAGGTGGTTGAGCGGCGGCGGGGCATGGCGGCGGGGCAGGCGCTGGTGGTGGTGGACCCGATCGGGCGTGGGGTGGTGGTTGCGGCGGTGAACCGGGCGGCGGCCGCGGCGGGGTTGGGGCCGGGGATGACACTGGCCGATGCCCGGGCGGTGGTGCCCGGGCTGGTGGCGGTGACGGCCCAATCGGGGCCGCAGGCCGCAACCCTCGAACGGCTGGCCGACGGGTGCGGCCGCTATACGCCGTGGCTGGCGGTGGCGGCGCCCGATGGCTTGGTGCTGGACATCACCGGCTGCGCTCATCTGTTTGGCGGCGAGGACAGGTTGGTCGAGGACCTGACCCGGCGCCTGAAGCGGGCGGGCTTTACCGCTCGCGTTGCCGTGGCTGACACGCCGGGGGCGGCATGGGCCGGGGCGCGCTGGCGGCCGGCGATCATTCCTTCGGGAACCCAGCGGGCGTTCCTGGCGGACCTGCCGGTGGCGGCGTTAGGACTGCCCGCGACCGTGGCGGCGGGGCTGGCGCGGGTCGGTCTGCGGCGAATCGGAGAGCTTTATCCAGTGCCCCGGCGCTCGCTGGCCGCCCGATTCGGGATCGAGGTCGGGCGGCGGCTTGATCGGGCGCTGGGCGCCGAGGATGAACCGATCTCACCCCGTCGGCCGGGCACCGTCCACGCGGTGCGTCTGGCTTTTGCCGAACCCATCGCCACCGCCGAGGCCATTGCCGGGGCGGTGCGCCGCCTGCTGACGTCGCTGTGCGCCGGGCTGGAAAAAGCCGGGCAGGGCGCCCGGCGGCTCGAGTTGTCGTGCTTTTCCATCGATGCCGGCTGTGATCAGCCGCCCCAGGAGATTGCCATCGGCACCAGCCGTCCGGTGCGAAAGCCGGCTGCCCTGTTGACCTTGCTGGCCGAGCGTCTGGAAACCATCGCTCCCGGCGCGGGTCTGGAGGTGCTGGTGTTGGCGGCTTCGGTGGTGGAGCCGCTGGCGGCGGTACAGCCCGGTCTGGGCGGTGGCCTGGGAGACGGCGATGCCGGGGACGACGACCTGGGCGGGCTGGTTGATCGGTTAGGCTTGCGCCTGGGACCGGTGCGGCGGCCGTTGCCCCACGCCAGTTGGTGGCCGGAACACGCGGTGGCTTGGGTTCCGGCCCTGGAGCCCGTCGGAGAGTCGGTGACGGGCGTGTCCTGGCCGGCGGACCGGCCCCGGCCCTTGCGCCTGCTGGAGCGGCCCGAGCCCATCGAGGTGACGGCGCCCGTGCCCGACGATCCGCCCTTGTTGTTTCGCTGGCGCGGCACCGTTCACCGGGTGGCCAAAGCCGAAGGGCCCGAGCGCCTGGAGCCCGAATGGTGGCGCGGTCCGGCCGAATTGCGGGACTACTATAGAGTGGAGGATGCCGACGGCCGTCGATTCTGGCTGTTCCGGTCTGGCCGCTACCAGCCCGACCGGGTCGCACCGTGGTTCCTGCATGGCTTTTTCGGCTGAGTTGCTTCGGCTGCGTTTTGCATTACCGGCGGCGCGCGGTTATGGTCGCGCGCCATGAAAACGAAGCCCCCGGATCGTCCCCGTCCCGATTTCCGTCACGAACTGCTGGTCGGTGCCGCCGCCGGCCGGCGAATCTGCGGCGTCGACGAAGTCGGGCGCGGACCGCTGGCCGGGCCGGTGATGGCCGCGGCCGTGATTCTGCCGGTGACGACGTTTCCGGCCGATCTGGCCCGGGCCATCGACGATAGCAAGAAGCTTAGCCGACTCACCCGGGAGCGGCTTTCGCCCCGAATCTGCGAGGTGGCGCTGGCGGTGGCGGTAGGGTCCGCCTCGGTCCGCGAGATCGAGGCGCTTAACATCTTGCAGGCGGCGCTGCTGGCCATGGCCCGGGCCGTGGCGGCGCTTGGTCTGGAGCCCGACCGGATTTTGGTCGATGGCCGGTACCTGCCGCCGGGTCTGCCCTGTCCGGCCACGGCGATCATTCGCGGCGACCAGTCAAGTCTGTCCATCGCCGCCGCCTCCATCGTCGCAAAAGTCGCCCGGGACAAGGAGATGCAGCGGATTTCTGAGGAATTCCCTCAATTTGGCTGGTCCCACAACGCCGGCTACCCCACCGCCGACCATCTGGCGGCGCTGCGGCGCTGGGGACCGACCTGTCATCACCGTGCCACTTTTGCACCAGTACGTGAGGAGATGGCTATAAGGGGCTGAGCTGGAACCATAACTCCGTTGACGCCGAGGGCCGAATCGACTCTATACTGCTTGCATCAAACCGGCTTCGGACAGGCATGGACAGGCTATGAAACGCATCCCCCCCACCTCCCCTCTGGTCCTGCCCAACCGCGTGATGGTCGGCGACTGCGTCGAGATCATGAATGGGTTGCCAGGTGGCATCGTCGACATGGTGTTCGCCGATCCTCCCTATAACCTTCAACTGGGCGGTGACTTGCTTCGGCCAAACCACACCCGGGTCGACGGCGTCGACGAGGCGTGGGACAAGTTCGCCGATTTTGCCGAATATGACCGCTTTACCCGGGCCTGGCTGGGCGGGGTGCGCCATGTCCTCAAGGACACCGGCAGCTTGTGGGTGATCGGCAGTTACCACAACATCTTCAGGATCGGTGCGATCCTTCAGGACCTGGGATTTTGGATTCTGAACGACATCGTGTGGCGCAAGACCAACCCGATGCCCAATTTCCGCGGTACCCGCTTCACCAATGCTCACGAGACCCTGATCTGGGCCTCCAAGGACAAGGACGCCCGCTACCACTTCAATTACGACGCCATGAAGGGGTTGAACGAAGACCTTCAGATGCGTAGCGACTGGCTGCTGCCGGTCTGTACCGGCGGGGAGCGGCTGAAGGGGGACGATGGCGCCAAGCTGCACCCGACCCAAAAGCCCGAGGCGTTGCTCTACCGCGTGATGATGGCGTCCACCCGCACCGGGGATCTGGTGCTGGATCCCTTCTTCGGCACCGGCACCACCGGCGCTGTGGCTAAGGGCCTGGGCCGGTCCTGGATTGGCCTGGAGCGCGAGGCGAACTACGCCGCCGCCGCCGAGGCCCGGATCGCTGCCGCCGCCGACGTTATCGATGTTTCACTGATCGATGCCAAGTCCAAGCGGCAGGCTCCGCGGATTCCGTTCGGTCAGGTGGTTGAACGGGGGCTGCTGAAACCCGGCAACGTGCTGTTCGATCAGCGTCGGCTTCATCATGCCAAGATTCGGGCCGACGGTACCCTGGTGGCGTCCAATCATCTGGGGGATCATCGCGGCTCGATCCATCAGGTCGGTGCGGCGGTTCAAGGACTGCCGGCTTGCAATGGCTGGACCTTCTGGCATTACGAAGCCGGTGGGGCGCAGCAACCCATTGACCTGTTGCGCGAGCAAATTCGCGCCGAAATGCACTGAGCCGGTCGGACCCCGCCGGCGGTTTTCAGACGCCTTTCCTGGACCGGACTTCAGGAGAAGCACCTTGGGCGGGCGGGCATCGTGCGCGCGGCTGGGGTGGTGACCAGTTCGGCTTTCGCCCTGAGGCGGGACGGCATGAAGCGGCGGGTTGCGTTTCTCTCCCGAGGCCTTGGTTTCAAAGCCGCTTGTCCACCATCGTCAATGTGTGTCAGCATCCCGCACGGCTTGCCCGGCCCTTCAACAGAAACGGCCGCCGGCGAGCTGATCGCCAAACGGGGAGAATGAGATGTCAAAGGTTCTCGCGATACTGTTTCTGCTGGCCACCGTCGCGTCGGTTTCGGCCTGTGCCGAAAACCATACACTGGCCTGCGGCTCCGTGCCGTACCACACGAGCTGTGCGCCCTGATCGGTTGCCGACTAAGGACCACTGAACCTCGGATGGCCGCCGGGGCATAACCGGCGGCCATCCGCTCGTGGACCTCCCTCGATGGACCTCTCTCTTGGCCGGCCTCAGTGCCGGCCGTGTCCATGGCCGGCGTCACCACAGGCGCCCCGACCCGGGCCGTTCATGCTGTGGTGAGTATGGTTGCCCCCGTAGTTTCGCTCGCCACGCCGCCACAGGATCCCCCCGTATCCGCCATCCTGGTAAGGGGCGAGGGTCGCATAATAGGGTGTGGCATAGGCGCGGTAGCCGGCACTCTCCGGGTCAATGGCACACCCCGCGAGTGTGATGCCGATCACGCAAGCACTCAGCACCTTCCCAGAAGCGGTGCTCATCAAGGCCTCCTGGCCGGGACTGCGCCAGCCTGACCCACCGTTTCCTGATCGGGTCAGGATTCAGGGGGACTCTCCATAACAGATAGGAAGGCTTCACGGCGGATCAAACGGCACGGCGGACTGTCAGCCAAGCCTTGGGCTCATGATTTGCCACGGATTGACCGGATTCTGGATCATCAGCCTTTTTATGAATGGTTGCCGGCTTAACGGTTGGGGGTCATGCGTTGGCACCATTCCAAAGCCCGGTGCAGCATGTCTTCGGCGATGTCTTCGGGGTCGCTGCCGGCAGCCTCCCGGACCGCGAGCAGCAGCACCGCGGCCCGGATCAACGCTTCGGCGAGCTTCTCGTCATCGAATCGGGTTGCGCGGCTCATCATATCAAGGTGATTGAGCACTTTAGCGAACTCCGAGTCGCTTAACGCCATGGAGGACACCGTTGCAAAGTCACGTTCTGCCGGTCGGGGCGCCCTCGGATTACGGGTGTCCCGAGCGCACGGCGCGCAGCACCACCTTGTCGCCCCGGCACTGATTCCGGATATCGGGACCGCAGGGAGTCGGAACAAGAGCGGGCGACAGGCAGATGCGAACCTCGGTCAGGTACTGCTTCTTGCAGATCACCGACAACGCGTTGCCGTCCAGGCCGGGATTGGCCGCTTGAAACCCAGCCCTGACCTGAGTCAACGCCACCGGCAGATCGACGGCGGGTTGTTGGTAAGCCTCGGGGATGCGGATGGACCGGTAGGCTTTGGCCGCCTGATCGAAATAGGCGTCTGCGGTCAGGCCGGTGCAGGTTCCGTGCTTGTCCCATTCATGGCGGATCAGACCCCGCGCCGGCATGATCGGCAACATCCGGTTGATCAGAGCTTCAGAAACGCCCTTAAAGTTGGAACTGGTGCAGGCCTCGGGATACCCGCCGCTGGCGTATTGGGGCCACAACCCGTGCAACACGAACCCATAGCGCCGAGACGGGGCGCATTGGTCCGGGGCGTTGTTGCCGCTGGGAGAGGCGCAGAATTCCGGAGACCAGGACAGGCTCAGCAGATAATAGTCGAAATGACCCGGTTGGGCGGGGTCCCGTGCCGCAGCGCTGCCGGCACCGGTCAGGGTCAGACCCAGCAGCAGTCCGAAGGCCATGAGACCGGTCAGGATGCGGTCGGTGGCTAAAGGGTGGTTGGTCATTTTACCAGACTTTCGGCTAAAAGTTACCACCACTGAGAAGAGGGCAGACGCCGATGACGTGGCACACCCGGCTTATGGCGCCTACTGCCGCTGGTGGGCGGGACGTCCGCGCTTGCGGTGAAAACAGAGCCAGGAACAGGCGCTACTCGGCTCCGGGTTTACGGGGGGTGTCGGTGCCATGAACACCCAGGGACTTGAGTTTCCGGTGAAGAGCAGAACGCTCCATGCCGACAAAGGCGGCGGTCCGTGAGATGTTGCCACCGAACCGGGTCACCTGGGCCAGCAGATATTCCCGCTCGAACACCTCCCGGGCATCCCGAAGCGGCAGGCCCATGATCTCGCCGCCCTTGTCCCACTTCAGCACAGTGGGCGTGATGGCGCCGATCTCGGGTGGTAACTGGTCTGCGCGGATCAACTCTTTGGCATCGCCGTTGCTCATGATCAGCAACCAGTCAATGCAGTTGCGCAGTTGGCGAACATTACCAGGCCAGTGGTACGCTTGAAGGGCGGCCAGCGCGTCCTCACCGAAGTCACGCACCGGCAGTCCGGAGGCCTGGGCCGAACGCTGCATGAAGTTGCGGGCAAGCAGGGGGATGTCTTCGCGCCGCTCGGCCAGCGACGGCACCGTCACCGGCACCACGTTGAGCCGGTAGAACAGGTCCTGGCGGAAGCGGCCGGCCTCGATTTCGCTGGCGATATCGCGGTTCGAGGAGGCCACCACCCGGACATCAACTTCGACCCGGTTACCGCCACCCTGGCGAACAAAGGTGTGCTCCTGAAGCACCCGGACAATCTTGCCCTGGGTTTCGAGGGGCATATCGGCGACTTCATCGAGCAGCAGCGTGCCGCCGTGGGCCTGCTCCAGGACCCCGGTCTTGCGTCGTCCGCCTTCGCTGGGCTGGTCGCTGCCGAACAATTCGATTTCCAACCGGTCCGGGCGCAGGGTCGCGCAATTCAAGGCGACGAACGGACCGTCAGCCCGGCGCGAGCGACGGTGCACCAGGCGCGCCACCACCTCCTTGCCGCTGCCGGCCGGCCCCGAAATCATCACCCGGCTGCCGGTGGGCGCGACTTTGTCGATGGCCTGACGCACCTGATTGATGGCGGCCGACTTGCCGACCAGTTCGAAATCACCGCCGGCCCGCAAGCGCAACTCGGCGTTTTCGCGCTTCAATCGGGCGGATTCGATCGCCCTTTCAACTAAAAGCAATAGCCGGTCGGACTTGAAGGGCTTTTCAATGAAATCATAGGCACCGAGTTTGATCGCCGCAACCGCGGTCTCGATGGTCCCGTGACCACTGATCATTACGATCGGCAGGTCGGGATGATCGCGCCGCAATTCCGGCAGCAGTTCCAACCCGTCAAGCCGGCTCCCCTGAAGCCAAATGTCCAGGATCACCAAACTCGGTCTTCGGGCCTTGACCTGCGCCAGCGCCTGATCGGCGTTGCCGGCCTCTCGGGTCTTCATGCCTTCGTCGCTAAGGATTCCCGCAATCAGCATGCGGATATCCGCTTCGTCGTCCACGATTAGAATATCATGCGCCATGGGCCATCTGCTTTAGCTGCTGCGGTCCGGCCGGTCCCTGGGGGTCAGCGGCCGGCGATGGAATTTCCTGGGTGCACGGAATGTTCAGGCTGACCCGGGCGCCACCCTCCGCCCGGTTTTCCAAGAGCAACTCGCCACCGTGATCTTCCATGATCTTGCGCACGATAGCGAGACCCAGCCCGGTCCCCTTGGTCCGGGTGGTGACGTATGGTTCGGTCAGGCGATCGGGCTCGATATCCGCCGGCAGCCCCTTGCCGTTGTCTTCGACCACGATGGCGATCCGAGCATTGACGCTTTCAACCCGCACCACGATGTGGCCGGGAGGCAGCGAGACCCCGGGTTCGGCGGCTCGGCCGTCAATCGCGTCGACGGCGTTCTGGAGCAGGTTGGTCAGGGCCTGGGACATCTGCCGCCCGTCACACGGGACCGTCCGCTTTTCCGGCGGCAACTGGCACTCGAACCGGACGCCGGCATGGGCACTGGATTGCAAAAACACCGCCTGCCGGCAAATATCGTTAATATTCAAAGGCTTCATGACCGGCGTCGGCATTCGGGCAAAAGCCGAGAATTCATCGACCATGCGGCCGATGTCGCCCACTTGACGAATGATGGTATCGACGCAAATCTGAAATGTATCGCGGTCGCTACTGATCTCTTTGAGGTATTTACGACGCAACCGCTCTGCCGATAGCTGTATCGGAGTCAGAGGGTTCTTGATTTCATGGGCGATGCGGCGGGCGACATCGGCCCATGCCGCGGCCCGTTGGGCCGACAACAATTCGGTGATATCATCAAACGTCACCACATAACCGCGGGTCTCCCCTTCGGTGATCTCAACGGCGATCCGCACCAACAGCGTTCTGGTCGGCACGCCGGGGTGGCGTAATTGCACCTGTGATTCAACCAAACGTCCGGATCGACGGGCCAATGTGTCCATCAGGTCGGACATTTCGGGGACGGTGTCGACCAGCGGTCGGCCGACCATCCCTTCGGGCTCGGCAACGCCCAGCAGTCCCACCGCGGGTTGGTTGAGCAAGGTGACGGCGCCGTTCTGGTCGAGCCCGATCACCCCGGCCGAAACCCCGGCCAGCACCGCCTCGGTAAACCGGCGGCGAAGGTCCAACTGCTGGTAGGCGTCGACCAATTCGCCGCGCTGGCTTTCGATCTGGCTGGTCATCCGGTTGAACGCGCGAGACAGCGTTCCAAGCTCGTCGTCGGCGGCGGGTTCGCTCACCCGCACCGAAAGGTCGCCGGCCCGGACGCGCTCGGCCGCGCCGATCAGCGCCGAGATCGGATGGATGAGTTGGGTCGCGAAGTTAAGCCCCATCCAGACGGCCGCCAGCAACAGCAGCAGTGCCACCACCACGAAGATCAGGGTGAAGGTGATCTGGAGACTGGAGCGACTGCCTTCGAGTTCGGCATATTGTTTGACCGCATCCTGGGTGGCGGCCAGATGTGCCAGCACGCGGGCCTCGACCACCCGGCCGACAAACAGGTAGGTGTCCGAGAAGCGGTCGAGTCGGACCAGGGCGCGGACCCGGTCGTCGGCTTCGTTGACCAGCAACACCACGTCGCCGCTGCGCGCTTGCTCCAGGACCGAGCGCGCCACCGGTTCAAATTCCAGGCTGTAGGTGAAACTCGATTGGGCCAGAATCTGGCCGGTGGCACCATCAAACACGATCGCTTCGTTTAACGCGCGCAACACCGCCTGGGTGGACACGACTTGATTGAACAGGCTGGGACTCGCGATCAGTCGTTCCGCCTCGTGGTTGAGGTCGTTGGCCATAGCCAAGGCGTCGGCGCGAATATTCTGTTGGTGTTCGTGGAGATAGGCCTGCGCCACTTCCAACGATTCGTGAACCGCCGTTTTGACCCGGTCGCTGAACCATTCCTGCATACCGGCGTAGAAAAAAATCGCCGAGAAGGCCGCCATCAGAATCGCCGGCGTGACGGCCAGGACGCTGAATCCCGCAACCATCCGGACGTGCAGTTGCGAACCCGCCAGACCCCGGCGGCGGCCGATGCCGATCTGGACGATGCGCCGTGCGATCAGCACGCCCAACAACAGCAATAACGTCAGATCAAGCGTCAGCAATAATGTGACGGTACGCGGGTTGCTCTGACCGAAGGGGGAGTTTTCGGTCAGGGCGGCATAGGTGGCCACCCCCGCCAGGATGGCGGCGACGGCCAGGGTCACCGCCAATTTTTTGGCCAGCCCAACCCGACTGGCCCACCGCAGAATCCGGGGCCACAGGGAAACGGCATCCGAGCTTGGGCTAAGGATCATGGAGGACTCATGACGGTGTCGTCGCAGCGGTCGCGACGGTCACCCGGAACAGTCCTGGTTGCCCCGGTGCCGCAAGCATGGGATTGCTGCCACATCCTGTTGCCGACAAGATACACTTAGTCAGATGGCAGAAAAAAGGGAAATTTTGGTGCGGAGCCGAGATCCCGACCGCCGGGGCGAAATTGGAGGCGGCTTCACTTCAAGCCGCGGATCACCTGGATGTCGAGTTCCCGAATCTTTTTTCGCAGGGTGTTGCGGTTCAGACCCAGCAGTTCCGCGGCCTTGATCTGATTGCCTCGAGTCACGGACAGGCTGAGGGCGATCAAGGGTCGCTCGACTTCGCGCAAGACCCGGTCGTAAAGGCCGGCGGACGGCAAACCGTCCTTGTGGGCCGCGAAATAGTCCTTGAGATGGCGTTCGACCGCCACGCTCAGGCCATCGCTGCGGTGCTCTTCGACGGCCGGCATGGCCGGCAACGCGTCGGCGATTTCCGACTCGATGACGTCGACGCCGATCACCTGTTGGGAATAGAGCGCCGCCAGCCGACGCACCAGATTCTCCAACTCCCGGACATTGCCTGGCCAGCGGTACCATTTCAGCCGTTCCATCGCCGCCGGGTCCATGGTCTTGGGCGGCAATCCCTGGGCCATGGTCTGGGCCAGGAAATGGCGGATAAGATCGGGAATGTCCTCGGTCCGCTCCCGCAACGGGGGCAGCCGGATCGGGACGACGTTCAGGCGATAGAACAAATCTTCGCGAAACTGGGCCTGACGGATCAAGGTTCGGAGGTCGCGGTGGGTCGCCGCCACGATTCGCACGTCGGTCTTGATCGGGATCCGGCCGCCGACGGTGGTGTATTCGCCTTCCTGAAGCACCCGTAACAGCCGGGTTTGGGCTTCCAAGGGCATGTCGCCGATTTCATCGAGGAACAGGGTGCCGCTTTGGGCCTGTTCGAAGCGGCCGGTGGACCGTGCGGTGGCACCGGTAAAGGCCCCTTTTTCATGCCCGAACAGCTCGGATTCGATCAACTCGCGCGGGATCGCCGCCATGTTGATCGCGACGAACGGTCCATTCCGGCGCTTGCCGTAGTCGTGCAGCGCACGCGCCACCAACTCCTTGCCGGTGCCTGATTCGCCGGTGATCATGACCGTCAGGTCGGTGCCCATCAGCCGAGCCAGCACCCGGTAAATTTCCTGCATCGCGGGCGAGCGGCCAATCAGGGGGAGCTGGTCGTCGGTGTCGCCGTTGGCGGACTGGGGTCCGGGCGCGGGCAACGGCGCCGTCAGCGCCCGGTCGACAACGCTGATCAGCTCTTTCAGGTCGAACGGCTTGGGCAGGTATTCGAAGGCGCCGCGTTCGGCCGCCTTGACCGCGGTCATCAGCGTATTCTGGGCACTCATCACGATGACCCGCAGATCCGGGCGGATCTTCTTGATTCGCGGAATCAGGTCGAGGCCGTTTTCATCGGGCATCACCACGTCGGTGATGACCAAATCCCCCTGACCGTCGGCGACCCAACGCCACAGGGTCGAGGCGTTGCCGGTGGTCCGGACGTCGTGACCGAGCCGGACCAGAGCCTGGTTGAGCACGGTACGGATGGCGCGGTCGTCGTCGGCGACCAGGATGGTCGAGGCCGGCATCAGGGCTGCTCCCGGTTCAGGTCGGCAGTCGAATCGCAATCGGCATGCATGGGCAGCGACACCTTGAACACAGTGCGGCGCGGGAGGCTGTCGAAGTCGATCACCCCACCGTGATCGCCAACGATCTTCGCAACCAATGCAAGACCCAGGCCAGTGCCATTGATTTTGGTGGTGACAAAGGGATCGAACAGGTGCGGACGGAGGTCGTTGGGAATACCGGAGCCATTGTCCTGAATGCTGACGACCAGGGGCAGATGGACCCGACGGTCGGAACCGGGCAGCGCCAGCCGGGCGCCGTGTTGGTAGGCGGTGGCCACCACGATTTCACCGCCCATTTCCGGTGCAGCCTCTGCCGCATTTTTAACCAGATTCAGAAACGCCTGAATCAACTGGTCACGGTTGCCAAGGACCGCAGGCAGTGATGGATCATAACGCTCGACAAAGCGGATATGGCGGGCAAACCCGTTTTGGGCGAGCTTCCGGACGTGTTCGAGCACCGCATGAATATTGACCGGTCCGCGCTCCAACGGGCGCTTGTCCGAAAACACCTCCATGCGATTGACCAGGGCGACAATGCGGTCGGCCTCGTCGCAAATCAGCCGGGTCAGCACCCGGTCGTCCTCGTTGGCGTTTTCCTCCAGGAGCTGGGCGGCGCCACGGATGCCGGAAAGGGGGTTTTTGACCTCGTGGGCCAGCATGGCGGCCATGGCCGTGACCGAACGGGCGGCGTGGCGGTGGGTCAGTTGATTGTCGATCTTGTGGGTGATCGAACGCTGGTGCAGCAAAATCACCGCGAGGTCGCCCTGGTAGCCGAGCGTCGTGACCTGGGCCGAGACCAACTGGCGGCCGGTGCGCGGCGTATCGATCAGAATGCCGTCCTGGGCGACGCTGCTTTGTTCCGTCAACACCTGTTCGGTCAGTCCGAACAGCGGGCAGTCGGGGGGCAAAATCTCATGCAGGTTCATACCCAGGAGCAGTGCCGCACTCGAGTCGAAGAAGGCCTCGGCCTGTTGGTTGACATAACGGATGACCGAAGCCCGGTCGGTGGCGAGCACCGGTTCGGGCAGAGCATTCAGGATCGCCAGGGGATCCGGCGCGACGGTTAACCGCCGCGGCCGGGATGATGCCGGTGGGCGCCGCGCTGGCGAGGCCGGACGCACCATCAGGCGGCCTTCCTGTCGATCATGGGCAGAAAGAAGTCCTGAACGCAGGTCCGGACCGCTTCGGGGGTGGTCAGGCGATTGACCTCGGCCCGAAACCCGGCCGAACCGGACAGGCCCTTGCTGTACCAGGCCAGATGTTTGCGGGCGATGCGCAGGCCATGCTCGGTGCCGTAATGTCCAAGCATCATTTCGAAATGCTCAAGCACGATGTCCAACTGGCGGGCCAGCGGCGGGTCGGCGGGGGTGCAACCCGAGTGCAGGAACTCGGCGACCTGGGCCAGCAGCCAGGGTCGGCCATAGGCGCCCCGTCCGATCATCACGCCGTCGGCGCCGGACTCGGCCAGGCATTGGGCCGCCGCCGCCGGCGAGTCGATGTCGCCGTTGGCCACCACCGGAATGGTTACAGCCCGTTTGACCTCGCCGATAAACGGCCAGTCGGCGCGGCCATGGTAAAATTGGCAACGGGTACGGCCATGGACGGTGATCATCCGGATGCCGCAGTCCTCGGCGATTCTGGCCAGTTGAGGGGCGTTGCGGGTCTCGTGATCCCAGCCGGTCCGCATCTTCAGCGTCACGGGGATCGTTACGGCCTTGACCACACTGTTCAGGATGCGTGCTGCCAGGGCTTCGTCGCGCATCAGCGACGAACCGGCATGACCTTTAACCACCTTTTTGACGGGGCACCCGAAATTAATGTCAATAACCGCGACGCCCTGATCTTGATTTAAACGGGCGGCTTCGGCCATCACCTCGGGTTCACAACCGGCAATCTGTACCGCCATGGGGTGTTCTTCAGGTTCAGACGCAGCCATGCGCAAAGTTTGGCGGGTCGCGCGAACCATCGCCTGGCTGGCGATCATTTCTGAAAACACCATGCTGGCGCCATGACGTTTGACCAACCTGCGAAACGGCAGATCAGAGACACCGGCCATTGGTGCCAGGATGACTGGATTGGTCAGCGCCACTGACCCAATAATAATGCCCATTTTGTAGGCGTAACCTTCTGATGCCTGCTAATTATGCAAGCCTATCACGGAAGGTGTTGGAATTGCAAGGTACGGACCTGAACTCAGCCCTTCGGAAAGCTCAAGTGTGGCCAGTGAGGAGTATCTCCCGAACGAATTTGACGCCGATATAGGCAATGGTGAGCAATAGATAGGCAGAGAGCGCCAGCCGCGCGGCGGCGCGTCCCCGGACCCCGGCTTGGGCCTGGGCAATCAACAACCCCCCAATCACCAGGAAGCCGGCGGCCGAGAACAGGGTTTTGTGATCAAACCGCAGGACCACACCCTGCTCGTAGTAGAGAACCGCCATGCCGGAGAGCAGGCCGGTCCCGAGAACCGCTTCAGCGAGCGTCAGGAGTCTTATTTGCAGCCATTCGCTCTCGGCGACCGGCGGCAGGGTCCTGGACAGCGGACTGGCTCGCTTGGTCTTGAGGGCGCGCTCCTGGAGCACACCGGCGAGGGCCGCCACCGCGGCCAGGGTAACCAGGGCGTACGTGGTGACGGAAACCACGATGTGAAGGTCAATCCAGAAGCCGGGCGCGCTGGCTGCGAGGTGTCCTTCGGGGTTGACCGGAGCCAACACGGCGAGGAGCGTCAGGACCAACAGATAGGGGAGAAGCAACCGGGTCATGCGCCAGGCGGACGGCGTGATCCGGCACAGGCCGGCGAACAGCAGCAGGCAGGCCGCCACCGTCACCGAGAGCGCGGTGGCGAGGCCGGTCAGCCAACTGTTGGCGACCTGAAGTGTTACCCAGACCGCGGGGCCAAGCACCGCCAGGGCCAGGGCCAGCCAGAACCACCGGTCGCGCCGATCCTGTCCGGGGACAATCGGGCGGAAGCCAACCACGGTCAGGGGCAGCATGGTCATCAGGGCCACGATACCGGGAATGTGTTGGGTCTCCATGCTTCTGAGCCTGGTCCGCAGGTGACGTGTGCCGGGCGATCATGCCTTGCCGAACCAGCGCCGTCATCCCCTAACAGCCGTTAACCCCTGAGCCGCCAAAGGATCAGCGCACCGAAGTCCCCTTTGGGGACCGGCACGAAAAAAAACCGGCGCCCCCAGGTGGGTTGCCGGAGTCGCTGGCAGTCGCTCTGGCGGCGGCCCCGTCGGGATGGTCCCATCCGACGAGGCCGCCAGCCCAGTAGCCGGAGTACTTTAGAAGCGATACCCAACACCGATGCCGACCACCCAGGGGTCGAGATCGACAGTGGTTTTTACAGCACTGTTGAAGGCCTTGACGTCGGTCGAGATGAAGATTTTCTTCACATCAAGGTTCAATGACCAGTTGCCGGTCAGCGCGATGTCAATACCGGCCTGAACCGCCGGACCAAACGAGTTGGAGTACTTCATGGGTTGGCCCACGCCACCGCTCTCGCCAAAGAGGAAGGTGTAGTTGATGCCGGCGCCGAGGTAGGGGCTGATCCGTTCTTTGGTGAAGAAGTGATACTGAGCGGTAATGGTCGGCGGCAACAACCAGACATCGCCGAGATTGATTTTGCCGGGTTGGGCGGTAACGTGATGCTGGGTGACCGCAGCAATCGCCTCGACCGCGATGTTGTCGGTGATGAAATACGAGAGGTCAACTTCGGGAACGAAATTATTATCAACCCGAGTGCTGAGACCGGTATTGGCGCCGCCAGCGGTCTTGATCGAGCTGCCATCTTCCGGCAGCACGCCGAGCGCGCGGACGCGCAACAGGACCTGGCCGGCGGCCTTGGTCTTGAAGCCGTCGCTGTCATCGGCCAGAGCCGGACCCGCCAGTGCCGCCGTCATCAAGCTGGCGACCCCGAGAGCAAGGCTGAGACGTTTCATGGGAGAACCTCCTAAAGGCTAAAGCGAGGCATTCAAATCGCAACGCTATCCAAAAGAGTTACCCTTGATCGCCTGCACGAGTCCATCATTCGGCTAAATTTTGATCCCGGAGAGTGATGATTTAGCAACATTATTTGGTAAATAAAGTTTTAAACCGATAGGGGATCGACCTGTTTTCGCCGCCGCGGCGTTGCGGTGCCGAGGGGGGCTTGGCCTGTGAGGCTCACTCGGGGTAAGCTGCTCCAGGCGCGGGGGCCCTTGCCCTGCCGCTGCCTAACGATGTTCCGATAGGTTGGTCCTTCTAACTCGGATTATTCCATGTCGTCATGTATTGCTTTGATTGTTGCAGCCGGTTCCGGTGAACGGTTTGGTGGCGAAAAACCCAAGCAATACCTCACTTTGGCCGGGCGACCGCTGCTGCGTCATACCGTGGCGGCGTTCCTTGCCCACCCCGCGGTCACGGCGGTACAGGTCGTTTACCAACCGGCGCATCGCGCCTATTACGACGAGGCCACGGCCGGTCTTGGCTTGCCCGAGCCGGTTCCGGGAGGTGCCACTCGCCAGGACTCGGGACGGTTGGGGTTGGAACGGCTGGCCTGCTGGCCCGGAGGGGCGCCGGAGACGGTCCTGATTCACGATGGCGCCCGGCCGTTGGTGGATCCCGGAACCATTACCCGGGTGTTGGCCGCTCTCGAACGAGTCCCCGCCGCCATTGCGGCGGTTCCGGTATTCGATACCCTTAAACGCGGGGAAGACGGACTGACCGCCGGGACCGTTGATCGGGCCGGTCTGTGGCAGGCCCAAACCCCTCAAGGCTTCCATTTCCAGACCATCCTCGAGGCGCATCGCCGCCTGGCCGGGGCCGGCCTCACCGACGACGCCGCGGTGGCCGAGCAGGCCGGCCTGTCGGTGGCGTTGGTGCCCGGCAGCCCGGACAACATCAAAGTGACCACTCCCGACGATCTTGAACGCGCCCACCGTCTGCTGGGCGTTTCGCTGACCGATGTTCGCGTCGGTCTGGGTTTCGACGTACACCGTTTTGCCGAGGGCGACAGCGTCATGTTGTGCGGCGTTTCGGTTCCGCACCGTCACCGACTCGAGGGCCACTCGGACGCCGATGTGGCGCTTCATGCGCTGACCGACGCGATTCTCGGCGCGATCGGCGCCGGCGATATCGGCAGCCATTTTCCTCCCAGCGAGCCCTGCTGGCGGGGCGCGGACAGCACGGTCTTCCTGCGCCATGCCGTCGAACTGGTGCGGACCCGGGGCGGCGTCATCGGTCATGTGGATGTGACTCTGATTTGCGAGCGTCCGAAAATCGGTCCGCACCGGGCTGCAATGGTGGCGCGGTTGGCCGAGGTCCTGGGCATCGCCGAAGACCGGGTGTCGGTCAAGGCGACCACCACCGAGCGGTTGGGTTTCACCGGTCGCGAGGAAGGCATCGCCGCCCAGGCCGCCGCCACCGTGGTGTTGCCGGGATCGGCCCGATGACACGGGGGGCGCCATGGACGACCTGATCGCCTTGGCCGGAAAGGTGGTGGCGCTCGAAAGCCTGGCCGGCCGTCGGATCGTCACCGCCGAGTCCTGCACCGGCGGTTTGATTGCCGCCTGCCTCACCGCGGTTGCGGGCGCCTCGGCGGTGGTGGAGCGTGGCTACGTCACCTATTCCAACCAGGCCAAGGAACAGGACCTGGGGGTGGCTCCGGGCATTTTGGCCGTTCACGGCGCGGTCAGCGCCGAAACCGCGGCGGCGATGGCGCTCGGCGCGCTGAACCGTTCACCCGCCGAACGGGCACTGGCCGTGACCGGCATCGCCGGTCCAGGGGGCGGTTCATCGGAAAAGCCGGTTGGGTTGGTCTATCTGGCCATGGCTTGTCGCGGCGCGGGTGCGCCGCAGGTCGAATGCCATCGCTTTGCGGGGGATCGCACCGCCGTCCGTCGTGCGACGGTCCGGCGGGCGTTGGAGATCTTGCTGGGCTGACAAACCGGCCACGACCGACCGGCTGTATGGTCTGATCCCCTGCCGGCGGGCCACCCGGAGATCAGACGCGATGTGGTGATGACGACGGGCGACTGGCCTTGACTTGCGCCGGTAACACGCTATGACTGCCGCCATCGAGGGACAGGGAGCGTGTGGCGGCAATGGCAAGGGCGTTCGTCTTTCCAGGACAGGGCAGTCAAGCGGTCGGGATGGGGCGCGAGTTGGCGGCGGCGTTCGCCGAGGCTCGCGACGTCTTCGCCGAAGTCGACGACGCCTTAAGTCAGAAGCTGTCGGCGTTGATGTTCGAAGGCCCCGAGGACGAGCTGACGCTGACCGAGAATGCCCAACCCGCGCTGATGGCGGTGAGCGCCGCCATTGTGGCTGTGTTGCGGCGGCAGGGGGGGATGGATCTGGCGAAGGCCGCGAGTCATGTCGCCGGTCATTCGCTTGGCGAATATTCGGCGTTGTATGCCGCCGGGACCTTTTCTTTGGCCGATACCGCGCGCCTCCTGAAGCTGCGCGGTCGCTCGATGCAGAAGGCGGTGCCGGTGGGGCAGGGCGCGATGGCGGCGCTGTTGGGGGCGGACCTGGAGGTCGCCCTGGCCATCGCCGAAGCCGCGGCCGCGGAGTCGGGGCGGGTCTGCGCCATCGCCAACGACAACGCCCCCGGCCAGGTGGTGGTGAGCGGTGATGCCGTGGCCGTCGATCTGGCCATTGCGATTGCCGCCAAACGCGGCCTCAAACGCGCGATCAAACTGCCGGTGAGCGCCCCCTTCCATTGTCCGCTGATGGCGCCCGCGGCCGAGGCCATGGCCGAGGCGCTGGCGGCGGTCTCCCTGAACGCGCCGCTGGTGCCGCTGGTGGCCAACGTCACCGCGCGCGCCGTGAACGATCCCGCTGAAATTCGTCGCTTGCTGGTGGAGCAGGTTACCGGCCTTGTGCGTTGGCGCGAGAGCATGCTTTATTTGAAGACTCAGGGCGTCGATACCGTGGTCGAGTTGGGCAGCGGCAAGGTGCTGTCAGGTCTGGCCAAGCGCATCGACAAGGAACTGATCGGGATCTCGGTGCAGACTCCGACGGACATCGATGTGTTGCTCAAAACTCTGTGAGTTTCCGGTTCATCTGTATCACTCTGGTGGGGATGGAAGAGCGTGGCCATGTTTGACCTTGGCGGCAAGACCGCACTGGTAACCGGCGCTTCCGGTGGCCTTGGCGCCGCGATTGCCCGGGCGCTCCATGCCCAGGGGGCGACGGTGGCGCTTTCGGGCACCCGGGTGGCCGTGCTGGAGTCGCTGGCCGCTGAACTGGGCGGCGACCGGGTTCAGGTGGTGCCGGGCAATCTGGCCGATGCCGCGGCCACCGAATCCCTGTTCAAGGCGGCCGAGGCTGCGCTGGGCGGCAAGGTCGACATTCTGGTCAACAACGCCGGGTTGACCCGGGACGGGTTGGCCATGCGGATGAAGGATGAAGACTGGCTGCTGGTGCTGGACGTGAATCTGACCGCCGGCTTCCGGTTGGCGCGCGCCGCGCTTCGGGGTATGATGAAGCGGCGTTGGGGCCGCATTATCGGCATCACGTCGGTGGTCGGTGTGACCGGCAACCCGGGTCAGGCCAATTATGCCGCGTCCAAGGCCGGCATGATCGGCATGTCCAAGGCGCTGGCGGCCGAGGTGGGGTCGCGGGGCATTACCGTCAATTGCGTCGCTCCCGGCTTTATCGTTACCGCCATGACCGACGCCCTGGCCCAAGACCAGAAAGACCGACTCGTGGGCGCGATCCCGGTCGGGCGGATCGGTGATCCGGACGATATTGCGGCCAGCGTGGTCTTTCTGGCCAGCGCCGAGGCTGCCTATATCACCGGCCAGACTCTCCATGTGAATGGCGGGATGGCCATGATCTAGAAGGCGTTGCCGCGATCCGGTTTTCGTGGGAGGACTGTTCATCTCCGGCGTTATATGGTATCTGACGTGACTTTTCGGACGATCCGGGGGCGTCGAAAACGAGATCGTCGTGGCGAAGGCCGCGTCGCTGCGGAGCCGAAAAACCAGCACTTAATCGATGGAACAGGAAAAGGTAAAAGAAGATGAGTGACATTGCCGATCGCGTGAAGAAGATCGTCGTGGAGCACCTCGGGGTTGAAGAAGCCAAGGTGGTCGAGAATGCCAGCTTCATCGACGACCTGGGCGCCGATAGCCTGGATACGGTCGAACTGGTGATGGCGTTCGAAGAAGAATTTGGCTGCGAAATCCCGGATGATGCTGCCGAGAAGATTTTGACGGTCAAGGACGCCATCGACTTCATCAAGGCGCACGCGCCGGCCTGATCGGCGCTTTCAGGAGATGCGGCTGGCGGGCCATGGCAATGCCAGGCCCGGCCGCAGCGGGGATTCACGGAAAGAATGTCGGGATACACCATGAGACGCGTCGTGGTAACCGGTCTCGGTCTGGTCACGCCTCTCGGAGTCGGGCACGAGTTCAACTGGTCGCGGCTGATCAATGCCGAGTCGGGCATCAGCGCCATCAAATCGTTCGATGTCTCCGACCTGCCGTCCAAGATCGCCGGTCAGGTGCCGAGAGGTGATAGGGCCTCAGGCCTGTTTAATCCTGACGATTATGTGCCGCACAAAGACCAGCGCAAGATGGATGATTTTATCATCTTTGCACTGGGTGCGGCCCATGAGGCGGTCAGGGACGCCGGTTGGGAGCCTAAGGACGAGGAGTCCCTGGAGCGCACCGGCGTCATGATCGGTTCAGGGATCGGTGGTTTGCCCGGCATCGCTGAGGGGGCGATCCTGCTAAAGGAGAAGGGGCCGCGGCGGATGTCGCCCTTCTTCATCCCTGCTGCCTTGATCAATCTGGCCTCGGGCCACGTTTCGATCCAATACGGCTTCAAGGGACCGAACCATGCCGTCGTGACGGCCTGTTCGACGGGCGCTCATGCCATCGGTGATGCCGCCCGACTCATCCAATGGGAAGATGCCGACGTGATGATTGCGGGCGGTGCCGAAGCCGCGGTCAGTCGTCTGGGCATTGCCGGTTTTGCGGCGGCGCGGGCCTTGTCCACCGGCTTTAACGACACCCCCGAACGCGCTTCGCGACCTTACGATAAAGATCGTGACGGATTCGTCATGGGCGAGGGCGCCGGCGTGGTGGTGCTGGAAGAATTGGAACATGCCAAGAAGCGGGGTGCTCGCATCTATGCCGAAGTGATCGGCTATGGCATGTCCGGAGACGCGTATCACATCACCTCGCCGCCCGCGGACGGCAATGGTGGTTTCCGGTCGATGCGCAACGCGCTCAAACGGGCCGGACTGGCGCCCGAGGACATTGATTACATCAATGCTCACGGGACCTCGACGCCGTTGGGTGACGAAATTGAGTTGGGGGCGGTGAAACGTCTCTTCGGTTCGGCGATTGACACCGTTTCCATGTCGTCAACCAAATCGGCCATCGGTCACCTGTTGGGAGCCGCGGGGGCTGTGGAGGCGGTTTACTCCATCAAAGCGATCAACAATGGGGTGGTGCCCCCGACGCTGAACCTGGACAATCCCTCCGAGGCTTGTCTGGGGGTGGACTTGGTACCGAAAGTCGCCCGAGAGCGTAAGGTTCGGGCAGCCCTGTCAAACTCGTTCGGCTTTGGCGGCACCAACGCGTCGCTGGTGTTCCGGGCATTCTCGTGACGGCAGACCGCAGTTGCGATTGGCGTTTGTGACGGCACGGGGACGGGGCGGTGCGGCTGATCGTATCGGCAGGTTGGCGGCGACTGCGGAGTCTGGCCGTCGTCGGGGTGGGGTTGATGATCGCCGCCGGGGCTTGGCTGGGGCACGAAGTGCATCGGCCAGGTCCTTTAGGCGATGGGCGGACGCTGGTTGTTGCTCACGGGGTCGGCTTGGTTCGGGTTGCCCACCAGTTGGAAGAGGCCGGGGTGATTCGCTGGTGGCCGTTGTTGGCAGCGGCCGGATGGGTGGTCCGGGTTTCGGGCGGCGGTGACGTCCGATCCGGCGAATATGCTTTTCCGGCAAACGCCAGCGTGCAGGATGTGGTGGATCAGCTCCGGCGCGGCCGCACCGTGGTCCATCGCCTGACGGTTGCCGAAGGATTGACCGTGGCCCAGGTGGTGGCGATGGTTCGGGCCGAACCTGCGTTGTCGGGTGAGGTGGCTGACTGTCCGGAAGAGGGCAGTTTGCTTCCTGATACCTACCATTTTTCGTTAGGCGATAGTCGCGCCGGTCTTATTCAACGCATGCGCGGGGCAATGACCGGGGCGCTTGCCGAGCTATGGTCGGGGCGGGCGTCGGGACTGCCCCTGGAAACGCCTGCTCAGGCGGTGGCGCTGGCCTCCATCGTCGAAAAGGAGACTGGCCAGGCTGCGGAACGGCCGCGCATCGCCGGCGTGTTCTACAACCGTTTGGCGGTCGGCATGCGCCTGCAATCGGATCCCACCGTGATTTATGCTCTGACCGGGGGCAAGGCCGCGCTCGGGCGACCACTGACCCAGGCTGATTTGCATGTGGACTCGCCGTTCAATACCTATCAGGTGGGCGGCCTGCCGCCAAACCCCATCGGCAATCCCGGTCGTGCCTCGCTTCTGGCGGTGCTGGCGCCCGAACATCACGATTACCTCTATTTTGTCGCCGACGGCAACGGCGGTCACGCCTTTGCCCGGACACTGGCAGACCACAACCACAATGTGGCGCACTGGCGTCAACACCAGCATTCGGCCACCACCGGACCGTAAAGCGAGGCGGTCAATGGCCAAGGCGTGGGCCGCGGTCGATTCTCCGGTTCGTGGCTCTTGCATTTCTCCAGGCTGTTGGATACCCTGTTGGGACATCGCGGGTGTAGCTCAATGGTAGAGCAGAAGCTTCCCAAGCTTACGACGAGGGTTCGATTCCCTTCACCCGCTCCAAACCGTCCCTGGAAAAGCTGGCTAAGGTGTGGGCTCGAAGCCCCAAAAAGTAGCCGTGCGGGTAGGGCAGTAACGGTTTCCGCTCGAACAGCAGTTTGTTGGCACCTGTTTTTCCGGGGGCCCCTGTGGTTGGATGTTGACTTTTCCGAAGAATACATAGTTTACTATCAGGCGAGTTTGCGATTCGCTGCCGGCAGAAGAATCTCCGAATGTATTCGGATGGACAACCAAGGCATTCCATGTGATTTTAAACAAGTTTACAAGTATTCGCGCAAAGCTAATCGTTATTTTCGTATTGATCAAAGTCGTTCCGTTGCTGCTGCTGGCGTTGTTCGCGTGGCAGGCGGCGGAGCACCTCGCGGCCCATGTTGCCGAACGGGTCACCGGGATGACCGACAAGATGCTGGGGACCATCCGGTCGGTGGGCGATACGGTGATCCAAGATGCCAGTCGGGCATTGGACGATCGTTCGCGCGAGGCGATCGAGCGGCTGACCGTTGATACCGCGCACGCCATTGCCGGCTTCCTCTATGATCGTGACCGGGACATCGTGCAGGCCGCCCAGGTCAAGCCGACCGAGGCGGCGTATCGGGCCTTTCTGGTTGGCCGTGACCGGGATGTGTTTGGCCATGGCCCTTGGAAACTTGCCGATGATCGTCAGCACTGGGAACCGGCGACGCCGGAACGGGGGAGCGCGGCAGTGGCCGTCGATGCCAAGGCGATTCTGCCGGATAATGCCAGAGATTTTCACGCCCGGCCCCCGGAATATTTGGGCCATGGCCAATTACGCCCCCTTTATCTTGAAATGACCTTCGTTGGCCTTGATGGCCACGAGCAAGTGAAGGTCGCCACCGGCGGCGTCGCGACCTCGGGCTTGTCCGATGTTCGCGATCGCCGGCAGACTTTTGCCCACGCCGAACAATATTGGGAGCAACTGCAAAAGCTCCAGCCGGGTGATATCTTTGTCTCCGATGTGGTCGGCAGCTATGTCGGCAGCCGCATTATCGGCCCCTACACACCGGATGCAGCGGCGAAGGCGGGCATTCCCTTTGCCCCAGAGCAATCGGCCTATGCCGGCGCCGAGAATCCGGTCGGCCAGCGATTCCATGGTATCATTCGCTGGGCGACGCCGGTTCAGTCGGGTGGCAAGGTGGTGGGCTACGTTACCTTGGCCCTGGATCACGACCATTTGCGGCAGTTTACCGACCGGATCATCCCCACCGACTCGCGCTATACCGCCATCAGCGACGCCAGCCAGGGCAATTATGCCTTTTTGTGGGACCACCGGGGGCGGGCGATTTCCCATCCCCGCGACTATTTTATCTTCGGCTACAATGCCGAGACCGGTTTGCCGGAAGCGCCTTGGATGGATGAATCGCTGTATGGCGCATGGCAGGCTTCCGGGCTGTCTTCAGCGGACTTCCTGGCCCGAACACCACCATTTCTCGATCCGTCGCTGAACAAAAAGCCGGCGCAGGCGCAGGTCAGGGCCGGCACCGTCGCCCTGGACTGTCGTTACCTCAATTTTGCGCCGCAATGTCAGGGCTTCGATCAGTTGACCCGAAATGGTGGTTCGGGGTCGTTCGTTATCTTCTTTAACGGCTTGTGGAAGCTGACGACCGCCGCGGCCATTCCCTACCACACTGGGCAATATCAGGCTGACCCACGGGGTTTTGGCTTTGTCACCATCGGCGCCAATATTGCGGCGTTCCACGACGCGGCAACACAATCCGGTCGACATATCGCCGAGACCATCGCACAAAAGGACCATGAATTCAGCGAGCAGCGCATGGCCTTGATTGCCGCAATTCGCGATAATCTGTCGCGCACCGGTGTTGGTCTGCTGGTTTCCACCGGTGTGCTGGTCGTGTTGGTGATTTTGATCGCGATCTGGATCGCCGGTGTGCTGACCCGGCGGATTACTTCCATGATTGAGGGCATCCGTGCCTTTCAGGATGGCGACCTGGCACGCCGGTTGACGGTCAAATCACGGGACGAGGTGGGCCTGCTGGCGTCGTCGTTCAACCGCATGGCTGATACCGTCGAAGAGTCTTTTGTCCGCATGTCCGACGAATTAGAGCGGCGCCGCCGGGCAGAGCAACAGCTATTGATTGCAGCGACTGCCTTTGAGTGCCGGGAGGGCATCTGTATCACCGACGCAAGCGGCGTTATTTTACGGGTAAACAAGGCTTTTATGGCCATTACCGGATACGACGCTGAAGAGGTTATCGGTAAGACGCCCAGTATCCTGAAATCCGGTCGCCACGATGCGGCCTTTTACAGCAGCATGTGGCAGCAACTCAGGGAGGATGGCGCGTGGGAAGGGGAAATTTGGGATCGGCGTAAAAATGGCGAGGTATATCCTAAATGGCTGACCATTACCGCGGTTAAAACCACTGACGGTGTGGTTACCCATTATGTTGCAACCCATACCGATGTCACGGCCCGTAAAGCTTCTGAAGAAGAGATAAAATATCTGGCATTCTACGACCCCCTGACCAATCTGCCAAATCGGCGTCTGTTAGTCGACCGCTTGCGCCAGGCACTTGCCACCAGCACCCGGAACCAAAACCATGGTGCGTTGCTTTTTGTCGACATGGATAATTTTAAAGCCTTGAACGACACTTTAGGCCATCACATGGGGGACATCTTACTACAACAGGTCGCTCAAAGGCTGGTGTCCTGTGTTCGGGAAAGCGACACCGTGGCGCGTCTGGGGGGTGACGAGTTCGTGATCATGCTGGAGGCCCTGAACCTGTCGGCTGAAGAAGCGGCCAGCCAGGCGGAACTTGTGGCCAATAAAATATTGTCGGCGCTTAATCCAATTTACCGTATAGAGCATCATGATTACCGGATTACTCCCAGTATTGGCGTTACACTATTTATTGCGCATCGGGATAATATTGATGATTTATTAAAAAAAGCTGATATTGCCATGTATCAGGCCAAGTCGGCCGGCCGAAATACCATCCGTTTCTACGATCCCGAGATGCAGGCCGCCGTCACTAAACGCGCCGCGCTGGAAGCGGACCTGCGCGAAGCGGTTTTGGGAGAGCAATTTCTGCTTCATTATCAGCCACAGGTTAACGAGTTTGGCCAACTGACCGGCGCCGAAGCCCTGGTCCGCTGGCAGCATCCCAAACGCAATCTGGTTTCGCCGGCCGAGTTCATTCCCCTTGCCGAAGAAACCGGGTTGATTCTGGTCCTGGGGCGTTGGGTGCTGGACGCCGCGTGCGCCCAGTTGGCGGCTTGGGCAATGTCACCGGATCGCGCTCATTTATCGCTGGCGGTCAATGTCAGTGCCTACCAGTTTCACCATCCCGATTTCGTCAGTCACGTATTGACCGCCATCGAGCACAGCGGGGCCAACCCAGAAAAACTTAAGCTCGAGCTTACGGAAAGCCTGTTCCTCCATAACGTCGAAGACACCATCTTAAAAATGGGTGTGTTGAAATCCCGAGGCTTGACATTCTCACTGGATGATTTTGGCACAGGCTATTCTTCGCTGTCTTATCTCAAACGCTTACCCCTTGATCAATTGAAAATCGATCAGTCGTTTGTGCGCGATGTCTTTACCGATGCCAATGACGCCGCCATTGCCCGCACCATTATTGCCCTCGCCCAAAGCTTGGGACTCTCGGTTATTGCAGAAGGGGTGGAAACCGAGGAGCAGAAGAAATTTCTGGCTGGGTCCGGCTGTTCTGCCTATCAGGGTTATTTGTTTAGCAGGCCGTTGCCAATCATGGCATTTGAGAGTTTTTTGGAGAAAACCATCGCAAGCGCGCTGACCGAAACATCTTGGGTTGAGTCCGGATCATGACCCGATTGGCCCTTTGGTTTGAGTTTCTGGCGCTCTTTGGGGCGGGTCCTTTGCTGGTCGTGGTGGTTAAGCAGCGGCTCGTGTTTCTCCTGTTGCTCTGGGTCGGGGCGGTATTTGTCTGGCATCGGACCCACCATCACCGCCAGCCGCCGCTGACCGCCGACGCTGTTCGAACGGAGATGAGGAGCATCCTTCGGCGCTTCATGGCAGTGGCGTTGGTGCTGGGGTTCGGTACCTGGCTGATGATGCCCGAGGGGTTTCTGACGTTTCCGTTGGAGCGGCCCTGGTTATGGCTGGCGGTGATGGTGGGGTATCCCTTGCTGTCGGTCTGGCCCCAGGAAATGCTCTATCGCCGCTTCGTTCAGCTTCGATATGCACCGCTGTTCGGCCCCTGCTGGGGGTTTGTCGCGGCTTCTGGACTGGCCTTCGGATACGCCCACCTGATCTTCGTCAATCCGATTGCCATCGTCCTCAGCACAGCGGGGGGGCTGTTGTTCGCGACCAACTTCCTTCGCCATCGCTCATTGATGCTGGTGTGGGTGGAGCACAGTCTTTATGGCTGTCTGATCTTCACGATTGGTCTTGGGCGCTTTTTCTTTACCGGGGCCGCCTGGCATCCGTAACGGTCCGCCGCCATCGACGCCCCCAGGCGCATTTCGGGATTACCATTCCTGCCAATGTCTCCAGGCCCGAAAGGCAATTTGGAATATGAGGAGGATGGCCGCCGTGTATAGAAAAATGGTCGCCCAAAAACGATTACGATCAAATATCCGGGCAGTGCCCTGTGGGTCGCCACTCATGAAGGCAACCGCCACCGGCTGTCCTTTGTGATAGGGCTCGGCGTTCATATTATCCATACTCAGTGTCTTAAACAGTGCCGCCTGTTGGGTGAACAAGACAGTGCCAATTCTTGCCTGAAATTTAACCGTGACGTCTTGGGAAATGTCGTCGTGATTGCTGGGACTGGCAATCGGCCGTTCTGCCGTAACCACCATGCCATCGGCCGATGACGCCGTAATGGCAAATTTTATATCGTCAGTTGCGTAGTACAGAGGCGACAGAATGACGAATAAGATTTCGCCGACTGCTAATATAATTAACAGAAATTTGAGTTTGTCGAAAATAAACTTTAAAATGGACGGCGTGCTGACTTTGCTATAGGGCGATTCCTTAAACTCCAGCGGCGCGTTGGGAGCAATCGCACGAACGGCCGCTTTGGTGCTTTCGGTTAGGGGAAAGGCCCGTACAACCAACACATCTTTGCCGAATTTCCTGCCGACGTCGACCGATGTGACGGTTTTAATGTTGCGGATCGCATCATTGTATCGGTTTTTCGCGTCACGGGCGCTGATCGCTTTCTTTGGCCCCGCCGGAGCCGACTTGCTGGCGGTGTTGGCCGATTCTGCGGCGCTACCTGCCTTCTTAACGCCCACGGGAATAATCGTGATCGGTGCCCTTGGCGCGATTTCGCCGATTTTTCGCTCCAGCTCCTCGGTGACCTTGTCGGCTGTCACAATGATGACTGGCCGATTGTCATCGAAGCCAACATGCAACGACAAAACCTCCGGCAACGCCGCGAGTACGGACTCGTACTGGTTCATTGCTTGGGTCGCAGAAAGCTTCTTCGGTTCGGTCGTAGAAGGTTGCGTCACTGCCTGCTCCTTGATGAGCCGATCATACAGGAAGTCTCTAGATGGCCCAGCCTAACCGAACCGGAGGTTTCAGAGAAGGGGCGATCACGCATACAGTCTACTTGAACTCCTGCCACCACGGGGTCCGCGCGATGGCCGCGGCTGCCGTCGATGGGTCATGGGTTCCTGGTCCCGATGTCAACGCGGGCAGGACGGATATAGGGCGCATAGGCCCGATCGGACTTTTGGATGTGATTGATCAGCCATGACTTAATGAACTCAAAGGTCTCGATTGCAAGTGTGTTGCTGGAATACGCAGCAAGTTGATTCCGCAATGCCTGTACCTTGGCCACGAAGTCCTGGTGTTCCCGGCGATGCGCCGCCAGGTTCGGATAGTCAACGGAGGCCATGACCTGCTCTTCTCGTTTAAAGTGGTGGTCGGCATAATCCACCAGGGTACCAAAGGTCTGTTGCAGAACGGATTTGCCTTGGCCTTCGCGCATGGCCTGTGCCACTTCATTAAAAAGCGTGAACAGGCGCCGGTGATCGGTATCAATAGCCCGATCGTTAACCGAAAAGCGGTCGTTCCACTCCAGCGACGGCAGGTCGCTGATGGCCTGTTCGCGGTCATCAACCAGGCAATTGACTTTAAACAGAAAGCTTTGGACGTCGTCCCGCATTTTTTCGGCTTCGCCATAAACGCAGTCGGCAGCGGACGAAACCGTGGCGACGGCGCGCAGGGAGTCATGGGTGGTGTTGGCCACGGCGACAAAGCGGCGTGAGACATCATGGGTGCCGGTGGCGGCGCTGCTGGCGCTGGAGGCAATGTCGGCAACAGCCGAACATTGTTGGACCATGGCGACGGAAATGGACGCTGCAATATCGTGAATAGTGCCGATGGTACGGCAAATTTCTGCGATCGCGGCCACTGCTGCGGTGGTTTCTGCCTGGACTTGATTGATTTGACTGGCGATGGTATCGGTCGCCGAGCCTGTTTGATTAGCCAGGTTCTTGACTTCGTTGGCGACCACGGCAAAACCCTTGCCCGCTTGGCCCGCCCGCGCAGCTTCGATGGTGGCGTTGAGGGCAAGCAGGTTGGTTTGCGATGCGATGCCTGAGATTAACTTGAGGACCTGGCCAATACTGCCGACGGTATCGGAGAGGCGCCGAATACGCTCGGTGGTCAGGCCCGCCTCGCTCACCGCCTTGGTGGCAATGGCGGCGGCGTCATCGATCTGGTGGCCGATGGCCTGGGTGGTGGCCGCCAATTCATCGGCCGCGGCGGCCATGGTCTGGACATTGTGACTGGTCTGCTCGGCCGTTTTTGCCGCCGACTGGCTTTCCGAAGACGTGAGTTGGACTCCTTGGGCCAAACTGTCGGTTGCCTGCGCCACTTGTTTGACCGCGCCCGACACGGTTCCGAACAACCGGGTTACGGACTCGGAAAAGGCTTGAGTCAAAATGTGGATCGCTTCCTGACGTCGCAAATGCTCAGCCTGATTCTGCAATTGCGCGTCGGTCAGGCGTGCTCGTTCTTGAACGGCGGCTTTGAAGGCACCCACGGCGCGGGCCAGTGCGCCAATTTCGTCGCGGCGCTCTTGGCCTGCGACCTCGGCGGCCATATCGTCCACCCCGATGTCGCCCGTGGTGAGGCGGCTCAGGGAGTCGGTGACCCGGCGCAGCGGCGAAATGATGCCGCGTCGCGCCAGCAGCAGAGCGCCGATGATCGCGATGGTGACGCCGCTGACGCCGGTGATCATCAAAATCCAGACGGACGTCCGGGCCTGGCTCAGTACGGCGTCGGCGGTGGTTTTGCTATTCTCGGCGGACTTGCCGTTGACCGCCCGGATTTGTTCGCGGACATCGTCCGCCGTGCCTTGAATCCGGGCAATGGCCTCGGTCAGGGGTTGAAGCGTTTCAGCACTGCCACGCTGGGCATGGGCATCCGCGAGGCCGCGCACTTGCTCCATTTCATCGGCGTAGCGGTGAAACAGGCCTTCGAACCGGGCCAATTCTCCATTCGGATCCGGGTAATGCAGATGCTTGAGTTCTTGCAGTCGATCGTCGAGCAAGGTAAGGGACCGCTTTAATTTTGCCAGAGCATCCTTAATGGTTGCGGGTGTGGGTTGCGCCAGGATCCGATATTGTTCCAGTGCGACCGAAACGACGCTGGAATTCATACGGCTGGAGGTCAAGGCATGTTGGCTGGCGATGTCGAGCTGGCGTACCGATTCTGCGATCTGTTGAAGAGAAGTTATGGCAAATAATGTTATTATAGTGAGAATACCGCAGTTTACGGCAATGATGGATAGTATTCGCGCACTGATCGAAACATTTCCAAATCGCATTGGTCAACCCCGTCGGGCTATAGGCATCATGCTCGGACGCAAACCGGTACGATAGAAACATATCGTCCGGGACTGTTGGCGATGGCGAATGTTGCGGCGGGGAAAGTCCGCACGCCGTCATGGGTCGATGCAGGAGTCCGCCCAGAACACCAAGCCCTGGGCGTTCAGGTCGAGATCGATCTGGATGACCGCCAGCACATCCGCTTCGGCTAGTACACAACCGGTGGTGCGCAGTTCGTCCAGGATCAGGCGGGTGATGCCTTCGCGAATCCGACGTTCCCGGTTCGGGGCGGTGGCTTCGGCGCTGGCGATCGCGACATGCCCATCGAGCAACCGGCGGAACTGAGCGATCACGGCGTCGGTCGGCACAACGCGGCTGTAATGGGTCAGGTACAGCGCCTCAGGGTTGAGAGCCAGCACCCGATCAATGGACTGACGCATCTCGTCGGGGTCGAACTGAGACGGCGAGGTGGTGGGAAACAGGAATGGCCGGCCATCCACGTCCAATTCCCTGTATGAAAGACCGAGAACATCACCGGTGAAGACGCCACGACTGGCGTGATCGAACAGGCAGAGATGGTGGCGCGCGTGCCCCGGGGTGTGAAGGATTTCCAATTCCCGTTGCCCCAAACGCAGTCGGTGCCGGTCTTCGACCGCCAGAACGCGCTCCGCCGGGACCTGCACCAAAGTGCCGTAGAGGCGGCGGGCTTCTTCAGCCCCGTAGACCGCCTCGACCGCTGCGAAAAGTTTGCCCGGATCGATCATGTGCCGGGCTCCGCGCGGATGCACCACCAACCGGGCGTGCGGAAACGCCGCCATCATCGCTCCGGCACCGCCGGCATGGTCAAGATGAACGTGGGTCAGCACCACGTAATCCACATGGCCCGGAGTCAGACCCAAGGCCGTCAGCGCCTCAAGGGTCGGCGCCAGCGCGGCATTCGAGCCGCTGTCGACGACCGCCACCCGACCATTGTCGACCACCAGATGGATTGCCGCCATCAAGGGGCGGACATAAGCGGCGTCGAAGGCATAGATGCCGTTGCGATAGTCGAGCAGGGAAAGGGGCGAGGGCATGGACGTCCTTGGGGCTGGTCAGGAACGAAGTCGGCGGCTTTTGGAAGCCGGGACTTTATAGGGCCTCGGCACCGAAAACACGGGTAAAAATGGTGTCGACATGCCGGGTGTGAAAGCCGCTGTCGAACAACTCGGCCAAGGCAGCGGGGCTGAGATGGCGGGTGACGGCGGAGTCGGCGGTCAGGCGGTCCAGGAATTGGCCCCCCTCCTGCCATACCGCCATGGCGTTCCGTTGGACCGCGGCGTAGGCCTCCTCGCGGCTCATGCCGGCCTGGGTCAGCGCCAACAGGATGCGCTGGGAAAACACCAGCCCGCCCTGACTGTTGAGGTTGCGTTGCATCTGCTCGGGATAGACCAGCAGGCGATCGATCAGGCCGATGGCGCGGGTCAGCGCGAAGTCCAGGGCGATGGTGGCATCCGGTCCGATCACCCGTTCCACCGACGAATGGGAAATATCCCGCTCGTGCCACAGCGCCACGTTTTCCAGGGCGGGCATGACCATGCCGCGCACCAGCCGGGCGAGACCGGTCAGGTTCTCCGAGAGCACCGGGTTGCGCTTGTGGGGCATCGCGGACGAGCCCTTCTGGCCGGTGTGGAAAAACTCCTCGGCTTCTCGCACCTCCGAACGTTGAAGATGGCGAATCTCGGTGGCCAGATTCTCCAGCGACGAGGCAATCACGCCCAGAGTGGCGAAGAAGGCAGCATGACGGTCGCGCGGGATGACTTGGGTCGACACCGGTTCGATCGCAAGTCCGAGCTTGGCGGCGACATGGGCCTCGACTCGGGGATCGATGGTGGCGAAGGTGCCCACCGCGCCGGAAATGGCGCAGGTGGCGATATCCTGACGTGCGGTGGTCAACCGCTGGCGGTTGCGCTGGAAGGCGGCATAATGGCCGGCGAGCTTGAGCCCGAAGGTGGTCGGTTCGGCATGGATACCGTGGCTGCGGCCGATGCAGACCGAATGCCGGTGCTCCACCGCCCGCCGCCGGAGCGCGGCCAGCAGTCCGTCAAGATCCGCCAGCAGCAGGTCGGTGGCCTGGGTCAATTGCACGGCGAGACAGGTATCGAGGACGTCCGAACTGGTCATGCCCTGGTGGACGAAGCGGGCCTCGGGACCCACATGTTCGGCCAGATTGGTGAGGAAGGCGATGACGTCGTGCCGGGTCTCCCGCTCGATCTCGTCGATCCGGGCCACCTCGAACCGGCCCCGCGCCCAGACCGCGGCGGCGGCCTCCTGGGGGATCACCCCCAACGCGGCTTGGGCATCGCAGGCATGGGCCTCGATCTCGAACCAGATACGGAACCGGTTCTCCGGTTCCCAGATGCGGGCCATCTCGGGACGGCTGTAGCGGGGGATCATAAGGTCTCCTCAGTGACTTCACGGGGCTGCCCATCACGGGATCCGGGGCCGTCGGCCCCGGAGGGGGCAGGGGTAAAGCCCTTGGTCGCCAAAGGCCGCTCCTGCGCCACGATTCCCTGATCCCCAAACCAAATGAGCCGGCCAAACCCGAACCGGCTCCCATTCCCTGGTGTTATCGTAAGGCAGCCAAGCCGTTCCGGTTGACCACGGTCATGGCCGGTGTCCCTTGGAACAAGGCGAGGCGGCTAGGAGATGCCCCGCAGTCGGTCCGTTGTCAAGCGATTATGCAAAGGGAAAGCAGTGATCGGTCTGGTTATTCGATTCTCTAACAAGTTCAGACCGTTATCATTTCGAGCCGGTCGGCTCTGAGTTCAAATCCCAGGGCGAAACTGTGGGTCCGTAACAATGTCGGTGTTCAAAACGCCGCATCGTCTGGCGCCATCACCACGTCGCCGCCGGCTTGAATCGCGGCGAACAGCGCCCCGGTCTGGGGCAGCAATTTTGCCATGAAGAAGCGGGCGGTATCCAGCTTGCCGCGATAAAGCGGGTCTTCGGAGCCAGCCAGGAGCTTTTCTTGGGCCACCCGTGCCATCCGCAACCATAGGGCGCCCAGGGCCACCAGGCCGAACAGGCGCAGATAGTCGGTTGCCGCGGCGGCGGCCTGGTCGGGATCGACCAGGCCTCGGAACGCGATGGTGACGGTGGCGTGTTGGAGCCGTCCGAAGGCCTTGGCGAGCGGTGCGGCCAGGGCCGCCAGCGCCGGGTCGGCGCCGTCGCGGCGGAACTCCTCCAGTTCCGCGGCCAGGGGGTGGCAGAAATGGCGCAACAGCCGGCCGGTGGCCTGGGGCAGCTTGCGCCCGACCAGATCCAGGGCCTGGATGCCGTTAGCGCCCTCGTAGATCTGGGTGATGCGGGCGTCCCGCACATACTGTTCGATGCCGTTGTCCCGGATGTAGCCGTGGCCGCCGTAAATCTGGAGCGCGAGATTGGTGACGTCGAAGCCCAAATCGGTAAGCAAAGCTTTCAGAATGGGAATCATCAGCGCCACCAGCTCGCCCGCGGCCTCCCGAACCTTGGGGTCGGAATGGCGGGCCTCGAGGTCAATGTGGAAGCCGATCCAGTAGGCCAGCGCCCGCCCGCCCTCGTTGTAGGCCTTCATGGTCAACAGCATGCGCCGGATGTCGGGGTGGACGATCAGCGGGTCGGCGGGCTGCTCGGGATCACGGGCACCCTTCAGGGCCCGGCCCTGGAGCCGTTCCCGGGCGTAGGCCAGCGCGTTTTGGGTGGCGACTTCGGCCAGTCCCAAGCCCTGGAGGCCGACCGCCAGGCGGGCGGCGTTCATCATGGTGAACATGGCCGGCAACCCCTTATGGGCCTGACCGACCAGCCAGCCGGTGGCGCCGTCAAAGTTGAGCACACAGGTGCTGGAGCCGCGAATCCCCATCTTGTGTTCGATCCCGCCGCATGAAACCGCGTTGGCGGCGCCCAGGGTGCCCCGGTCGTCCACCACCAGACGTTTCGGCACCAGGAACAGGCTGATGCCGCGGCTGTGGGCGGGCGCGCCGGGCAGTCGGGCCAGCACCAAATGAAGGATATTGGCGGTCAGGTCGTGGTCGCCGGCCGAAATGAAAATCTTGGTGCCGGTGATGCGGTAGGTGCCGTGCTCGTCCGGCTCGGCCCGGGTCCGCACCAGCCCGAGATCGGTGCCAGCCTGGGGCTCGGTCAGGCACATGGTCCCGGCCCACGAGCCGTCGGCCAGTCGCGGCAGCACCAGGCGCTTGAGGGGTTCGCTGCCATGGCGCCGGACCGCGTTGTAAACGCCGCGGCTGAGTCCGGGATAGATGCCGAAGGCAAGATTGGCCGAGCTGACCATCTCCTCCATGACGAAATAAACCAGTTCGGGCAGGCCCATGCCGCCGTCTTCGGGGGCACAGGCCAGCCCGCTCCAGCCGCCCCCGGCATAGGCCCGGTAGGCGGCCGGGAAACCGGCGGGCGTGAACACCCGGCCGTCCTCGAGTCGACAGCCCTCGGCGTCGCCGCTCTGGTTCAGCGGAAACAGCACGTCTTCGCACAGGCGCGCTCCCGCGGCGATGACCGGGAAGAGCAGGTCGGGTGTCGCGTCCTGGTAGCCGGGCAATGCCGCCAGTTGCTCAACCTGGAGCAGGTCGCTCAGGATGAAGCGGATTTCGGCCAAAGGGGCCTGGTAGCGGGGCATGACGGATCTCCCTTTCGCCGGAGCCGGCGGGCTCAGTTGCGCAGAGGTTTGCCGGTGGCCAACACATGGTCGATGCGATCAAGGGTGGCCGGCGTTCGGACCAGCTTCATGAATTCCCGGCGCTCCAGGGCCAGCAACTCGGCCTCGCCGATGGTCTCGGTCAGGTCGGTGTCGCCGCCGGTCAACACGGTGGCCACGGCATCGGCCACCACGCCATCGTGAGCGGTGGCTTTGCCCTGGAGCTGCAAGGCCGTCACCTGGAGGGCCAGAGCCAGCCGGCCGGATGGACCGGGCAGGGCCAGGCGCGGGGCCGGGGCCGGGGGGTGGTAGTCCTGGGCCAAGGCCAGGGCCCGGGCTTTGGCCTCTGCCAGCAAACGGTCGCGGTTCATGGTGATGCCGTCCCCGGGCCGCAGGTATTTCAATCGCCGGGCGTCGTCGGCCGAGCGCGAAACCTTGGCCAGGGCAATGGTTTCGAAGGCCTGGGCGATGGGCGGCATCGGTCCTCCCGGCCGGCCGGGCTCTTGGCTGTGGCGGGCTAGGAGCGCGGTGCATCCGCCCCAGGCCGGCAGCACGCCGACCCCGGTTTCAACCAGCCCGATATAGGACTCGGCATGGGCCTGGACGGCGTCGCTGTACAGCAGCAGCTCACAGCCGCCACCCAACGCCAGTCCCGAGGGCGCCGCAACCACCGGAAACGGTGCGTCCCGGAGCGCCAGATAACACCGCTGACCCTCGGCGATCCGAACCGCGATCTCGTCCCACAAGCCGACATTATAGAGGATCATGGCCAGCCCGAGATTGGCTCCCACCGAGAAATTTTCGCCTTCATTGTAGATGACCAGAGCCTTGAGGGTGCCCCGGCCGTCGCCGATCCGGTTCAGGGCGGTGTCGATCATGGCGAACACCTGGGGGTCCAGAGTGTTCATTTTCGAGGTGAATTCCAGGCACAGGACGCCGTCGCCAAGGTCCCACAGCGCCGCCGACGGATTGCGCGCCACAGGGGGGCTTTGGCGTTTGAGGTCGGACAGCAGCAGCACTCCGGCGGGCCGGACCACCGGCCGGTAAGTGCCGGCGGCCGAAAGCCTCTGGAGCGCGCCGTGGTCGGCCCGATAGCAGGGGCGCCCGCCGGCGGCGGTCACCAGCGGCGGCACCGGCAGGCCTTCGGCAGCCAGACGGTCGGCAAACCAACCGGTGCCGAGCCGGTCGATCAGCTCGAAAGGGCCATACTTCCAATTGTAGCCAAGCCGGAGCGCCCGGTCGATGGCGTCGATATCATCGGAAACGTCCGGGACCCGTTCGGCGGCGTAGGCCAAAGTCGGCAGCATCACCGCCCGCGCATAGGCGCCGCCGCGGTCGGCATGTTCGAACAGGGCGGGGAGGCCGGCCCGCACCGCCTGGACGCTGTCCAGGCTGGCTTTCACGGTGGGCCGATAGGTGCCGCTGGCGAGATCCAAGGCCAACTTGGCCCGGCTGCCGTCGGGCTGGCGGTCCAGCCGATAGAACCCGCCTTTACCCTTGCGGCCGGTGTAGCCGTCCCGGATCAGTCGGGTCAGCAGCGGTTGCTCCCGGAGCAAGGCTAAAAACCCATCGCCAGGGGCCAGGGCCGCCGCCAGACTGCCGGTGACGTGGGGCAGCAGGTCAAGCCCGATCAGGTCAAGCAGGCCAAAGACGCCGGTCTTGGGGAGCCCTAATGGCCGGCCGCACACCGCATCGGCCTCTTCGACCGTCAGGCCCAGATCAAAGGCGGCGTTGATGGCGGCCTGGAGCCAGAATGCGCCGATTCGGTTGGCGATGAAACCCGGGGTGTCGCGGCACATCACCACACCTTTACCCAGCCGCCGGTCGGCAAAGTCGGTGAGCGCCGCGACCGCCTCGGGCCGGGTGGCGGGACCGGCCACCAGCTCCAGCAGCCGCATGTAGCGGGGCGGGTTAAAGAAATGGCTGATGAGGAAATCGCTTGCGAAACGATCGCTTTGCCCGGCAATCAGTTTCGAAAGCGGAATGGTCGAGGTGTTGGAGGACACCAGGGATCCGGGTTTGCGCACCGGGTCCACGGCCCGATAGAGGTCGGCCTTGATCTCCGCATTCTCGGTTACCGCTTCGACGATCCAGTCGGCGTCACCCAGGCGGTCCAGAGCCGCGGGCAGGTCGGCGGTCGTAACCAGACGGGCGGCCTCGGGATGCATGAACGGAGCCGGTTCGGCCCGTAACATCCCTGTCACCGCGGCGGCGGCGGCGCCTGGTCGGGCATCCGCCAGCAAGACCGGTATCCCGGCATTGGCGAGGTGAGCGGCGATGCCGCTGCCCATCACTCCGGCGCCGATCACGGCGGCGTGGTGCAAGTCCATGGCGTTCTCCCTGGCCTTAAACCGCTTCGAGGATCGTGGCGATCCCCTGCCCACCGCCAATGCACTGGGTTGCGAGAGCAAATTGCTTCCCTTGGCGACCCAGGAGGGTGGCGGCCTTGCCGGTGATGCGGGCGCCGGTGGCGCCCAGCGGATGACCCAACGCCAACGCCCCACCGTCGAGGTTGACCCGTTCCCGATCCAGGCCCAACTCCTGGATGCAGGCCAGGGCCTGAGCGGCAAAGGCCTCGTTAAGTTCCACCACATCCAGGTCCGCGAGGGTCAGTCCGGCCCGGGCCAACGCCTTGCGGGTGGCCGGGACCGGTCCGATGCCCATGATTTCGGGATCGCAACCGGCCACCGCCAGCGCCCGCAGGCGCGCCAAGATCGGGAGACCGTGGGCGCGGGCGTAGTCCTCGCTGGTGACCAGCACCGCCGATGCGCCGTCGGTGAGGGGGGACGAGGTGCCGGCGGTGACGCTGCCGTCGGCATCGAAACTCGGGGCCAGGGTCGCCAGATGTTCGACGGTGGTATCGGGTCGGATGCTACCGTCGCGGTCCAGCAAAGCGCCAGTATGGTTGGGGACCGGAATAATTTCGCCTTCGAAATGACCAAGGGTTTGGGCCGCCGTGGCTTTGCGGTGGGAGGCAACGGCGAAGGCGTCCTGGGCCGGGCGGGTGATGCCCCGGCGGCGTGCCAGGGTTTCGGCAGTGCGGCCCATGCTGTGATACGCGGCCGGCCGCCCGGCTGCGAGGCCCGGATGGGGCAGGGGATTGAAGCCCATCACCGGTACCCGCGACATGGATTCAACGCCGGCACAAATGAAGGCGAGACCGGCCTCCGACCTGATGGCGCCCGCAGCCATGTGGATTGCCTGCATGGAGGAACCGCAAAAGCGGTTGACCGTGGTCGCGGCGACCGAGAGGGGCAAACCGGCCAGCAAACCGATGGTCCGGGCGACGTTCAGCCCTTGCTCGGCCTCGGGAAACGCGCAACCGACGATCAGGTCTTCGATGTCCTCGGGCGGCACCCCGGTTCGAGCGATCAGGCCCCGCACCACCGTGGCCGCCAAATCATCGGGACGCACCCGGGCGAGCGCGCCCTTGCCGGCGGGGGTGAACGGCGACCGCAGATACCCAGCGATGACCACAGGTTTCATGTTCCGATCCTCCCAAGGCTTCACGGCCCGGGGCTTTTTTGGCCAGGATTTCCGGGCACCGTGTCATGTTATGGGCGGGTCACCCGGCGCACATACTCCTCCGCCGCCGCCACCAAATCACGGAGATCGTGCAGCGTTTCCTCGACGTCGCGCCACTGGCTTTCGAGTGCCGCAATACGCTCGCGGCCGTGATGAAGCAGAAACCGCATCTGCTCGATCCGGTTGTCGTCCGCTTCGTAAAGTTTAAGGAATTCCTTGATTTCGGTCAGGGTAAAGCCGAGGCGTTTGCCGCGGCAAATCAGCCCCAACCGCACACGATCCCGGTGACTGTAGACCCGCTGGTTGTTTTCCCGCGCGGGCGTCAGCAGTCCCTTGTCTTCGTAAAACCGGATGGTGCGCGGAGTCAGACCGAATTCATCGGCCAGTTCGCCAATTCCGGTCCAGCCGTTCCCGGGCGTACCGCCTGGTCGTTGGCTTGTCCGTTGGCTAGTCCGTTGGTTTGATCCCAACCCCATGACCCACCCCCGCTTCCCTTTACGTCAAGGTAAGCTGGGGTGGATCAGGGCGGTCGGCAAGGTCGTGGCCGGCGGGGACGAAACTTGTGTCTTCGCCAGCCCCAGACTCTTTAGGCGTTCAGTTTGTCGAGGGCGCGGGTAATCGAGTCGCCCATGACGGTGGTTGAGCATCGGGCCATGCCGGGGGCCATGATGTCGGTGGTGCGCATGCCGCCCTTTAGAACCTGAGACACCGCCTTTTCAATCAAGGTGGCCTCATCCGGCAATTCGAACGAATGCCGCAGGCACATGGCCAGACTGAACAACCCCGCGATGGGGTTGGCGATATCGCGGCCCGCGATATCAGGCGCGGAGCCATGCACGGGCTCGTAGAGAGCCGGGCGCCGGCCGTCTGCGTCGATGGCGCCCAGGGACGCCGACGGCAGCATGCCAAGCGAACCGGTCAGCATGGCCGCCTCGTCGGACAGGATATCGCCGAACAGATTGTCGGTAACGATAACGTCGAACTGCCGCGGGTTGCGGATCAGTTGCATGGCGCAGTTATCGGCGTACATATGGCTGAGTTCAACATCGACGAACTCTTCCTGGTGCAGCCGAGTTACCTCTTCGCGCCAAAGGAGGCCCGACTCCATCACATTGGCCTTGTCCACCGAACAGACCCGGCTGTTGCGCTTGCGCGCGAGTTCGAACGCGACCTTGGCAACCCGTTGAATTTCGGTGGTGGTGTAAACCTGGGTGTTGATGCCCTGGCGGATGCCGTTACCCAGGTCTTTAATGCCGCGGGGTTCGCCGAAATAGATACCGCCGGTCAATTCGCGCACGATCAGCAGGTCAAGCCCGCGCACCGTATCGGCTTTGAGCGGCGAGGCGTCGACCAGGGCCTCAAGAACCAGCGCCGGGCGAAGATTGGCGAACAGCTCCAAGTCCTTGCGCAGTCGGAGCAACCCTGCTTCCGGACGCCGCTCAAACTCGATCTTTTCCCAGCGCGGCCCACCGACGGCACCCAACAGCACGGCGTCAGCGGCTTTTGCTTCGTTCAGGGTGGCATCGGTCAGAGGAACGCCGTGGGCGTCGATTGCGGCACCGCCGACCAATCCTTCCTTGACCTCAAAGGTGATACCACGACGCCGCCCCAACCAGTCGATGACGCGGCGTACCTGCCGCATCACTTCCGGCCCAATTCCGTCACCCGGCAGAATTAGAAGCTTCTTACTTGCGGACATGACGCGCAAACTCCCATTTCAATTTCATTAAAGACCATATAAGGCGTCTTGCTCCTAGAGCAAAAGCCTCCAACGGCCCGGTTTACAAAAAAATCAGGCCCACAACCAGGGTTGCCCCAGCCGTTGGTTCCTTTCGAAGGCATCGATCGCTACGATCTGTTGTAACGTCAACCCGATATCGTCCAGACCATTTAGCAAACAGTGCCGACGAAACGGATCGATTGCAAAGGTTATGCTGCCGCCATCCGGACCGGTGATTAGCTGTTGTTCAAGGTCAACAGTGAGCACCGCGTTGGCTCCCCGTTCGGCATCGTCCAGTAACAACTCAACCTGTTCATTTGGCAGTGCGATCGGCAGAATGCCGTTTTTAAAGCAATTATTGTAGAAGATATCAGCGAAGGACGGCGCGATGATGCAACGGATGCCGAAGTCAAGCAACGCCCAAGGCGCGTGCTCCCGAGATGATCCGCAACCGAAATTCTCGCCGCTCACAAGAATGCTGGCGCTCCGATAAGCCGGGCGATTGAGCACAAAATTGGGATTCTCGCTGCCATCCGCTCCGAATCGCATCTCGTCAAAAAGATGGCGACCAAGCCCAGTGCGTTTGATCGTCTTCAGAAACTGTTTTGGGATGATCATATCGGTATCGACATTGATCATAGATAGCGGAGCAGCAACCCCGGTCAACTTGGTGAATTTATCCATGCGCGTAATTTCTCCTTTCCGTTGGCCGAACTAGTTTTTGCCCGGCTCGACGGCTGTCGTTGCTTCTCATACCAAAGCGCCCGGCCCGTTACCAGTGTAGGTGTGTTGCCGTTTGCGATGATTTTTCGAGGACAGCCGATTCGGGAGCAACAGGGCTCTAGCGTCGCGCAAGTGGATATTGTCCAGGCTACGGGGTCGCAATAGCTCGGTCTGCCTTCGCCCCGGTCGCCGAAACTGATGCCGACTCAGGATTGGGTTCAAGAGGTTCCCGTGAGGCCGGTACGCGGGGCGAACGTCTACGTCTTGACATGGCGTTAAACATTGCCATTTAAGGTGCGGGCAGCGCCACGGAAGGGCTGCTCCTGTGTTGATGTTCCGGCAGCGCCACGGTAAAGGGCTGCCCCGTTTGGTGCCGGGACCGGGATCCCGCCGTTGCTCGCTCGAGGGGAGGAGAATGCGCGCCATGACGACACGCCTGTCTTTGTTTAATAGTCCCTTGATGCTCGGCTTTGATCAGTTCGAGCGGACCCTTGACCGTATTTCCAAATGCTCGGCGGAAGGCTATCCCCCCTACAATATTGAGCAAATCGGCGAAGACGGCTTGCGAATCACGTTGGCGGTCGCCGGATTTACCATGGACGACCTTTCTGTTCTGATTGAAGACAATCAGTTGGTGATCCGTGGTCGGCAGATCGACGACAAGACCCGCTTGTACTTGCATCGGGGGATCGCCGCGCGCCAGTTCCAGCGCAGCTTTGTGCTGGCCGAGGGTATTGAAGTGGTTGCGGCAACGCTGGATAATGGCCTGCTGAATGTTGATCTGAAACGTCCGCTGCCGGATCCCAAGGTCAGGACCATCAAGATCGAACCGGCCAGGCCCAGCGGAGGCGAACGGGCTGGCCCGACGATCGTGGATGTCGGCCCGGATCGCAGCCCCAGGCCCGAATAGCCGTGTTGACCCGCGGCGGGTTCCGCTACCCTGATATTGTAGGTTTGCGGCCCAGTGACTTGAAAGTGACCGCCATGGATGCCCGACTCAACGAGAGACGCTCATTATCGCCGAAGGACTTTGCCGCCTTCGGACTCGATTTGCTTGCTTATATCAAACCGACAATGGTCGATGGCGCGCCGGGTTTTGCCATCCATGCGGCCGACGGGACGCCTTTGACTGTGGTGGCGGGCCGGGACACCGCTATTGCGACCGTCCGCCGACACGAGATGGAACCGGTCAGCGTCCATTAGGGATGGCGGCGTGCCTGCCGGTAGGGGGGTCTACCCGGTCAGCGCGCCGTCCCGCAACTCCATCACCCGGTCCATGCGTCTGGCCAGCTCCATGTTGTGGGTGGCAACCAGGGCACCCAGGCCGTCGTCCCGGACCAACTGCATCAGCAGGGCAAACACCGATTCGGCGGTATGGTGATCGAGATTGCCCGTGGGTTCGTCGGCGATCAGGAGTCGGGGTGCATTGGCGAGCGCGCGTGCAATGGCCACCCGCTGCTGCTCCCCGCCAGACAGTTGCCCTGGACGGTGGCTCGCCCGATTAGCGAGGCCGATACGGTCAAGCAGCATTTTCGCCCGAAGCCGTGCCGCGGAGCGTGATACCCCGGCGATCATTTGCGGCAGGATGATATTCTCTTCTGCCGAGAACTCGGGCAGCAGATGATGGAACTGGTAGACGAAGCCGACGGTGCGACGCCGTAGCATCGTTCGTTCCAGGTCGCCCAGCTTGGAGGTGGCGACGCCTTCGATCCGCACCTCGCCCTCATCCGGATGCTCGAGCAGGCCAGCCAAGTGCAACAGAGTGGACTTTCCCGCTCCCGATGGTCCGACCAGCGCCACCAGTTCTCCCGGTTGAACCCGTAGCGACACCCCGCACAGCACATTGAGCTTCGTCCCGGCCTGGGTAAAGGTCCGGACCACGCCGTCAAGTTCGATCATCACCGATCCTCGCAGGTATAAGGGGGGGCAGGTATAGGGGACTGATCCGGCGGCCGGCGACGGACCGGACCGGATCAGAGGGAGGCCTGACGGCGACCGAAGATGCGTAAAACGCCAAACCACACCCCATGAACCACCGCTCCAGCCAGAACACCGACGACGTAATCCCCGCCGCCTTTTGAAAATAGGAACAGCCAAGCACCGGCGACGATGAGGGTTATCAGGCCATTGTAGTGACTCATCATTCCAATGAGGACGCCCACTCCCCAGGTCGGAATGATGGTCGCCGCGACCAGCACAAATGCCAACCATCCGGGCGGCATCAGAACCGTTGCAACGCACCAATAGACAGCGCCGCCAATCAGCAGCGTAAACAGTAAATGAACCGCGCCACCCGTCCTGTAGGCACTGAAGCCGCCGGCCCCCGGCGCGGATAAACAGAGCTTAATATATCTTTTCAGATCTGATGGCTGGGTCATGATGCCCACTCGGTTTGTCTCATACGCATTACGTCACCGATTCATCGTTTACCCAAAAAATGTGACCGCCAAAATCAAGCGTAGAGATAAAACGGAGGACCAACATCACGGGTGTTCCTGCCTGTCGCGACGCACCCTTACTCGTACCGGAGTGCCTCCACCGGATCCAGGCGCGCGGCACGCCATGCGGGATAAATGGTCGCGGCAAAAGATAGCCCAAGCGCCATGCCAATAACTTGGGTCACCTCGTTCCAGTCAAGCTCTGCCGGCAGTTTGCTGAGAAAATAGATTTCTGCCGAAAACAGGTTGGTTCCAGTCAAACCCTGAATGACTTGTCGAATTGACTCGATATTCTCGCAGAACACAACTCCCAACACCAGTCCGGTCAGTGTCCCAAACACGCCGATACTGGCACCGCTGAGGAAAAAAATGCGCATGATCATGCCCCGGGTCGCGCCCATGGTGCGCAGAATGGCGATATCCCGGCCTTTATCCTTCACCAGCATGATCAGGCTGGAGATAATGTTGAAGGCGGCAACCACGATAATCAGTGTCAGGATCAGAAACATGACGTTTCGCTCGACCTGAAGCGCCGTAAAAAAGCTGGAATTGGTTTGCTGCCAGTCAACCACGCGCGCCCGCTCGGCAAGTGCCGGCACGATGTCGTCGACAGCACCTCGTACGTCATTGGGATCCTTGACGAAGATTTCCAGGGAACTCACGGAATCAGGATATTGAAAGAAGGTTTGTGCAGCGGCCAGCGGCATAAAAATGAAGTTATTGTCGTATTCAAACATCCCAACGCTGAATATCGCGCCGATGGGGTAGGCACGCATCCTGGGAATCGTGCCAAAGGCAGTGGTCTTGCCCTGGGGCGCGATCAGAGTAATGCTGTCGCCAACACGCAGATCAAGGCGTTGGGCCATGTGGGAACCGATGGCAACCCGGTCATCACCGAATCCGTCCACCGATCCTTCAACAATCGCCTTGGACAAAGTCGGGCGGACCTTGAAATCCTCGGCCCGAAGTGCGCGCACCACGGCGCCCGAAGCGGTACCGCGCATGCTGATCAGGGCTTGCCCTTCGATGGTCGGCGTCACGTTAAGCACGTCCGGCATCTTCCGGACCCGGGCCGCCAGCGCGTCAAAATCGGTGAGCGGCCCAGGGACCATGCTGAACACATTGAGATGGCCATTGAGGCCGATCACCCGCGACAGCAATTCGTGGCGAAAGCCGTTCATCACCGACATGACGATTATCAGCGTCGCCACGCCGAGCCCGATGCCGAGTAGGGAAAAGCCGGCGATCACCGAAATGAACCCTTCCTGACGGCGCGCCCGCAGGTATCGCATCGCTACCATGCGCTCGAACGGCGAGAAGATCATGATCACCACCAGTGCTGAACGGGCAATACTGCCGCGCCGCTGATATGCCCTCATTCGGGGCGGTTGTCGACGTCAAAGCACCGTCAAGCCCGGAAGCATGGGCTTGCCACGGCGAAAAAAAAGATCCGTCCGGTGTCGTGGGGAGGTTGGTGGCCCCCCCGGGGTGCTGCTGACGCGCGGGTCAGGAGGCGGCGGTCGACACGGCCCCGGTGACCTTATGCGGCAGTGACGCGGCCACGGACGAGGCGGCGGCGTTGAGCGTAGCCTGGGCCACCTGATTGGCCAGGGCGGTGGGGGGCAGAGACGCCATCAAGGCGGCTGTGGAGTCGAACGTCGCCGCCTTGACTGCCAATCCGGTCACGGTTGTGGTGTTTTGTCCGTTGCTGGTCGCCGCCCACGGCGGTTTGATCCCGCCGGACGCGGGCACGCTGCCGGGCACACCGGTGTTCGTGGTGGCGGTGCTGCTGCTTCCGGTTGTGCCGGGGGTGCCTGGGATGGGCCCGGTGATGCCGGCGGCGTTGGGCACCGCCGCCGCACCGTAGGCGGCGATTCTGCGATAGGTCTCCACAACCTTTTCCGCGGGAATTTGCAGCCGAACCTTGCCGGTTTCGGTGTCGCGATATTGGGTGATCACCAAATGAGTGCTGGGGTCGTAGCTCAGGGCGGGACTGATGTAAGTCGGTGCTATTCTGCTGGTGTCAGGGACATTGGCGACTGCCGCTGCTCCAGACACCCCGTTGGCCGCCGTCCGCCCGGCGCTGCTGCCGGTGGTCTGAGGCGTTACCGGCACACTGGAGAGCGATGTGATGTCCATGTGGCTCCCCGCTTCCGAAACCTGTTGTCCCCAATGGATAAGCTTTACCCGGGTACGGACAGCTTCACCCAGTACCCCGGTACGGGCCTTGTTTTTGACGGTCCACACCGTGGTTCAGACAGTAGGGCCATTTTACAGCCAAAGCAAGACAGTTGTGGCAATTTACGGTATTCGATGGGCTTTGTGCTCTTGGGCCGCCGAGCGGCGCTTTATCATGGGCCCCCTGACCCCGTAAACCCGGGAGTCCGGTGCCGCCGGGGGCCGGGGTGACCACACAGCGCGGCGAGCATGGCCCCTACGAACGTTAATAGGTGTTTCGGAACGCCAATACCGGTGCGATACTACGGCCTGAAACGATGTCGGTTTCGAGGAGAAAGCCACCATGCCCGGTCTCAAGCTGAAAATCGGTGGGAGGATTCTCGTGATTATGGCCGTTGCGGTGGCGGGCATGGCCATGATTGCCATGATCGGCGTGCAAAGGCTCCACGATACCCTGTTGCTGGACCGGGAGGATAAAGCGCAACAACTGGTGGAAGTTGCCTATGGTTTGGTCGCCGGGTTCGAAGCCCAGGCCCGACTCGGGACTCTGTCGACCGGGGAGGCGCAACGGCAGGCGCTGGCGGCCCTCGGACCGTTGCGCACCGGCAGCGGCGACTATTTTTGGGTCACCGACATGCAACCGGTGATGCTGCTTCATCCCAAGACGGCGCTGTCCGGCCGGTCCGTGGCGGATGTGAGGGATTCAACCGGCAAAGCATTTTTCGTCGAGATGGTCGAGTTGGTTCGCCACCAAGACGCCGGCTTTGTCCGCTACCTGTGGCCCAAAGCCAACCAGGACCAACCAAGTCCGAAAATATCGTACGTCAAGGGCTTTAAGTCTTGGGATTGGATTATCGGTACAGGCATTTATATCGACGATGTCGATGCCGCGTTTCAGGATCAGCTCTTGATACTGTTCTGGATCATTTTGGTGATCATGGCCGTGGTGGTCACGATGTCGCTGGCTATTTCCCATGGCATTGTCGTGCCGGTGCGTCGGATGACCGCCGCGATGGGGCAATTGGCCGAAGGTAACCTCGATGTCGCGATTCCAGCCCGGGGCCATATCGACGAAATCGGCGATATGGCCAGAACTATGCATGTATTTCGTGACAATGCTGTGGCTATGACACGGTTTAGACAAGAGCAACGACAGCAGCAACTCGATAACGAGCGCGCGGTTAGGGTTGCCCGGGAAGCCGCCGAGCGGGCCATCGGCGAGGAAGTCGCACGCCTGGCGGATGCCTTTACCGCGGGCGACCTGGGCCTGCGGATCAGCACCACCGGCCGGGATGGGGCGCTCCTGACCATGACCGAAGGCATCAACCGGCTGGCCGGGACCATCGAGGCGCTGATCGGGGACCTTGATCAGGTTCTTTCCGCGCTCGCCCAGGGGGACCTGACCCGACGCATGACCGGGACGTATCAGGGGACCTTTGACCGGTTGAAGGATCATGTTAACGGGACTGCGGCCAAGCTGGCGGAGGTGGTCCGTCAGATCAGTGTGGTGACCGTCGCCATGGACGCCGCGGCCGCCGAAGTCTCGGCGGGAAGTGATGATCTGGCCGAACGGACCGAATATCAGACGTCCAGTCTGGAACAGACGGCGGTATCCATGGAGGCGTTGAACGCGACGGTCAGAACCAGCGTCGGCAACGCAGAACTCGCCAATGCCCGGGTTTCCGAGGCGTATTGCGCCGCCGAACGGGGGGGCATGGTTGCCGGTACGGCGATCGCCGCCATCACCAAGATTGCCGAAGCGTCGCGCCGGATCACCGACATCAGCGGCGTGATCGACGAAATGGCGTTCCAGACCAACTTGCTGGCGCTGAATGCGGCGATCGAGGCCGCCAGAGCCGGAGAAGGCGGCAAGGGCTTTGCCGTGGTGGCGCGGGAGGTTCGGGCGCTGGCGAAACGTTCGGCCCAGGCCTCGAAGGAGATCAAGGCGCTGATTCTTAACAGCGACAGTCAGGTGCAGAGCGGCGTGACCCTGGTGACAGAAGCCGGGCTGGCTTTGACCGGCATCGTCGATGGAGTGAAGCAAGTGGCGTCCTTGATCGATGCCATCACCGTCGCCAGCCGGGGGCAGGCGGCAACGCTCGACGATATCAACGCTGCGGTGGCCGATCTGGACCAGATTACCCATAAAAACGCCGCTTTGGTTCAGCAAACCGCCGCGGTCGCCCAGGCGATGGCGGCGCATGCCCATGATCTGGGTGGTCTGGTGGCGTTTTTCCGGCTGGATGCCGCGACCAGGCCCTAATCCGAGCCCGGAAGCGGGGGATCAAGGTTTGATGAGGGTCGAACACCCCGCACCGGGGTTCGTCGTTGCGTCGCCGGAGACGGCGACAGGTAAATGTATTGCTGGAATTTTTCACTTGGAATAGGATAGCCCGTCATTGTAAATCAAGCGCCTTTCGAATTCACGAGTCATCGCTGGCGCGACTGTGCGGAGTTGCGGGATGGCCGGTGGCGAAAGGGTGGATGGTCGAGGGCTTGAAGTCGCCGCAACCCCGCGGCGTCGATATGGGCGCGATTTGCTGCCGGGAATGGCGATCGCCATGTTCTTTGCAGTGGCCGCCCTATGGCAGACCATCGGCCCTTTTGAGGCCTCAGGCGCGCGGGCGGTGGTGTTTGCGCCGTGGCTGGGGCGTTCGGACGTTTGGGAGCGGGTCGTGGCCGCCGATGGGCGGATCACGCGCGAGGGACGGTGGCCGTTCCTGGTCGTGGTCGAACCCAATGTCGCGGACTTTTCCGATCGTATCCGGCGGCTCGGCGCGTGGATGGAGCTAAATCCAAAGATAGCAACCGATTGTACAGCTCAAGCAGCCCCTTGACCGGGCTTCAGACGTAAACGTGTAAGAGAGGACGTTATGGCGACCATCACTACCAACGATCAAGAAGAAACAACCCCAGACCTTGAAGGTATTCGGCGGATTGCCAGTAAACTCTTCGTCCTGTTGATGTGGGCTTATGTCATCCCGATCGCCGCCGTTGCGTATTTCGCCGGAAATAATGTGGTTTTTTCCCTAGTATCGTCTGCATTGGCTGCTGCTCTAGGAACTCTCCTGTGGACCCAAGCGCCAACTGCGCCGATGACTCGTTTTACCATTGCCGGGGCGATGGCTTCTCAGTGGATGATTCTGATTTACGCTGCAACCAATACCCCCAGCGGCTTTGTCCTTGAAGCCCATATGATGTACTTTATAATGACCTGCCATTTAATCGCTTATTTCTGCTGGCGGTCGATTATCGTCGTGACCATTATCCCAACCATTCATCATCTTGTATTGACGTTTCTCTATCCGTTATTGATCTGGCCGGACCTTGGTTATACTTATCTCCATCTTGCGGATCATGTGGTCTTGGTGGTTCTGACGGCGACTCCGGCCTTGTGGCTGGCTTGGCGGGGCAATCACCTGTTCCTGTTATCCTACGCCGCGCTTCAGCAGGCCAACAGCGCAAGTGCCGAGAAAAGCCGGGTAGAAGAGGAAACCGTCCGGCAGAGCCAGGAAATGGAGATCCAACGGGCCCACGGCATGCAACAACTTGCCGACAGCTTCGAAGCTTCGGTTCGTCGCCTGGTCACGGGGGTGTTGTCGTCGGTCGAACGCCTCAAGGCTAATGCCGATGCACTGGCGCGGACATCCAACCATTCCCAACAACAAAACAGCCAAATGGCCGGCGCGGTGGAACGGGCTTCGCACAGTGTCGAGACCGTGGCGGCAGCGGCAGAAGAATTGACGGCCTCGATTAATGAGATCAGCCGCCGGGTGACGGAATCCGCTCGTATTGCACAAACCGCGGTGGACGAAGCCAATCGCACCAACGTCACCGTCGCCGGCCTGTCCGCCGCGGCGCAGAAGATCGGTGAGGTGGTCGGGTTGATCAACAATATCGCGAGCCAAACCAACCTGCTGGCCCTGAATGCGACCATTGAGGCGGCGCGCGCCGGAGAAGCCGGCAAAGGTTTTGCGGTGGTTGCCAGTGAAGTGAAGAGTCTGGCCAATCAGACCGCCAAGGCCACCGACGATATTCAGGCTCAAGTGGCGCAGATGCAAGCTGTGACCGGAAATGCCGTGGACGCCATCAAAGCCATCACCGGAACCATCGGTCGGATGAATGAAATTGCCGCATCGATTGCGTCAGCGGTCGAGCAGCAGGGGGCGGCCACGCAGGAGATTGCGCGCAATGTTCATGAAGCTTCCGACTCCACCCGGGATGTCATGAAGAATATTTCGGCCGCGTCCCAAGCGGCGGTCGACACCGGTCGAACCGCGGGTGAAACGCAGACCGCGACCCATGAACTGTCGAAGCTGTCGGGCGACCTGCGTCATGAAGTCGACGGCTTTGTGGTCCGCCTTCGGAATGCCTGATCGTCAAACCTGTTGGTCTCTCGTCCCCCAACAGGGCTTCGTCCCTGCTGGAGGCCGAGGGAGGCAGGCGCAAGGGTACAGCCGAAACGCCTCGCCATGGGTTGGCGTTTCGGGGGGGGGGGGACAGGTATCCTGCCCGTTTGTCGGCGCCGGTCGGGTTAAGGCGGGGGCAGGGGGATGCCGTTCAGGTCGTTGAGGGGGGGCGGGGTCGCCGAAAAGGAATGAGCGTTGGCCTCGGACATGGCCTTTAGCAGCGCGTTGTGGTGTTCGACGAATCGTTCGTGAAACTTATTGGTCGGATCAGTGAAAGTCATAACGACTTTTGGCGGTATTCCTAAATCGACCTCTAATTGAGCGCGTCGAAATGGCGCCAGATTGGCCGCCTTCTGAATTTTATGGACGCTGCCGAGGCTGAGGATAATCGATTCGAGGATCAGGTCACCTTTCACCCGGGCCAGTACGAACGCATATTCCTCATCCGTGACGTCCTCGGATGATTGTAGGCGTACCTTGATCTGCGGTGGCATGGTCCAGTCGACCTCGAAATTGCGGACCTCAAAACCTAGGGTTTCAATGGCCGGAATGGCGAGGTTGAGTTTCTGGACCAGGCGGTCAAACTGGGCGTCGATCAGGTGGTTGGCATTGGGCAGACCAATCCGCTCCGGCAAGGCGCCCATGGTGTTGATCATTTCCGGCAGACTGGGCATTTCGGGCAGCGTCGGCATCGGAATGCCCAACACCGTCGTGGCCGGATGGGCCGGCGGTGGACCCGAAAGAGGTGACAGCGCCTGGGAGAACGCCATCGACGGAACTTGGGTTTCTGCGGTGGCACTGGTCGCGGCCAGGACAATGGTGAACGCGAGACAACGGGACAGAACGGTCATTTCGCCTCCCTTGTCCCGGTGCCACCACCACCGTGGCGGGACACCGGTGCATGCGATGTCTCAAAGTGTCGGCGGACCGGTCTCAGGTGAGAGCGTCCGTGACCGTTGGTTGGGCTGCCCGGACGCCGATCATATGGCAAATCGCCACGGTCAGATCGGCCCGATTGAGGGTGTAGAAGTGGAAGTCGTGTACACCGTGGCGTTGTAACTGCCGGCACTGGCCGGCGGCGACGCTGGCGGCGACCATTTGGCGGGTTTCGGGGTCGTTGTCGAGGCCGTCAAAGGCCTCTGCGAACCAGGGCGGGATCGAGGCCCCACACTTGCCGGCCATGTCGACGGTGCGGGTAAAGTTGGTGATCGGCAGGATACCGGGGATGATCGGCACCGTGATACCGGCGCGCCCGGCCCGGTCGCGGAAGAGCAGGAATTTGTCGGTATCAAAAAAGAATTGGCTGATGGCGCGGCTGGCGCCCGCATCGACCTTACGCTTGAGATTGTCGAGATCGGCATCCAGCGAAACCGCCTCGGGGTGGCCTTCCGGATAGGCCGCCACGCTGATCTCGAAGTCCGCGACCGAGCGCAGACCTTCAACCAGGTCAACGGCATAGGCGTAGCCCCCAGGATGGGGCCGGTAGCCGCCGCCACCCAGCCCCCCCGACCCATCGGCAGAAGCCGGCGGGTCGCCGCGCAAGGCGACGATATGGCGGATGCCGGCGTCCCAGTAGCTGCGGGCAATATCGTTAATCTCGTCCCGGCTGGCGCCGACGCAGGTCAGGTGAGCGGCAGCGGTCATGCCGGTCTCCTGCTGGATGCGGGCCACCGTGGCATGCGTTCTCTCTCGGGTCGACCCCCCGGCGCCATAGGTTACCGAGACGAAGTCCGGCGCCAGTGGGGCGAGGCGCAGGACCGCCTGCCACAGCGATTGCTCCATCTTCTCGGTTTTGGGTGGAAAGAATTCGAAGCTGACCGCCGGTGGGCGGCCGGATGCGGGACTGTGGGTCATGGGGAAGAAGCTCCGGAGCTGAAAACCGTTGGCAAGGCAATACCGCCGGCGGCCTGACGTTGAAAGGCCGGCCAAACCGCGACGGTCAGCGGATCGCCGGGAAGGTGGATGGGTGGAGCACAGGCGAGGCCCGCCCTTCGGCACCAGAAGGCCACTTCGTCGTCGGTGAAGCCAAGCCGGCGATGGGCGTGATCGGTGCGCAGGGATTCGAGAGTGTGGCGGGCAAAGTCAACCACCAGCAACCGGCCACCCGGCCGCAGCACCCGTGCCGCCTCCGCCACCACCTCGGCGGGGTCCTCGGCATAGTGCAGAACCTGATGAACCACAGCCAGGTCGATTACCGCCGCCGGCATCGGCAGTTGATACATGTCGGCGTGCCGGACCTGACAGTTCCGCAACCCGGCCTGTTCCAACCGGGCCCGCGCCACCGCCAGCATCTCGCGGGACAGGTCAACGCCGACCGCCCGATCGACCAGAGGGCCGAACAGTTCGAGCATGCGGCCGGTCCCGGTCCCGATGTCGAGAAAATCGCTGACAGTCCGATCGGCCAGCAACCGGAGCAGGACGCCTTCCACCTCGCGCTCGGGGGCATGCAGGGCACGCACCAGATGCCAGCGCGGGGCATTCTCCCGGAAATAGTCGGCGGCGGCTTCGGTGCGCGCCCGCTTGATCGCTTCCAGACGCTCCAGATCGACGCCCAGGACCGGGTCTTCGGCCGGGATGCCATCGACCAGATTACGGGTCAACAGGGCCAGGGGGCCGCGCCCGGTAAGCCGAAAGAAGGCAAAGGGGCCTTCCCGAAAGCGGTCGAGTAGGCCCGCGTCACACAACAGCCGGAGATGACGGGAGACGCGCGGTTGGCTCTGACCCAGAATTTGGGTCAGGTCGGTCACGCTGAGTTCGCCATGGGCACATAAAGCCAGGATGCGGAGCCGGGTCGGTTCCGCCGCCGCCTTGAGCGCCGTCAACAGGACATCCATGACCGCTGCATATATCGAGGTCGCCGGCAAAGGTAAACAAGGCAACGATGGGTGTCGGTTCCATCGGTGGGTCGCTGCGGTTGCCGAAGGTCGCCGTCCATGATACGGAGCACAGACGGGTCCGACGCGGAACCGGGACCGAACCGGCCCAGGTCTCCGGTGGCCAGCTCGATCCTGAGGCGGAAACCGCGTCATGCCTGTTTTTGTGCTGTCCCGTCGCCAGCTCTTGGTCTGGCTGTTCCTTGCGGTGATTTACGGTGGTGGGGCTGACGCTGCGGCTTGGGCCCAGGCCGACGATCCGGCCTTCCGCGCCCAACGCTTCATCCAGGCACTCGGACTGGACCTCATCGATGCCGCGGCCGATCAGACGCTCACCCGGGCCACGCGCTCAGAGCGGCTCAGGACCCTGTTTCACCGGGGCTTTGACAGTCCATCGATCGCCCGTTTTGTCCTCGGCCGGTATTGGACTGTCGCGACCCCGGCCGAGCGGCAAGAGTATCTGACGCTGTTCGAGGACATGGTGGTACGGTTCTGTGCCCGTCGCTTTAACCTTGCGCGCGGCGCGGCGTTTCGCGTGACCGGCGGCAGGCCCGAGAGCGATCGGGATGTCGTGGTTGTCACCGAGCTGTGGCTCGCCAAGGGACGGCCGGTGTCGGTCGCGTGGCGTGTGCGCGAGGGTGATCGCCGCCTGGCCATTGTTGATGTGGAGGTTGCCGGCTTGAGCATGAGTCTGACCCAACGTCAGGCAGTCAGCGCAGAAATTCAAGCAACTGGCGGCAATATCAAGGAATTTCTTCAACACTTGCGGCAAAGCAATACCGCCCAGCAATGAGCTGTGGTCGTTGAGGTCCTGACCCGGCCGAGTCTCTGCGTCCCAGGGCGTCTGGTCCCAGTTGCGATCGGGGGACCCGGGGGACCTAGTGTTCCGACTCCAATGGACCATTCCGACCCCGTTGGGCCGGAACACGAGCTGGTTTAATGTGTTGTGTTGTGCTCTCGACACGATCATCAGGAACGAAGCGTCTCGTTCACAACACTAGGGCAAAGGCCAATCGAGGGGAAGAGCGAAGACATTCAGAACCATAATCGCCATCAGTGATAATAAAGCTCTGATGACTCTATGAGGGAGATTGCGATCGCGAACGGGGTTGCTCACTGTGCGCCCGCTCTTGCGAGAGGGCCGACACCATAGGTTTGTTGGGCGCTGTATTCATTTTTGCTAATAACCATATTATTTGCCGCGTGAGGGTTGATACAGTCTGAAGACGCGCTAGACTCCCCCAGGGTTCGAGGGGTTCGCCGTCGGGCCGGGGAGGGGTGTTGTCAGGAGGACGGGGTGGTGGCTTCGCAGACTGTTTCGGGTACCATGGTCGAGGTGCAGCGCCTGATCAGCAGCGCTAACGAACCCCTGCGGCTGGAGGTTTTTCAGGTCGTCGGTCGTTTTGGGAAAGAAATTGTTCAAGCATTTTATAATCAATTGCGATCCATTGAGGATTTGAAAAGTTTCTTCGCGCAAGATGTGGTCGAAGACCGGTTGAGTTGGGTGATGCGATTGTGGCTGACCGAGCTATTCTTCTTTCCACGGGATAGCGACGATGTTGAAGCATTGCTCCAGCGGCAGGTGGAGGTGGGCAAGCGACACGCCTTCATGAATGTACCTTTGGCGGGAATGCAAACGGCCGTGGCGGCGCTCAAGCGGGCTCTGTTCGCACGTTTGATTGAAACCGGAACCACGCCGACCCAAGCAACGGAGTCGATTCTCTACGCCAATGGCATGATTGACTGGGCGGTGGGCGTCATCAATGGCGTTTTTGTCCATGATATGCTGGATGATGCCCGCGATCAGCAGACTCTCAAGTTCCAGATGTTTACCGTCGATATGGCCTTGCAAACCGAAAGCCTACGGTCCTCGTTGTTCGACTGGCATCGTCACATTCTTCAGATGTTTCATGAAGAGACTGTCGTCGTCGAATGTCTGCCGACGCTCCGGCGAACCAACCTGGGCTTGTGGATTCTGCACAAGGGCGATCTGCTGCTGCCGGACACCATGGAAATCAGGCAGTTGAAAACCCTGGTGGAGCAGATCGACATCCATGTTCAAATAGCAGCCCGCTACCACGGCAATGCTTCGGTCTTGAAATTGCGCCGCGAACTCTCCGTCACTGACCAGTACGTCAGTACCGCCGCAGGTATTTTGGGTTCGATCAGTGATCATATGCTGGCGCTGCAAGGCGGCCGCGATTCTCTGACTAAACTCTTCAATCGCCGTTTCTTAAGGACTATTCTCCACCGGGAGGTCCAGTTATCGAATAGTTCCGGCGACCGTTTTGCTGTGATTATCCTCGATATCGATCACTTTAAGACTATCAATGATCGTTTCGGTCATACCGCCGGGGACGCGGTTTTGCGTCAATTCGCCGAGCTGTTACTGGCCACCGTACGGGCTGGCGACTTCGTCTTCCGTTATGGCGGTGAAGAGTTCCTGATCATCGTCGCCTGTGTTACCGAACAGTCGGTGGCGGTAGTGGCCGAAAAACTGCGCCTGGCCATCAGCCGTCACCGCTTCAAGCTTATGGACGAATCCGGCCATAACATTACCGCCAGCCTGGGCGTCGCGATCCATGACGGTCATCTTGACTTCAGCCGGGTCATCGATCAAGCCGATTCCGTATTACTGGAGGCCAAAAAGGCGGGGCGCAACCGCTGGATGATCTATGATCCGGCTGTTAAATCCGATCATAGTTAAGTGAAGCTCCACCTCACGGCCCTCCCCTGAGCGGGGGCCGGCGGAACCCTAACCGTGCCCGCTCTAGTGGGCCGTGTCAGGCTATTTGATAGGACCGCGGGCGTCTCGCCCGCCCCTCTTGCGGCCGGGACGGCCGCGATCCAGACTCAGCAACCTGATCGGAAACCGCTAGAGGCGATAGTTACGCGCCAGCCCGGCATAGTGTTGCGCGGACTCGGGAAAGAACGCGATCTCCGCCGCGGTGAGGTCGCGCAGGTGCCGTGCGGGACTGCCGGCCCATAACTGGCCGCGCAGAACTCTTTTGCCCGGCGTAACCAGCGCGCCGGCGCCGACCATGGCCTCGCTTTCGACATAGGCGCCGTCCATCACACACGCCTTCATGCCGATGAAGCAGCGGTCTTCGAGGGTGCAGGCGTGCAGCACGGCCATGTGGCCGACCGTGACGTCGTCGCCGATGAACGTACCCTGGCCCTTGGACGCCACGTGGATGATGGTGCCGTCCTGGATGTTGGTCCGTTTGCCGATGCGGATGACATTGACGTCGCCACGCACCACGCACCCGAACCAAATGCCGGTGTCCTCGCCGATCTCGGTATCACCGATGACCACCGCGGTCGGCGCGATGAAAGCCGAGCCGTGGATGGTTGGCAGGATTCCCTTGTACGGCAGTATCACGCCGGTCATCACCGGTCCTCCTCACTCATGGCCTTGCGTCTGTTACGGGAACAGCGCCACCTGTTCCAACCCGGTGGTTTCAGCCAGTCCCAGCATGACGTTCATGTTCTGGATGGCCTGGCCCGAGGCCCCCTTGACCAGATTGTCGATGGCCGAGATCACGATGGCCGATCGTACCGGACGGTCGGCGAACACGCCGATATGGCAGTGGTTAGAGCCCCGAACATGGCGGGTGGCCGGGGCAACCCCGGCCGGAACCACCTTCACGAACGGTTCGTTCCGGTATTTTTGCTCCAGCGCTTGCCGCAGGTCATCGGCGGTGACGCCATCGGCCAAACGAACATAGGTCGTGACCAGTTCGCCCCGATTCATCGGGACCAGATGGGGTGTGAAGGACAGGGACACCGGGCGACCGGCGGCCAACCGCAATTCCTGTTCCATTTCCGGCATGTGGCGATGGTGGCCGACGCCGTAGGCGTTGATCCCTTCACTGATTTCGGGGAACAGGTTGGCTTGCTTGGCGTCGCGCCCGGCCCCCGAGACTCCGGACTTGGCGTCGATGATGATGCCGCCGGGTTCGATCAGATTATCAAGCAGCAGCGGAATCAGCGGCAGCATTGCAGCCGTGGGGTAGCATCCGGGATTGGCCACCAGCCGAGCCTTGCGCACGCCCAGCCGATTCAGTTCGGTCAGACCATAGACCGCTTGGGGTTGCAGCTCTGGGGCTTGATGTTCGTGGCCATACCATTCGGCATAGACGGCCGTGTCGTGTAGCCGGAAGTCTGCCGAGAGATCGACCACTTTAAGTCCGTGGGGTAACCGGGCGATTACCTCCTGGGTGGTGCCATGGGGCAGGGCGCAGAACACGAAATCGAGTTGGGACCAGTCCACCGCCTCGATCTTGACCGGGGTCGGCAGGTCAAACGGTGCCAGATGGGGAAAGATTTCCGCCATCGGCTTGCCGGCCTGGCGCTCGGCGGTCAGGACCCGGATCTGGGCCGCGGGATGACGCAGCAACAACCGCAGCAGTTCGGCGCCGGTATAGCCGCTGGCGCCAAGCACGCCGATGCGGACGGAAGGGGGAGCGGTGGGCATGGCGGAGCCTGAAGTCCCATAAAGAATGATGAAAAAGCAACGGCCGGTCGGTCTGACCGGCCGTTGCTTTCCCGTCGAGACGTGGTGCCGGTTAACGCTTCGAGAACTGGAAGCTGCGGCGGGCTTTGGCCCGGCCGTACTTCTTGCGCTCGACCACGCGGCTGTCGCGGGTCAGGAAACCAGCGGCCTTGAGCGGCGCCCGCAAGGTCGGCTCGTAATAGGTCAGCGCCTTGGAAATGCCATGGCGGACCGCACCGGCCTGACCCGACAGACCACCGCCGACCACCGTCGCAATCACATCGTATTGGTCAACGCGCTCGACGATGCCGAAAGGCTGGCTGACGATCATGCGCAGCACGGGCCGGGCGAAATATACGGTGCTGTCACGACCGTTAACGGTAACGCGACCGGACCCGGGCTTGATCCAGACCCGCGCCACGGCATTCTTTCTCTTGCCGGTGGCGTAGGCGCGGCCCTGGGCGTCGATCTTGGGTTCGGGCAGGTCCGAGCCGAGCGAACTGGCATCGGCGGCGGTGGCCGAGGGGCCACCAAGGTCCTTGAGACTGGTGAGAGTTTGGGGGGTCGCGCTCGACATGGGCTTTAAGCGCTCCTCTTGTTCTTGGGATTGCGCGACGCGATGTCGAGCACTTCAGGTTGCTGGGCGTCATGGGGATGGCTGGTGCCGGCGTAAACCCGCAGATTGCCCATTTGACGGCGACCCAGCGGACCACGCGGGACCATCCGTTCCACAGCCTTCTCAAGCACCCGCTCGGGGTAGCGGCCATCGAGAATCTGGCCCTTGGAACGGCCTTTGATGCCGCCGGGGTAACCCGTGTGCCAGTAGAACATGTCGTCCTGGCGCTTGTTGCCGGTCAGGCGAACCTTGTCCGCGTTGATCACGATGATGTTATCGCCGCAATCCATATGCGGCGTATAGGTCGGCTTGTGCTTGCCCCGCAGGATGCCGGCCAGGACACTGGCCAGTCGCCCCAGGACCACGCCGTCAGCATCGACGACAAACCACTTTTTGTCGATGTCCGCTGGCTTGAGGTTGTAGGTTTTCATGGACTCTCTCGACGGATTCTCCCGACGGATTCTCCCGACGACGATCGTCAAGGGATCACGCGGCGGCAATTCGACGGCATTCCCCAGGCGGCGGAAGACGCCCGGTGGACCCGCGCGGCGTTGTAGGCCCGGGGAGCGGCTTTTGTCAATCGAAAAAGGCGCAACATCACCAGGATGTTGCCGCGCGGTATCCTGGTACCATACACTCAAGGCCCTTGTCGGGGCTTACCTTTCGTCGCCTGGCACCGGCACGTAATGCGCCGCCGTCACAGCCACCGGATCGTGGGGCGGGATCGAGTAGGTGCCGGTGACATGGGCCACCGGTGCGTCATCGCCCTCGGACCACAGTGTGATCTCGCCGTAAGCGAGCCGCTTGCCCAGCTTGAGAATCCGCGCTTCCGCGGCCACGGCCTTAAGCGCGGGCCGGCGCAGGAAATTAATGGTCATGCTGGTGGTCACAGCCAGTTCGACCCGACCGATCAGGCTCAGCACCGCGCCCCAAAGCGCCACATCGGCCAGCGCAAACAGCACCGGTCCGGTGACGGTGCCACCGGGGCGGACGAAATCGGCCCGATACGGCAGCCGCAGGCGGACCGTGCCCCGGCCCAACGCTTCAATGGTGACGCCCATGTCCCCGACCAGCGGGACCCCGTCGCGAATCACCTGCTGGAGGGTGTCGATGGTCAGTGCGGGGGCCAGTGCCCGCGAAGGGGTCGGCATCACGATTCGCGCCTTTTGGTGTTCCGGCCCCCGGGCCGGCGGCCCCTCGGTCGGCTGGGTTCCTGCGCAGGTGCAGAAAAAATTTCGGACCGTTGCATTTTTTGTCTGTACGGTAAGGGTGCTGCAATGTTATGTTAATCCAGAATATGAGCTTGACCGCGCAACCGTTTTATTCAGTAGACTTAATCATTCGGGTTGCCTGAGGGGAGACGAGACCGATGAAACGACGTGTCCGGCCAATTGCGCGTTGTCAGCGGCATTTCATTCTTACGCTATCGGTTCTTTGTTCACCCTGGCTCTTGGGTGGTTGCGCCGAAGTCCCGGCGCCGCCGTCACAGATCGCAGCCCTGCCGACCCCGGCGCCGGCCGGAACCATCGACACCTATATCCACGAAGCGGCGCAAAAATTCAATGTTCCTGAACGCTGGATCCACGCGGTGATGCAGCAGGAGAGCGGGGGGCGGACCCACTTTCACGGCCAACCGATCGTCAGCCAGAAGGGCGCCATGGGCTTGATGCAAGTGATGCCCGAGACCTGGGCGTATTTGCGCGCCGCTTATGGTTTGGGCAATGACCCGTTCGATCCCCATGACAATATCCTGGCCGGCACCGCCTATATCCGGGAAATGTACGACCAATATGGAACGCCCGGTTTCCTGGCCGCCTATAACGCCGGCCCCGGGCGTTACGAACTGACACTGAAGACCCATCGGCCGCTGCCCGACGAAACCAAGCACTATATGGCGGTGATCTCGCCTCAAATCGCGGGCATCGAACCCGATGGGGCGTCACCGACCCCGCATATAACGACGGTGGCGGCCCTGTCCCAGCGGAGCAGCGCCCCCGCCCATTCGGCGATGGATGGCGATCCTGACGCGAAGCCGGCGCCGATGGTGGTCGCCGTTCTCCCGGCGCCAACCCCGCCGGCACCGAGCCAGCCCAAGCGCGCGGTTCCCGCCGTCGAACCGGCCCCGGCGGCGGCGACAGCCAAACCGGTACCATCGGCGCCGCCCAACCGGCCGGCCCCCGTGGTGCAACTCGCCAGCGTCGAAGCCGTCGAAACCCATCCCGCGCCTCACCCCGTCCCGCATCCTTCGACGGTTGCCGCCGCCCACAGCGATCCCCATCCGGCCCATGCCGACGCCCGCGCCCACACCGACGCCCGCGGCGAGCTGGGCGATACGGTGGTCAGCGACCGCCATTTGCCCAACGGCCTGATCTACGCCGATCACCGCACCAATCTGCCGCCCGGCTGGTACGTTCCCGTGGCGTATACCCATTAATCGGTGGAACACACACCAGTGCATGTCGTAACGCGCATGGCTTGTGCGTCCCCTCGAAGAAAAAAGGGAGCGGGTTGCTGATCCTGTGACGGTTTCGGGTTTGGTGGAACCTCCGAACTGGCCGCGGGTCGTGAAGGCGGCGGCCAAAACCCAGAGGACGCGCGGTTGGCTTACTGCGATTGATGTTAACGCCGTGTTCATGACACCAGACTACCGGTTGCTGGAAGCGCGGGGGTTGTCTGAAGTTGTTGCCGAGGAAGGCCTGATGGCTGCGCCTGGCGATTCAGGCGCTACCGTGTTAATCGAACCGGACGATCCGAAGATTCGGGAGCGCCAGGCACTTGGTTTGATCGTCGCCGGCACCGCATACGGCCAGATTCTTGGTGGCAAAGCGATACCGGGCACCCCAAATCTTGCTGGAAGAGGCGTCGCCTATGTGTTACCGCTCAAATTCGTCCTTGACGCCCTTAACGTCGAGCTAATGTGATGACCACGTATTCGGAAGCAAAGGGCGCTCAGCCCAAGCTGGCTGGCGAGATTCGTCGGCTCTTTGGCGTGTCGCCCGTTGCGGTGGGACTCCAGCGTGTGCCTGGGGGGTGGGGCTTCAAGGTCACGATTCCTCGGGAACCATCGGCGGGTGTCGACATTCCGGATCACATCGGCGGCATTCCGGTGAGGTTCGAGTTGCGCGGCGTGGCGATGCTGTTGGCGTCGTCGGCCATGGAGTCCCACGCCGCGGATTAGCGACCTTTTTCTTCGTGTTACGCCGCTGGACGCCGACGGTTCGGGACGCTAGGGTGTCGGCCCGCTTGCGGGTGACCACAGCAACGACCGGATGATGATTTCTATGACCACGACCGAACGTCCTTCGGGCCGGGCTTTTGATGCCTTGCGGACCGTCAGCCTCGAACCCGGCTTTGCCAAATATGCCGAGGGCTCGTGTCTGGTTCGCTTTGGCGATACCCACGTCCTGTGTACCGCCAGTGTCGATGACCGGGTGCCGCCGTTCATGCGCAACAGCGGGTTGGGCTGGGTGACGGCGGAATACGGCATGCTGCCGCGCTCCACGGCCACCCGCACCGATCGGGAAGCGGCTCGGGGTAAGCAGTCCGGGCGCACCCAGGAGATCCAGCGACTGATCGGGCGGGCGTTGCGCGCCATCACCGATCGCAAGGCGTTGGGTGAAATTCAGATCAAGATTGACTGCGATGTGCTTCAAGCCGATGGCGGCACCCGAACCGCCGCCATCACCGGCAGCTACGTGGCTCTCCATCTGGCGTTTCAGCACTTGATCCGGGTCAAGGCGATCAAGACGTTGCCGTTGGTCGATTCGGTGGCGGCGGTGTCGTGCGGCCTGTATCGGGGCGCTCCGGTGCTCGACCTGGATTACGCCGAGGACAGCACGGCCCAGGCCGATGCCAACTTTGTGCTGACCGGCAGCGGCGGCATCGTCGAGATTCAGGGCACAGCCGAGGAGCGGCCATTCAGCGAGGCCCAGTTCCTGACGCTGCTGGGGCTGGCACGTCAAGGGGTCGCCGAACTGACAGCCTTGCAGAAGGCCGCGGTCGGCGGTTGAGGGCCGGTTAGGGACTCGGAATGTTCTTGAAAATCGGGTGATGGTGAACTAGGCTGCGTCGTTATTCTTGGGAGAATGGCGATGTTGAGAAAAGCTTTGTTCAACATCATCCGGCTGGAACAACGGCAGTTGGAAGAGCGGATTGCCGAGGAGCAAAAGCGGCCGGCACCGGATGTCAGTCGACTGACCGCCCTACGCCGCGAAGAGGGTCATCTGCGTCGGGAACTGGAGCAATGCGCCGATCCCTGACCGGCGTCCGGGGAACCACCGACGTCACGGAAACAGCGGTTTGACGCCATGAACGGGTTGGGTTTCGACAAGCCGCCGGGAATGACTCGGGTGGTGGTGGCCATGTCCGGGGGCGTTGATTCGTCGGTCACAGCGGCGGTGCTGGCCGAACAGGGCTACGAGGTGGTCGGCATCACACTCCAACTTTACGACCACGGGCAGGCCGTCGGGCGCAAGGGGACCTGTTGCGCCGGCCAGGATCTTTACGACGCCCGACGGGTCAGCGAGCGTCTGGGGATTCCCCACTATGTGCTGGATTTCGAAAGCCGCTTTTCCGAGGCGGTGATCGACGATTTCGTCGCCAGCTATCTCCGGGGTGAAACCCCGATTCCCTGCGTGCGCTGCAACCAGACGGTCAAGTTCCGAGACCTGCTGACGACCGCGCGCGAGCTTGGGGCCGATGCCCTGGCCACCGGTCATTATGTCCGGCGAGAGGTTGGAACGGACGGCGCCGAGTTGCACCGGGCGGTCGAAGCGGCCCGGGATCAGAGCTATTTCCTGTTCGCCACCACCAAACAGCAGTTGGCGTTTCTGCGCTTTCCGCTGGGTGGCCTGACCAAGGACGAAACCCGCGCCCTGGCACGCCGTTTTGACCTGCCGGTGGCGGCCAAGCCCGACAGTCAGGACATCTGCTTCGTGCCCGAGGGCTCTTATGCCGCGCTGGTCGCCGCCCGGCGGCCCGAGGCGGTGGCGCCGGGGGAGATCGTTCATGTGGACGGCCGGGTGCTGGGCACACACCCCGGCATCGTTCACTACACCGTCGGTCAGCGTCGGGGCCTGGGGCTGAGCACCAGACCGGGCTGCGAACGGGAACCGCTGTTCGTGGTCGGCCTGGATGCGCCCCGGCGGCGGGTGGTGGTCGGGCCGCGGGCGGCGTTGGCGTGCCGGCGGGTCCACATCCAAGACGTGAACTGGATCGCCACCACACCACCGCCCGAGGGGATGGCGGTGACGGTCAAGCTCCGCTCCACCCAGCCGGCGGTGGCCGCGACCCTGGTTCTGGACGGAACCACCGCCGAGGTCAGATTAGCCGAGCCCGAACACGGCGTCGCCCCCGGCCAGGCCTGTGTCGCCTACCAGGGCGACCGTCTGCTGGGCGGTGGTTGGATTGTCGGCGCCATGGCAACAAGAGCTTGACAAGCCGGCCGGTCTTTTCTACATAGCACCACGCCCGTTGGGTTGCGGCGGGGCGGCGGAGTAGCTCAGTTGGTCAGAGCAGAGGAATCATAATCCTTGTGTCGGGGGTTCAAATCCCTCCTCCGCTACCAATCAAAAGGACCTGGCCAGGGATGGCTGGGTTCTTTTGAATGCGCCGGGTCCCCGATGGCGACCGGACTCGGTAGGGTTTCTCCGGCATGGGATGGCGCGACGTTCCGCCGCAGATGGCGGCCCTGGTGGTGCCGTCACCGATAGCCGCGTCCTTTGGGACTTGGGGTTCCTGACCAGAGTGGTCGCGCCGTGTCGCATTCATTTCCGCCATCATGGAATGCGTCATCGATATCCATCGCAGCGTCGAGATCATCGCGGCGGATAGGCCGGCGACGAACGTAGGCGGTATCGTGTTTGGCCAACAGCCCCCGATGATCGCTGTTCAGACCCTGGCGCGTCAACGTGATTGTCAAATCGGCTCACCCCGTGTGCTTCAGATATTCTACCGACGTTGAGCCCACGTGGCGTGAAGACCGTCAGCGGTGGACCGTGGCATGGGACTCCGGTCAGTAACCTGATCGGGCGTGCGGGCCTTGATCGCCTCAGCCATGATGCAAATCCGTAGTATAGCTACGGAAGAATTTATCGGACGATCGGTGCTGCCCGATTACGGCCGTTCATTCCATCTTAACATTCGACCTTTAAGGTGTCATGGAGTTTTGATTAAGGCCGTTGACACCTTGTGTGCTCGGGAGCAGTGTCTCTTCAGCCATATTCGACCGCCTCTCCGGAGACCCGTTGATGGGGATTGACATGAACACGAACATCCATGCTAGGAAGGTCCTTGCCTGGACGATCGGAGGATTTGTCGTGCCGCCCGTGGTGTGGCTGTTGGGTTCGTGGTATTTCGATATTTGCGACCTCAACGAAACATTGTCTTTGGCCTTTACGCCACTTCTTTGGATCTATGTGGTTGGTTACATCGGGGCTGTTGCTGGTTTGACCGCATACCATTTGAGACAGGTCAAGGCTTGGCTGGACGCGCCTTCGTCAGAACACCTCACTCGGGCCCAGCGGAGTCTGGCATTTTTGCCGGTAATGTTTCTTGTGGCAATCGTCATGTATTGCGTCATCGGACCCAATACGGCGTTGTATGGCAAAGCATTTCTTGATCGAACCAAATATATTTTGGATTGGTTTTTGGGCGTCCCCATTATTTTTGTCTTCTCGGTGCCATTCTTCCTTTGTATGGTGGCCAATCTTGAACGAATGGCGGGTGGAATTCCGATCTCAGCCGCGCATAAGTTTCTGTCACTGTCTAGCAAGATGCTTATCATTTTTTCATTCACGACCATAGGAACTTGCCTCATTTTGGCGTTGCAAAGCATTTGTATTGTCAATGGTTCTGATCATGGCGATGTAGTTGGTGTTCTGACAACGAAACTTTTTTTCAGCGGCCTACTGATCGCCGCGATCGCCGCTTTAAACCTATTTTTGTTGGTGCGACACGCGCTTTCGCCGATCCGCTATATTGCCGACACCACCCTGAAGCTTGCTCAGGGGGAGCCTGTGGGGGATATCGACGCATTTGGGCGACGGGACGAACTGGGTGACGTTGTCGAAGCACTCAAGACCTTTGCGACGATGATTGACGAACGTCGCGAATTGGCGGCCCGGGAGGAGGGCCAGATGCGCCGGGCGGAGGCGAATCGCAAGGCGGAACTGCGGCGTGTGGCCGACGCCTTCCAAGCCGAGGTGGGGTCGGTGATTGAGGCGGTGACGTCCGCAGCGATCCAGTTACAGCAGACCGCGCAATCCATGTCAGCCAATGCCGACCAGACCAACCGCCAATGCACCGTCGTTGCCGCGGCGGCGGAGCAAGCGTCGGCCAATGTGCAGACCGTCGCCGCCTCGACGGAGGAATTGACCAGTTCGATCCACGAGATTGGGCGTCAGGTTTCAGAATCCACCAAGATTGGATCCTCGGCTGTCGAGGAGGCCAACCGGGCCAATTCGACCGTCAACGGACTGGCCGAAGCCGCGCAGAAAATCGGCGCGGTGGTCCAACTCATCAACAACATTGCCAGTCAAACCAATCTCCTGGCCCTCAACGCGACCATTGAAGCGGCGCGTGCCGGTGAAGCGGGCAAGGGATTCGCGGTCGTTGCCAGCGAAGTCAAGAACCTTGCCAATCAGACCGCCAAGGCGACCGACGACATCCAGGCGCAGGTCGGCGAGATGCGGAGCGTGACCGGGACCACCGTTGATGCCATCAGGAGCATCACGGACACCATCCGGCGCATGAGCGAGATTTCCGCGACCATCGCATCCGCCGTGGAGGAACAGGGGGCTGCCACCCGTGAAATCGCCCGTAATGTGAGCGAGGCATCGAAGGGTACCCAGGAGGTGTCAAAGAATATCGCGGGCGTCTCCAAAGCCGCCAACGAAACCGGGCGCGGAGCGAACGAAACCCTATCCGCGGCCAACAACCTGGGCATCCAGTCGGAAAATCTGTCGCGGGACGTTGACCGGTTCATTTCGAGGGTTCGCCAGTCCTGACCCCGTCGCTCTCTGCCCAGCCGGCGCCCAGACCGGTTCATCCCCGCTACAGCCTTGTAGCGGAGCAGACGCCAGCGTCTCCCCCTCGGCGGCCGGGGTCCGTTCAATGCCGGAAATTTGTTGGGCGTCAGGGGAAAACGTGATCTGCAAGCGCCAGGTTGGTTTGTCGGCACCGGGAGCGGTGACCGTGGTTCCGTCGATAATCCGAATCCGCCGACCAGGCGGCGAAGCGTCCCAGGCCAACCGCCGGGTCATCAGTCCCGAGGCGATCTCGGCGAACCACGGCCCGGCCTTGTTCAAACGCCCCACGCCAGCCATCATCGGTAAGCTCAGGGCGATTCATCCGATCCTTGAATCGCGACGCTGTGCCGTTGTCAAGCCAGCGGAGCATAGCCCAAGCTGTCATGCCGAAGCTTGGCCGGTTGCGGCTTACAGGGGCCCAGCACCGCTTCCGGCCAATGCTCTGGATGTTGAGCCAGAAACGGCCGGGACAATTTGCCGACATCATGCAACGCCAACAGGGCGCCAAGAACGCCGGGCCAATGGTCTCCCAACACGGACGCCCGCCCCTGAGGCAGGCCGCGCAGGTCAACCATGGCCAAACCTGACGCTGCCACGTCGAGACAGTGACGGACCAACGGGCGCCAGGAGGCTTCGCTCTCGACCTCTGGCCGCGCCTTGCCCCAAAACGTCAGAAGATGTACGGGGGTCATGATCATTCTTCTAAACTAAGATACTGCTGACATCAAAACGCGCCGTCATAAAGACAGTATTGGGAAATCATCACACCGTTTCAGTCAGTCCGGTCTGACAAACCATGCGCAGTCGAGAATATCATTGTAACTTGGACCCGGTATCGGGTCGGTCCCGGAACGCTCCGGTCAGACCACGGGATCCGCATCCGGGCGGACGGGCTGTGACGGGACGACGCACTTCTTGCTTTCGGACTGACGTTGAGATTAGTCTGGAGAGATGATGGCCAACGGCACGGCTCCTCGGCACCGAGGACCCATTCCATGAGTGGGGCACCCATGATCAAGACGGCTCTGGTGGTGGCCGCGGCTCTGGTGTGGCTGATGAGCGGTTGGGCAGGGGCCGAGTGCCTGTCGCCCGAGGGCCGGGTGGTGGACCTCGGCTTCCTCAATTGCGTGCGGAACGGCAACAATTATCTCGGCAGCCTGGATCACACGGCGGTCGAACAGCTCAAGGGAAAGTGGGATGTCGATTGTGCCAAAAAACTCAACCCAACCGAGCTGATCCCGGACGACGAGAACAATAAGATACTGGCGGTGCGACAGATCGGGCGCGTGTACCATATTTATTTGCACTATCTGCCGGTCGACGCCTATTACGCCTGGGTGGTCTCGTTTACCGACAAAGATACGGTGCAAACCGAATACAAGGGGCGGACTCAAGGCGGCAAAGTCGAAGAGTGGGTGATCAACGGAATCAACACCAAGACGGGAGAAAAAGTTAAGCCGTTGACACGGTGCAATCGGATGTTGTGGTGCTCGGTCACCGATGGCGCCAGCACCAGCATGGAAGACGAAGCCGGCTCGGTGCAACCTTATTTCAGCCGGGGCGATCAGTGGCCAATCATTCTGGATCTCGCAGCCGGGACCGCCAACGTTCCTTATCGCAAAAATCGGCTTGGCACCACGGAATCGGTAAATGAACAGTATTCCATGACCACGACTGATGTTTTATATACGTTGAAATCTATGGACTTGTCTTTTGGCATGCTGAGCAACGGCGTTTTTCAAGTCGACGCCATTAGTATCGAACTCAACCGTCAGAAAGGCGCCTTCACCAAAATACTCAGGGTTATGGATCGGAACGTCAGTCAGGGAACCTACCAATTCTTTACCGAAGCCGGGCAATGCCGCCGGGTTGAACCGGCGGTGGTGGCACCGTCGGGGCAGAAGTTCTGATACCATGCAGGCATTCGGAATGTCCTCTCAGCCCGCTTGGAATGAATATCAGTCATTATGCGTATTGGTATGAGGTGTTGAAATGTCTGGCCGGTTCATCAGGGTTTTGAAGCTGGCGGTGACCTGCGGCTTTGCCGCAATGCTCTTTGGCCCGGTCCCCTTTGACCCTGTCCGGGCGTCATCAAAGCCGGCGCCGGCGACCAAGGCCGCGCCGCCTCCGGTTCCGCCGCCGGCCGCGGACATCGCTCCGGCACTGACCGGGGAGTCCGGGCCGGCGGCGGCTAAGGTTGTCGAGATTCCCGGATTTCGTTCAGCTCATTTTGGCATGACCGAAAGCGAAGTTAGAAAAGGTATTCGATCGGACTTCGGCAATGGCGATAGTGAGATCGTCACTGCCAATGATGATCTTGATAAAACCACGTCTCTTCAGGTCGCGGTTGATGATCTTTTGTCGGTCTCAGGAAAAGGTAAGATATCGTATGTTTTCGGTTTCCAATCCAAAAAATTGATCCAAGTCAATATTGCCTGGGGAGCTGCCGCTGGGGTCGAGCGGTCCTCGGAGGCCCTGATCGATGCCGCAGACATGCTCAGAGCGCATTTTCTGACCAAGCCCTTCAGACCGGCGGATATGCTGCTGAACTGGCAACTGGCAGACGGCTCGACGGTGGTATTCCGGGGTAAGGATCGCCACCATCATGTGGTGTTGTTGGTTCTGGCAGGCGAAAAGCTCAGCGCACCGACCGATAGCGGCGGCGCACCGCTGGTGCCGGCGCTCAAGATTACGACGTTAATGTTGTCATATATCGAAGATATCGAGCGACCCGATGACTTTCACTTGAAACCAGAGGCATTTTGAGTAGTTGGGGACCCGTGATGAGGACTTTTTCGGGGGGCGATGTGTCCAAGCCGCGCTGGGCGGCGGTGATCGGTGCCGTGGCCGCAATGCTGATGGTGACGGCTGCGCCCGCCGGTGCCGTGACGGAGAGTTGCGATAAGGTCGATGGTGCCCACTCGATGACCTATGGTCAGGAGGCAACGATCACGATCACCAACTATCTCAGTAATTCGGTTCATATCTATTGGATTAATTATCAGGGCAACCGGGTAGTTTACCGGAATTTGGAACCCGGTGAGTCGTATCGCCAAAAAACCTATTTTACGCATATCTGGCTGGCGACCGTTGAGGACGGGAGTTGCGCCAGTCTGTTTCTGGTTGACCGGCAAATCGATCGTTTTGCCATTCGTGCCGAGGCACCACCGCAACGGTCCCGGTCGGCCAAATCCGACGTCGGACTCCAAGCCCTGGCTCCAGGCTGGCGTGAGAGCGAATAAATCCGGGGCGGTGGCGACAGGCGCGGCACAGGTCTTCCCGATCACAGGCCGAACCCATGTCGATCTGGGGCGTCACCCGCCGTAAAGGCTGAATCCCTCTTTCCAACCGCTCTCCCACAGCAGGGCCCGGTCGCTTCCCGGCCGGTAGGGGTTGGTGATGATCGGCCGCTTTCGTTTCGCCGCCTCCATGCCCTCCCGAAAGGCATGGAGCGCCCAACCACGCTCGAAGGTTTCGGCGTCCTTTCGTTCAGCCAAAGGATTGCTCCTGATCGAGCTTTGGGTCAGATTTGTCATGCCGGTATCATACCCGGGTCGTCGCCAAAGGCAATAAGTAAAAATTTCACTAATACAACATTGGGTAGTAATTTAGCGAAGGGCGTCGAGGGTGATGCGGCGGCATGTGCTCTGTGATTAGAATACTTCGATCCCGTTCCATCGCATTTCCGCACTTGCAAATCGTTCTCATTTCCATAGGATGCCAGGGTCGTATCCGGTGAGGCCGCCCGTCGTCGATTGCCCCAAGCTCCGGCCATTGCAGGAATCCAGAAAAATGACCGTAAGCTCCGAAGACATGACCACTGGCACGAAGGGGCCCATGAGTTTCGGCTGGCGTCAGGTGTTGGCCATCGCCGGTCCCGGCCTGGTGGTGATGTTGGCGGATACCGACGCCGGCAGTGTTATCACGGCCGCCCAGAGCGGGGCCCAGTGGGGCTATAAGCTGTTGTTGCTGCAACTGATTTTAATTCCGATCCTGTATATCGTGCAAGAATTGACCGTTCGCCTGGGGGTGGTGACGGGTCGTGGCCATGGTGAATTGATTCGGGAGCGATTCGGCCGGGGGTGGGCGTGGCTTTCGGTGTCGACCATGGCGTTGGCCTGCTTGGGCGCCCTGGTCACTCAGTTTAGCGGACTGGCCGGGGTCGCGCAGTTGTTCGGGGTGCCGGTCTGGCTGATGCTGGGGATGACCATCGCCATGATTGTGTTCGTGGTTTATACGGGTTCGTACCGGTCGGTGGAGCGGATCGCCATTCTGTTCGGACTCTTTGAACTGGTCTTCCTGGGCGTGGCGGTGCAGGCGACACCCGATCTGGCCCAGGTCACCGCCCAGTTGGCCGCGTTGCCATTGGGCGATAATGGTTTTTTGTACCTGGCGGCGGCGAATATCGGTGCCGTGATCATGCCCTGGATGGTCTTTTATCAACAGTCGGCTGTGGTTGATAAGGGCCTGACGGTTGTTCATTTGAAGGTGTTGCGCTGGGATACTGCACTCGGAGCCATCTTGACCCAGTTGGTGATGGCGGCGGTGCTGATTGCGGTGGCGGCCACCATCGGCCAATCCAGACCCGACGCCAGCCTGGATGACGTTCCGCAAATCGCCAATGCCCTAACACCCTTTCTGGGCGATTCCACCGGCCGGATCGTGTTTGCGTTCGGCATCAGCGGTGCGGCGTTGGTGGCGACCATTGTAGTCTGCCTGACCGCCGCTTGGGGGTTGGGTGAGGTGGCGGGATACCGTCGCTCGCTGTCGGACCACCCGCGGGAGGCGCCGTGGTTCTACGGCATCTTCACCGCAGGGCTGTTTTTGGCCGGTCTGATCGTTTGTTCTGGCTTCAATCTCGTGAGTCTTTCGGTCGCGGTCGAGGTGATGAACGCGATGTTGCTTCCGATTGTGCTTGGCTTTTTGTTCATGCTCGCGCGCCGGGCGTTGCCGGCACCGCATCGTCTGAGCGGGGCTTATGCTTGGGTGGTCGGCATGGTGATCGTGGCGACGGCCGGCTTTGGACTTTATGCCGGCCTTTCGGGCGTGTTCGGAGGCTAACGGATGGATTCCGGCGGGTGCGACGGTGGGGTGACCCGATTACGCAGCCCGTTCGAGTGAATAGAGATATCCAATGCCGACCCGATTACGGTACTGATGTCGTGTCGATGTTGTTCATGACCGCGAGTCCATTGCCGGAAATGGCGCGCCCCGGTCACGAACGGGACGCTACTGCCGGTTGGGATCCCCTATGATCGTGCCATCGCCGTCATTGCGGCACGTTGCCGTTGAACCCGGTCAGTCTTTGGAAACCGGCGCAAGGCGGTGGCGATGGGGGCTCGCGGCCGGAGCGGTGGCGGTATTGGCCGCCGGTTGCGCCCTGGCTACGGCGGGCGTGGTGCCGGCCTTGGTCGGGCGGATCGGATCGGGTGCGGTACACGCAGCGCTGGTCATGGCTGCGTCCCTGATGATTGTCTCGGCCGGCTTGGTCCCGGCCGCCATCATCCTACAGGCGCGGGCGGGCGGTGAGAAAACCGCGCCTCGGCTGGCTTGGCTGGGGGGCTGGCCCCAGGCAGCGTTGTCGGCGGCGCTGGCCGAGGCGGCAATCGTCGCCGCGATCGGTGCAAGCTGGAAGCCGATCGCGGCAGACGGGATCGAAGGAACCTCGCCGTCGCTGCTGCTGCTGCTGTTGGGTGGGGCGGCGGTGTTGGGGTTTCCGCTGCTGGTTTTCGAACGCCATCTTGCCGCCGCCGGTCCCGAGTTTCCCGAGGCGGCGGCCCTGGCCCGGTTGCTACGGCTGCCGTTGCTGGCGCTCGCCGGCGGCGGTTTGGCGGTGGTGGCGATGAGTGCGGGCGTTTCGGCCGCGCAGTGGCTGGTCCGCGGGCTCGGCGGACTGACCGGCTTCATCGCTCTCGAGACGCTGCTTCGGGCCGGCGCCCGTTTATTCGCGCCGCCCGCTCGATCCTCCGAAGTTCGGGCGCTGGTGGACAATAGTCTGGCGGCACTGGTGTTGGATCGGTGCGGCGGGGGCCGGAGTGGCTTGGGGGCCACGCTGGTTGATCGCTTCGGCATCGACCTGTCCCGGAGTTGGGCGCTGGGTTTCATCCGGCAAGCGGCATTGCCGCTGGCGTTCGGCCTGGGGATCGTGGCGTGGGCCGTGACCGCCCTGACGGCGCTGGGTCCCGATCAGCGTGGGGTTTACCAGCGATGGGGCGCTCCGGTGGCGGTGTTGGGTCCAGGCCTGTCGGTCCATTGGCCCTGGCCGTTCGGAATCGTTCGCCCCACCGAGTATGGCACGGTCCATGAAATGGCGGTGGCCTTGCCGGTCGAACCCGGAGACGGGAACCAACCCGCCACCGATGCGGTGGCGGGGGGCGTGGTGGACGGTCCGGCGCCCACCGACGCCGACCGACTGTGGGTTGAGGCCCATCCCTCCGAGATGTCCTATCTGGTGCCGGGTGCCGGGACCGGAACCAGAACCAGAACCCGGAGCGAGGCCGACAGCGGGAATGAGGCGTTCGAGGTGGTGGACCTGGATCTGCGCCTGGTCTACCGCATCGCCATGACTGACCGGGCGGCCATCGCCGCCCAGACCGCGGTCGCCGATCCCGAAGCCCTGGTGCGGGCCTACGCCGGCGCCTGGTTGGTCCATACCCTGTCCTCCCGGACGCTGTCGGGCCTGTTGCGCGAAGATACCAGCCGGTTGCAACAGGAAATGGTGGTTGCGCTCCAGCGCGGTCTGGACGAGGCGGGCAGTGGCCTGGAGTTACTGGGCGTGGTGATCGACGCCATTCATCCGCCCCCCGGCGCTGCGCGGGCCTACCATGGGGTTCAGGCCGCCGAAATCCGGGCGGCGGCCGAGCTGGCCAACGAGCACCGGACCGCGATTACCCTCACCGGTGAAGCCCGGGAAAAGGCGACCATGACCCTCAACCTTGCGGCGACCCGCGCCGGGGAAATGAAGGCCAATGCCGCCATCGATCGCATTCGCTTTCTGGCGGATGTCCAGGCCCAACGGGAAGCGGGTGACGGACTTGCGCTCGACCGCCGGCTTCGGGTCCTGGAACGGAGTCTGGCCGCCAGCACCTTGACCGTGATCGATCGCCGGATCGCGCTCCAGGGCGACACCACATTGGATTTCAGAAGCTTCGGTGCCAGCAATCCCGCGGCATCCGACGCCGCCGACGCCGACATCCCGGTCGGCCAGACGCCGTCGCCGGTGTCCCCGCCGCCCGCCGCCGGGGCGCCCGAAGCCCCAAGCCCAGCCAATCCGGAGGACGGACCCTGATGGTGATCCTGGTCCGGCCTTCCTTATCAAGTCACGGTTTCCAAAGGCGCTCGGTCTTAGGCGGGGCAAGCGCCAGGCTCCGGCGGGGTCAGTCTTTACGCCCGCCGGTGGTGTCGGGGGAACGCTCGGAAAGGATGATAAGATGACCGGGGCTCACGCCTGTTTCAGTCATGATCACGGGCACGATCACCACAATGGCCGGTCCGATCCGCCCGCCCGCCCGGGTTGGGGGCGGTTGCTGCGGTTTTCCATCGCGGTGTTATTACTGGCGGCGGCGGGATTGGCATCGGCGACGGTGATGGTTGGGGCCGGAACCGCGGTGGTGGTGACCCGCTTCGGTGAGCCGGTGCGCATTTACACTGACCCCGGTTTGCATTGGAAGCTGCCGGCTCCCGTCGAGGCCACTGTCGAAGTCGATCTTCGCCTGCATACCACATCGAGCGGGCTGCTGGATGTCGGGACTTCGGACGGCCTGCGGGTGCTGATGCAAGCTTATGTCGCCTGGCAGGTTCCCGCTGAACCAGTCGCCATTCGGCGTTTCTTGCAAAGTGTGCGCAATCGGCCGGATGATGCCGCCCGACAACTACGGACCTTCCTGGGTTCATCTTTGGAGGTGACGGCGGGGACGTTCGATCTTGCCAGCCTGCTGAACACCGACTCTTCGCGGCTACGGCTCGACGCCTGTGAAGCGCGGTTGCGGGAGCGGATGGCCGATCAGGCGCTTAAGACCTATGGTGTCGACATCCGGCAGGTCGGATTGGAGCGGCTGACCCTGCCCACCGAAACCATGACGGCCACGGTGGACCGGTTGCGCGCCGAGCGCGAAACGGCAGCCGAGGAGCGCATGGCCGAAGGCCGCCGTCAGGCGGCCGAAATCACCTCGAACGCCCAGCGTGATGCGCAGATTCTCCAGGCCCGGACCCAACAGGAGGCTGCCGAGGTCGAAGCCCGGTCGCGTCTGGAGGCGGCGAGGGTGATCGGCGAAGCCTACCGGGCCGACCCGGAGCTTTATACGCTGCTGAGATCACTGGACACCCTGGAGAAGGTCATTCGCGGCAATACCCATTTGATTCTCCGGACCGACGCGGCACCCTTCCTGGCTTTGTCGGATGGCGTGGCGACATCCGCCAGATCAGCGCCGGTGGCGGGAGGAAAGCCGTGACCGGACCGGTGACCGAGAGTCAACCGCCGGCCCCGGAGATGGTTCCGGAGATTGCCCCGTTGCCCCGGGGCGCCTGGGTTCAGGCCATCGATCTGGCCTTTGTCGCCGTCTTCCTGGTGGTCGCGGGGTTGGCCCTGGCCTGGCTGGCTTCGGGCGTCCGGCAGGTGGGGCCGGGAATGCAGGCCGTGGTCTTGCGCTTCGGCGCGGTGGTGGCGGAGCAGGGCCCCGGGCTGCTCGTCACCTGGCCGGCCCCGATCGCGCAGGTGGAAACAGCGCCCGGACCGGACCAGTTGATCGAGTTGCCGCTCACCCGCTTTGGGGTCGGCGAGGTCTCCGACATGGCGGCGGTGCTGGACCCGCGCCGTAACAGTGCGTTCGTCCTGACCGGCGACGCCGGTCTGGTCCGGCTGGCGGCCACGCTTTTCTATACCGTGACTTCGGCACCGGACTGGCTGCTGGCCCGGGACCGGTTGGCTCCGGCCCTTGACCGGTTGGCGGCGGCCAGTATCGCCGCGGTCGCCGCCGGGAGCGACCTTGACGGAGTGATGGTCGCCCGGCCCGAGGCGACGACCAGCGCCACCTCCGCGGCGCGGCGTGAGGCGTTGCGCGGCGCCATCGTGGCCGCGATCAACCGACGGCTTCAAGCCCTGGATGACGTGGGAACGGGCCTGGGCGTTCGGGTCGCCCGGATCGACATTGCGGCCGCGTTGCCGGCCGTGCTGGCTCCGGTCTATCAGGATGTGCTGTCGGCGGCGCAGCGATCCGAACAGGCCATCGCCGAAGCGCGGACCAGTGCCGCCACCATCGGCCAGGCGGCCGACCGCCTGCGCATCCATTTGTTGCGACAGGCCGAGGGCGCCGCCGCAGAACGGGTGGCGGTCGCCCGGGCTCGGACCGCCGAACTGCGGACCCTGGCCGCCCACGCCGACGAACTGCCCCGGGCCTCGGTTTTGGAACGGGTTTTCCGGGATCGCATCGGCGGGATTCTGGAACAGGCGGGCAGCGTCACCACCATGGAGCCGGGCCTGTCGGCGAAACTGATTCTGCCCGGGGCACCGCCATGACCGATACCCTTGCCGATTGTCAGGCGACCGGCGCGTCGTTGGGTTGGGCCGAGCGGAGGGTGCTGGCGGTACGGCTGACCCTGGCGCTGTCGGCGGCGGGTCTGCTGCTGCTGTCCTTCGGTATGACCCTGCTGGAGCCTGACCAGATCGAAATCGCTCACTTGATCGCCGCCGCCGCCGCGGTGCTGGTGGTGCCGCCGGTCCTGGTGGGGGCCTGGCTGGCTCTGAGCCGCCCAAGCCTGTGTGGCTTAACCGACCAGTTGGTGTCCCTGGCGGTGATTGCCGCCTGGGCGGTCGGCGATCTGACGACCGCGGCATTGCTGCCGTTGGTGATGACCCTTGGCCATATCCTCGAAGAGCGGAGCCTGCTCGGCTCGCGGGAAGCGATTGCGGCGCTGGCGCGGTTGACACATAGCCGGGGTCGTCGGTTGGAGCCGGACGGCACCGTGACCGAAGTCGCGGCCTCGGTCCTTCGTCCCGGCGATCGGGTGGAGCTGCGGGCCGGCGACCGGGTGCCCGCCGACGGCATCATCATCACCGGAACATCAAGCCTTGATACCGGCTCGGTGACGGGCGAGTCGTTGCCGGTGGAGGTGCGGGCCGGTGATCCGGTGCTGGCCGGAACCACCAATTGCTGGGGCCGGTTGGAGGTCGAGATTACCCGCATCGGCCAGGAGACTGTGCTCGGTAAGGTGGTAGCCTTGATGCATGAAGCGGAGCGCGCCAAACCGCCGGTTTCGCGCCTGCTGGAGCGGTATGCCGGCCGCTATCTGGTCCTGGTTTTGGCTCTGGCGGCCTGCGCCTGGTTCACCAGTCATCACGTTACCGTGATGATGGCGGTGCTGGTGGCATCCTGTCCGTGCGCGTTGGTGCTGGCGGCCCCCGCTACGGCCGTCGCCGCGTTGGCGGTGGCGGCCCGGCACGGCATCCTGATCAAAGGGACCGCGTTTCTGGAGGAACTGGCCGGCGTCGATTCGGTGATTCTCGACAAGACCGGGACCGTGACCCATGGCGAGTTGTGCCTGATCGACGTTCTTCCCGCGCCCGGCGTGGATATGGACGACCTGCTGGTGCTGGCGGCCGGGATCGGCAGCGCCAGCAGCCATCCGGTCAGCCGGGCAGCGGCCGCGGCGGTTCCGGTGGGCGAGCGGGCCCGGGTCTCGGATGTGGTGGAGGTTGGCGGCCTTGGCCTGATTGCCCGGGAGCGCGGGGTCCAAGTGGTGTTCGGTCGCGCCGGGATGATGCGTGCCCAGGGAATCGACCCGGGAGAACCGCCGGACCATGACGGGCCGGCGGCGTGTGTCGGCCGGGGCGGCGTGCTGTTGGGCTGGATGCTGTTTGGCGATCGTTCGCGGGTCGAAGCGCGGGACGCTCTTCAGGATCTGCGTGAGCTTGGCCTGACCCGGCAATTGCTGCTTTCCGGGGACCGACGTCGGGTCGCCGAGACGGTCGCCGAGGCCATCGGCATCACCGATGTCGAGGGTGAGGTGTTGCCCGAGCAGAAGCTCGAACGGGTCCTGACTCAGGTGCGGGCCGGTTGGCGGCCCCTGGTGGTGGGCGATGGCGTCAACGATTCTCTGGCGCTCAGGGCCGGCGCGGTGGGGGTGGCCATGGGGGTTAATGGCACCGACGTAGCCCTGGCCTCGGCCGATCTGGTGTTGATGACCAGTGATTTGCGTCGCTTGGGGACCTGTATCCGGCTGGCCCGGCGCTGTCGGCAGACCATTGCGGTCAATGTGACCTTGGGTCTTGGCTGGACCGCGGTCGTGGTCCTGATCGCCGCCGCGGGTTGGTTCGGAGCCGCGGGGGCGTTGGCCGCCGCACTTTTGCACAATCTCGGAACGTTGGCGGTGATGGCGAACGCCGGTCGGCTGCTTCGGTTCGATGAGCGGCTGACGTGACATCAACCAGAACTTCAACCGGACGGAATGGCCCGAACAAGCAAACTATGACCCCATCGGCGCTCCTCAAGGCCAAGGGGGGGGCGACCGTCAGCAACCGTCGCTGGCCCCGGGGGCGGCGCGGCGGTTGATCGCGGCGTCTGACGTCGAGGGGGTGGCGATGTTTGCGGCAGTCGCCAAAGCCGCTTGACTATGGCAAGTTGGTGGTTCTGAACCCATGACCAAGAGGGTAGCGATGATCGACTTGGAGTTTCTCAAGCCGCACCAACGGCTGGTCGCCATCGACGCCGAAACCACCGGGAATCCGATCATGACGCTGGCGCAGATTCGCAAGGCGCCCAAGGGTTTCCGGCCGCCCGGTGTCATGATCGAGATCGGCTGCGTCGAGTTGTTGCGGACCGCCGAGGGCTGGCGCAAGGGTGAGACTTGGCAAACCCGGATCAATCCGGACGGCCCGGTTCATCCCCAGGCCATCAAGATTCACGGCATCAAACCGGCCGAACTTAAGGCCGCACCGCGATTCGTCGATATTGCTCAAGATATGCTGCGCTACCTTGGCGATGCGCCGTTGTTGGCTCACGCCTATCGGAACGAAAAGCAGTTTCTGGACTACGAGATGGCGCGGGCCAAGCTGATCTCTTGGGATGAAGAAGCCTTTCCCGAGGCTCGCTTCGTCTGCACCCAGGAAATCTATGCCGGTCTTTATCCCGGAGCCCCCAAGTCGCTGAATGCGGTATCCGATCGCCTCTGGCTCGACCGCTCCGAACGATTCGCGTTCCATGGCGCGTTGCTCGACGCCGACCTGACCGCCGACGCTTTTGTCGAACTGGAACGCCGGATTGCCGCCGGGCCGGAATCGGAGCAACCCCGGTCGGTGGATTTAGGGTAGGGCCGCATTCGGCGGCCGGCAACTTTGCCACACCGGTTCGTCATGGCGATTGGACGGTTTTCCGATTGACAGGGCAGGGGTTGCTCTATAGTTAGAAGGGACCGCTGCGGACCGGTCCTTTAAGCAAAAGGGACAGGGACCGGTTGCATCCTCCTCTTGGGGTGGGTGCTACGGCATTAACCGTCGGGTATCCAGGAGGTCGGAGCGTAGCGCAGCCTGGTAGCGCATCAGTCTGGGGGACTGGGGGTCGCTGGTTCGAATCCAGTCGCTCCGACCAAATAAGCCAATAAAAACAACCGGTTACGAGCAAGCCCCGTGCGTCAGGCCGGGGCTTTCGTGTTCGTGTCAGCAGCCGTGTCAGCACCTCCCACTACGACCAATTTGCACGATATGCTCCTGTAGTTGCGCCACTTATAGGAGCGGGCCCCTCTCATCGCCAGCTGTCCGAAAATTGGGGTCCACCTCAGTGGGATGGCTCTCGTCGCGGCTGTACGGCTGCTGATCGGGGGACAAGAGATTTGCGCCACGAGTTGGGATCGCTGTTGCAGAGCCCAAGCAAACGCGCTAAGAGTGCCTCCGCCAGCGTGGTCGCCCTTGCGTCCTTCTTGATCGCTCTTGAGGGTTAGCGAATGCTACCATGATTTGGCAATGCGGAGAGGTGCCGGAGTGGTCGATCGGGGCGGTCTCGAAAACCGTTGTACCCGCGAGGGTACCGAGGGTTCGAATCCCTCCCTCTCCGCCAGTTACCCCTCCAGGTGCGTCCACAGCCATCTACAAGACCCGCAGAAACACTCACTTTTGGCCACTTCGGTGTCCATAAGCGCCTACCCTTGACCACCCCAATCTACGATGTGATGGTGGGTCAGATGGCGGGTACCGATGGCGGGTACGGAAGGCTTCCTGTCTACCCGCCATTCCCCGGTCAACCCATTGAGGGGTAGGGCGATGGCGAAGGCTGCGGCTGGCTTGACGGCCATGAAGGTAAAATCCCTGAAACCCCCGGCACGCACGCGGACGGTGGCGGGCTCTATTTGCAAATCACCCCCACCAGGGCGCGGTCCTGGTTTTTCCGATACCAGATCGCCGGCCGACGACGTGAGATGGGGTTGGGCAGCCTGACCGTGCTTTCCCTTGCCGAAGCGCGACAGAAGGCCGCAGACGCGCGCAAGCTCGTCTCTGAGGGTGTGGACCCCCTCGATGCCAGGAAGGCCCAGGAAGCGATTGTGGCGCTTGAGGTGGCCCGGTCGGTGACGTTCAAGGAAATTGCCGAGCGGTATATCGAGGCTCATCGGGCCGGTTGGAAGAACGCGAAGCACGGCGCTCAATGGGCAGCAACGCTTGAGGCATATGCCTACCCGGTGATCGGTAATCTTCCTGTCAACGGGGTGGATACCGGTCTGGTGCTGAAGGTCCTGGAGCCGATCTGGACCGCCAAGAACGAAACCGCATCGCGGGTCCGTGGTCGGATTGAGAGCATCCTGGACTACGCCAAGGTTGCTGGCCACCGTGACGGTGGGTTGCTGGCCACCGTGACGGTGAGAACTGCGCTCGTTGGAAGGGCCACCTTGATAACTTGTTGCCCGCCCCGAGCAAGGTCTCGAAGGTCGAACATCACGCCAGCCTGGATTACAGGGAGATGCCCGCCTTCTGGCCGAAACTGCAAATCCAGGACGGTCTTGGCGCGCGTGCGCTTGAACTCACCATCCTCACCGCTTGCCGCTCGGGCGAAGTGCTCAACGCGGTCTGGTCCGAGTTCGATATCGACGGCGGGGTGTGGACAATCCCTGGTGAGCGGATGAAAGCCGGCCAAGAGCATCGAGTGCCGCTGTCCGGCCCGGCCCTGGCTCTCCTCCACAAGCTGTCGGCCATCCGGATTGGTGAGCACGTCTTCCCCGGCATGCGGAAGGGTCAACCGCTCTCAAACATGGCAATGAAGATGACGCTCCGAAGAATGAAGGTGGACGTGACGGCGCACGGCTTCCGATCGACCTTCCGGACGTGGATTGCGGAGCGGGCCAACTACCCGCATGAAGTTGCCGAAGCGGCCTTGGCGCACACCATCGAAAACAAAGTCGTCGCGGCCTATCAGCGGGGCAACCTGTTCGACAAAAGGCGGAAGCTAATGGACGACTGGGCAGCCTATTGCACGACACCGGTCGGGCGGTAGTCGAAGTGCAACATTGTTGCAAGGGTTGCCCCCATCTCTTCTCCTGGCAACCCTTGAATATATTGGTCAACAGCAATACGTATGGGTATTCATGGACAGGAGAAGACACATGAAGACCACAGAGGACAAGAATGAACCTGTCGGCCGGTCGATCAAGGATTTTTGCCTTCAGGTCGGTATCAGCAAGGCTTGGTTTTACGAGCTTCTGAAGCGTTGTCCGGAACGGCTCGATGTCGTCAAGCTGTTCGGCCGGACCATCGTTCTCACTGACCCACGCGAGTTCCTTGAAAGTTTCCGTGGCGAACCCGCCTAAGATGCTTTTCTCAAGTCTCAACCCTCAATCTGTCCCATGCCAATGTGTTGGCGACGCACCGCAAATGGGAGTGCCTTGCAACAAGTTGCACTCGATCGCCATCTTGATTAACATCCCATGGAATATTCCGCTTATAGTCAAGTTCACCTGTATGAGGCACGCTACTTCGGTGATTGACCCATGGAAGCATTTAACCTGCTTCAAGTTTAACCGTCGTAAAGGCCAGCTACAGAACGAATAACTATGGGCCGTGCCCAACCATAACCGCAATTGCCTTCATTTAGGAGCCTAGTCCAGATGCAGGGTAAGCATGCACCCCACCTTGAAGCGTCCGCAGATTGCGGACGCTCTCGAAGGGTTCACTCGGGCAAAGGTGATCTAACAACTAGAGCGGAACCACTCAGCGTGGAGCGTCAACCGGGCGAGCAGGGGGTGGGGCAGAGGGTGTTGTTTTCCTACCGACGCTCCCTTAGCGATAGCGAAACCAGAAACGGCCGATAAAATTGGCAGACCCGCTTCAGCAGTAATAGTCTTCGTTACAAGCAGAATAGATAAAATAATAACAATTAGTATTGCTGTCAACACCTGTCCGTATATAGTCCAAAATTCGTTTCGCCTGAGAAGATATTCTGAGTATGCGTCAGAGGCATACTGTGGAAGCCTATCCGAAATTACCGGGTATTTGTGGCTAAGGTCCACAATCATATGGGCTAGACGATCTACAAAGTCAAATAGGTGATGCCGATCAGGTGGGTAAGCTGGTGAAATGCGGCGCATCCCTAGTAAATGATAGCCAAACCAAATGAGCACAACTTGGGAAAATAAACCAAATATGAAAATTATCCCTGCGATCAATAGCATCGATCCATTCGACATGACCACCCCTCTTTCCGGAGCCTTTTAAGCAAAATTACACCACTAATGACGCATTGCTATATATAAATGCGTGTTGAAATTGATGTCAAACGAAATAATGATGGGCGACAAAATGCCGCATGATGCCTTTAATTGCAGTCGCATTTGTTCGCCGACGTATTAATATCATATCATTGCAACAATAATGTTTTTTGGCGTATTACCAAAAAACGATAATGGGATTTGGTTATTGATTGCGAAGCCGGAGGCATCCCCCACCAATCAGTTCGGCTGGAAAAGCGCAACATGTTGCAAACTCGACCGTCGTAAAAGCAACGGCAACGTGAATGTAGGGCAAGGACAAGCATTAGCAGCGCGAGACTTGCGCTTCTTATAAAGCAAACCCATATGCTGGAAAAGGTTGGAGCCCAGGGTTGGGGCACCCTGGGCTCCGATCGCAATCCCCTGAGGACTGGTCCGGATCGCGAAGAAGAAACAAGAACGTCACGACCCGAATATGGGGTGCTTCTTCACATCTGTCTAGTCCTCCAAGGCGTGTTTTCTGACCTTGGAGAGTGTCATGCAACAAGTGCGTAATAGGCGGCCACCCCCACCCGATGCAGTTCCGCAGGGGCTCGCTGCTGAACCCGTTCGCCGCGAACAGTCCTTCGCTGATGCTATGGCTGCGCAAAGAGCCGCAGCAGCCCAAGAGCAGGCGGCCCGAGCGGCACAACCGACGCTCTGGGACACGCTCCGGCTTATCCCTGGCGCAAAGGTGTTCCCGGTCGCGGGCATCATGAATGGCCGTTGCACCTGCGGCAACCCCGACTGCAACACCCCCGACCAGCACGGCAAAGTCCGGGCCGGAAAGCACCCCTTCGTCGCATGGCGCGAAGCCGCCACCAATGACCCTGCGCAGATCGAAGCCTGGATGCGCCAGTTCCCGGGATGCAACTGGGGGCTGGCCACGGGAGCGGCAAGCGGCGTTTGGGTGCTGGATAGCGACGGTGACGACGGGCGGGCAAGCCTTGAGCGGCTGAACGCCATTCTTGGTGAGTTGCCGCCCACATTGTCGCAGACGACCGGGCGCGGTGAGCACCACTTCTTCAGAACAACGGGCACGCCGGTACGGAACTCCGCCGGAAGGCTGGCAGGGCGCCGTTTCACGCCGCCGACGCGCATATCTGATCGCCTTCCGCAAGGGCAACTGGCGGGGCTTCCGGTTGCCGGAGCCGATCGGGCGCTTTCCGCGCCGCCATTGTCAGGCCCGGGACGGCACCATTCCCTGCGAACAGCCTGTATGGGTGTTGCGGCCGCCGCAGATCACCTCCCGGATGCTCCGGGATCGCCAAGGAAGGTCACGCTGGTCCAGTCGAGGCCAAACCGCTGGAGATACTTGCGCAGACGATCGGCGTCGTTGGTCGAGAGCCGTCTCGAGCGCGAGGCGCTGTAGAGGGTTCGGCCGGCATCCGAGAGCGATCGGCTTTTCCGGCAGATGCGGACGACTTCGGCCAACTGAACGCGGTCGACCAGATCGAGGGCTTCCGCCGCCTCGGGGCCGAGCAGACGATCAAGGTCATCGGGCGCCGCGAGGGACGTGTTGGACCAAAGTCGGCGCAACCGAGCGATTTCGGCTTCGACGGTGCCGGTGTCGATGCGCCCGGACAATGCCAGCGTGGCCATCCGGGTGATGCTGGCGGCCAGATCCCGGAAATTGCCTGACCAGACGGCGTCCGAGGATGTGGCGAAGGCCAGATAGCGCGCGCGGGCTTCCTTGTTGAACGTCACCCGCGCACCCTCCCGTTCAGCGTAACGATCGAGTTCGTAGTCGAGATTGGGTTCGATGTCCTCGCGCCGCTCCGCCAAGCCGGGCAGCGCGAAGGTCCAGAGGTTCATCCTGGCATAAAGGTCATCACGGAAGCGTCCGGCGGCGACTTCGCGGCCAAGGTCGCGGTTGGTTCCGGCAATCAACTGGAAATCGGACGACGCCTCCTTGTCGGATCCGACCGGAAGGAAGGTCTTGTCTTCGACGGCCCGGAGGATCATGGCCTGTTCGTCGATCCCCAACTCGCCGATCTCGTCCAGGAACAAGACGCCCTTGTCCGCAGAACGCAGCAGGCCGGGACGGTCGGTGACGGCCCCGGTAAAGGCCCCCTTGCGGTGACCGAACAAGGCCGACATGGCACCGTCTCCGCGCAGGGTGGCGCAATTGACTTCGACGAAGGGGCCGGAGACCTGATGCTTGAGGCGCTTGAGTTCGTAGATGCGGCGCGCCAGCTTGCTCTTGCCGGCACCGGTCGGCCCCATCAGCAGCAAGGCCGCGCGGCTGCGGACCGCGACCTGTTCGATCTCGTCGATCATCCGGTTGAAGGCCGAATTCCGGGTATCTATGCCCGACTTCAGGAATGACGATCCCTCGGCGGCCGCGACGGCAAATCTGGTGGCGATGCTGTCGTACCGCGACAGGTCCAGGTCGATGACGCTCCATCCGCTCTGGCCGCCATCGGGCTGCGACTGCCTTGGCTGGGTTTGCAGTAGCCTGCCTGGAAGGAAGCGGGCCTCGGTCAGCAGGAACAGGCAAATCTGGATGACATGGGTCCCCGTGGTGATGTGGATCAGATAGTCCTGATGCTCGGTGTCAAACGGGAATGCCCGGGAGAAATCGAGAAGCTTGCCGTACACCTCCTCGAAATCCCATGGATCGTGGAACTCCAGCAGGCGCAGGTCGACTTTCGTTTCAGGAGATACCGTAGCAATGTCGCCCATGACATGGAGGGCAAGCTGTTTGTGCTTGGCCCCGTAAAGGAGAACGAAGCGATCCACCCGCAGGTCTTCATGCATGCACAGCCCGACCGAAGGCCGCCACTTGTTCCAGCGGGTCGGGCCGAACTTGCTGGCGTCCAGTGTCGAACCGATAAATCCGATGACGGTCAGGGGTCTCATATCTTAGATGGCCATATAAATCCGTATCACTGGATATCGCGACTGCCGGCGTCCGGTCAAGAACCGATTCCTCCGACGCCCGGAAAGTGCCAGTCAGATGAAGTGGTTGAACGCGGGTGGGCGCGAACCGGGGTGGATGGCACGAGCGATGCAGTACAGCGGTGGGGGCAAGGCCGGACGATCCGCGCAGCCGGGATTATGGGGAGGGAGCCATGGCGAACAAGCAGCTTTTCGCGTCGGCACGGGCACTGCCAAAGGCAGACACGCTGAACTGCGAGATGGCCCCGGCCTATGGTTACGAACCCCGGCACAAGTTGGCTCAGCTTGCGGCGACCGGAACGCTCCAGGACAACTTCTACAGTGGGGCGGACACGCAACTGGCGCACGTGATGGGCTTGGTCAAGGCTGTCGACCCGGCGTTCGTGGCCCGAGCCGCCGTCTATGCACGCTCGAAGGGCGCGATGAAGGATATGCCGACGCTGCTCGCGGCGTGGCTGACGGTCAGCGAACCGGACCTGGCGATCAGGGTGTTCAGCCGGGTGATCGACAGCGGGAGGATGCTCCGCACCTTCGTGCAGATCATGCGCTCGGGCGTAGTGGGCCGGACCTCACTCGGAACACGTCCGAAGCGGTTGGTTCAGCAGTGGCTGGAGAAGGCCTCGATAGAGACGCTGATGAAGGCCTCGGTGGGCAAGGACCCGTCCCTGGCCGACATCGTCAGGATGGTTCATCCGCGACCAACCGATCCGGCGCGGCGGGCGTTCTACGGGTGGCTGCTCGGCCGTCCCTATGACGTTGCCGCATTGCCCTTGGAGATTGCCGGGTTCGAGGCCTGGAAGCGGGATCGTTCGCAGCCCCTGCCGGCCGTCCCGTTCGAATGGCTCACGGCCGAACCGCTGACCACCCCGCAGTGGGTCGAACTCGTGGATCGGATGGGATGGCAGGCGCTCCGCATGAATCTGAACACCCTGGCACGTCATGGGGTGTTCCAGGTCGACGGCGTCGCCGCCCGGGTTGCGGACCGGTTGTCCGACGCGGAGGCACAGTCGAGGGCCAGGGTGATGCCGTACCAATTGCAGGTTGCCCTGGGGACCGTCGACGGGGCTGTCCCGCTGACGATCCAGGCCGCCCTGGAAGAGGCGCTGGATCGGTCGCTGACCGGCGTGCCGACGGTTCCGGGACGGGTGGTGGTGGCGCCCGATGTCTCGGGGTCCATGTCCTCGCCACTGACCGGGTACCGCAAGGGGGCCTCGTCGAAGGTTCGGTGCATCGATGTCGCGGCCCTGACCGCAGCGGCGATCATGCGCCGGACTCCCGGGACACGGGTGATGCCGTTTGCCCAGGAGGTCGTCGCACTTGACCTGTATCCGCTCGCGCGGGTTGCCGTCAACGCGGCCAGGCTTGCGGCGATCGGGGGTGGCGGAACGAATGTCTCGGCACCGTTGGCGAGACTCAATGCCGACCGGACGGAGGTCGATCTGGTCGTCATCGTATCGGACAACCAGTCCTGGATCGACGCGCAGCACGGCCATGGGGCCACCGCGACGATGAACGAGTGGAGCCGTCTGAAGAAGCGCTGCCCGGGGACGAAACTTGTGTGCATCGACCTCCAACCCCACGGGACGACCCAGGCCCAAGAGAGAGCCGACATTCTCAATGTCGGCGGCTTCTCGGATGCCGTGTTCGAAACCGTGGCCCGGTTTGCCGCCGGGCTGCCTGGGAAGGATTGGGTCGGCGAAATCATGGAGACCGTAGTGTAAAAGATGCGTCGGCCGTGGCGAATGCCGCAGGGACTACATCGAACTTCAAGGTCGTCGGTTCGAATCCGACCGGGTTTCGGCCCGTAGCTCAGTGGTAGAGCATGAAACTGTCTCGCAGAACTCGTCGCCACGACCCCTCTTGATTTATTCCTTCGTCATCGGCGAATGCCGCCGGGAGTACATCCATGGAGCCGCGAGGCTCGGTATCTCCCGACAAATTCTCGTCGCCGATGACGGGCACCTCGGCGAATGCCGACGGGACTACATGGTGAACTGGGTTCAAGCCCCGGACACGGCTCAAAACGCTGTGTGGCCCATGGCCCGGAAAACGGGTCGGGGCCGTGTTCCGTCACCCTCTCGTCGCCGTACGTGCCACACCCGAACCTGAACCGAGGAGGCTATGGTGGATCAGGGATTCGAATTCACGGCGGTCGAAGGCGGCCTGCCCATCAAGGCATGGACCCGCGGCGTTCCGGTCGACCCGGCGGCGCGTCTGCAACTCGAACGCGTGGCCCGCATGCCGTTCATCGTCAAGCACGTGGCGGTGATGCCCGACGTCCATGTCGGCATCGGCGCCACCGTGGGATCGGTCATTCCGACCAAGGGGGCGGTGATACCCGCGGCCGTCGGCGTAGACATCGGTTGCGGAATGATGGCGGCCTGCACCACGCTGGTCGCCTCGGACCTGCCCGACACCCCGAAAGACCTGCGCGGAGAGATCGAGCGCGCGATCCCCCACGGCCGGGATGTCGGTCGGGGCAAGCGCGACCCCGGGTCCTGGGGCGAACCGCCGCCGGAAATTACCGCCGCCTGGACCGGCCTCGGTGAGCGCTTTGATGCGATCTTGGTGAAATACCCGAAGCTGGCCAAGGCCAACACCGTGACCCATCTGGGGACGTTGGGCACCGGCAATCACTTCATCGAGGTCTGCCTGGATGAGAACGACCACGTGTGGGTGATGCTGCACTCGGGGTCGAGGGGGATCGGCAATGCCATCGGCCAATTCTTCATCGAGCTGGCCAAGCAGGATATGCGCCGCTGGTACATCAATCTTCCCGATGAGGATCTCGCGTATTTTCCCGAAGGCACGCAACATTTCGACGATTACGTCGAAGCTGTCGGCTGGGCGCAGGATTTCGCGGCGTTGAACCGCAGGCTGATGATGGCCGCCATCATCGGGGCGATGAGGCGTGTCATCGGCAAGCCGTTCGAGGCCGATGTGGAAGCCATCAACTGCCACCACAACTACGTCACGCGCGAACATCATTTCGGCCAGAATATCCTGGTCACGCGCAAGGGGGCGGTTCGGGCGGCCAAGGGGACGATGGGAATCATCCCGGGCAGCATGGGCGCACGGTCGTTCATCGTGCGGGGGTTGGGCAACAAGGAGTCGTTCGACAGTTGCTCCCACGGTGCCGGGCGGTTGATGTCCCGGCACGAGGCACTCAAGCGATTCACCGTCGAGGACCACATCGCCGCAACGGTCGGCGTGGACTGCCGCCAGGATCCCGGGGTGATCGACGAAACCCCGGCGGCGTACAAGCCGATCGAAGCGGTGATGGCGGCCCAGTCGGATCTCGTGGAGATTATCCACACATTGAAACAGGTCTTGTGCGTGAAGGGCTGAGCCTCTTCGCGTCGGCCGGGGGAGACAGGACGTGATCACAATCGACGGGTCGGAAGGGGAAGGCGGCGGGCAGATGGTGCGCAATGCACTCGCCTTGTCCCTGGTCACCGATCAGCCCTTCCGCATCGACAACATCCGGGCGAACCGCAGCAAATCCGGACTGATGCGGCAGCATGTCACGGCGATCGAGGCCGCCTGCGCCATCGGCAGCGCCGTCTGCGAGGGCGTCGCCGTGGGTGCCCGCAGCATCGTGTTCAAGCCCGGACGCATCGTTGCCGGCGACTATCGCTTTGCCGTGGGCACGGCCGGCAGCGCCGGACTCGTCCTCCAGACCATCCTGCCGCCGCTGCTGCTGGCTGATCGGCCGTCCCGGTTGACGATCGAGGGAGGCACCCACAACACCCATGCACCGCCGTTCGACTTCATCGACCGCACCTACCTGCCGCTGCTCCGGCGCATGGGACCGCTTGTCACCGCGCGTCTGGTCCGCCACGGCTTCTATCCCGCGGGAGGTGGTCGGATCGACATTGAAATCGAGCCGGCACCATTGATGCCCGTCGACCTGATCGAGCGCGGCAATCCGGTCGATGTCGGCGCCACCGCCGTCATGGCCTTGCTGGACGACGACATCGGCATGCGGGAACTCGCCAGTGCGCGGGCGATCCTGGACTGGCCCGAATCGGCCTTCCGCCTGGAACGTCTGTCCAACCCCGTCGGCCCCGGTAACGTCCTCCTCCTCGAAGCGGTGTTCGAACACGTGACGGAGATCGTGACCGGCTTCGGCCAACTCGGTGTCCCCGCGCAAAGCATCGGGAGCCAGGCCGCCACACGGATGCTGGGCTACCTGAACTCGGCGGCCTTCGCCGGCCCGTACCTCGCCGACCAACTGCTCCTGCCCATGGCCATGGCGGGGCGCGGGACCTTCACGACCGTATCCCCGACCAAGCATACCCAGACCGCCGCAGATATCATCCGGCGCTTTCTCGACGCAGCCATCCGCTTCGACCGCCATCCGAACGGCGCCTTTCTGGTTACGATCGGCACATGACCACCGGAGTGGCAATGATTCAGACAGTCCTCGTCGGCAGCACCGTCCGTGACCTGCTGCCGAGCCTCCTGTGCCGGGACCGCGGTCGGGTGGTGGTCGGGTCCACCCCGGACAAGATGCTTGCCCTGGGCTTCCTTCAGGTCGGCCGCGATTTCCCGGTCTTCCTTCATTCCGAAGCCCGCGAGGAGCACGCCCCGGCCAGGACCGGGCATGGTGGCGTCGGTCCATATGTCACGCTCGACGAGCATCTGCGGCACGACCGACCTCGTGGCCCGGATCATCCGCCATGTCGGCGGCAGTCTGCGTGTCGATACGCTGCGCATCCTGCGGGTCGGCAGGTTCGCGGCTTCAGCTTGGATCGGCATCGCCCCCGAGACTCTGACCGAAATCGGGCGCCTGTCTGCCGCCGGAGTCTTGGCGACCGTCGCGCCCGAGCCTGTCTGGGGCGAACTAAAAAGGCGCTGCGGATGGCCCGGTTCGCGGTGGGGCAAACACATGCAAGGTATCGTCTTCCAGGCACACAATGACGGTCAGAGCTGCGGGCGAAGACATGATCACAGTGCCCGAGGGCGGTCGTGTGGTCATGAACCGATATGTGATTATCGACTTGCTCGACAAATTCTGGCCGACGGATATGTCAGTGTGTCCTGATCGATGGACCTAATTTCGGCAACATGGGTTCTCCGTCTTCGGCGAATGTGCCGTCATGCTGATGACCGATTTCCACTCCTCCGAGTTCCGCGTCAACTGACCGGGCGCCGACTTCAACATCGTCGCAGAGGTAATTACGATCGTTAGATATGTGCGGATTGACGTAGTAAAGTTCGATTGGTTCATCAGCGCAGATTTTGGTGATTTCTCCGCGACAGTTTTGCGTAATAGTGACCCTAATCATATCGACCTCCAATGGTCCAGAGTGATTGCGTTGCGGTTGGAGATGCATCCCGTGGTGCGTGCGCCGGACAACGGGACGGCATCAGAATTTAGTGTTGATCGGCCCACGGAGTCCGTCAACCGGAAATTTCACGGCAAGTGGCAGGTGCGCAACCGGAACGGGGATATGGAGGGCAACCCATCCTCGGCAGAAGCCGCCAGTTCAGCTATAGTGAAGTTTCGATGGCCGTGTCGTTCACTGCGGTTCGTCCCGCAGGCCCGGCATGACGACAATACGAAATATTGGCTTATTTTAAGTGTGTCGCTGTATCGCGCCCGGACCGTCGGCGAATTGCCGACGGTGCAGGATTGAGCACATGAGGCGGGAGCGATGCACTTCGCAACGACAAAACGTTTCATCGCCTCTCATCAACACAATGGAGGCGAAGTTTCCCGTGTTGCCCCCATCCGGTTCGTTCCGAACCCGACCTTGTGTGCATAGTCGCTCTTAGACTTGGCGTAACTCGGCGCGACCAGCGGATATGACGGAGGCAGACCCCACTTTGCGCGGTAGGCGTCGGGTGTCAGGCCGTAGACGGCCCTGAGATGCCGCTTCAGCATTTTTTTTCTCACGCCGTCCTCAAGGCAGATAATCCAGTCATCGGTGACCGACGACCTGATCGGCACCGCCGGCTGCTGGGCAGGCGCCGGGAGTGGCATATCGGCAGAGAGTCGGGAACTTTCGGTATCGCCGACCGTGGGTGCCCCATCGGTTGTCCCGACTGTCCCGACTTGGACCATGCCGGCCAACAATGCCGTCAGATCGCGGAAATTGTTTAACTGTTTTCGTTCCGACATCAACTCAGAATGATTCCGTGGCTGGATTGCGATCGGAATCAGTGGCCGACTGCAAATTGGGCCAGGTTACCTCCTCTTATCGGGCGGCGTTCGTTTCCGCGGTTGGCGTCGCCCCCGGAGGCCGACGTCGGGCTTGGGGGCTGCGATGACGCTGGACGAGTGCTGTCACCGCGGGGCCGTCGAGGGTTTCCGTCTCCCTGAGAGCTTTGGCAATGGCTTCGACGGCTCCGCGATTGGCGGTGATGGTGCGAACAGCCGCCGTGTGTGCCTCGTCGAGCATCAGCGTCACCTTGGCCGCGATATCTGGTCTGGTCGTCAAAACGCGGACAGCAGACTCGACGGGCGGACGGCCCAGCCACAGCGGGAATTCGCCGACGAGTCCGAGCGAGGTGCAGGCGGCGACGGCCAAAAGGGTCGCTTCGGCCAGGTCGCTGTTTTCCGTGCCGCCGCACCCTGCACTGGCCACACCGAGAAGGACGATCTCGGCCGCGCGTCGGGCCATTGCCCGCCGCAGATAAATACGGATGGTTTCGACGGTCACCGCCACGCTCTCACGTTCAGGAATGGTGATGCCGCCGAACGAGCCAATTTGCCGGATCGAGACGACGTCCAGCGCCTCAGGCCCTTCGCTCGCGATCATGAAGGCATGTCCGGCCTCATGTACCGCGCGCAACCTGAGGTCCTCCGCGCTCGGCGGTTCGCCGACCGTCGTGCGGATTTCGGCGAGCAGGTCGTCGACGTGCAGCGTGCGTTTGGCGGTTCGGGCAATGCGCCGCGCGCCGCGACACCAGCGTTCGACGTCAGCCCCGGTGGCACCGAGAGCCGCCTTGGCAGCTCTGGTGAGGTCGCCTGCGACGGGTGCGCCTGTGAGATGCTGTCGGAAAATGCCGAGCAGAGCGACCTCATTGGGCAACGGAATCCTGATCATCCGATCAAGGCGGCCGGGCCTAACCAGGGCCGGCTCAAAGACTATATGAACCGCAACGTCGCTCCCTACCGGCTGTTGATCATCGACGAGATCGGCTACTTGCCCCTGGGGCGCGAACAGGCCAACCTCTTCTTCCAGGTGGTCGCACGGCGCTACGAGAAGGGCGCCGTGGTGGTCACGTCAAACCTCACCTTCGGCACCTGGGACCAAGCTTTCGCCGGCGACGCGGTGCTCACCGCCGCCATGCTCGATCGCCTGCTCCACCATGCCATCCTTGTCCACATCCAAGGCGACAGCTGGCGCCTCAAGGACAAACGAAAGGCCGGCCTCACGCCCAAGGGAGAGGGAAAATGAAATGCGCCGCCGGGGGTGGGGCGAGCCCCACCCCCGGCGCATCGGTGGGTCACATTTCAACCGATCTGGTGGTCCCGACCGTCCATGTCAGAATGTCTCCACTTCTCGGCAGTTTCCGTAGGGCGATGTCGTTCGGAGGTCCAGCGTGCCCCCTTGGTGACACCCGATATCGCCAATCGGATTATCGGCGCCGAATCAATCAGATGACGTAACCTGGGACGTCGATAATGTGATTCACCATCCGAATTCACTACTACATCGTATAGAACCTATATTACCCAGAACATATTGCACGCTACATTGTTATAATTCTGTTCTACATGAATATCTGGGCTACCGACAGTCTCCGGGAAGGCGCTATCGCGATCACGGTTCCGGGAGCATGGCCAGGATGCGACCGACTGTCCAGGCTACTGCAACTGACCGCGGGTGTCGGTAAACTTATCTTGATAGGGAATGATCTCCAGTTGCCGCCAACCGAGCGGGGCGGTTTGTTCGCCGAACTGGTGATGCAGTACGACGCCGGAGAAATTCCGGTGGTCGAACGCCTGAATAAAATTAAACCGCGTACGGCCGCGCAGCACTTCGCCGAGGGTCGGTTCGCGGACGGCATGCACATCCTGCACGAGGAGGGCCGACTGAACTGGTCTGGTACGGATGACGAGGCACGTGATGCTTTAGGCCATGCATTCGACGTCGTGCGGCATTGCTACAGCGGTTCCGTCTGCAAGAGCCAAGGAGCCTCGATTTCGAGGATGCTTCTGCATCATACGCGTGATTGGAAGGATGCGTCTGGGTACATCGCGATGTCGCGGCAGAAGGGTCCGGCGATGGTATTCGTCTCCCGCGAGGCTGCGACTGATTGGCGTGATATCGCGAGGCAATTGAGGCGGACGATGCTCACGGCCACTGCTGTGTCGGTCGGGGTTTCGCCCGAGCGACACGTCGCGCAACCTATCCAGGGTATCTTGACGCGGGATGCGGAAAGGCTGGTTGCCGTGCTGAAATCGCCGACCGGGAAATCCAATCAGGATAGTCCTGGGCCGACCGTTCTCGGTGATAGCCGGATCGAGTGGCGAGATCGGAAGCTATCCGGCAAGGGCAGGATGAAGGAAAGGCTGTTTTCCCGGTTCCTGCAGGAACGCAAGGACGCCGACAGAACGGCAAAGGCGGCAATCACCGAGGTACGGGGCCGACATCGTGCCGTGATCGACGCGGCGATGCACAATCGACCGAAAGCCCAAGACTTCGATGCCTGGCTGGCTTCCCGCGCTGCCGTCGGTGACCAGGAGGCGCATGCGCACCGGGACTGGAGGCAGGCGACCCAGGACAGGCAGGCTGAGCACCATCTGGCTCGCCCGGTCGATCTGTGCGAAGTGCTCGCTGATGGCGATTGGATACGCGACGGTGAGGGTCGATCGCAGCAGGTCTGGCGCCATCCAGCAGACGGCCGACGCATCCTGGTGCAGACGGACAGCGACGGTTCTGGCACGCGGTGGCTGCACCCCGGGAGGGGACGGTCTGGTTTCGGTGACTGAACCATGGAAGCTGCCGTTATCGGGGGCACTCCTCCCCACTGGAACCGTCACGTCCGATGCGCTATATGACTATCCAAGTGGTCAGGAGCATGGCATGAACGCGGTCACTCTGGCAGATGCCAAAGCCCATCTGAGCGAACTCATCGATCGGGTCGAAGCCGGGGATTCGGTCGACATCACCCGGCGCGGCAAGCCGGTCGCGCGGCTTACGGCTGTGGCCCGCCCGCGCAAGCGGATCGACGCAGCCCTGCTCCGATCCCTGACGGCGATCATGCCGCCGCAGGCCGAGGGCGCCGCCGATCTGGTGCGCTCGATGCGGGATGGCGACCGCTATTGATGCACTATCTCGACACGTCGCTGATTATCGCTGCGCTTTCCAACGAAGCGATGACCGCGCCAGTCCAGGCTTGGCTGGCGGCGCAAGATCCGGCGCAGCTTCTGATCAGCGACTGGACCATCACCGAGGTTTCCTCCGCCCTGGCGATCAAGCTGCGGACGGGACAGATCGATCTGGACCAGCGCGCGGCGGCGCTTGCCATATTCAACCAGCTGGTGGTTGAGAGCTTCACGGTGCTGCCGGTCACCGGCAGGCATTTCCGGGCGGCAGCCAAATTTGTCGATCAGCATCGCCTCGGGCTTCGTGCCGGCGACGCCCTGCATCTCGCGGTCGCGTCGGAGCATGGCGCAATGCTGCACACGCTCGACCAGCGGCTTGCCGAAGCCGGGCCCGTGCTCGGCGTGCCGACGCGGAGGATGGCATGACGGGGGCGGGAGCCGCCTGTCCGAGATTCAAACGGGAAGCACTCCACCGCTATTGGTTGCCCGTAAATCCGGCCAGAGCGACCGACGTCGCACGAGGATGATCGTAGGTCGAACTCCTCGGCGGCGAAAGCCGAGGAGTTCTCTCTACAGCCTTAAATTTCGGTACTTTCTGAAAGATGTAACGCATCCTCAATGTCGACGCCAAGGTAACGAACCGTGCTCTCGATTTTTGTGTGACCAAGCAAAATCTGCACGGCGCGCAGATTACCAGACTGCTTATCGATGATGGACGCTTTGGTGCGGCGCAGAGACTGCGTTCCGTAGTCCTCCGGACGCAGGCCGATCCCTATTACCCACTCATCGACAAGGCGCGCATACTGTCGGGTGCTGATGTCATTGGCATGATCGATCCTGCTGGGAAACACGAAATCGTCAAGCGTCCCTCCCCGACGTTCGAGCCATGCAAGAATGCTGTTGCGGGCAGGTTCAAGGAGTTCGAACTGAACCGGCCGGCCGGTCTTCTGTTGAACGACGATTGCCCGCGACCGAACCTGCCCACCTCTGACGAGGTCCCCAATTTTCATTTTGACGATATCGCATCCGCGAAGCTTGCTGTCGATTGCCAGATCGAACATCGCGCGGTCACGCAGTCTCCGCTCGTGATCCAACCAAAACCGGATCGCCCAAACTTGCTGCGGCTTCAGCGCGCGCTTGGCGCCGATTTTTCGGCCAGCATTCCACGGTCGCCGATCTTTTCCGCCTGGATCATATTCGGAATGTCCCATAGCCGTTCTCCTCATGGGCAATAGTGACAGCCATGAGGATGGTACGACGTCCCGCTGACCCGCGGCGGGCCGGGGCCGGAAGGGGAAGGGCTGGTTTCGGAAGCGGAATAGGTGAGGCGGACCTTTTAATTATGTGCACTGTCACCGGAACCACCGGAACCCACCGGAACCTGTCACCGGAACCGGCTCGGGATGCGGAGATATCACGGATCAGAGGTGACCGTCTCGCGGCAGAGGATGGCCGTCGCGCAGCTGAATCAGCGCTCGCGGTCGCACGGACCCAATTCGAGGTCGCCAGCGCCGGACAGGACTCTCAGCAGCACGGGAGGGAGTGATACCAGCGAGCCTAGGCATTGACACATTGACTGGCATCGATCCAGGGATAGCTAGTCAATGATCTTAGTCGGTCGGGATCGGCGCTGAGCGCCTTCCAGGCTTCGCAGCACGCCTCAACAATTGCATTGTAGTCATTT